>SIAR01000026.1 GCA_009691705.1 Phycisphaerales bacterium
GCCGCAGCGGAACGAGAAAATTGCGTGCCAAGGTCTGCTGCACGACGCCGTCCAGCGGAGCGCAGACCGAGATGGAATGGACGGCTACACGCGTAGATGCGGCTTTTCATCTGGATCGACACAGGGGTTCAACTCCCCTCGGCTCCACTAGTTTCTCTGCGGGAGTGCTCCCCGCTGGTTGAGGTTTTTATGCGGTAGCGCTCCCCGCCGATTCGGCTCGCTCCGATCACGATTCACTGGATCCAATTTTGCCACTGACCAATCGATCCAACGACTCTTCCGCAGGCGCGAGCCACACGAACTGGAGCGCGATTCTCGACGCGGCGTCCGATTCGCCAACGGCTTATCAGAGTCGTGATGTGATCGCGCAGCGGTATTGGCCGGCGATCAACGCCTTCGTGCGGCAAAGCGGAATCTCACCCGCCGAAGCCGAAGATGTCACACAAGGATTCATCTGTGATGTCATGCTCGGACGAAATCTGCTTGGCCATGCTGCCCCCGCACGGGGGAAGTTTCGATCACTTCTACTCACCGCTGTTCGCAATTACGTCTACGACGAACTGCGCCGCCGGGTCGCATCGACTCGCCACCCTTCATCCGGAAGCGTCGTTGCGCTCGACAACGATGACAGAAATGGACTCTCCCACGCTGATCCCAAGTCGCAAGACCCAGAGGTGGCATTCGATTGCGAGTGGGTTCGCATGCTCATCGATCAGGCGGCGCAGACAGTGCGCGAACAGGCGCTCTCGAGTGGACTCGATGCCGCTTGGGACATTTTCGATCGGCGGTTGATGCGCCCGATGTGCGATGGTGCAGAGCCAGTCTCGACCGACGAATTCATAAAGCGCTGGTCTCTCTCATCGCCATCGCAAGTCGCCAACACGCTCGTGCGCATGAAGCGAAAGTTCACGGCGGCGCTCATGGCGCAACTCGGTCACAGTGATGATGATCCTGATGTCGTGCAGCGCGAAATTTCCGCACTGCTGGCCGCACTCGAGCGGAGCGGGCATTGAAAGATCCTGGATCTTCTTCCGCCGAACCGCTGAAGTGGGTCTTGCAGGCGACCAGTGCACCTGACAGCACTCCCGCCCAGATGTTGATCAATTGGCTCGTGCAAGAGGTCGACCCAGCGCTGAACGATCCAATTACTGCGCTGCTTGATGCGCGAACATCGCTCACGACATTGAATGCGCTCAAGGAGGCATTCAAACACTTGCGTATCGACGGCGAAACCGCCGACGACCGTTCTCTTGCCGCGACCTACTACGCCCTGACGATCGCCTCAGCACTCGTGAACCATCGCGTTCGCATCAGCCGCCAGACCGATCACGCGATCGAAGAAGCGCTGCGAGTCTTGTGGAACGACGAAGCGTGCGACCTTCGACTGCGCGATTTGGGATGGCGCGCCTTTGTTGCGCTGCGCACCGGGCTCAATGCACGCACAATCGACCCCGAGTCACCTTAACGAACAGTTGCAGGATCGACCGATTCGGGCAACACGACTCCAGAACTTCCAAGAGTCGTCCCAGTTGCGAAAGCAAGGTCGATCAGTGCGATCTGATATCCCGCTAGCGCATCGACTTCGCGACTCTGCGCATCTGCGACGCGCGCGGCAGCGTCGAGCACATCCGTACTCGTACGAAGCCCAACGGCAAACTGGCGTCGCTCTCCATCGAGTGTTCTGCCAGCCAAGACCGATTCCAATCGCGCGGCCAAGATGCGCCGCCACGTGTTCTCGACCGTGTCGGCGGCATTCAACACCTCTTGCGTAATCGCCTGCCGACGCGCTTCGCGGGTGCCGAGTCGCTGCAAACGAGTCAAGATCGCCCGACTAATGCGCGATTTAGCCGCTTCATTGCCGAGTGGCACCGAAGCGTTCACCGTCAGGTTGTAGCCATCGCCATCGCCAAGCACGGCGTAGGCCGATCCAACTGAGGTGCTATCGCCGAGGTATTGATACTGATACGAGACTGTGAAGTTTGGCAGCGCCGCGTTGCGCGCGAGATCGACTTGCTCTGCATCCACGAGCAATTGCAATTCGATTTCGAGCAATTCCATTCGTCCAGCCATCGCGGCGGTGACGAGTCGTTGATCGTTGAATCGCAGGCTCACCGGATCAGCGTCAGTCATCGGTGCAATCGATGTTGGGCTCTCCACTGGCAGTCGCGGATCATTCATGAACCTCTTTAGGTCACGCTGCCGAAGTCGAAGAATGTTGTCGGCAACGATCACCTGCTCAATGGTCGAACTCACGCCACTCTGGGCGCGGATGACCTCGAGTTCAGGCGCAAGTTCTTGTTCGACGCGCCGACGCGCTTGATCGAGTTGTGCCTGCGCGACTTCAAACTGCGAGATGCGCACCTCAAGTTGCTTCGACGCGCGGTAGAGATTCCAGTACGCCTTTTCTGCATCCGCGAGAATTCGGATCGTCTGCAACTTTGTGCGCGCATCGACCATCCGCCCCTGATACTTGGCGATGCGAATAGAGGTCGTATTCGTGCGAATGCCTGCCCCCCGCAAAAGCGGCTGTGAGATCGAAAACTGCATGCCCGCTTCGTACGGTTCATAGCCTGGCAAACTGCTCGCCTCCAGATCGGCTTGGTTGATCAGCGTGCCAGTTGAAATCGTGCCGCCCGTGGCGAGCGGCACGCTCACCCCAAGCGTCGCATTGCTCGCATTGGTTGACACACCCTCTTCGAGTTGCGTCAGAAGTCCGGTTGTGTTCTTGGTGTACGACGCGTTCAACACCGCTTCGAACTTCGCAAGCTCTTCGTCGACGCGGGTGACACCCACCGCAGGGTCAAACTGCACAACGCGCAGGTCGAGATTGTTCGCAAGCGCCATCGTTCGCACGTCAGCGATAGTGACTGCGGTTTTCTCTGCATACGACGGTGGAGTAAATTCTTGCGACTGGGCCTGCGCGACTGCATCGGCTAGCGACTGCGGCGCAATCTCCGACTGTGAGGCCGCGTCGAATCCACCGATCTCTTTCGTGCTCGTGCGCGGTCCAGTGATCTCTTCATCTTTCGAGAAGAGCTCGTTTTGGCATCCACAATGGATGGCGCACGCGAGCAGTGCGCACGTCACGCGAAGATACGCGCTGTCACTCATGTCGAAGTGCCTCAATGGGATCGAGCCGCGCCGCCTTGAGCGCCGGAAAGAATCCAAAGCCGAGCCCGACGAGTGCGCTGAAGGCGAAACTCAGCATCACAGCCCAGAGCGGAACATCGGCGTGTTGCAACTGCGCTCCGGGAATCATCGTCAAGCCGATCGCGAAGACCTTGCCGATCATCACGCCGACGAGTCCACCAGCCAAACACAACACCATCGCCTCGAGCAAGAATTGCATCATGATCGCCGCAGGAGTGGCCCCCACCGCTTTGCGCAGCCCAATCTCTCGGGTGCGCTCTGAAACTGAGACAAGCATGATGTTCATGATTCCGATTCCGCCCACGAGCAAACTGATGCCGACGATTCCAGCTGCGATCGCGGTGATTCCTGCCGCGAGCGACTTGAACTGCTCGATGTACTGATCAATCGCAACTACACGAAACGTATCAGAATCACCTGGATTGATGCCCCGAATGCGTCGCATCGTCTGGGTGATCTCTGAACGCGCTTCTTCGGAGAGTTCGGTACCTCGAGCGAGTGCCGTAACTCGAATGAATATGTCAGACGATTGCAACTTCATCGCGAGCGCGAATGGGATAAATATCTCTGCGGTGTTGCCACCATCGCCAAACATGCGCGCCTGCAGGGTCTCGATTACCCCTACCACCAGAAATCGACGGCCATCGAGTAAAACGTGCGATCCAACTGCATCTGCTGGCAGGCGCAGTTCGTCGATCGCCGCCTCGTTCAGAAGACAGACCTGCCGCGCATTCGACTCATCGATCCGATTGAAGATGCGCCCAGCAATCACCTGGCGATTCTCAGCTTCGTGCCAGTCTGGCCAGATGCCAACGACGGTGATTCCTTCGAGTTCTCTCTGCTCACTCGCAACTGAGACCCCGAACTCGGTGACTGGAGTAATCGCCCGCAGCGATGGACACGAATTCTGAATCTCGCGAACCTCCCAGGGCTTGATGCGAATCTTCTCGCGTGGATAGAGGTTTCGCGGCTTGTCGTCGGGACGATCTGGAAAGACATAGATCCGATTCGCGCCGAACGATTCAAACTCTGTGAGAACATTTGCCTTGAGTCCACTCAACGCCGCAATCACTGACGTTGTGCTCGCGACGCCGACAATGATTCCCAGTGCGGTGAGCAAGCTGCGTTTGCGATTCGCCCAGATCTGGCTCAATGCCAACTTGATCGCCTGCGAATAGAAGTATGAGCTCAGAATCATGGGTCAGTGCCGTCCTGCAAGGTCTTGCGCGATCGGAAGGTCACTCAGCACGAGCCCGTCACGCAGTCGAATCACACGTTGGCAGAATGAGGCGACGTCATTTTCATGGGTAACTATGAGCACGGTCTGCCCCTCGGCGTGCAACTGTTGAAAGATGCCCATGACCTCGCGGGTCGTGACCGAGTCGAGATTTCCAGTTGGCTCATCGGCCATCAGAATTGCCGGATGATTCAGGATCGCTCGCGCTATCGCCACCCGTTGTTTCTGCCCGCCCGAGAGCTGACTTGGACGGTGGGTCACGCGGTCTGAGAGTTTCACCCGCTCAAGCGCCTGCAGGGCGCGACGGGTGCGTTCGCGCCCCGTGAGACCGACTTCGCGCGAGTAGATGAGCGGCAACTCAACATTCTCGAGTGCGGTTTGTCGAGCTAGCAACTCGAACGACTGAAAGACAAAACCGATCTTCTCGTTGCGCACTAGTGCGAGCGCCGCCTCAGACATCTGCGAGACGCGCTGACCATCGAGTTCGTAGGTGCCATCCGTTGGCTGATCGAGACAACCGATGATGTTCATAAGAGTGCTCTTTCCAGAGCCCGATGCACCCATGACCGCCACCATTTCATTCTTGCCGATGTCCAGATCCACACCACGCAAAGCGTGAATCTCTTCTTCGCCCATTTTGTAGATCTTGCGCAGGGTGCGAACACAAATCATGCGCAGGTCATCCGGAGACCTTGACCGAGAGCTCCGACTTAGGCGCCGCGCTGCCGGTGGGCACTTCATCTGTGCGAAGCACCTCGCCACCCTTAAGTTGCTCAAGGGTCTTGTACGGGCCCACGACAACCAGTTGCCCAACTTCCAAACCTGACTCAACAATCGTCTCGGTCAAACTGCTCGCTCCAAGCCGAACCGCTGTTGCTGTTGCGATTCCGTCTACGTCGCGAAAGATGATTGGCACCACTCGTTGGCTAGCGGTAAAGGCTGGCGAATCTGACAGCGCCAACGGCAATTCATCGCGCTTGCGTTCGACGACCGCCTGCGTCAACACGAGCAGACCGCGGTGTTCTTTGATTGCTATGTCCACATTCGCGGCGAGTCCCGAAAAAATGCGCACCCCTTCAGAGTCGATTGACACGTCCACCTTGAATGTGCCTGATCCTTGCGTCGCTGCAGCGGCCGATTGCATGCCAGTGGCGGTGCGCTGTAACGCAACTTCTTCGACGACCCCCCGAAACGAACGACCGGGAAAGGCGTTGATAAAGATCTCTGCGGGCTGTCCCTCGACCACCTTGGCGATGTCTGACTCTGAGACCTGGCTGCGCATTCGCATTCGTCCGAGATCAGCAATAGTCATGATCACCGTTCCAGCGTTGTTCATCGTGCCAACGACGACTAGCTCGCCAACTTCGGCGTTGAGTCTGGTGATCGCTCCGTCGATGGGCGCACGCATCGTCGCATAAGACAATTCTTGTCGAACGCGCTCGATCTCTGCCTCGCCCGCTGCGAGCGAACTCTCGAGTGCACTAATGTTTTTGCGCATTGCCGCAATCGATGCGCCGAGTTCATCGACCCGCACGGTTGCATCTTCGAGCGCTTGGCGGGCGACGTCGCCTGTCTCAAAGAGTTTTTGCTGCCTCTCGCGTATGCGCTTCGAATTCTCAAGCGATTGCATTGGACCCTCAATACGCGCCCGCTCAGCCTCGAGTCGCGCCCGCTCTCCATCGCGCCGGGCTATGGTTGATTCAAGACCCGCCTTGAGATTGCGGTCATCGAGTTGCACAACCACGTCACCCTTCTTTACAAGATCGCCCTCACGAAATGGAAGTAGGGTGATGCGCGCTGAGACCTGCGCAGAGATGTCCACTTTGGCGATTGGCTCAACAAATCCAGGCGCAGAGACAGTCTCAAGCAGAGCCCCCTGCCGCACCGCCGCTGAGCGAGCCTCAAATCCAGAGGCCGCCGAAATCATCTGAACGGCGGTCCAAATGGATTGTCCAGCCAGCACTGCAATAACGACCAAGACTCCCAGAATGATGGCGAGTTTCTTGCGTGTTCCTGACAACGAGGTCTCCTTTGATGGGCTCGGCTGGGGTGTGGACGGCGGGCGGGGCGAAGAGCGGGGAAGCCTACCTCCAAAAGAAAATCCCCCCCAGTCGTTCGACTGAGGGGGAGTTGCAATCGCAAAGAGTCAGTGTGAATTCACACTCAGGGGCATGGACCCCAACCGCTGAGCAAGGTCGCCAAGTCAGACCCGTTGGTCTGTCCGTCGCCAGTGATGTCGGCGGCGGGCGATCCCCAACCAGAGAGCAGCGTCGCCAAATCCGCACCGTTGCGGAAGCCGTTGGCGTCGTAGTCACCAACGCACGCAGGCGCAGCAACGGGTGAACCAAAGATGTCGAACGCCGTGTTGTACATGTCGTTCGCATCTGCCCCAGTCTGCATCGTGTAGCCCGCAAGGGTGTAACGCACGAATCCTGGAGTTGGGAAGCTTGCAGAACGCCATGCGAACGGACCAGTCGCATCAATCAGATTGATTCCGTCATATGCCGAAACGAACCATGCAAAGTTGGAGAACGTCGTCGCACACGCTGCATTCGATGCGTAAGCGGTCAGGTAGTAGTTTCCTGCTGGCAAACTGAATGCGACGTCGATGTCATGCGATGCATTGGCTGCATCGTCGACGGGATTATCGTAGCCCACTGGCATCGGAACCGATCCAGCGATCAGCTGATCTGCGGCGACTGGTTTTGGATTCCCAGTCAGACGATTCCAGATCACGTAGTTCATCGTCGAATTGGTGACACCGGTTGGCGCAAATCCCTTGACGGTCATGCGTGTGACATTCCAACTTGTCGCAGTCGAGGGCGCTGTGAATGGTTGGGCAAGCCATCGTTGTTGAGAAGTTGCAGCAATGCAACCAGAGCTCAGGCCGACGTTGGTATTGACACCTGCTGTCGAGACGATGAAGTGCTGGGGTCCAGTTGAGAAGACAACGTATTCAAACGATGTGTCGATGGTGAGCACGAAGGTGTCTGCCGTGTCGGCGCCGCCAACGGTCGGGTCGTACCAGCCACCCACGCGAACGAGGTAATACTCATTTGCGACTGCGTCGATCAGAGTCACTGCGGTTGCGCCGCCGATAATCACCGTTCCAGCTGGATCTAAGCATGAATCATCGATGCAACCAATGACGTAGTCGGGCATGAGCGCAGCACGAGCCGCGGTGACGACCGGATCTGTTCCGAGTCCGTAGAACTCGACAACCGAATCTGTCGTCGCGTCTCCGGAAGCGCATGTGGTGAAGGTCAACGCGCCATTGGCTGGAGCCTTGATCGTGAACCACAAGTCCTTACCGATCGCCGATCCGCAAAGACCAACGGCTGGGCCGGGGCCGTCTGTGCCGGCTCCCGTGTTATCAACGATGACGTTTGGTTGACCAATCGTGATCATTCGGGATGCCGTTGCGCAGTCATTGGCAGGCGCGCCCGCTGGGGATGTGCAGTTGTAAACGAAGAGACCGCACTGATCGACCGCGTTTGTGATGCAACCTGCGTCCCAACCGATGTCGCAGCAAAGAGGATTGAAACCACAGACTGTCTCGCAGCACGATGCGATATTGCATCCACCGGTGGAATGAACATCCGTGCACAAGGCTGTGGATGTTCCACAGACAGCGAACGCGAGTGGCGTGTGGGTGAGAGTCATCAAGTAGGTACCGCAGGCATAAATCGGCGCGGTCGCAGTTGGTTCAAACGGCACAGTGACGACGATCATGTGCTGACCCGCTCCCGATGTGATCGACTGCACGTGTGGGCAGAGAGCGCTCTGAACACCAACATCGAAGTCTCCAGTGCACGGGGCGGCGACATCGACACCGGCCTTTATGAAGATCACTGAGTTAGCGAATTGCACGCCCGTCGAGTTTGCCGTCGAGAGCGAGACTTCAAGCTTTCCTGCTGGCGCGGTCACGAGATACCAGTCAAGGTCGCGGTTGTTGTTTCCGGCGGTACCGCCCGCTGGTGTGAAGCTTCCCATCTGGCCCGAGACATGGGTCACGCTGCCGCTGGCGATCGATCCGAGATCGGTGAAGACGGCTGGAGTGATGTTGCACCCAGCGTTGGAATCAACGGTTGCGCCGCATCCGTCTGGCGAGACAATCGAACCAGGAGGTGGAACGACTGAGCATTGACCAGAGGCTGATGAGCTAAGGACGAGTGTTGTGCCGACGACAAATGTCGCGAGAAGCATCGATGTGGTTTGAGATTTCAAGGCGGTTTCTCCGTGGACTGCATACTGCTGAACGGGAACAAAACACGTCACAAAGCCTCGGCACGTTGCCAAAGCGTTTGAGAGTGCATCGCAACATACTGCAGAAGCGCAGCGGCACAAATTTTGCGGTCTTTTTTGCGGCGCTTTGCCCGAACCCCAGTAAGCGATCATCCAAAAGAACCCCCCTCGACCTTTGGGCCGAGGGGGGTTCGTACTAGGAAAACTGATCGAAACCGAGGTCAGGTCAGTTTGGGCAGACGCCCCAACCGCTAAGCAAGGTCGCCAAGTCAGACCCGTTGGTCTGTCCGTCGCCAGTGATGTCGCCGGCTGGCGATCCCCATGCTGAGAGCAGGGTCGCCAAGTCAGCTCCGTTACGGAAGCCGTTGCCGTCGTAATCACCTGGGCATGGTGGCGCAGCGCAATTGGCTGCGTTGGTGCCGTTGATCTGAACCACCCAAGCCGCGGTAAACGAAGCTCCGAGCGATTCAGTCAACACGAATTGCGCAGCTGCATCAGCGCAGCTGAGACGACACCAAGTGTTTCCAACTGGACCGAGGGTGTTTCCACCCACGCGCTGCTGGTAACCCGCCATGGCTGGGACTGCTCCCTCACCATCGTAGAGATTTGGGAAATCAACGATCACAACGAGGTTGTACGCCGCATCGTTCTGCACGCAAACTGGCTGCGCGAAGTTCAATGTTGCGCGGTAAACACCACCAGTCACCATGATTGCCTGGGTGATGATCGATTCGAGATCGCCGCCGTCGACTCCGCCATCAGCGGTCTTGAAACGTGGACTTCCACCATCAAGATCGCGGTAGATGCCGATCGTCGCTGGCAGTGGCAGATCGCTGTAGTACGTTCCGGCTGCATCCACGTTGATCGCGTAGGCACCGAAGTTCAAGCAGCTGATTTCACCACCAACAGTTCCAGCTGGGAAGACTCGCGCATAGGAGTTCACCGTCGAACCACCCGCAGCACCACCAACCGCACACGCCACGATGCCGTTTGTGACCAAGTCTGGGTTCACGTTGAGGCTCATGCTGTCTGGGCCAGCAGCAGCGCATACGCCGGCGGTTGCACCACCACCGGAGACGGTGATTGGGCAAGTTGCTGGCGTGCTGGTGACTTCGAGCGTGTAGTTGTTGAACACGCCGCTTCCGCATGGATTTCCGGCGTCATCTGAGTCCGACACGAATGCGTAGTAGATGCCTGGGTTGAGACAAGCCGAGGCCACCGTTGGGCAGCTCCCGGTTCCCGCAGCCACGATATTGATGCCACCGCAGTCAGCAACAGAGATATCGCCAGCCAACACAAACACGTTGACAAGGCGAGCAGCCTTCACCGAGACGGTGATCTGTGCGTCAGCAGCAACCGCGAACTGATAGAAGTCAGTGTCGTGAGTGCCGAGGTCGGCCCACAGCGTTCCACCGACGACCGAACCGATGGCGATCGTTTCGAATTGACCGGCTGCGTTGCAACCGCCATTCGAATCGCTTCCGCATGGTTCAGCTTCGCTAGAGGATGGGGATCCAAGTGCGCATGGCTCTGGCATGTCGATTGAGATCGCTCCAGTTCCTGTTTCGCCCTCGGTGTATGAACCGTTGCGAATCAGGTAGGTGTGACCAAGTTGAACGCTAGCAGTCATCGCCGATGCGTACGGAGTCTGGGTGCCAGTGATCATGCACGCGCCACTCGCGCCGTCGTCGTTGCAACCAACCAACGCCGCAGCGAGGGTGTTGAAGTCAAACGATGCAGGGCTAGTACCCATGTCATAGACAGCCAGCTTGTTGTCGTATGTGCACGCATTGCAGGTTGAGATCGACATTAATCCGTTGGCGACTGGCGAAACCTTAAACCAAACGTCATTGCCGAAGATGTCGCTTCCCGACTGGCAGTTTGCGCCAGCGTGAATAGGACCGTCAGTCGTCGCATTGACGGACGAAAAGGCTTGAACGCTATCGGTTGATGGAGCCACGGTTGCGTTCGTCGCACAATTGTTGGCTGGAGCTCCCGCGGCTGGTGCACAGAAGTAATAGCCGCACTGTCCAATGGCCTGATCGACGCAACTCTGATCCCAGCCCACTTCGCAGCAGATTGGATTGAAGGTGCAGACACCCGAGCAACAAGTTGCGCTATCGCAACCGAGTCCAGCATGCACAACGTTGCAGGCGCCTGTCGCACCAACACAACCAGCGCTTGACGCAGTGAAGTTGACTGTCAGCGAGCCAGTGCCGACATCACCGTCGTATCCGCCGATTCGAACGTAGAAAACCTCGCCAGTGTTGCAGCTGATGTCGAGGATTTCTGAGTAATAGACCTGGCACGTTGCATTTGCTGCACCATCACCATTGCAGGCCACAAGTGTTGAGCAGCTGGTTTTGTAGAGCGCCAACGAGGTGTCGTACGAACCGAGCAGACATGTCGTGAAGTCAGCCACTCCTGGTTCAGTCGCAGTGAACTTGAACCACACGTCTTTCTGAGTTGCGAGCCAATTGAGGAAGGTGCCCGTGCAGAGCGCATCCGTTGGGATGTTCGCGCTTGGTGTTGCTGTCGTTGTGTTAAAGGCAATCGGAACGCCAGCAAGCACTGTCGCGGCACTCGCGCACTCGTCTTGTGCATACACAGACGACGCGATCAGCGTGGTACACGCCGCCGCAAACGCCACGCCGAGCGTGGATGAAAAACTGTTTCGACACTTCATTGAGATTCTCCTAGTAAAAGAATGTGGTCTATTGCGATTCTGGAACGGATGAATTTGAGTGCTCGAGTGGCTACAAACCATTCTCGTGCCCCGATACATCGTTTGAAACATAACTCGAGTTGAATCAAAAGCGAACGAATTGCTAAAAAGCGGGTGATTGCGACTAAATATTATTGAAGGCGGGAATCGCTGTGATTATCGGACTATTTCCAGTCGATCACAATTTTTCCAAATTGATTCGATCCCTCAAGACGTGCAAAGGCTTTTTTTGCATCCTGTGGCTTGTGCACCGAATCAACCACTGGAGAAATTGCTCCTGAACCAAACAAACTTGCAACGGTTCGAAATTCGCTCATATCACCCATCGTTGCTCCAACGATTGTGAGTTGATTCCAGAAAACGCGCGAGAGATCGGTGGTCGCGTCACCGCCAGTCGTTGCGCCGCAGGTCACAAACACTCCGCCGCGCACAAGACTCTTGATCGAACTGAGATGGACTGCCTTTCCGATCGAGTCGGCAACGATGTCAACCCCCCGCTTCTTGGTGATTGCCCTCACTTCGCGCGACCAGTCTGTTCCTACATCAAGAATGCCGTGCGATGCTCCCAGTTCGCGCGCGCGATCGAGTTTGCTCTGGTGGCGACTCGTCACGATCACGTCGCAACCGAAGTGCTTGGCGATATTGAGTAGTGCAACTGCCACGCCACCGCCAATACCTGTGACGAGCACGGTCATTCCAGGTTGCAGGTGCGCCCGCGTCACAAGCATGCGCCAAGCTGTGAGATGGGTCAACCCAAACGCCGCTGCTTGCACCGGGTCTGCCTCACCAATGTCGAGCACGTTGATCGCAGGCGCGACAAAGAATTCTGCCATCGTGCCAGGAGTGTGCTCGCCGATCATTGAGATGTTCTCGCCAGATGCCCTGTGATCTGGATGGCACGGTTCATGCTGCACAACCGCGGCGTTTAGGAGGATTCTGCGACCGATCCAGGCGGTGTCGACACCTTCACCGACTTCGACAACGCGACCAGCGCCATCCGATCCACTCGAAAACGGATACGGCGTGTCGATGCCCGGCAATCCGCGCCCAACCCAAAGATCGAGGCTGTTTAGTGCGCTCGCTTCACTCTGAACCAGCACCTCGCCACGCACTGCACTCGGCTTGAGGCGGTCGGTGACGAAGGCCACGTTTGGGGCGACAGGATCTCCGCGCTTCGTGATGACAATTGCTTTCATGGTGCGCCTCTATAGTAATGATCATGCACTCACCGACTCTGCGCGTCTTTCTTGCTGCGGTTGCGCAGTGTGCTCTGGCGGGTTGTGCGCTCGCGGACGTTATCGCCGATCCCGCGTCGATCTCGCTTGGATTTCTTGAACCGCGCGCATCGGTGACGCGCACCTTTCGACTCGTCAACACGAGCGCCGCACCCGTCACGATTCTCTCGGTGACACCGACGTGCACCTGCACGACTCTCGATGCTGCCGGAAGGGTGATACCGGCCGAGGGAAGTATTGAGGTGCCACTCACCATGAAGGTCGCTGCATCGACGGGCGTCAAGAGTGCAGCAGTCGCGTTTACCTTCTCGGACAAGTCGCCGCCGGTGACACTCACGATGAGCGGCGAGATTGCGTACGCCGTGCGCGGTTCGACGATCGATCCAACCAACGGTGTGCGTGTTCCATACATCAATGCCTTTCAAGATCCTGCCGCTCCAGCGGGCAGCCGCGTCGCGCCGCTCGCCGGCACCGTGACGATCTCATCGATCGATCAGACTCCCTTCACGATTCAATCTGTCATGGGTCAGCCAGCGATCTTTGTCGGATTCGATCCTGCCGCCGATCGACCAAAGCACACATACGAGGTGCGCTACGACTTTTCGAAGTTGCCCTGCGAGCAAGTACCCCCGTACCTCATCATCGCGACCGACCATCCCAAGGCGCCACTGATCGACATGCGGGTGCGGCACCTCTGCACAAAGATCGCCCCGCAGATTCCCTTCGCTGAGTACCGCGCAAACCTCGGAGTTCTCACCACCGCGACGGCAGTGCCATTTGAGTTCGAACTCAAGCATTCTGCAGGATGGCAGGTCGTCGAGACCATGTCGAAAGACCCGCGAATCTCAGTGCAATTCGTCGCGGCGCGGGCTGACAAAGATATGACCATGCTTTCACTCGTCGCCCAGACCACTGCGGCAGCATGCGGCATCATTCTGGCGCCGATCACGATGACTGCGATCGGTCCAGACGGGGTGCGACGATTGAACGACTTCTGGGTGTACGCGCTCGTGTTGCCATCCGCCGCGCCTGCTCAGAAACTCGGGTCGTAGACCTTGCTCCGCACTAACTGTTCGATGTCAGCAGGCTCCCGAACGCGCGCGAGTCCAGTGTGAAAGATGAACCGCGCGACAGCGATTGCCACCTCGATGCTTGTCTCAAAGATCGACGAGATCGGCGGATAGATGAGGCCAACCGAAAGATCTTGCTCGGTTGTCTGTGAGGCAAGTGACTCGGCAGCGCGCAAGAACATCGCATCGGTGACGCGCGTCGCCTCTGTGGCGTAGATCGCCATCCCAACTGCTGGATAGATGTAGACATTGTTGCCCTGACCTGGCACAAAGAGTTTGCCCCCGTAGTGCAACGGAGCAAAGGGACTGCCACTCGCGACAATTGCGCGACCGTCCGACCAACGGATCGCTTCTTCCGCCGTGCACTCTGACTTTGATGTTGGATTCGAAAGCGGAAAGATGATCGGGCGGGCATTGATGCGAGCCATCGCCCGCACAACGCCTTCATTGAACGCGTGGGCGACAGTTGAGACTCCGATGATCGCCGTCGGCCGAATGGTCTCGACGACATCGACGAGATCTTTGAGGGGTGAGTCAACGCCAACGCGCGCGTTGGCAGGAAACGTGAGACCAGCGACATCGTGCGCGTATCGCTCGAGATAGTCGGGCAAATTGGGCATCTTCTCATGCACCATGCCGCGTGAATTCACAAACCAGCAGCGCTTGAGCGCGTCACGCTCAGAACAACCATCGGCCATAAGTTGCGTCACGAAGAGGTCAGCGATGCCGACGCCCGCACTTCCCGCACCCATGAATAGCAGTGTCTGCTCGCCCATCGGCTTGCGCGCGACGCGGCACGCGCCAAAGAGTCCGGCAACCGCCACCGATGCCGTGCCTTGAATGTCATCGTTGAAGCAACAAACTCGGTCGCGATATCGGCGCAGCAGCGGAGTCGCGTGTTTGTTTGTGAAATCCTCGAACTGAATGCAACAGCGTGGAAAGACCTCTTGCACGGCATCGACGAACTCATCAACGAAAGAGAAGTACTCATCGCCCGTGATGCGCGGCATCTTCAACCCTGGATAGAGCGGATCGGCAAGAAACGACTCGTTGTTAGTGCCAAGATCGAGCACGACGGGCAGTGCGGCTTCGGGCGGAACACCTGCACACGCCGTATAAAGCGCCAGCTTGCCGACTGGAATACCCATACCGCACACACCTTGATCGCCGAGTCCGAGGATGCGTTCGCCATCGGTAACCACGATGAATCGCACATCGCGCACCGGCCAATTGCGCAGCACTTTCGCCAGATTTCCCCGGCGTTTCACCGAGAGATACATCCCCTTGGGTCGGCGCAGAATGTGACCGAACTTCTGGCACGCCTCTCCAACTGTTGGCGTGTAGACGATGGGCATGTACCGCTCGAAATCACTTCGCAGCAGGGCATAGAAGAGTCGCTCCTGACGATCTTGCAGCGCAGAGAGATATTGATACTTCGCGAGGTCTGATCCTTGCGCATCGAACTGCAGTCGCGCCCGATCGAGTTGAATCTCGAGCGTCTCGATTCCGTCTGGGAGCAACCCGACGAGTCCGAGTTCTTCGCGCTGCTCGTCGGTGAAGGCGCAGCCAAGGTTGAGTCGTGAGTCATTGAGCGTTCGAACTGAGGGCGGGAGGTCGGTGCGCGACTGCGGCATGTTGACGAGCGTAGTGTGTGCTCGAGAAACTGGCGGGTCACTGGTTACCCTGCGCCGATGCTCTCGTGGCCAGACGAACTTACGACCGAGTTGCGCCACGATCTCTTTGGATGGTGTGAACTCTGGTCAGTGCCAACACTTGCCGATGAGGTGACCGTCGCCGTGAGTCGTCGTTTGACTTCGAGCCTCGGTCGGGCCAACTACCGACACCAACGCGTCACGCTGCAACACACGCTGCTTCATCCCATGGCGGCTGCTCTGCTACGCGAAGTGCTCTGCCATGAGTTGGCGCATCTTGCTGCGTATCGACTGCACGGAACCAAGATCCGTCCTCATGGTCGGGAGTGGAAGGCGCTGCTCATCGCTGCCCAGTACCCGCCCAATGTCACGTACGCCGCAGAGAGCCTGCCCGCCTGCTTTGCTGTGCATAAGCGCTTTCGGCGCCCGCCGGCCCGGCGCAGTTCATGGGCTCGGCTCACTCAGTGGATCGCCGGGATACCTTGCGCAGTGCGCTAAGCGATGGTCTGGGCGCGTTGCTCGCACGCCGCGCTCATCTCACTTCATCACGTTGCCCATGCGCTGCTCGTGAATCGCTGCATCTTGCTCGCGACCCACGATGCGAAGCGCTTGGGAGTAACTGACTCCAGCGCGATACCAATTGCTCTGCTTCGAGAACTGCGCAGCGATGTCAACTGGAACTTCCATCGCGCGAAACGCCCGCTCGTGCAGAATCACATTAGCGCGCGCATCATTGCTCTTCGCCAGAATCGCCGAGGCTTCCTGCAGTGCGACGATTGCGAAGGGACCATCGTTGGGATAGCGATCGAGAATAATCTCGTAGCACAGTCCAGCACCGGCCAGGTTGCCTTGCACCATATAGAGCGCTGCCTGCTGCAGAAGTATCTGCCCCGCAAGATCGCCCCGCTCTTGAAAGATCGACAGAGCTCCATCGAGCGCTTCCTGGCGCTGCGTGATGTCTGCGATCGAATGAATCATCGGCGCAATCGTTCGCCAGGCAAACTCGGGATAGACATCACCGCAGAGTTGCAGCACGTCGGCCGACCACACTTGCTTCTGCTCTGTTGTCATCGCGCCAGTTGCCGCGGCGCGACCCACGAGTTCCCACGCCCGCGCATCGGTCAAACATGACTGCACCGCAACCCGCGTGAGCGCGAGCGCTTGCTCGACCGCTGCTGCCGTGATTTGAGTAGCTGGCGCCTGCGGCGTTGCGGCCGTCGGCGTAAGAAGTTTCTCGGCAGCGATGCGCAGCGCCGTTGAAGCGAGACGGTCTTCGACTGGCTCGAGTCCATACTCGACCAACATCGGCATCTGAGTGTTCGAGAGTTGCTCGCCACTCTGTGGATCGCGGATGAATCCTTCTACGCTCTGATATCCACCGAATCGCCCGACCTCATCCCACTGCGGTCTTCGTCCAGCCTTGCGAACGAAACCGATCCATGCGTGCGAGAGCACCCCATCGGTGGCGGTCGAATAGACACAAGGCACGCCGATCGACTTTCCCACCGTCGTCGCGAAGTACGCCTGGTCGGCGCAGATTCCGCCGAAGCGCAGAATGTTTGGCAGGGTCCATCCAGCGACATTCACTTTCTTGGTAGAGCCCTTCTCAAGATTGTCGAAGTCGTACTCGACCTTGTCGTAGAGGTCGCCAACCGATGCATGCCCCGCGTACGAGCGCAGTGCCCACGCCATCTCATCGGAAGTCGCTGCCACGTCGACGATGTAGAGCAATAGTTCGGGGGCAATTGCTCGAACCCCGAAACTCAAGGCTCGCTCTGCGGCGACGAAGTGATCAAGCGTCGCGATCGGTCCCGCACTTTTGGCAACATTTTCGTTGACCTGCATCAGCACGGGGGCATCATGCACAACCGCGATCGCTGCGGCGAGTTCTGGAAACTGCTCAAGCGCCTCGCTGCGCTGGGCCATCAGCATGCGCGCGAGACGATCGACCTTCGCGGCATCTTCCTGTTGCAGATCGACGAGCAGCGCGAGCGTGTGCGAGAACTTGGGATGGGCAAGAAACTCCTGAGCGATCACGGCGCGTTCGCCCTCAGGCACAGCCGCGATGAGGCGCGACAATTGCCAAGTCGCAGCACATTTCGTAAGTGCCTGCAACTTCTCCTTGATCGCGGGCGAGAGACCAGTTCGCTTCGGGGAACGAGCTGGCGTGCGTTTCACAGGCTTCGCACCGTTGTCTGCGACCGGAACTTTCTGTTGCCAAGCCGCGAGAAAGTCTTGAGTGCCTTGATCAAACGCGACTGAGCACTGCGCACTGACGGCGCTCGCGTCTGCGCCACCCATCGCGATCGAAGTGATAGCGGCTTCGCCCGCTCCACCGAAATGCAACTGAAACGTACTGGCCTTCTCGACGTTCGCACCTACTGGCGCGTTCGCCTTTCTAACTGGTGGATCGCCTTTCGCCGCTGCCACGGTGCAACTCAGGCTGAGCGCAGCTGCGCAGATCAATGTCGCGGGCGACCTGAGCAGCGCCAGCGTCACTTTCTCGCTCGATTCCAGAGTTGATCCATCATCGCGCGACGCTCGTTGCACGTGTCGGCGGGGTCTGAAGTGGTGAGTGTCGATCCATCAACAACAAACGTGTACTCGCCAGGTTCTTGGGGACAGTGCGCAACACCGACCTGATATCGCATCGTGCCGCGCTGTTGCACGAACGAGCAGCGTCCGATCAATGTGGTGCCATCCTTCAGTTCTATGACTAAGATTCCAGTGTCGGTTATCTCAAGATTTGCGCCATCCTTTGACCCCTGCCAAGTTCCTAGCACTTGCGTGGGGACCATCGGTACAGGCATTGTTGCGCAGCCGCCTACCGCGAACAGCGCCGCCATCGCGAACATTTTTCGAGTTGTCGTCGCGGCAATCCGCAATCGAGTGCGCAGCCCAGCAGCCCTCTCAGCTGTTTGCCTATCAATGACTTGCGCCACACGATCCAACTTGCTGCACATCAGAAATCGAACCATATCGCAGCAGTGTAGAGGGGCTTTTTGAGAGGATCACTTGCAATCTGCCAATTGAATTCGACTCTGTTCGTAAGACCATCGGAGCGGAGATGTTTCGCACCAAACCCGAAGGCATGCATGGCGGATCGGTTCACCTCAGCGGGAACCGATCCGCCAGCATTTTTGCGCTGGGCATCTTTGCGGGTTGGCAATCATCGGCATCAGTTGTCAGCCGTGCGCGCTGGCTTGGGCAGGCGGCAATCGCGGTCGCTCACTGGAGCCTCCTGCGCGACCGAGTATCCACGCTCTTCGCGAAACTGTGCGCGCTCCGAAGGCGTGGCGTAGTGTCGCTGAAAGAGCTCGCGTTCGGTTGCTCCCCCACCCCCGATGAGATCGATGAACTCATGCACCCCTGCGTCCGGGGGAAGATCGCGCACTGGCTCGACGAGAATGAAATCGACGAGACGCGCGTAGAGCTCGCGGTCGGTCAAATGATTTGTGTGCAACAAGAAGATTCCAAGATCTCCGAGCGTTGCAATGACCTGACCGAGCGCTTCGATGAGTTCATCTTCGTTGAGCAGAAAGGCGCAAACTGGATTGATGCCAGCCTCCTGCAATTGCACGAGATTTGTCGTCATTGGGGCGTGTTCGAAGTCGTAGATCAGTGTCCAGTAGAGTCGGTCTTCGCAGTCGCCGCGCGTGGCGGCATCGGCGACGAGCCGATCAATGGCGATAATGCGAACTTGTCTTTTTTGTGAATGTAGTTCTGTAAGTCTCATGTGTGGTTCCTTTGCGGGTCGGAATGACCTGCATCGAACCTATGAGCGCGCCAAGGCAACGCTGCTAAACATGACCTTCTTTCTTTAGGCCGATGCGATGCGCTGCCCGGCCGCGAAAAGGTCTACTCCGTGGGCATCGCTTCGCCAGACGACTTCGATGCGCTGCGCGCGACCAGCGGGCAGAGTGAACAACATCGGTTCGACTGACACCCAGTTTCCGCGCGGGATGACAATCGCGTCCACCAGCGCACTCGCCGCTTCCACCAACAGAGTTGCGACGATCCGTCCTCCGCGTTCGATGGGCGGGGTCGCCCACGTAATGATCGCGCGAGGAATCGCTGCCGATCCACCGATTGCTCGCATCTCTCGCTCGTGTACAGACGCGTACCACGCGGTAGCGATGGGGTCGCTTCGAATCTCACTGGGTGATTCAGCGAAGAGAATGCTCGTGGCATCTGGAATGAATTCAGCCGGCACGGTGAGCACGCGCCCACTGCACCACGGCTCGATGGTGAATCCCTCTTCAAAGACGCGCCGCACCGAACGCTGCGCTGGATCGCCCGCTGCGACGTGCGCCGACTTCTCGAGCGTGATGCGACTCTTCCACGGATGCGCGGTGTCATTCACAGCCTCGACCACGATTTGCTCATCGCGCGCATGAATCGAGATCATCCGAGGCGCGCAGGCCGCGCGCACCGCATGCCATGCGGGTTTCGCCCGACCCTGGGCATCCACCAGCGACCACGAGTGACCGGTCCACGCATCATTCATCTGCCAGACAAGCGCGCCAGAGCAGTGCGGACGATTTGCGCGTAGCCACGTGTAGGCGATGCGCATCGCCTTTGCTTGCACAGATTGCGCCTGGGCGATCCATGTCGCAAAGTCTTCTGGCGGTGCGAAGCGATCGCTGAGGTGCGATCCATACTGCGCATCGTCTGCGCCTGTTGCGCGCTGCCGCGAGACGATTTGCGCGCAGCCATCGGCGGGCGTGAGCGAGGCGATGTCGCGCTCGTCAAAGCGCAGTGCGTGCGCTATCGACGCGAGCGCTGGCGGCGACTGATGTCCAAACTCGCTACAGAATCGCGGGGTAATCGCGCGCAACCCTTCGACCTTGGCGGTGGCATCCCATGTGTGGCGATCTCCACGCATCGGATCATTGGGATGCAATTCGAGCGACCCTGACCAAGGACTCTCGGGCCAATACGGACGCGTGGGATCAATCTGCGTGCAGAGTCGCGGCAAGAGTTCGAGCCAGTAGTGACGCCCCCACGACTGCCCCGCCGCTAGTCGATCACGAAACCCCCACGAATACCAAGCGAGAATGTCTTCGTTGCCGCCACACCAAAGCACGACCGATGGATGCGATGCGAGTCGCGCCAATTGAAAACGCGCCTCGGCCTCGACGAGCACTGGGAAGGGCATTTCCTCGGGATACGTTGCGCACGCGAAGGCGAAGTCTTGCCACACTAGCAATCCAAGTTCATCGCACTGTCCATAGAAAAAGTCTGACTCATAGCCGCCCCCACCCCACACCCGAAGCATGACTAAATGCGCTTCGCACGCTTGCAGTAATCGCTCGCGCACCTTCGCCTCAATTGCATCCATCCTATTGAGACCCTCGGGAATCCAATTCGCTCCCGCGCACCAGATGAGTTGGTCGTTCACGCGAATCGCGAATCGAGTGCCGTCGATTTCGGGCGTTGTGTCGAGCGCAACCGAGCGCAGCCCGATGCGCCCATTCCACCGCGCGTGCGTGACGCCGCGCGATGAGAGTTCGACCGTGAGTCGTTGCAATTGCTGCGCGCCGTAGCCGCGCGGCCACCAGCGCTGCGGATTTGGAATCTCGATTACGCAGTGTGCGATTCCACTGCGCGCGCATGGCGCGACAGCGTGAAAGAGTCGTCCGTCGGGCGATTCGAGTTCGACGTGCGCCTCGCAGCCAATGGTGTCGCCATCGCAGATCGTGTCCACGAAGACCTCGACGCACGCGTCGGCTGCCGTGCAGCGCGTCACAAGTGGACGCACCGACGCGATGCGCGATCCGCTCCATCCATGCAGAAACACAAGGTCAACGATGCCGCTCGATGGGGCACGCGGTCCCCAGTCCCACCCAAAGTCGCAGGCTGGCTTGCGCATGAAAACGTAGGGAGTCCAATCTCCATTCACTGGACGGTTGCCAAGTTCGCGCTCGATTCGTTCAACTTCGACAACGGGGGCGGCACAGCGCACTTCGATGACGAACGCGTGGTCAGACGCGCTCTGTGCAACTCGCTCGGTGAGATCGATGCGGTGGGGATGAAAATGATTCGCGACAGTGGCGGCAATCGTGCCGTCGATGAACACCTCTGCCACTGTGTCAATGGACTGAAAGACGAGGTCGACGTGACCATGCGCCCGCAACTCGGGAGAGACGCGAAAAGATCGCCGCCAGCTGAATGCGCTGCGACCGACCCACGCTTGCCCCTCCTCGCCACCGGGCGCATCGACCTCTGCAATCACTCCAGCGCGTTGCAAGTCGAGATGCGCACAGCCTGGCACGCGCGCTGCAAACGTGCGGCCATCCGGCGCGATCATTACCCACTGGTCACCGCAGAGACTTTCTTCGATCGGTCGCATCGGTACAGCTCAGCGCCGCGGCACTTCGTCGGCGTTCACGCCACCGACGACGCGCCCGTCGTCGCGCACATCCACCCTTCGGGTCCGAAGCACGCGCACCATTCGAATGACATCGCGAATGCCTCCAGAAGTGAACCACACCACCACCACCACACTCGTGCCCAAAATTAGCCACGTCCACCAGAACCACCACGTGCTCCACGCCGCCGAGGTGATCGCATCTGCATTCGCCTTTCGCCAGAGTGCGTACGCAGTGCCGACGAGAAAGAGAATCGTGAAGAACAGCGGCCATGCGAGGGTCACGAGTGTGACTGCGCGATCGGTGCCCTTGAACTGACTGTCCAGGCCGAGTTTTTCAAGAAACGTCGTCGCGGGAGCGTCAATCGAAGCATCTCCCTCGACGCGCCATCGACCGCGATTGAGCATGCGGGTCAAGTCAAAGTCGGTGCGCGGTCCAAGCAGGCTGACTCCCACGTACATCGCGCTCGCGCAGACCATCGAGAGAAACCCCATCACCTGACCCGTGACGTTTTCGCGCGCAGAGATCGCCACCGAAATGAGATCAGCAGACAACACGCTTGGGTCGGCTGCAGCAAGCCACGCGTCGAGCGGCAGTTGGTGCACGAGCACGCCGCCCGAGGCGAGCACCATCCCCGTGGCCATCGCCGCCCATGCGCCATAAGTCGAACCACGCGTCCAATAGAGACCGCCGATGATCGCAGCACCCGCGCCTGCGACAAAGATGCTCGCCGTGAGCGCTGCAAACATTGCGATGTACTGCGTCGGTTCGTAGATCATCGAAAACGTGAACGCGAACACCGCCACGCCCAGCGCCGCGAGTTTCAGCAGAAACGTGTGCAACTTCGGATCGAACGGCTTCTTTCGAAATGGCAAGATCACATCCTGAATGAAGATCGATCCCCAGGAGTGCAGGTACGCCTCGTCGGTCGACACGGCCGCTCCCAACATCGCTGCGATGAAGAGTCCCAGGATTCCTGTTGGAAGCATCACCGCCATCGCGAGTGGCGTTCGCAACTCAGAACGCAGCGCATCATTTGATACCCCTTCGAGTGCCGCCTGCACAGGTGCGGCCGCCTCGGCGTACTCGGGCTGCGTCAAGAATGCGCGCACTGCGAGTGGAATGATGATCGTCACAAGCATCAGCACGCGGTAACGCCATCCATTGAGAATCTGCGCCATGCGCGCCTCGTGCGCATTGAGCGGCGCCGCGTTGTAGCCCTGATCACCCTGCCACGCGCGCGCGGCGTAAAAGAGCACGAACGCAGAAATCGCCCAGTAAAGGATGTCGAAGTTTTTCTCGCGGCTCAATCCAAATGGATCGACGAATGATGTGCCTTCCGGCATCGCGAGCATCGCCCGTTCGAGCACAGGCCAAGGAAAGTGCGCCATCAACCAGAAGCAGACAAAGACAAAGGTGCCGAAGCAGAAGACCCCTTGCAGAAAGTCGGTCAAGATAATCGACACCATTCCCCCGGCGAAGACCATAAAGATTCCGAGCGCTAACAACCCAACCATCACAATTGGAAAGACCGCGAACGACTCTCCCGCGAGCGTGAATCGCTCGGGCATTCCGCAGAGCGCCATAAAGAAGCGCGCGGTTACCCCAGGAAAGATGCCGTAGTTGATGATGCCCGAGACAAACGCAACTCCGCCCGACATCACGCGAAAACGTTTTGAGTAGCGCAACTCAAAGAACTGCGCGAGCGTCATCGCGCGCGTCTCGCGAAAGCGGTAGATCACCCAGCCCGTGATCGCGAGCAGGATCAGCGATGGACCTTCGAGATATCCCCACCAAATCTGTGTGAATCCAACGTCGTACCCCAACTGGAAATACCAGACAAGCGTGATCACTCCAACCTGCGCCATGTTGTAGGCAACTGTCACGAGATATCTGCCCGCACAACGATCAGCGGTCAAAAACCCTGAAACGCCACGCGAAAGACTATTGGCAAGAATTGCGGTCGCCACCAGCATTGCCACGAATCCACCAACGATTGACCAGTCCAGCAGTGATGGCGTCATTCAAGAGCAGACTAGTGCCTAGGCGCGAGCGCAGACTTCGCAGAGTGCGGGTTGTCGGCATACCTTGTCGCCATGACCTCATTTCGACACAGTGCGCTGACATTCTGTTGTGCACTCATCGTGTGCGCGGGATGCACGACGACTCCGCACCCAACTGCCGCGCCGCTGGGATCGACCTTCGCGCGCTCGAGCATGCCAACGATTGACATCGACGGGCGCACGCTTGCTCTGGGACGCCTCGCGACTGTCTGTTACTTCGCAGGTCCTGAGTGCCCGATCGTGCGGGCGTATGCGCCTGAAGTCGCCCGACTCTCGACGCGCGACGCCGGGCGTGGAATCGCTTGGATCATGGTGTTTTCAGAGATTGGCATCACCACAGAGTTCGTGCAGAACTTTCGCCGCGAGTACGCACTGCCACTACCGTCGGTCATCGATTCATCCCAGCAGTTTGGGTGTCTTTTGGGAGCGCAGACCATCCCATCAGTTGTTGTGATCGATGCGCAGGGAACATTGCTTTACAGAGGGCGCATCGACAATCGCTACCAAGCACTTGGTCTCTCATACGGACCGCCCACGCAGCACGACCTTGCAGATGTCGTCGATGCGATCGCTGCGGGTTCTCCTCTGCCCCCCGCTGAAACTCCCGCAATCGGCTGCGTACTTCCTCCGTGCCCAAAGTAGCCACCATGTCGAATCGAAGTCCACTCTGCATAGGAATCGACGTCGGCACGAGTTCGCTCAAGGCAGTTGCGGTTGATGCGCACGCAGTTGTCGTCGCGAGTGCAGTCGTTGAGTATCCATTCGACACTCCGCAGCCCGGATGGGCACAGACCGATCCTGAGGTTTGGTGGATAGCAACATGCGCGGCGCTCAAGCAACTATTAGGCGATGCGCGCGTCGAAGGGGCGCCAATCGTGTCGATCGGTCTCAGTGGGCAGATGCATGGGTTGGTTCTTGTGGATGGCAACTCTGCAGCGACCGGTCCTGCGCTGATGTGGAATGATCAACGCACCGATGCTGTCTGCGCGCGCGCCGAGCGAGAGATCACCGCAGAGCGCATCTGGCAATTCACGGGCAATCGATTATTGCCTGGGTTTACCGCGCCGAAACTGCTCTGGCTGCGCGACCACGCCCCCGAACGCCTGCGCAATGCTCGGCGGCTCATGCTTCCCAAAGATTACGTGCGGCTTCGACTCACCGGCGCCGTTCACACCGACGTATCCGATGCATCGGGAACCCTTCTATTCGATTGCGCAAACCGCTGCTGGTCACAACCGATGTGCGAGGCGCTCGCCATCAATGCCGACCTGCTTCCTGAAGTCTTTGAATCGATCACGATGAGTTCACGCGTGCATGAGCGGGGTGCAGCGGCAACTGGACTGCCACTTGGCACTCCCGTCGCAGCGGGTGCAGGCGATCAAGCCGCACAAGCAGTCGGCACGGGCATCGTTCATGAAGGATGCGTGGCGTGCACAATTGGAACCAGCGGAGTCATCTTCGCAACAACCAACGTGTGGCGTCCAACACCCAATGGATCGCTCCACGCATTCTGCCATGCTGTTCCAAATCGCTGGCACTTGATGGGAGTCACGCTCTGTGCAGGAGGAAGCCTGCGATGGTGGCGCGACACGATGTGTGGCGACCTCATCGCACGCGCGCGCACCGAGGGGGGCGACCCATACGACCTCATGCTCGCTGAAGCAGCGGCCGCGCCTGCGGGATGCGAGGGTGTGACATTCTTGCCATACCTCAGCGGCGAACGCACTCCGCACGCTGACCCATTCGCGCGCGGCGTTTTTCTCGGCATTTCGGCGCGAACCACTCGCGGCACTCTCACGCGCGCGATCATCGAAGGTGTCACCTGTTCACTCGCGCAAGTCATGACACTGGTCGGTGAAAGTGGCGTGCCCATCAAGAACATGCGCCTCTCGGGCGGCGGATCGACGAGCCCATTCTGGCGTCAACTCCTCACCAACGCGCTGGGAGTCCCCACCGTCACAGTCACGCAACCGCATGGTGCGGCATACGGTGCGGCGCTTCTCGCCGGAGTCGGCACTCGCACTTGGCCGAGTGTCGACGCAGCGACTTCGACAATCACTGAATCGAACCACTGCTATCCCAATGATGCCTCGGGAGACTTGGCAGCGATCGCAGCGCGATATGCCGATGCCTATGAATCGCTTGCCCCGTGGTTTCGCCGCGCCATCAGCCGCAGCATCTGAGGCTCCGCGTCTAGCATGGCTCGGTGCTTCACGCCCTCCTCTTACTCATCTTTGTTGCAAGTATGGTTGCTGTTGGCATCTTCGTCTGGAAACTGACCAAGATTCAGGAGGCGGGCGATCCAAAGTTTCAGGCCAAGCTCGATGCCGATGATGCGCGCGCACGGGATGGACGAGCAGCGAAGGTGCGATCCATGAGCGGCTCAATCAGTTCAAGTTCAGATTCTAGTTCCAGTTCATCCCCAGATTCCACCCCGCCCGCCAGCCCGTCGCCTTAGGCGATTGCGCGGCGAATCCCGTTCATTTTCGCTTGCAAGTTGCGACCAGGGCACGCCGTCCTCGCGCTTGCCCACTCTTGATGCGAGAGCACCGCCGAAGCCTTCACCTTGTACTTCGCCCGGCAAATGCGCAGATGACGGTCGAGCGCAGCGAGTTGCGCCATGCTCGGACTCTGCTGATCAAAGTTGCCGACACAGAGAATTCCTAAGTTGCCTTCGTTCTGATCCTTCACGTGCGCACCTTGATATCGCAGATCACGACCCTCCCAGACCCGCCCCGATCGGTCGATCACAAAGTGGTAACCAATGTCAGCCCATCCCTTGCCGCGGTGTCCATTGCGAATCAACTCGATGCGCGATGCACATGACGCAAAGTCTGTCGCCGAGAATGGCGACATGCCATCGTGGTGAATTGTGATCCACTTGATGGGCAGCATTGGATCGATATTGTCCATTTGCGGATTGCCCTTCGTCCACGAACTGCGCGGAATCACTCCAGCGAGCGGCGGCGTCGCGGGCAGTGGCTCTACCGCAACAACGACCGATCGTGAAGCGAGCAGCGATGCATCTGGCCAGATCGGACTCGGCAGTCGCGCACCCTTGCTTCTGGCAGTGGCACATCCAGCGAAGAGTCCAAGTCCGAGCATCAGGATGCTCCGGCGACCAATGGCTGACGATGTTTCTGCCATCGCGGTCGCCTTCACACCGAGCGTCGCTGGGGTTGTCGATTTGGAATCCAAATTGGTCATACCGAGAGTCCTCACTATCGACCCAAAACAACTCAGGGCTTCAATTTACGCCACCGCTTGGGGCGCAGTTCAGGTAGATTCAATAGGTTCTGCTTTCGCCAATAATCATGAGTATTCCAATCGAATCTGAGAGCCGTTACACCGCCGAGGACATTCAAGTTCTTGAGGGTTTGGAGGCTATTCGCAAGCGCCCCGGCATGTACGTCGGCGGCACGGGACTCAGCGCCCTTCACCACCTCGTCTACGAGTGTGTCGACAACTCAATCGACGAGACGATGGCAGGATTCGCAACGCAAGTGCTCGTGAGACTCGGGGTTGATGGATCGTGCACCGTCGTCGATGACGGCCGAGGTATGCCGGTCGATCCGATGAAGAGCGAGAATGCGAAAATCGACGGAAGGCCCGCGGTTGAAGTCATCCTCACCGAACTGCACGCTGGCGGCAAGTTCGACAACAACGCATACAAAGTTTCGGGTGGACTGCACGGCGTCGGCGTGAAGTGTGTGAACGCCCTGAGCGCGTGGACCGAAGTCGAAGTGCACAAGGATGGCAAATCGTGGGGCATTTCATTCGAGCGCGGAGTACTCGTGAAGCCGCTGCACAAGATCAAAGAGAGTGGCGTCGTTGGTTCGGGAACGCGCATGACGTTTCTGCCAGATCCAGAGATCTTTCCTGATACGCAGTTTCGCGCCGAACTGCTCGAGTCGCGTCTGCGCGAATTGTCTTATCTGAATCCTGGGGTTTCGATTCGTTTCGTCGATGAGCATGTCAGCGCCGATGGCAAGCAGCGCGATGTCACATTTCGTGATCAGGCCGGCATTGCTGGATACGTGCGTTGGCTCAACGAGACCAAGGTCGTGCAGAGTTCGTGCATCTCGGTCACCCGCGAAGATGCGCCGAAGGGATTGCGCTGCGACATCGCGTTGCAATACACCGACGCCACGGCTGAAAACCTTCTGGCCTTCGGCAACAACATTCGCAATCCCGATGGTGGCACGCACGTGCAAGGGTTCAAGACCGCGCTCACTCGCGTGATCAACGGCTACGCGAAGCGGGAAGGCATTCTGAAAGATCTCGTTCCTAGCGGCGACGATCTGCGCGAAGGACTCACCGTTGTGATCAGCGTGAAACTGCCCAATCCGCAGTTCAACAATCAGACGAAAGAGAAACTGCTCAACGAAGAGGTTGAGGGATATGTCAGTGGAGCGCTCACCGAAGAATTGACGGCGTGGCTCGACAAGAATCCGCGCGAGGCGAAATTGATCTGCCAGCGCGCGATTCTCGCGGCTGAAGCGCGTGAGGCGGCGCGCAAGGCCCGCGAACTCATCAAGCGCAAAGGAGCGCTCGGCGATAGCGCCCTGCCCCAGAAACTTTCTGATTGCTCAAGCGACGATGTCGAATCGACTGAGATCTTCATCGTCGAAGGCGACAGCGCTGGTGGAAGCGCCAAAGGTGGACGCGATCACGTGCATCAGGCGATCCTTCCCTTGCGCGGAAAGCTTCTCAATGTCGAGAAGTGCCGGCTCGACAAGGTGCTCGCCTTTGAAGAAATCCAAACGCTTATTCAAGCCTTGCAGTGCGGTATCGGTGCCGATCTCGATCCTGCAAAGTTGCGTTACGGTCGAATCATCATCATGACAGACGCCGATGTCGACGGAAGCCACATCCGCACTCTGTTGCTGACCTTCCTCTTTCGGCAGATGTTTGAACTTGTTCGGCAGGGTCGCATCTACATCGCCCAGCCTCCGCTCTATCAGGTCATTCGTGGCAAGTCGTCGAAGTATGTCCTGAACGATCGGCAGATGAATGACACCCTCGATGAACTCGCCCTCAAGCATTCAGTGTTTGTTGTTCGCGACGAAAACGGAACCACGATTCGCACACTCGCGAACGATGTGCTCACAAAGGCGCTTCGATTGCTCCACAGGCTCGACGACCTCGCAAGCGTTGTACAACGCAGAGGCATCCCATTCCAAAAGTTGCTCGAGTCACGGGCGAGCGATCCCGATGGCTTGAATCGTCTGCCAACGCATCACCTCGTGTGGGGCGGCGGCGACTTTCTGGCGTGGAGCGAAGAGGCGGCGCATACTGAAATCACTCGGCGCGGGATGATTCTCGACGAACTTGCCGCGCCGATCGCTCCTGGTGTTGCGACCCTCCCCACTGCCGCGAACAACGGCAGTGCTCCGGCGCGGGTTGTGATCGCATCACTACGTCAGATGCACGAAACGAACGAACTTTCGCGCATCTTCTCGCAGTTGCTCGAGTATGGAATCGACATCACCGACTACAGCTTGGTGCAAGAAGAGTCAGTGACTGGCGAGAAACTGCCCTCGAAGTATGGCTGGCTTCTGCAGTCAGAGAAGGGCGAATCAACCCTTGTCGAAACAAGCAGTGTTGGCGCGATCCTCAAGACACTGCATGATTGCGGCCGTCGCGGCATCGAGATCAAACGCTTCAAGGGCCTGGGAGAAATGGAACCAATCCAACTCTGGGAAACAACGATGGATCCCGCTCGGCGCACCCTGTTGCGCGTCACGATCGAGACCGCCGCAGAAGCGAGCAATCTCTTCACCGTGCTCATGGGCGAAGACGTCGAACAACGCCGGGCGTACATCGAGAAGCACGCACTCGAAGTCAAGAATCTCGACGTCTGATCGGCTCGCCTGCGCCGTTGCGACCACCCCGTCACATCTGATTGGCACCGCGCACTGGATCGACCTGCCCCGCGTGAGCGAATCCGCGCGCACGCAAAATGCACGCGTCGCAGTGTCCGCACGCGATGCCGGCAGGTGTTGGGTCGTAACAGCTAGTCGTCGCGGCGAAGTCAACGCCGAGTTCGCTGCCGAGTTGCACGATCTGTGATTTCGTGAGATCGATGAGCGGCGCGTGAATCTGAAATGCGCGGGCTCCCGTCGCTGCCGCGGCAACGCCATCGCGCGTGGCAAGATTTGCGAGTGTCGAAAACGCCGCAAGAAACTCGCCGCGACAATCGGGATACCCCGAGTAGTCGATGGCGTTCACCCCGATGGCGATGGCGCTTGCTCCGCGCGCCTCGGCGAGCGCCAGTGCGAAGCTCAAGAAAAGCGTGTTGCGGGCCGGAACATAGGTCACTGGAATCTCGTTGTGAATCGCTAACCCGTCGCGATCCTTTGGCACATCAATGTCGGCAGTCAGCGCGCTCGCGCCAACCGCCCGCAAGTCGATGCGCTGAATGAGATGCTCACGCACCCCCGCGCTGGCCGCAATGCGCCGCGCACACTCGAGTTCGCCGCGATGCCGTTGGCCATAGTCAAAACTCAGTGCGATGCAGTCGAAGCCTTCGCGCACCATCCACGCCAGTACGACTGCTGAATCCATCCCGCCTGATAGAAGTACAACCGCGCGCTTTGCCATTGGACAAGCAGAGTAGAGGCAACAGTAGGATCACTCCGATGCCAATGATCGACTTGCGAAGTGACACGGTGACGCAGCCGACAGCTGCAATGCGCGAGGCGATGATGGCGGCACCACTCGGCGATGATGTGCTCGGCGACGATTCTGCCGTGCAAACACTCGAACGAAAGGTCGCGGCGCTACTTGGAAAAGAAGCCGCGCTCTTCGTTCCCAGCGGAACGATGGCGAATCAACTTGCCATCCGCTGCCACTGCGAATCTGGTGATGAGATCATCGCCCACGGCGAGAGCCACATCATTCACTATGAAACGGGCGCCCCCGCAGCAGTTTCTGGATGCATGATTAGACCGCTCGCCGGGCAGCGCGGACTTTTCGATGCTGGGGCGGTGCACGCTGCGGTTCGCGACCGCGATATCCATTCTCCCTACTCACGGTTACTCGTCGTCGAGAACACGCACAATCGAGGCGGCGGATCAGTATGGCCCATCGCCCAGTTTCGTGCCGTATGCGCGGCGGCGCGCGAACATCAACTTGCCGTGCATGTTGACGGAGCGCGCCTCATGAACGCTTGCGTTGCCGCTCGATATTCACCGCGCGAATTCGTCGAAAGCGCCGACTCGATCAGCATTTGCTTTTCGAAGGCACTGGGCGCTCCGGTGGGAAGCGCACTTGTTGCCCCACAGCGCTTCATCGACCGCGCGCGCCGATTTCGCAAGATGCTCGGCGGTGGGATGCGTCAGAGTGGATTTCTCGCGGCCGCTGCGAGCTACGCACTCGACAACCATGTTGAGCGTCTCGCGCAAGACCACACCCGCGCCCGGGCACTTGGTGAGCGCATCGCAACCATCGCAGGGCTCACAGTCAATCCGCCACCCGCCCAGATCGAGTCGAACATGGTCTTCTTCGATGTTGCAGAGCAGTTCGGCGATGCTCGTGAACTCTGCGCCCATCTTCGTGCCGAGGGTGTTCTCATGATTCCCATGGGACCGCGCCGCGTGCGCGCTGTTATGCATCTCGATGTTCCAGACGATGTTGTCGAACGCACAACTGCTGCGCTTGGCCGTGCAACTGCGTGAATGAACCCATTTGCTGCAATATTCGATCTCGACGGAACGCTCGTCGATTCATGCGACTGTCACCAGCGGGCGTGGGCGGCGCTAGGCGATTCGCTGGGCATTCAAGTCTCGCGCGAGTTCTTCTTTCGGTTCTTCGGTCGACCCAACCCGCCCATCATCAAGGCACTCTTCGCTGAGGCGGGGCGCGACGAACCATCATCAGCGCTCATCCAATCGCTTGCGATCCACAAAGAAGAGATCTTTCGGGCCCTAGTCGGTGCCGCTTTCCCACTCATGCCCGGCACACACGCGTTGCTCAATGCACTTCACTGCAGTGGATGGCTTCTCGCCATCGGTTCGAGTGCACCACCGACAAATGTGCAGTTCATGTTGAACGGCATCGCCGCAACGAGTCCGTTCGCAGCAGTCGTCTCCGGCGACTGCGTGCCACATGGCAAGCCCCATCCTGATGTCTTTCTTGAAGCTGCCAGGCGACTCAAGCTTCTCCCGACTGACTGCATCGTCATCGAAGATGCCGCGCCAGGCGTCGAGGCGGCGCACCGTGCCGGCATGAAGTGCGTTGCCCTCTGCTCTGCAGGACACACCCACGAAGAACTGCGCGCGGCCGACCTCATCATCAACCACCTTGACGAACTCACACCTTCTCGACTTCAATCGCTGATCTACCAATGAACGATCCACGCTTTCAAACGCTTGCCTCAACCATCGTCAACCACTCCTGCCAAATCAAGCCCGGCGAGAACATTCTCATTGAAGCCTTTGACATTCCCCAAGAGATGGTGCTCGCAGTTGTTGAAGCGACACTCAAGGCTGGTGGCATTCCACACGTCGAGATGCGCTCGACGCGCGTGATGCGCACGCTGCAAGAGGGGATGAGCGAAAGCGGAATCAAGTCATGGGCGGCGTGCGATCTGCAGCGCATGAAACAGATGCAGGCATACGTGGCGCTGCGCGGATCGAACAACGCCAGCGAGATGTCTGGCATCCCTGATGCGCAAGTCAAACTTTTCGGCGCGCACTATCACAAGCCTGTGCATCTCGAGCAGCGCGTCAAGAACACGAAATGGGTTGTGCTGCGCTGGCCAACCCCCAGCATGGCGCAACTCGCAAAGTCGTGCACTGCAGACTTCGAGGACTATTACTTTCGCGTCTGCTGCGTTGACTACGCAGCGATGGACCGCGCCGTGCAACCGCTCGTCGCGCGCATGCTCAAGGCCGACCGCGTGCACATCAAAGGCCCTGGCGCAACCGACCTGCGCTTCTCGATCAAGAATGTTGGTGTTGTGCCCTGCTCTGGTGAGAAGAACATTCCGGATGGAGAATGCTATTCGGCACCGGTGCGCGATAGCGTTGAGGGCATTCTGCAATACAACACGGCATCGCTCTATCAAGGAACGATCTTCGACAACATTCGCTTCGAGTTCGCGAAGGGACGCATCGTCAAGGCGACCTGCGACGGAGAAGATGCGAAACTCAACTCGATTCTCGACTCTGATCCGGGCGCGCGTTACATCGGCGAATTCAGCCTCGGATTCAATCCCGCAATCCTCACACCGATGCTCGACACTCTCTTTGACGAAAAGATTGCGGGCAGTTTTCACTTCACCCCGGGACAGTGCTACGACGAAGCGCCCAATGGAAACGTCAGCCAAGTGCACTGGGACATCGTTTGCATCCAACGCCCTGAGTATGGCGGCGGAACCGTTGCGTTCGACGATGAGGTCATCCGCCGCGATGGCATCTTCGTCGTCGACGACTTGAAGGGGCTCAACCCCGATGGGCTGACTACGATGCGCTCATGAGGACGACCCCATCGATCGTTGCTATTTCGCTTCTGCTCGCCTTCGGATGCGAGCAGAGCGTTGATCGCGGTCAATCGAAGCGACCACCCAAGCCAGTCGAAGAAAAGCCGGCGCAGAACTCGTTCGACACCGTTCCACAAGGCGGAAGTCAATCGACTCTTGGCAAGGCGCGCGACTCGGCCGTGCATCTGCGCGACAAAATGCAAGCACGCGATGCCGAGATCGGCAAGATGGCCGATGACATCTTCAAGACCCCCGAGCGGGAGCCGCCGCCGGCCCCGCCCGCGGCAGCTCCGGGATTCGTTCCAGCGCCGCCGCCGAGATAGAAATCAGCAGAACGCTTAGGGGGTCGCCGCTGGTGCAGGCGCCGCTGGTGCAGGCGCCGCTGGTGCTCCTGGATCACTGACGATCTTCAACAACTCAACATCGAAGATGAGCGTCGCCTTCGCTGGAATCACAGGTGCGCGACCATTCGGTCCGTACGCGAGTGCGTATGGAATGATCAGTTTGCGCTTGCCACCGACGTGCATCGACCCCACGCCTTCGGTCCATCCCTTGATGACATTTGAAAGTGGGAATGATGCAGGAGCGCCGCGGTCGACCGACGAATCAAATTTGGTTCCATCGACGAGATAGCCGGTGTAGTGCACTTCAACGACTGCACCAGGACCGGATGGCGTCGCGCCGGTTCCCACAACCATGTCGATGTATTTTAGTCCATCTGCTTGGGTGATCATCTCGCCATCAGCCTCAACGCCCGGAAGTTGACCACGCGCTGTTGCTGAGACGATCGAGCCATCGGCTGCATTGACTGTCACGGTGTGAATCTTTCCGCCCGCGAAGAGCACGACAACATACGCCGGTGGTGTTGCGCCAAAGTCTCCGCTCACACTCTGCACAGTGCCTTCAACCTTGGCAGAAGCCTGCGCGATCGCTTCAAGTAGCGATACCTTGATGTTCGTTACGGCGCCAGTGGTTCCATCCACGAGCACGCGCTGTGGCGCGCCGTTCACGGCGCAGATCACCTCGTACGTCACCGCGTCGCCTGCGGTGATTGCCGAAGCGGCTAGCACATTGCCGTTCGATGCCGCTACAGCCAATTCAATCGCCTTCGACATCGACACTGCCGCCGCGGAGAGCTTCTGCGCTCCCTCATTGGGATCGTCTGGCAGAGTTTCGTAATCGGATTGCGGAGGTTGAGCAGTAACCATGGTTGAGAGCGCGAGAGTGGTAAGTAGAGTTGTGATGAGATTCATGCCTGCGAGAATAGCGAAATCGTCAGGATCGGCTGTACCGCGCTTCGATCGCCTTGACCTTCGCAAGACGGCGCTCGTGCCGCGCCTCGTGCGTGTAGCTCGCGTTAAGGTAGGCGCGCACCATATCTTGCGCGAGTGCACCACCCACGATGCGCCCGCCGAGCACCAGCACATTCATCGCGTCGTGCTCGACCCCCTGGTGCGCGGAGTAATAGTCCTCGCAATTTCCGGCGCGGATTCCCGGAATCTTGTTGGCTGC
>SIAR01000045.1 GCA_009691705.1 Phycisphaerales bacterium
TGAAGTTGTTCATTGGGATCGATGCTCCTTGTGACAAGGCTAGCACTTGGATGACACGGCCGTCCGCTCCGAGACGTCTTGTTACAGTTGCGTCATGAACTTACTGGCCGCAATCGGCGCACGCATCAAGAGTGCCGAAAAGGCAGTGACCTGGTGGCGTCACACCATTCGTGATCGGCGGCGAATGCGCGCGATCTACAAGGCGGGGGGGATTCCAGTTGTTGTGTACAGCATGACGAAGGTTGGCTCGATGTCGGTCTACCGCGCGCTGCAGAAGCGCAGAGACACGCTGGCGTTGAAGGGGCACGCGCTCGATCCAGCCGCGTGGAATGGCAGTCGCACAGACTCGATTTACAAGCCCGGGGTTCGCGCGGCAATGTTCGATCTCACTCACAGCAATCGCATGGTGCGTTTCGAGATCATTGACGCCAAGAAGCCCTGCCGGTTCATCGCACTCGCGCGCGATCCTGTCGCAACGAATGTTTCGGGGTTTCATTACAACCTGCCATCGTTTGCGGCAGACAGGCGAGCGCATGAGCGTGCAGACTCGGTGTCGGCCGCGGAGATGGTGCAACTATTTCTCGCGCGATATCCGCACCACCTTGCGCTCGACTGGTTCGACCTCGAACCCAAACGCATCCTCGACATCGATGTCTATGCGACGCCATTCCCTCACGAGAAAGGATGGTTGATCTTGCGCCACGGTCCCAACGAGATGCTCGTCATGCGGACCGAGCTCGCCGATGATGAAAAGGGAAGGGTCATAAGCGACTTTCTGGGCATTCCCGATGTGCGCATTGGGCGGGTCAACACCGCCGCAGAACGTGGTCGCAGCGGCTCGACGGACGCTTTCAAGCGCGAACTTGCGTCGCACCCACAGTACATCGATGAAATGCTTGGCAGCAAGTACGCCTGCCACTTCTGGACTGCATCAGAACGGTCAGCGATGCGCAACAAGTGGATCCCTCTCGGCGATACGCTGCGGAGCTCGTGAGAGCCTCGACCAATCCACGCATCGCGCGACTTCACAAAGACATGCGCCTCCTGCAAGCGGATGGCGCCGCGGCGGCACTGACGATCGGGCTCGCCGAGGCCTATTTCGTAGCATTCGCTCTTGCTGCGGGACTTTCACAGGTCGAAGCGGGGCTCATCGCAACGGTGCCAGTGCTCGCCGGTGCGTTGATTCATGGGGTCACGCCCTGGGGGGTGCGATATCTCGGAAGTCTGCGGCGGTGGGTTTCTTTCTTCGCCGCGCTTCAAGCGATTGCACTGCTCGCACTTTCGAGCTGCGCGTGGCTTGGCACAGCATCCGCGCCGATTGTCTATCTCCTAGTGAGTCTCTACTGGGCGGCAGGATTCTGCACAGCACCGCCATGGCAGACATGGGTGCCCACGCTGATTCCTCGCTTGATCTCGACTCACTTCTGGACGAGCCGCAGTCGCACCGTTCAGGCACTGCTGGGGATTGGACTCTTGGGAGGCCTCATCCTGGAATGGGGGCGCCAAACCGACCAAGTTCTGCTTGCCTTCTCGATCATTTTCTTCCTCGGGTTCGTGGCACGGGCAGCATCGTCGTGGTTTCTCGCGCGCCACAGTGAGCCCAAACCAGAACTTGCCGCGGCAACTGTTCCTCCATCGCTGGCCATGCTGCGGCGCGATCTCTTGGGCGATCGATCGGTGCGCGCGCTCCTCATATACATGCTCGCAGTCGTGCTCGCGACCAATGTCTCGGCGGCGTTCATCACCCCATACATGCTCAACGAGTTGCAGTTCTCGTACACGCAACTCATGTGCGCATTCGCGGTGACCTTCGCCGCGAAGGTGGTCGCCCTCCCTGGTGTAGGCCGGCTCGCCAAGCGCTATGGCCCAGGTGTACCGCTCTGGCTGGGTGCGATCGGCATCATTCCAACGGCAACGCTTTACCTCGTCTCAGACAGTTTCTGGTGGATCCTCTTCCTGCAGTTCTTGGTGGGGATGGCCTGGGCGTGCTGGGAAACAGCGACATTTCTGCTGGTTTTTGATGTCATTCCCAGCGAACGGCGCACCAGTGTCATGACTGTTTACAACATCGTGCAGAGCACCGCCGTCGTAAGTGGTTCGCTCATCGGTGCGACAATTCTGGGCAGCATAGAAATCGGGCGGCAGGGGTACGCAATGGTCTTCGTCGCCACAGGTGTCATGCGACTGATGACACTCTTCCTGCTCGCGGGTATCGAACCGCGGCGGTTCAAGTTGCGCCAGACATTTGATCTCTATCTGCAGACGCTTGGGATCGGTGTCGGTGATGGCGCGATTGATATTCCCCAGATCACGGAGTCTTCGAATCTCTCGGCAGCGCATCGCGAACCAGTCGAACCGCGTTGAGGATGCAAATGTTGCGGCCTCGGATCGCAGCGGGAGAGCTTGCGGTTGGTGAAAACTCTGGCTACGCTTTGTAGCGCCCACGATGAACTCACGACTGATCCAGCTCTGCGCACTCCTCCTACTCCTCGTGCAAGGCGTGTTGAGCGTTGCGCGTGGCCAGCCGTTGTGCTTCTGCGATGCACCTGAGAGTGACCACGGCCAGTGTGATCACGACCATTCTGCTCCCGTTTCTGTCGATGGGCAGCATGATGCGTGCGAGACCTGCGTGCATGTGACCGCTCCGGATAACTCTGCGCAGGCGAGGCAGAGTGCGGTCAGTGACCTCGATCTCGCGACGCCCATCGAATGCGCTTCGGTGCTGTTTGTCTTTGTGCCCCATCCTGCGCCAGAACGCACGATGCTTCGCATTCCTCCCGATCCCAACGAGATGGCAGATCGCTGCGCGCTTCGTATCACCCGACTTCTGATTTGATTGGTGACTTCGACTGTGCATGCGCCATCGCATGCGGGCGTTGTCTCACAGCAATCATCAGGAGTTCTCTTGAAAAATACAGCGATTCGACAGCTTGCAGTTCTCATTGGCATGGCGACTATCGTTTCGGGTTGCGCGAGTTACGAGCCCAAACCGCTCGATGCGGCCGCGACACGGCAGCGCCTCGATGCCCGCACGCCCGCGGATGAAGAGATCATCAGGCTCGCCGCACGACTTGCAGCGGTCCCCGAACTTTCCGCACGCGAAACATTCAACGCTGCCGATGCACTCACCCTCGCCGAGGCAGAGGTCGTTGCGCTTGTCTACAACCCCCGCCTGCGCGTCGCGCGGCTCGAAGTCGGAGTCACCCGCGCCACGGCTGAAACCGCAGGGCTTTGGGACGACCCCGTGACGGGCATCAATCTCAACGATGTCTCTCAAAAATATGGCGCTGGACTTTCGATGGGCGCTCAGATTGCCCTGACGATTCCCATCTCGGGACGGCTCGCGGCAGAGAAGGAGCGCGCGAACGCCGCGCTCATCGCTGATCTGGCGAGCGTTCAGGCCGACGAGTGGACCGCCCGCGTCGAACTGCGCAGCGCCTGGGCTGCGTGGACAAGCGCCCATGCTCGCACGCAGGTCGTCGCTCGAACAGCTGATGCTGTCTCGCAGATCAGAGCCGTCGTCGAGCGAATGGAACAGTCGGGCGAATTGCCCCGCGTCGAGGCTCGACTCTTTCGCATCGAACAGTCGATGGTCCACGCTGAACTCGCCCGACTTCGAGCCACGATCGCCGAGCACGAAGTATCGATCAAGCGAATCCTCGGGGTTGCACCCTGGGCGGTGGTCGCGCTCGCGCTGGATGAAATGCCGTTGCGCGAAGTCGCGCCGATGGAATCGTTGCGCACAGAAATGGTTGCGAACAGCCCGCTGATTGCAGCAGTTCGCGCCGCGTATGAGGTTTCAGAGAAGGCGCTTGCCTCCGAGATTCGCAAGCAGTACCCCGACCTTGAGATCGGTCCCACTTACAACACGGATGGCAACGAAGACTTCACCTTTGGCGTGACGCTGCCACTACCTCTGTGGAACCACAATCAGCAGGGAGTGGCAACGGCAGATGCACAGCGCGAACTCATGCGTGTGCGATTTGAGACGACGATTGAACTTCAACTCGCCGAACTCGAAAACGCCGCAGTTGTCTATCGGCGCGCAGCTGAACAACGCCGCGTGATGGAAAGTGAAGTCGCGCCTCTGGCAGATGAGCAAGCAGCAGAGATTCGCGAGATCGCCCGTCTGGGCGAAGTCAACACACTGCTCTTGCTCGAATCACTCAAACGTCAACAGGAAGCACGGCTCGCCATCATCGCTGCCCGCGAAGATGAGTGGATGGCGCTCATCCATCTCACTGCTCTGGTCGGGCCCGCAAGGATTTCACCATGAACGACCGCATCCAAACACCTCAAGTTCAATACGCCCTCGCCTCTGGCATCCTGTTCTGTGCTCTCAGTTGCTACTCGTGCACGCACGATGATGCACCGACTGAACCCATCGCGTCGCCAGCGCACCAGGCAAACTCGCCGCAACCCACCAATCGCGTCGAAGTTCCGAAATCGGTGCGAATGAATCTCGGGATGACCTTTGCGAAAGTTGAATCGCGTGCGGTCGCGCAGACCTTGCGCGTGCCTGGGCGCTTTGAAGCGCTCGCAACGGCGCGTCGTGAGTATCGCGCCCCGCTCGAGGGGCATATAGATCTGTTGGTAGCGCAGTACGAGCGTGTCGAAGCGGGGCAGTCGCTCTACCGAGTGATCTCCGCAGAATGGGGAGGGCTTCACGAGCAGATAGCAGCAACACAGGCACGGGTCGACTCGATGGGGCCCTTGCGCGAGGCGCATCGCATTCATGAAGTGAGTCTCGAAGAGCGCGTGACACTCTGGCAGGAGCGGCTCGGGCAACTTGAGCAACTGCGCGACGCTGGCGGAGGCAGCGCCTCGCAGTTCGCAAGCGCACGCGAGTCAATCATCGAGGCGAGTGCCGAACTCGCAGATGTGCGCGAGAAAGAAGCAGAACTCATTGCGCAGCAGAAGTCGCTCGAGGCCGAGTTGCGATCACTCGTTTCACGGCGCGATCTTGTCTTGCGGGCGGGTGGTGCCGACGCTCCAACGCATGGCGCGTGGACGCACACCTATGAAGTGCGCGCCGTGGCGGGCGGTGTTGTTGACTCGATCGCTGTTGTGAGCGGCGGTCTTGTTGACGACTCCGGCCTCGTTCTCACGATCGTGCAGCCCGAACTCATCCGCTTTCGGGCGCGTGCTCTCCAGTCAGACATGGGACGGCTGCGCGATGGCCTCGCTGCTCGAATCGTTCCACCGCAAGGCAGCTCGATCGACTTGCAAGACACGATGACTGGCACGCTGCAAATTGGGCTCTCCGCAGATCCCGACGAACGCACGGTTGACCTACTGATGCAACCCGGCGTGCTGTCGGCTTGGGCGCGCGCTGGCGTCTCTGCCCATCTCGAGATCACACTCGCTGGGGGAGAAGAGGCGCTGGCGATTCCGCTTTCGACCGTTGTGCGTGATGGTGTGATGCCGATCATATTTCGGCGCGATCCTGCCAATGCCGACCTCGTGATTCGCATGGAAGCCGATCTCGGCATTTCGGATGGTCGTTGGATCGTCATCGAGAGTGGCGTGAAGGAAGGGGACGAAATCGTTCTCGATGGCAACTACCAACTCATGCTCGCGACCGCTGGAAACGCTGCAAAGGGCGGACATTTTCATTCAGACGGCACCTTTCATAAGGGCAAGGACTGATGCTCTCACGGCTCATTGCATTCTCTCTTCGCAACTCGTCACTCGTGGTTGTTGCTGCAGGAATGCTCCTGGTCGTGGTCGGCGTCAAGGTGTGGGAGATCCCAGTCGATGTCTTTCCTGAACTCAACGCGCCAACAGTTGTGGTGATGACCGAGGCGGGTGGTCTCGCGGCAGACGAGGTCGAGCTGAATGTCACATTCCCGATCGAGACAGCAGTCAATGGATTGCCGGGCACCCGCCGCGTTCGATCGGCGAGCGCCACGAGTCTCTCAATCGTGTGGATCGAGTTCGATTGGGGCACCGACATTTACCGCGTGCGACAACTCGTCGCCGAGCGACTCAGCGCCGTGCGCGAGTCACTTCCACCCGACACCCATACCGAGATCACGCCAGTCACCAGCATCACCGGCGAAATCATGTTGTTGGCGCTCTCATCGCCCGATGGCAGTGTCTCGCCGCTCGACCTGCGTGCGTTCGCAGAGTTCGACCTTCGGAACAAGTTGCTCGCGGTCGGCGGCGTTGCCCAAGTCGTCGCGATCGGCGGGGCATTGCCGCAGTATCAGGTGAATGTGCAGCCCGATCAACTCGCGCTGTATGGTCTTTCGATTCGCGATGTGGTCGAGGCGGCTGAGGGGGCGCACAGCACGGCCAGCGCCGGCTATCTGCCCGACTTTGAACACCAGGAGGTTCCCATACGCCAGATGGCGCGGGTGCGCAGCATCGACGACATCAAGAGCACCCTGGTCAAGATGCACAACGGCGCGCCGGTCACGATTGGGCAAGTCGCTGAGGTGCAACTTGGTGCGGCGCCAATGCGCGGCACCGCTGCAGACCGCGCGTTGCCGGCAGTCGTTGTGAGTGTTCAGAAGTCTCCAGGTACGAACACGCTGGCGTTGACAGCCGCGCTTGATGGTGTGCTCGACCGCATCGAGCCTTCGATGCCACCGGGAATCGTCCTCAATCGTGACCCATTTCGCGCCTCGCGCTTCATCGATCGATCGATCAG
>SIAR01000003.1 GCA_009691705.1 Phycisphaerales bacterium
GCGGCAAGGGCTGGAAAGCCGATCAAATCGCCGGCCGCGAAGATGTGGGGGACCACCGTTCTGTAACTCGCATCGACTGCGATTCGTCCGCGCGCGTCCGCTGTGAGACCTGCATCCTCGAGGTGCAACCCATCTGTGCACCCTTGGCGTCCGGCAGAGATTAGTGCCGCATCAGCGGTCATGCGCTTGCCGCTAGCAAGTTCAACACAAACACGCGGCAGGGTCGAGTCGGTGAGCGCGATCTTCGTGACGGTCTCGTTGCAGCGAAAGACGACATCATGCTGCCGTAGTTGATGGATCATCTCATCGATCGTTTCGTGGTCCATGAAAGAGATCGGCCGCTCGGTGCGCTCAACAAGCGTGACCTTTGTGCCGAGTTCTGCAAACATCGACGCGTACTCGACGCCGATTACCCCTCCCCCAACAACAATCATCGTTCCTGGGATCGCGCCGAGCGATCCAATGGTGTCGCTGGTCAATATCGTGGGATGCGCCTCGTTGGATTGCTCGGGGCAATCGACGGGAACGACAGGTCGAGTCCCGGTCGAAAGCAGCACGAATTCGGTCGAAACCTGACGATCTCCCGACGGGCTATCAATGGCGATCGTGTGCGCATCGATGAAGGAGGCGAAGCCGTGCATAATCACGACGCCGTTGCGCAGGAGTGTGTCTCGAATGTTTCGCGTTTCATCGCGGATGACACCCTCAACCCGTTCGAGGAGCATCGGCATCGTCAACCGAATTGGATTCGCGCCAGCGACCTCGAGCGACCGTCGAACGGTTCCACGCTTGAGACTCACGACCGCTTCACGAAAAGTCTTGGATGGCAGCGTTCCGGTGTGCACTGAGACTCCACCCACACCTGGCTGACGCTCGACGATCGCGACCCGCTTCTTTAGTTTTGCCGCCTGGATAGCCGCATGTTGTCCAGCAGGACCGCTGCCGATGACCACGAGATCAAATTCGTAGAGAGCGTTCATGACTGGGCAGGGTAGCGAGCGACGGATTCGCATCTGGCTGAAGGGTTGGATACCTTGCGCTCATGCCAAGACCAGCCAAAAAAGCACCAGCCAAGAAACCAGCCAAAGCGAGCACTAAGAAGGTGTCCAAGAAACTTTCCAAGAAGTCGACCAAGAAGTCGACCAAGAAGTCGACCAAGAAGTCGACCAAAAAGTCGACCAAGAAAAGTTTGCCAGTGAAGCACTCGCCCAAAGGGCACTCAATAGTTGAGACCTCGGCGGTGACATGGTCGCCAATGACCACAGGACCGTCGTTCGAGCAGGTGCAACTCGCCGCGTATCATCGGTGGGTGCAAGGTGGCGCAAACGATGTCGAAAACTGGCTCTCCGCCGAAGGCGACCTGCGTGACAAAAGGCGCTGACGCTCGACTGATCAACCACTTGATCGCGGGCGCCGCCTGTGCACTGCTTATGGCGTGCACGCCGCACGACGAGCGCGATCTAGGGCCAATGGCAGCCGCGCCCACCCAGTGGATTTCGCTCTTCAACGGACGTGACCTCACTGGATGGAATCCATTCTTGGGTTCTGCGGGTGATGCATCCAAAGTCTGGTTTGTTCGCGACGGCATCTTTGTGTGTGCCGGATCTCCCGTTGGATATATCAAGACCGTTGCCGACTACACAAACTTCGAACTCGAATTGCAGTGGCGCTTCGATGGGACTATTGGCGCAGGAAATTCAGGAGTTCTACTGCGCGTGCAGGACCCAGATCAGGTGTGGCCTAAGTCAATCGAAGCTCAATTGCAGAGCCGAAGCGCCGGTGACATCTGGAACATCGGAGAGTTTCCGATGCAGGCAGTTGCGAGCCGCACTGAGGGGCGCCACACCACCAAAGCGCATCCCACGAATGAGAAACCGCTCGGTGAGTGGAATACATATTCGATTTTGCTCGACCACGGCCGACTCGAGTTGCGCGTGAACGGCGAACTTCAGAATGTTGCCACCGATTGTGAGGTTGTTGCGGGCAAGATCGCCCTGCAATCAGAAGGCTCGCACATCGAGTTTCGAAACATCCGCATTCGTCCGCTCGAATAGCATGACAGTGTGTCGTCAATATTCGCGGAATTTTTGCCACATTTCTCGCGCTCCTTGCGATCATCAATCCACTTGGAAACGTCGGCATTCTGCTCTCGATCACCGACGGCGATAGCGATCGCAAGCGCTTGAGTCAGGTGTGCCGCGGTCATCATCTACGCGGTAATTCTGCTGGTGATCTTCTTCCTCGTGGCGGGCAGATAATGCACTTCTTTTACATCACGATTGATGCGGTGCGCGTTGCCGGTGGACTGATCCTGCTCAAGATTGGCTTTGACCTGCTCTCGATGCGCGACGAGACGCGCTCGACCCGCCAAGAACAACTCGCCGATCGAACCCGGGCAGACGTTGCCTTCTTTCCACTTGCGATGCCGCTCATCGCCGGACCCGGAGCGCTCACGTTGGTCCTGACCAAGGCAGTCGAGGTACCGCACAGCGCCATACCACTCATCGGTGTCAACCTCGCCGCGATCGCCGTTGCGGTCGCCGCGTCATGCGCCGTGCTGTGCAGCACGCAATGGCTGCTACGCGAGATGGGCGTGAGTGGACTCGCGGCGATCAGCCGCATTATGGGATTCCTTCTCGTCTGCATCAGCGTGCAGATGGTGATCTGGGGAATTCAAGGTGTGATGAAACAGGGAGCGCTCGGAGCGCGGCCTTTCCAATAATCAGCCGTTTTGCCGCAGGAAATCGCGCATGAATGAGGCAAGCGCCTCGGCACCAGCGATCGGCATCGCGTTGTAGAGCGAAGCCCGAACTCCACCCGCGTCGCGGTGTCCTGCGAGTCCGTCAAGTTCGGCGCCGGTCGCCTCGTCAATGAACTTCTTGTCGAGCGCCTCACTCTGCAGTCGAAACGAGATATTGATGAGACTGCGACACTCGGGTCGGCTCAATGGGCGATAGAAGTCACCCGACCCATCGATGATTCCATAGATGAGCGCCGCCTTTGCATTATTGCGCTTCTCGAACTCGCGCGCGCCGCCCTCCTGAATCATCCAGCGAAACATCAGTCCAGCGGTGTGAATAGCAAATGTCGGGGGAGTGTTGATTCGACTCTCGTACCTCGCGTGCGCCGCGTAGGAGAGCATTGAAGGCAGGGGGCGCACAGGAGCGTTGATGAGGTCGCGGCGGGCGATCACGAGCGACATCGCCGCTACGCCGAGGTGTTTTTGTGCCGCGGCGTAGACCATCGCATGCTTTGACCAATCCATGGGGCGTCCAAAGATTTCGCTGCTTGCATCGCAGACGAGCGGCACTCCTGGGGCGGCTTTGGGAGGGGTGTGAAAGCGCGTGCCGTGTACGGTGTTGTTCGAGCAATAGTGCATGTACGCAGCGCCCACCGTTGGAACCATCTCACCCTCGGCCGGAACGTGGTCGTAACGAAACTTCTTGCCTTCGAACGGCACAGCAATCGTCGCCGTTGGCACTGCATCGCGTCCCTCGACAATCGCTTTGGCCGACCAGACTTCAGTGTCGGGATAGTCAGCTGTGGCGCCATCCGCCAGCAAGTTCAGCGGGATGAGGCCGAACTGATTCGTCGCGCCGCCGCTGACGAAAAGGATCTCAAAGTCGTCTGGAACTTCACCGAGTGTTCGGCACGACTCGGTCGCATCAGCGAGCAGGCGGTCGTAGGTCGGTTGGCGGTGACTGTGTTCTAGGATGCCGATGCCGGTGCCATTGAGATCGATGAGATCTTCACGCAGTTGCATGAGTACTGGCAAGGGCATCGTCGAAGGTCCAGCGGAGAAGTTCCAGATACGGCTGTGTGGGCGCGGAGTCGTCATGAATTCTTTCAGCCTGCGTCGGATGTGCGCCGAATCGCCTGCACGGTGACGCCAAAGACATATGGCGTATGACGAATCAGCGCGATGTCGCCTTCGGTCGGGGGAGCGTTGAGATGAATGCGCGCGATCGCCGCTTCGCCCCCCGCACAGATGACGTTTTCCATCTCTTCAACATTGATGCCGGCCTTGCCCAAGACATCGAAAATGCTCGCAAAGATTCCCGGGCGATTCACATGCCGAATGTGAATCAGTGTCACGGCGCCGCTCTCACCAGTTCTGTTGACGCATCCACTCACTGTGCCATGCTCGAGCCACTGCCGAATCACTCGCACCACCTCTTGATCCATCGCCTGGCGCGCTTGGGTGGTCAGTGCGCCGGACTGCATCGTTCCGTACACGCCGGGCTGTTGCACAAGCTGCGCCAGAATCTGTCGCTCTGCGATCGACTTCGCGTATTCGTGCAGATCCAATCCAGCGCGAATGCCCTTCGTTTTCACCGCGTTTAGCAATGCCGCTTCGTTCACAACACCGCCGAGACTCGTATTGATAATCGTTGCTCCTGCGTGCAGAGCATTGAAAAACTTCTCGCCGAGCAGTCCATGTGATTCTTCGTTGGCGGTGACGCTGACGCTAACCACGTCGGAGAGCTTGGCGAGATTGACGAGATTGGCGCAATAATCGATGCCAAGTGCATCACAACGCTCTTCAGTGATGTTGCGACTCCACGCCACGACGTGCATGCCAAAGGCCGCACCGCGTTTGGCAATCTCTTGACCGACTTGACCGAGTCCCACGATTCCGAGCGTTCTGCCGGCGAGTCCAACAGCCTCGGCTGGTTGATCTTCTGGGCTGGCGCGCTCCCGCACAGCGATCACGTTGTCTGGAAGCCGGCGATCGCAACCAAGAATCAGCGCCCACGCCAGCTCAGCGACCGCTGCGGCGCTTCGCCCCGGACAGTGCGCAACGAATATTCCGCGGCGACTCGCGGCGTTGATGTCAATATTGTCGGTGTTCGGCGCTGTGCAGACGATGAGACCGAGTCGCTCGCTCGCATTCAGCATCGCTTCAGTCACGCACATCGAGCGCACCACCAAGATGTCCGGAGCAACATCGGCAACGGCTAGTGCTAGCGTCTCCGAAGAGAGCAGGGTGTTGTGAATCGCATCGCAGCCAACGGCGCGTAACCCATCCATTCCATGCGATCCGAATTGATCAACCACGAGCACGCGCGAGGCGAGTGCGAGGGGGGTGGCCAGGGCACGTGAGTCAGGTTCGTTCATTGCAGCGATGCTAACTCGTCGTCTTGACGGTCTCGAATGCGTGGGCAAAGAGTCCGCTACGAAGTTTCGGATCGAACCACGTCGACTTCGGTGGCATGATGAGTCCAGCCCGCGCGACTGCGAGTAGTTCTTCGATCGACGTCGGATACATGGCGAATGCAATGTCGCCGTCGCCGCGCAACACCGCCTCGGCGAGTTGGTCGTTCGAGCAACCGCCCAAAAACGAGATGCGGGAATCACCACGCTCGTCGACGATCGCGAAGATGGATGCGAGCACGCTCTTGGAGAGTCTCACAACATCGAGGTGATCGAGGGGCGAGTTACTCGTGACCGCCGGCAGACGCATGCGCCACCACGTCCCATTGAGAAAGACTCCAATTTCTCCGCGACTGAGTGGCGCGGCGCCGGCGCTTTGCGCGAACGGTTCAAGTCTGCCCACCGCAGCGAGGTCGCGCGCGACGCTCTCGCCAGTCTGTCCAGCCTCGAATCGCACCAGCCGGTGATAGGGCAAAATGTGGAGTTCGTCGGCGGGGAAAATGGTGGCGGGAAAGTGGTGCACCGCATCACCGCTCTCGCACACTCCTGCCGCAGATTGCTCATCCGCAACCCGCGCGGCGGCGGCACAGCGATGGTGGCCATCCGCAATGTAAAGCAGATCGACGGCGTCAAACAACTCAAGGTAGGGCTCAATCTCCTGCACGTTCCAAAGTGTGTGCGTGACGCCATCCTTCGCGACAAAGTGCACGATCGGTCGGTGGTTCATATCGCGCCCAAGTTGCCGCGCGAGATTTGGTTGATCGGTGACAGTGAGCAGGACCGGTTCGCAGTGTGCTCCCACCACGCGCATGTGCTCGACACGATCTTGTTCTTTGTCTGGACGGGTGAGTTCATGGCGACGAATCGTGCCATCGCGATACGCCTCAACGCTGACGCAGCAGACGAGACCCGCTTGGCGGCGTCCACTGTTGGATTGTCGGTAGACGTACATGCCTGCGACGGGATCAGCCGCGAGATAACCGCGCGCGATGAGGTCCAAGAAATTATCTCGCGCGCGTTGGTAGACCTCGGGAGCGTGTGGGTCGTGGCCCCTCTCAAAGTCGACCTCGGCGCGCACGACTCGCATGAAACTGTTCGGTTTGGCGGCGACTAGTTCGGCCGCTTGGGCGCGGTCCACGACGTCATAGGGAGGGCACGAGACCCCAGAAACCCTGTGCGCGGGCGATCGGATGGCCGCAAATGGGTAAATCTTCATTGCATGGGGGCGGAGTGTAACTGCGGCAGAAGAAAATACTGAAGTCGACTGAAGTGACCCCCTCATGGGGTCGAAGTGAGGGTCGCAATGAAAGAACTGCCCCCAATCTCGTTCCTCTGCGCACTCATCGAAGCAAAGGACTCTGATTCGACTGGACATTGTGGGCGGGTCTCATCGATTGCGGCTGGTATTGCGGAAGCGATTGGACTCGAGTCGGGCCAGATCGAGTCGATTCGCTGCACCGCGCAGATCCACGACCTAGGAAAGATTGCAATTCCCGATGAAATCTTGCGCAAGCCCACCCGCCTCACCGACCGGGAGTTTGCGGTTGTGCGTCGCCATCCTCAGGTTGGTGACCGACTTCTAAGTGCCTTTCCAGAACTGGGTTTCGCGCGAAACGGAGTGCTCTGTCACCACGAGCGATGGGATGGACATGGTTATCCATCGCGACTCGGAGGCAGTGACATTCCAATCGCATCTCGCATCATCGCAATTGCTGACAGTTTCGACGCGATCTGCAGCGACCGTCCATATGCGCGCGCTCGATCGACACGCGAAGGAGTGCACGAGATTCTTCGATGTGCTGGCACGCAGTTCGATCCGCAACTCGCAGTTGCCTTTGCGGACACCTTTGGATCATTTGCGCCCTTCAACCAGAGTTGCAAACGAGAAGAAAGGCAATTCGTACTGGACACTATCAAGAATGATGATACTCTTCACGGTGTAGTGGCGACGGATCGCCGATGGGGCGACCGAGAGCGCAATGTTGCAAGGATCCCGCACATGCTCGAGCAAACCACCCGTCTCATAACACTTCTAAGCCGAAGTTTGACCAGTTCTGAACGACTGGTTTTGGAACTTCATTACCTCGATCGGTTGCCGTGTCAAGAAATCGCAGAGATTCTTGAGACCACCGAAAGCCACATCGACCAGGTCTTGAGTGATGTGCGATCGCGAATCAGCGGAGTGCGCCGAACGTTTGTCGACGCGCTTTGCGAATCTGCTTGAATCGTCAGTCAGAGACCCCAACCGCTAAGAAGCGTTGCAAGGTCGATTCCGTCGGTGATGCCATCCTGATTAATGTCTCCTAGGCCAGAATTTCCCCAGTTTGAAAGGACATAGGACAGATCGAGCCCATCGACGTTTCCGTCGCAATTGATGTCAGCTGGAGCGCAGGGAGGTCCAGTCACGACAGTCAATTGCAACGCGGCGGCATGAGCTAGTTTAAATTGCACGAGTGCGTTCTCTTTCGCGAAGAAGGCGGGAAAGTTGCCGCCTTGTTGTTCGACGAAGGTCAGACTGCTGATCACGAGGAAGAGTTTGCCGTCGTTTAGGCTGGTGCGCAGGTATTGGTTCACGAACGGGTCGGCGAGATTGATGTCGAACGTCATCGCGGTGTTGATTGGCACGAGCGATCCGGCGGCGAGTGTCGGGCAGCCACCCGTCGCGAATCGCCTTGGTTCGAATCGACCGCGGGGATTGTTCGAGACATCGATTGCGCTTCCGCCATCGTTGAAACTCATCGCAAACGCGTTGCGAACTCCAGATGCCATCGGATTGGATGGCGTCGCGTAGGGAGAGTTCTCGGCGAAACTCGCTGCAGTGAATCCATTTCGAAAGCCGCAACCAAACAACTCGATTGACTGACCACTGTCGCTATCTGCTTGGTACTCGGGGTCGCTCACCGCGAGAAATGATTGCCATGCATCTGGGGATGGGTCGTACACCACAACGAGATCATTGGCAAACTCGATCGTGAGACGCGCGGATGTAATGGAGTAGTTCGTCGCGCCGAGCCCAGCGGGAATCTGCGAACTCGTTGTGTATGCAACGATGAATTGTCCGTCGCGACTGTCGAACTCGGGAGCTCCGGGAGTCGATCCAAATGTCGAGATCACGGGCCGAGTGCCAGGGGTGCTGTTGAAGGGGTACATCCACCGATCGAGCCAAGGGGTGGGCCAGGAGGCCGAAATCGTGTCGGCATTAGCCGAAAAACAAGCGACAATTGCTGCGACGGCGAGAAAAGTTGCGCGATCACGCCCGCGCACTCGTTGGCGCAATAGGATCAGGTGCTTGGCAAGTTTCGATTTCATTGGCGATGGATAGTTAGGTAGCAACAATATGCAGCGTCGCGAGCAAGAGCCAAGAAATCTTCGAGATACAACCAGAGTGCCGGCTCGTCGAGTCGCTCTGCGCACTGCATTCACGATGACAGAGTTGCTCGTGGTGGTGGGAGTGATCGCGCTCTTGGTGGCATTGAGCGTTCCTGCGGTGCAGGGCGCGCATCGGGCTGCGGCCCGCGCATCCGAGTTGGCGGCGGTGCGACAGGTTTCGCAAGCATGGCTCTCGTACGCGACCGACCAGCAAGGACAACTCATCCCAGGGTTCAAGAGTGGTCTTCCTGCCTTCGAGCCAGATGGCACAATCATTCCGGTCGACACCTACGGCGGCGGAGTCACCATCGCAGCGCGCTGGCCTTGGCGCCTTGCGCCGTACTTCGCGGGAGACATGCGTGCCCTCTACGTTGGCGATCATGGCGAGTATTTCTCGTCGCTTGCCAATGGAGACCACGGTGAGATGTTGTACTTCGCGAGTCTCTATCCATCCTTCGCGATGAACACGACTTGGGTTGGCGGCGATAGCGAACGCATGGGGTTTCAAGCGCGCACGCTGCCAAGTGGTGCTCCAAATCCCATCGCGCGTTTTTACGTCTCGCGACTTGCAAGTTTCGTGCATCCACAGCGGGTGAGTGTCTTCGTGTCGAGTCGCACGGCTGCGACTGTCGACGGGACGATTACCTCGGGATATTTTCGGGCCGAGAGTCCGTGGTTTGTTCAGTCGCAATGGGCGGCGAGATACGATCCAGATGATCCGGTCTCATATGGAAATGTGAATGCGCGCTTCGGCGATGAAGCGGTTGTCGCGTCGGCCGATGGCGCGGTCGAGGCTGTCGCAGTTGAAACGCTGCGCGATATGCGGCGCTGGGCGGATCAGGCGTATGAGGTCGATTATCGCCTGACGCTGCCGTGATTGTCGCGCACTGCTTCTTGACTACTCATCACTCTCGCGCAACTTCGCTAGCACTGTGAAATCTTCGAGGGTAGTGGTGTCTTGGGTGGAGTCTCTGCCGGCGGCGATATCACGCAAGAGTCTGCGCATGATCTTTCCCGAGCGCGTCTTTGGCAGCAGCGCTGTGAATCGAATGATGTCGGGACGCGCAATGGCGCCGATTTCTTTGGTCACGTGCTCGGCGAGTTGCTTGCGAAGCGAATCATCGGCGGTGCCTGTGAAACTCGGCGCAAGTGTGACGAAGGCGGCGATGCCTGTGCCTTTGATCTCGTGTGGCATACCAACAACCGCTGCCTCGACGACCGCCGGGTGCGATACCAGCGCGCTTTCAATTTCCATCGTGCCGAGTCGGTGTCCACTGACATTGATGACGTCGTCGATGCGTCCCATGATCCAGAAATAACCGCGCTTATCTCGACGGGCGCCGTCGCCGGCGACATACATGCCCGCCACCTTTGACCAGTAGGTTTCGATGAATCGCTCGCGGTCGCCATGAATGCCGCGCAGCATTCCGGGCCATGGCTTGCGGATGACGAGCAATCCCCCCTGATTTGGCGGCAATTCTTCGCCTTTCTCGTTGACAATGGCGGCGTCGATGCCAAAAAAAGCAAGAGTGCATGATCCTGGAACGGTCGGCGTGCAGCCGGGCAGGGGGGTGATGATGTGACCCCCCGTTTCTGTCTGCCACATCGTGTCGACAATCGGACAGCGCGAGGCGCCGATGTGTTGGTGGTACCAGATCCAGGCTTCGGGATTGATTGGTTCGCCCACAGTTCCCAGAAGCAGAAGGCTCGAGAGATCGTGTTTCGCGGGGTGGGCATCGCCCCACTTCATGAAGGCCCGGATCGCGGTGGGCGCTGTGTAAAAGTGTGTGACTTTATGACGCGCGATCATCGCCCAGAATCGATCCTCTGCCGGAAAGTTCGGGGCACCTTCATACATCAGGGTCGGCACGCGATTTGGAAGCATGCCATAGACGATGTACGAGTGGCCAGTGATCCATCCAATATCTGCGGTACAGAAGTAGACATGATTGCTCCCGGCAACGAGGTTGAATGTCGTCTTGGCGGTGTACGCGGTGTAGACCATGTATCCACCAACTGTGTGGCAGATGCCCTTTGGCTTTCCGGTCGATCCACTTGTGTAGAGCAGAAAGAGCAGATCTTCGGAATCCAGCGCTTCGCAGGGGCAGTCGGTGGATTGCTGCGCTACGAGAGCATGCCACCATTGGTCGCGCGGAGTGTGCATCGTCACGGGTTCGCCAGTGCGGCGAACGACGAGCACATGTTCAACTTCCGGCAGTTTTTCGCAAGCATCATCGACGTTCTTCTTGAGTGCAACGACTTGCCCGCGGCGCCAGGCGCCATCACAGGTGATGATGATCTTGCTCTTGGCATCGCGCACCCGGTCGACGATGGCATTTGGGGCGAATCCACCGAAAATCACCGAGTGCGGCGCGCCGATGCGGGCGCACGCGAGCATGGCGATGGTCAACTCGGGAACCATCCCCATGTAGATCGTCACGATATCGCCGCGGCGCACGCCCAACGCCTTGAGAGCGTTAGCAGTGCGTGAAACTTCGCGCAACAGATCGTTGTAGGTCAGTGTGCGAACCTCCGGTTGCGGCGCGCATGGTTCGCCCTCCCAAACTATCGCGGCATCATCGCCGTGACCAGCGTCGACTTGGCGATCGATGCAGTTCGCGCAAACATTTGTTGTGCCGCCGACAAACCACTTGGCATCAGGCGCCTTCCACTCGACGACAGTGTCGAATGGTCGATACCAGCGAAAGTCTCGGGCGATCTCTCCCCAGAAAGTCGCAGGATCATCAATCGACTGCCGGTACATGCGCCAATACGCGGCCATGTCGGGCACTACAAGTGGACCTATCTCGGCGAGGAATCGCGCACTCGGTTCAAAGACTCGGTTCTCTTGAAGCGTGCTCGTAATCTCGTCGCTCATGCGCACAAGGGTAGTACGCGTTACCGATGCGCGAACGCATTCGCTGCGGCGAGTGCTTCATCAACTTTGGATGGATCCTTGCCGCCCGCTTGCGCGGTGTCGGGTTTTCCGCCACCCGATCCGCCGCAGGCTTGCGCGGTGACCTTCACCCACTCGCCCGCCTTGATTCCGCGGGCAATCGCTGACTTTGGACAGGTGGCGGCAATCGCAACCTTGGCACTCTCACTATCGGGGCTCAAAAACAATATCGGCGTCTCTGGGAGTTGCGCCCGAGCGCAGTCAATCGCGGCCATCAGAGCAGTCGCATCCGCCCCTGTCACAACGGCGATGAGCGCTTTCGTCACGTCACCTGCGGCGTGTCGCGCGACGATCGTGCGCACTTGAACGAGCGCTCCATCGCGCGTTGCCCCTTCTTGCTGGCGTCGAATCTCTTTGGCCCGATCACGCAGTGCGTCGATCTTTGGCAAGAGTTTGCCGCGTGCCACGATGCCGATTGCGAGCGTCGACTCGAGCCGCGCAATCTCGCCGACTTCGTTGAGCAGCGCCTCGCCAGTCAGAGTTACTGCCCCATCAATTCGCGCCAGAAGATTGCTCGCACTCGCGGTAGCGGCGCGCGCCGCAGCGCCGGTTAGTCCAAAGCAGCGACGAATGCCCGCCGCTGAAGCACTCTCTGATAGCAACACAAATGATCCGGCGCTTGCGGTCGAATGCAGGTGCGTTCCTCCGCAGAACTCAACCGAGACGCTGCGCCAGAGGGGATCGCTGGGGTTTGCGAGAAGCGCTTCGACACTCGCGCCAACACTCACAACGCGTACTGGGTCTGGATACCGCTCGCCAAAAACTGCGCGCACGCCGGCGATGGCGCGGGCCTTGGCCAGATCGACCGTCGCGATCGAGAGTGGCAAATCACTCGCAATCGCTTGGTTTACGCGCGCCTCGATGTGGACGGCATCCGCTGCCGAGAGCGCGGCACTCCCTGCGTAATCGAATCGCAATCGATCCGCTGCGACAAGCGAGCCACGTTGCTGGACATCTTCGCCGACGACTTCGCGCAGTGCGAGATTGAGAAGATGCGTTGCGGTGTGATTTGCGCGAATCGACTCGCGACGCTCGTGTCCAACCGCGATCTCTGCAGCGTCGTCCACGCGGATGATTCCAGAGCGCACGTGTCCGATGTGCAAGACATAGTCGCCGAATCGCTGCACGTCTTGCACCGCGAAGATGCCGTGCGATCCAAGGGCGAGCCCATCACCAAGCGATCCGCCACCATCGGTGTGACCAGCGCGAATGTCGCCATGGTCAGCATCTTGCCCGCCAGACTCTGCGTAAAAACAAGTGCGATCGAGCACAATTGCGACGGGTGATCCGGGCGATGCTGTTGGATGAAAGTCTTTGCCATCCCAAATGGCACGCACGTGAGCGCGCATCGGTCGCCCGGCATCACGGTGCGAATCGTCGGTCGCGGGCACGTGGAGTGTGGCGAGTTTCGCCAGCGCATCGGGGGTCAACTCAATTGTGGGAAGTTCGCTGGCAGTTCCACGACTTGTTTCGCGGGCGCGCTCCATGAGCGCTTCATAACCTGCGATATCGACGCTCATGCTGCGTTCACTCGCCATGACCTGAGTGAGATCAATTGGGAATCCCCACGTATCGTGCAGACGAAAGGCATCTTCAGCACAGATGTGGGAGGGAGTGAGCTTCGCACCGCGCGTGGCAGACTCGTCGAACAACGCGATGCCGCGACCAAGCGTGCGACCGAAGAGTTCTTCTTCTGCTTTGATGATCTCTGCGGCGCGTTTGCCACCCGTTGCAATCTCGGGAAATGCCGATCCAAGTGTTTCGACAACAGCAGGAACAAGTTGGTAGACAAATGGGCGGTCGATGCCGAAAGTCTGTCGCCCATGGCGGGCGGCGCGGCGAAGGATGCGGCGCAGCACATAATTGCGCCCATCACTGCCTGGACCAGCGCCATCGCAGGCCGCAGCAGTCAAGCAACGCACGTGATCAGCGATGATGCGATATGCAATGTCGATGTGATCTTCGAGTGCGCCGCCGTATGGTCGCGCGCCAGTAGCGGCGCGAATTGCATCGAAAATCGGCGTCCAAAGATCAGTGTCATAGTTTGATCGTTTTCCTTGAATGACGCTGACGAGTCGCTCGAGCCCCATCCCAGTGTCGACGTGTCGCGCGGGAAGTTGTTTGAGAGTGCCATCTGCTTCACGATTGAATTGAATGAAGACGTGGTTCCAGATTTCAAGCACATCAGGATCACCCGAATTCACGAGCGCCGCGGCATCACGACCGCCAATGCGGTCGAAGTGAATCTCGGAACAGGGACCGCAAGGACCCGTCTCGCCCATCTCCCAGAAATTATCTTTCATCGATCCAGGAATCACTCGACTTGCCGGAAGAAAGCGCTGCCAAAGCGCACGCGCTTCTGAATCGGGTTCTAGCCCAGACTGCGCATCGCCTCCGAAATACGTCGCATAGAGCCGCTCTGGGTCAAGTCGGTAAACCTGGGTGAGAAGTTCCCATCCCCATGAGATCGACTCTTCTTTGAAGTAGTCACCAAACGACCAATTGCCCAGCATCTCGAAAAACGTGTGGTGGTAGACGTCCTTTCCCACATCCTCGAGATCGTTGTGCTTTCCGCCTGCGCGAATGCATTTCTGGGAGTTGACCGCGCGCGTGTAGGGGCGCGAGCCGCGGCCCAAGAACACATCTTTGAATTGATTCATTCCCGCATTGGTGAAGAGCAGAGTCGGATCATCAAACGGCACAACTGGACCGCCCGCGGCAAACGTGTGGCCAGCTTTCTGGCGAAAGAACTCGATGAATGCAGTGCGAATTTCGGCGGCGCGCATGGGGGAGGAAGTCTACGCACTCGCGGCGTGAGGCTCTGAAGTAGTAGCATCGCCGCGCAATGACACGTCGACCATTCATTGGCGGAAACTGGAAGATGAACACCGACCTGGCATCCGGCGCGGCACTTGCGCAGGCTCTCGCAACAGAGAGCGCAGATCGCTCAGCGCCGCTCGACGTGGTCGTCTTTCCTCCGTTTCCATATTTGCAGTCCGTTGGACGGCTGCTGAGTGCGAGTGCGATCGCCCTCGGCGCGCAGGACCTCTCAAGCGAAGCCAATGGCGCACTCACTGGCGAGGTCAGCGCCGAAATGCTTACCGATCTCGGTGTGACGTGGGTACTCGTGGGACATTCTGAACGGCGCCATCGCCTTGGAGAATCTGATGCGCTCGTCGCTGAGAAGCTTGCAATGGCGCTCGAGAGCGGATTGTCAGTTGTGCTCTGTGTCGGTGAGACCCTTGAACAGCGCAAGAGTGGCTGCGCCCATGAAGTGGTCGCAAAGCAACTCGAGAGTGCACTTCAGCGATTATCGGCTGATTTCGCGCGCGAAATCGTCATTGCGTATGAGCCAGTCTGGGCGATTGGCACCGGAGTTGCCGCCACTGCGGATGATGCGCGAGAAGCGCACCAAGAGATCAGGGCGGTTGCGACTTCACGCTATGATTCGAAACTCGCCTCTGGGATCCGCATTGTGTATGGCGGATCACTGGTGCCAGGCAATGCGCGGACGATCTTCGCAGAGCCAGGAGTAGACGGTGGATTGGTTGGCGGCGCGTCACTTAAGGCGGGCGACTTCCTCTCTATCTGTTCTGCGGCGACGATCGGAATAACAGCCGGCTGATTCGGCGATTTGGAAACGAACAATGTTCTCCTGGTTTTCGATTCTCATCGTCCTCTTCATTCTGTCGAGTGTTGTGTTGGTTCTCGTGATTCTTGTGCAGCGCCCCCAAGGTGGTGGACTAGCGCAGGCATTCGGCGGCGCATCCGGTGGCGGATCAGATACGGCATTCGGAGGTCGCACAGGCGATGTCTTGACGTACATCACGATGGGATCATTCGCCTTCTATCTCTTGGTTGCGATCGGACTCAACGTAATCGACAACCAGAATTCAATCGGGGGAGTTGCGACAGAAGAGCAGATGGTTGAACCGGGATTGCTCCCGGTTGAACCAGCGCCCGGTGGCACTTCGCTCGCTCCGGAGGTGCCCGCTGTGGTGCCTCCAGCGCCGCTCGCGCCAGCTACTGGTGTTGCGGCGAGTGATCAACCCTTGATTGCACCCGAGCCTGCACCATTGCCAACACCCGAGCCTGCACCATTACCAACACCCGAGCCTGGCACTCCAGCCAGCGGGAACCCGTAACCCGCCATGATCCGGTCGATGACCGGCTTCGGAGTTGCGCAAGCCGAGCTCGATGGGGCGCTCGTCGCGGTTGAGGTTCGTTCGGTCAACAACCGACACTTCAAATGCACGCTTCGCATTCCAGAAGACTTCACTGCGCTTGAAGTTGAACTTGAAGCGCAGACTGCGCGACTCCTCGTGCGGGGAAGTGTCATCGTGACCCTGCGCATTTCGAATGCGGATGCGCGCATTTCGGCACGCATCAACGGCGATCGCCTCAACGACTATCTCGTGCAACTCACTGCGGCGCTCGGCGCCGAAGAGGCATCCCGTATCGAGCGTGGTCAATTGCTCATGCTGCCTGGAGTCATCGTCGAAGATGGCGGGGCACTCTTCCTTGAGCATTTGCGTCCAGTCGTTACAAAATTGCTCGACGAGGCGTGTTCGAAAGTCATCGTGATGCGCACCCGCGAAGGGGAGAGTTTGCGCGTTCACCTCGTCGAGTTTGGACGGATCATCCGAATGCGCATGGACGCCATCGCACTGCGTGTTCCTGCCGTCGCAGCCTCCTATCAAGTGCGACTGCGCCAGCGGGTTGATGCGATGCTCAATGAGATCGGCAAGTCAGTTGATCCAACCGACCTGCTTCGCGAAGTCGCCCTCTTTGCCGAGCGCAGTGACATCGCCGAAGAGCTGGTGCGACTCGCTGGTCATCTCGACCAATACGAGTCGCTGCTCAACCCAGAACTTGCCGAGCCGATTGGGCGCACGATGGATTTCGTCGCCCAAGAACTCTTGCGCGAGGCGAACACGATTGCGAGCAAGTCAGGTGATGTCGATATCAGTCGGCAGGTCGTCGAGATTAAGACGGCGATCGACCGCATCAAGGAGCAGTCACAGAATGCCCAATAGCGGTGAGGACCGCGTGCGCACTCTTCTGAGCGCTGAAGAAATCCGGGGAGTAATGCAAGATTTTTCGACGGGGCGGTTGGTGCAGGCGCATGCATTCAATCGTGGATCGCGCCGCTTTCCAAAGGCAGTCGTCGAAACGGTTGGCGGTACCCAGTACCTGCTCAAACGACGCGAGGCCACCGACGATGACCTTCAACGAGCAGCGTTTAGTCACGCGGTGCAGTCCCAGCTAGCGCTGAAACACTTTCCAATTGCGCGGTGCATGAAGACGACTGCGGGGGCGTCGTGGGTTGTCCGCGATGGATTTCTCTACGAGCTGTTTGAGTTTCTCAAAGGCGAGCGCTTCCGTCGTTCGGTTGGTGAGGCACGCGAGAGTGGATTGTTTCTCTCGCGGTTACATCGAACTCTCAAGGGATGGACCGCCACTGCACCGCCGCCACCGCCAGGGGGATATCACCGAAGCAAGACCGTCGAAGCGTCCTGGTCACGGCTCGCCCAGAGAGTGCAGCGTGATGATGCGAATGTCTCGATGGATGAACTCGCACAGCACGAGCGGGTGCTGCGCCAACGCTATGAGGAGGCGGGATTGCAAGTTGCGCGCGCGTTTAACGCGACCCTCAATTCACCGAACACGGGTGTGATTCACGGCGACTTTCATCCAGGCAATCTTCTCTTTGTCACCGGCGCGCCGATCGCGTTGCTCGACTTTGACGGTGTGCGATGCGACCGCATGGTGATCGATCTCGCCAACGGCGCGCTGCAGTTTGGAATGCACAGCGTTGGCATCAAACCGGTAGCGCAGTGGAGTCATACGCTCAACCTTCCCTGTGTGGAGGCATTTCTCGATGGATATGCCTGGCCCCGTCATTTTCATCTCGCCGCCGAAGAGTGCGGGGCAGTTGGGCTCTTGATGGTTCAAGCCGCGATCGCCGAGTGTGTGCCCCGCATCGCACTGACGGGGCGATTCGATGGCCGCCCTGGGATTGAGATTCTGCGATTTCTCGAGCAGAAGACCGCTTGGATCTGGTCTGAGCGGGCGCGCATCGCTACGCTTTGTGAGTCATGCATGAACAAGCGATGAATAGTTCGCGCATCAATACGTTGCGCTGCATCGCGTCTGCGCTCGCGGTTGCAATGACAGTCGCTGCGCTGGCGCAAGATGTCAAGCCAAAGCAATCGAAACCGCTTCCGCCCGTGGCGAACCGACTCTCGCCCGTTGCGATTCCACCCGTCGTTGTGAAGGTCAAGGTTGATCCACTCGCGATTCAACAACCGCCAGTCCAGCTGTGGGGAGGCAACCTGCGTCAAGCGCCCATCACGCCTGCGCCTGAGGTTGTTCGACTCTGGGAGGCGCAGACTCTCGCATCGGTGCGAATCTCTGCGCAAGATCTCAGCGCAGTCGCCGAACTAGATTCGAGAGAGTTTGTGCGGCGCGAAGCGGCAGGGGCGCGGCTTCGCGCGCCTGGCGTGACCGCCGAAGTGATTTTTGCCATCTTGTCGCAGGGCGACTTGAGCGTCGAGCAACGCGAGCGACTGCTCACGATTGCGCAAGAGAAGGTGCTTGCCTTGCCGCGTGGCGCGCTGGGTTTGCGGATGCAGCCGAGTGGCGACATGCGCAATCCTGGAGTGGAAGTGCTGTTGCTCTTGCCGGGGATGCCCGCCGAACGCGTGCTCAAGATCGGTGATCGCATTGAACGCATCGATGGTCAACCATTGGCCACATCAAGTGATCTAGTCGAGATCATTCAATCGAAGATGCCGGGTGAGAGTGTGCGGCTGTCGATTGCGAGACAGCAGCGCGATGATCGTGGAAAGCCGAAGATCGATCCCGCGGGAGGGTTCGTTGAAGATCGGATGGAATTTGAAGTCGCGTTGACCACGGCAGTTGATCTCGACAAATTTGAGGATCTCCTCGCGTCGCCCATACGCAGCATCGTGCTTGAACGCAGACTGCTCGCGCTGCGCGAGGCCGAAGCGCGATTCGCACCAGAAACGTTGAAGGTCAGCGCGCCGCTGCCTGCCCCTGACCGCGTCAAGAAGCCAGCGTCACGCGATGCTCCTATTGAGCCGCCGTTGACGGACGATTGAAGTGCGCGTCCTGCACGGGAACCACAATATCGAGCACGCGCTGAAAAACCTGCGCGGGTGAACCCATCGCATCGATGTCAGCGACGATCGCCGGGGGATAGAAGTCCAAGACCGGAAGGGTCTCGGCGTGATAGACCTCGAAGCGATTTCGAATTACCCGTTCATCGGCATCATCGATGCGGTTCTCTTTCAGCGCGCGTCGTCGCATTCGCATCATCATTGCACCCTCATCATTGCAGCGAAGGTGGATCACGCGCAGCACATCGAGCGACTTCTCGAGCGCCTTCGCTTGGCCGACGTTGCGGGGGATGCCATCGAGTACGAGCAAATCTTGCTTGGGCTTGAAGAGGCTCAGCACCGTTTGCGCGTGCATGTTCTGCTTCCACATCTGAATCGTGAGTTCATCTGGAACCAATTCGCCGCGCGATGAATAGTTGAGAAACTCCTTACCAAGATCGCTCGTCATGTCGAGCGAGCGAAAGACGTCGCCGCACGCGAGATGAAAGAATCCTGGAATCCGTCCAAGAATCTTTCCCTGCGTCCCCTTGCCAGCGCCTGGAGCACCGAAGAGCAGAACACTTTTGTAACGATCTGGCATTGTTGTGACTCCGCTAAGGTTTGGGATTGGAGGCTTTCGAATAATAACAAGTCAGCTTCGCGCCAAACCCCGCGCGGTTCTGCCACGGCGTACGCTCGACCCGTGCAAGGCTGGACAAAGCAATGGGTTCTTCCTCTGGGTGAAAGTGTGGGGACGCTTGTCGAGCGCATCGCCACCTCACGCGGAGTCGCGCCGAGCGCTCTCAAAGCATTTCTCAATCCGACGCTAGCCGACTTGCGGCCGATCAAAGAATTGCACGGTGCGCACGAGGTGGCTCGTCGACTCGTGCAGGCAGTGCGCGCCGGCAAACGCATCGCGATCTTTGGTGACTACGACGCCGATGGAATGTGCGCCACGGCGATTCTCTTGCACTTCCTTCGATCGGTATGCGAGGAGCAGCCGCCGACCATCTACATCCCGCAGCGGGCGACCGACCCATATGGACTCTCCGTGGCAGCGCTGCAACGGCTGGCTTTGGACGCAGTGGATGTGGTGGTGACAGTCGACTGCGGAATCACCGCAGTCGATGAGGCCCTCGAAGCGCGTCGACTCGGCATTGAGTTGCTCATCACAGATCACCATGCACTGCTGACTGGTGACGTCCTTCCAGAGGCCATAGCGATTGCTCATCCAGCCCTCGGTAGCACTCCAAGTCAACTCTGCGGTGCAGCCGTCGCGTGGAAGGTTGGATGGGCTTTCGCAGTTGAATGGTGTGAGAGCGAAAAGGTCTCCCCGATGTTTCGAGAACTGTTGGTTGAAACGCTTGCCCTCGCCGCATTCGCGACGATCGCCGATGTTGTTCCACTCGCAGGTGCAAATGCGCAGGACAACAGAACAATTGTGCGCATGGGCAGCGCGCGTATCGCGATGAGTGGACTTCCAGGATTGCTCGCACTGGCGCGAGAAGCCGGGATCGGTGCCAATGACCTCGTCGATGCTGAGCGCATCTCATTTGGAATTGCCCCCATCATCAATGCCTGCGGAAGACTCGGAAACCCGCTCGATGCGGTGAAGTTGCTCGGGTTGAGCGCAACGAGTGCTGGCGGCGAAGCGCGGGCGCTTGCCAAGCAGTTTGGGCAACTCAACGCCGATCGTAAGTTGAAGGAGCGCGTAATCGTCGACGCCGCAACGCGCCGCATTGAGCAGGGTCTTGGCAAGACCCGCGGCGCGTGCGTATTGGCTGACTCGAATTGGCAGCGCGGAATTGTCGGAATCGCTTGCGCGCGGCTCAGCGACACCTTCAATGTGCCGGTGGTGCTGCTCGAGAGTGACGGCGAGTTTGCCTATGGCTCTGCCCGCAGTGTTGCGGGGTATTCGGTGCTAGAAGGACTGCACTCGTGCAAACACCTGCTCGAGCGTTACGGAGGTCACGCCGCGGCGGCCGGAATCAAAGTTCGTGTCGACCGAATCGCTGAGTTTCGCGAGGGACTCTCGACCCACGCAGCGGCACGCCGTTCGAGTGCCGACGTCATTCCTCTTAGGGCGGATGCAATTCTCTCGGGCAGTGACCTCTGCGTCGAAGTGTTCGAGTCGCTCGCATCACTTGGTCCATTTGGTATGGGGTTTCCAGCGCCAATCTTGCTCGTGCGCGAGGCGATCGTCACGCGAAGTGGCGTCCCATTTGGTGCTGAGTCAGACCATCTCAGTTTTCATGTTCGACTCACGGACGCGAACAGCAGAACGAACCCCGGCACCGAAGTGCGCTGCACCTGGTGGCGTCAGGCAGCGCAGTACAAGCGTATTTGCACGGGCATGACTTTAAAGATGCTCGTGCGCGCCCAAGTAGATCGATGGAAGGGACCGGCCCGTCCTGCATTCACGATTCTTGATGTGTGCGCTGATGAATGACCGCAGTCTTAGAGCGCGAGTGTTTCACCCGCGGCGACGCACTTGGGCAGCCGCTGGCACTTCGCAAGTTGCTCTGCATCGAGGGCAGTCAGAGGTGAAAGTTCGATCGTCGCGTCATACCCAGCGTCGTGGGCGCTTCGTTCAATCGTGACCCCGCACTGTTCGAGCCACCGGGCCGCCCGATTCGATTGCGCGCGCACGCAGGTTGCTGGCGAGTCTTCACCGTCTGCGTTCTTGATCGGAGCGAACTCTTCCTCGCGGGCCGTTTCAAGGATCAGTGAACGGGCTGCGAGCGGCACCGCGTCAAAGATGAACGACTCAAGTTTGATCGCGTTGGCGGTGGTGGGCTCAGTGAGTGCGCCTGTCGCAAGATTGACGCACGGCACCTTCTTCGAGGCGCGGTGCAGCGGAAGTTCGTGTCCAGCACTCGCCAGCCGCTCCAAGAACGGGCGCGAAAAGGCGTGAATAGCGATCGAGCCAGCGAAGTGAACTAGCGATCCATCAGGTCCGACTGCTTGCGCAAGATTGGCGGGAAGATCGCTGTACTCCATGACGAGCGAACGGTCGGCGCGTCGGCAGAAGACGCCAACTTTCTCGTTCGCGTCGCGTTTGGCAACAACCTTGCTCGAAACCTCGTTCGAACTCTCGGGATGCGCCGCGTGCAATCCAAGAAAGAGCGGATCGATCGCCTTGGCAAGTGGATTGTCGATCTGAAAATACGAAATAGTGTCGATGTTCTCGCGTTGCATCTCAGCGAGCGCGCCACTCGTGCTCAGCGCACGAACTGCGCCACCGTGTCCATCTGGATTGAGCGCAATCGCATCGCAAGCGCTGAGCAATATCTTGCCGTCGGTTGAGAGCGATGGCAGCGTGCCCTGTTCAAAGAGGCGCACCGTGCCCTCGCCGAGGTTGAACCAGCCGTGTTCTTGAAAGAATGTGCGAGTTGCTTCGTGATTCTGCGGGCTCGTCATCACATACCAGGGGATGGCGCACTCCCAGCGAATTCGTGCAGCGCGAATGCACTCAGCAAAGACCTCGAACAAACTCTTGCGCGTGATGGGTGTTGCCGCGAATGTGCCCTTGGGAGCATTCCAACCCAAGCGGGTGCCTTGGCCGCCTGCGACGGTGAAGCAGGCGACGCGACCAGCGCGAATGATCTGCTCACCGATTGCGCAGTACTTCGCAGCATCGACTGTGCGCGCGGCGACGACATGGGCGGGCTCGATCTTCGCATTCGCATCGCCCGTTGCTGACTTCACGTGACTCCAGCTCGCCACCTCGCGCGCGATCATCTCTAGAGGCAGCGCGGCGCACTGCGCAAGCAGGCACTCTTGCTCTCGTGCAGTGAGGCAATCGTAAAAAGTGAGCAGGTGCGATTGCCCGAAGGAGGCAAGGCGAAGGCGCACCTGTTCAAGTTGCACAGTCACTGCCTCATTCACTCTTGTTGTGGGGCGGCGGGATCGGACCAGCCATCAGGGCGGTGCCGCACGATTTTGCCGCTGAGCAGATAAATCGTCTGTTCGCAGATGTTGGTGGAATGGTCAGCGATCCGCTCCAGATTCCGCGTTGCCCCAGCCACGCGAAACGCGAAGCGCACGCTGCTCGCTCCCAACGCGACCTGTTCTTGCGCCTGCAAAATCAGTTCGCTTCGAAAACGATCGACCGTGTCGTCGAAGAGCAGTACTTGCCGCGCGAGATCGGCGTTTGACATTGCAAGTGCCCGATTCGAGTCGCGCAACATTCCCAGCACACTGTTGGCCATCACCCGAAAAGTCGGAGGCATTGGATCGGTCAACCGTTGGTGGCCCGCGATTTGTTCGGCGATGTTGACGCCACAGTCGGCGATCCGTTCAAGTTCGTTGTTGACCTTCACGATCGTGAGCACCTGCCGAATCGCATGCTCGTCGGTCTGTCCCATCGTGAGCAGTGGAATCGATGCGCGCTCGATCGCAACGTCGACTCGATCAATCTCATCATCGAGATGCACGACGCGACGCGCCTTCTCTTCATCGTGGTCGAAATACGCTTCAATGGACAACGAGACCATCTCCATCACACGATCGCCCTGCGCATAGAGCGCCCTCTGAAGTTCTGAGAGCTTGGTCGCGAACGTTGGCACATCCCTAGCATAGCCCCGTGCCAAAATTGAGCGTGAACATCGATCATGTCGCGACTGTGCGACAAGCGCGAAGAACATGGGAGCCCGATCTCGTCGCCGCTGCGCAGCACGCGCAGTTGGGAGGGGCGGATGGCATCACGATGCACCTGCGCGAAGATCGTCGTCACGTGCAAGATGGCGACCTTGAACGGGTGCGCGACGCCATCCAACTGCCTCTGCACTTTGAAATGGCCGCGACGGCAGAAATGGTTGCGATCGCGCTTCGCATTTGTCCGCGGACGGCAATGATCGTTCCCGAGGGTCGCCGCGAGGTCACAACCGAAGGGGGGCTCGATGTGGTCACGCTCTTTGACTCACTTGCTCTGGTGATTGCGCAGTTGAAGGCGGCAGGAGTTGCGACGAGTCTCTTCATCGATGCGGCTGCTCCCCAAGTCGCGGCAGCGGCGAGGCTCGGGGTGGCGATCTGCGAGATTCACACGGGTCCATACGCGCACGCATTTCATGTCGAGGGAGTGCTCGGCAGGCGCACGCAAGTCGAACTCGCAAAAGTCGCAGACGCAGGGGCGCAGGTGCGCGCGGCGGGGATGCTCTTCAACGCTGGTCACGCTCTGCACTACGAGAACGTCGCGCCGATTGCCGCGCTTGCGGGAGTGCATGAGTTACACATTGGTCACGCGATCGTGAGTCGGTCGATCTTTGTGGGGCTTCGCACCGCGGTCGCCGAAATGAAAGCGTGCTGCGCTAGCGCGTGAGCGCCGGGGCGCTTTCGACGAGACGAAAATCGAAGGGTGTTTTGGTGCAGTCAATCTGCACCATGAAGAATCCCCCGCGGTGTTTCTGAGCGTTTGGCCACATCACGCGGCGGTCAGTGTCGGGAAGTGCAAGGTCGGCGATGCGATCGAGGGGGATCCATTCAAGTTGACCCTCGTCGAAGTGCATGCGCGTTACGTGCGTCGCATCGACGGGAGTGACCGACTCGAAGAGAAAGATCATCCAGTGGTGTTGTCCTTGATAGGCTCGCTCTGAGACGACTCCCATCAAACGAATGTCGTGGTAGTCGAGCGTGAGTCCCGCTTCTTCAGAGATCTCGCGCAAGGCGCATTCATGCGGAGACTCACCTTGGTGAAACTCGATCTTGCCACCGATGGGCGAGTACATCGATGGGTTCGGGGGCTTTGCTCGACGCAACATCAATAGTCGATCGGCGTGGTCGTAGAGATAGACAAGCACCGCAATCTTGAACGGGAGTTCAGGCGCCGTGGCCAGGTGCTGCGCGAGTGGGCTCGTGGGGTCAAAAGGCGCCATCAACGACTCGCGTGCGCTGGGGATGCTGTCACCTTGGCATCACGAAGCAGCGTTGCAATCGTTGCGCGTATCGAATCGCTCGCGCGCACGAGTGGAAGTCGCACACTTCCACTGTCACGGCCAAGCAGTTCCATCGCGCACTTCAGCGGCACAGGATTGACCTCGAGGCCCAAGAGTCCGCGCGAGAGTGAGAAGAGCGCATCGTGCGATTGCCGCAGCGCTGCAAAGTCGTTAGTGGCTATGTTGCGGCAGAGTTGTGCCACGCGATCGGGCACGATGTTCGAGACGACACTCACGACTCCAACCGCGCCGACTGCAGCGAAGCTGGCGGTAAGAGAATCATCGCCAGAGAGAATCGCGATCGAGCAGCGCTTGCGAATCTCGCTGGCAGAGTCCATAGATCCAGTTGCTTCTTTGACTGCAACGATGTTGGGGTGTTTGGCGAGTCGTTCAATCGTCTCTGGAGTGATCGTGACTGCGCTACGGCCTGGAATGTTGTAGAGCACGATTGGGAGCTCACTGCTGTCGGCAATCGCCATGAAGTGCTGATAGAGACCCTCTTGCGATGGTTTGTTGTAGTACGGAGCAACCTGCAGCGCGGCGTGGGCTCCAAGTGATGCGGCAAGCCGATGCAAGTGGATCGCATGCGCGGTCGAGTTGCTTCCTGCTCCGGCAATGATCTGCAGCCCCAGTGGCCGACCGACGTGCACGGCGCACTCGATGACAGCAATGTGTTCGCGCTCGTCGAGTGTGGGCGCTTCGCCCGTTGTTCCGCAGGGGACGATCCCACGAACTCCTCCTTCGGCTTGAAACTGCACCTGTTCGGCAAGGCGGTCGAGCGCGACGGTGCAGCCATCACTTGAGAATGGAGTGATTATTGCGGTGTATGCGCCAGCGAAAGTTTGCATCGCCGCAGTCTACGAAGTGCGGTCAGAGTTCTGTCATGAGTTACTGAGATAGTTCGGGCATCCCTGCGGCGCGGCGACAGAGCGCGCAGAGTTCGTTCGCCTCTCGGAGGTCTGCCGCTTCAGCAATCACTCGGATGATCGGCTCAGTATTCGATGCGCGCAGGTGCACCCATCCGCCCGCAAGATCGACCCGAATGCCGTCAGTTGCGTCGATGCGAGCGTGTGGGTTGGCCGTGAAGAACTCCCGCACTTTGGCCAGGGCGAGCGGCACAGCGGCGCTTCCTCCGATCGCGTTGAGATCCATCTTCTGCTTGACCATCGCGAAATGCGGAATGTCCGCGGCGATCGCACTGATCGCGCGTCCATCGTGGGCGAGCAGTTCTAGCACGAGCGCCATCGCAGAGAGTGAATCACGCACCCAGCAAATGCGCGGCCAAATGAATCCGCCATTTCCCTCGCCGCCGCCGATCCCAGCGACGGGCCGGAGTCCCGCAACGACATTCGCTTCTCCAACGGCAGTCCGCACGACCACAGAGCCAGCGAAACGCGCGGCGATAGTGTCGATCATGCGCGATGTCGAGAGATTTGTCGCCAGCACTCCGCAACCGTGGCGCTGCAAGAGTCGTAGCGCGCAGAGCGCGAGCGTGTACTCCTCGCCAACGAATCGGCCACGTTCATCGACCAAGGCGAGACGATCAGCGTCGGGGTCTTGCGCGAATCCAACAGCGATCGATCGACCACCTTCCACTGCTGCCATCAACTGACCAAGGTTCGCCTCAAGCGGTTCCGGGGTGTGGGCAAACTGCCCCGTGTGCTCGGCGTTGAGGTGCACAACCTCACATCCAAGCGCCTCAAGCAGCATTCGCCCAGCGACTGCACCGCCGCCATTCACACTATCGAGCACAACACGAAAGTGCTTGGCGCGGATCGCCGCAACGTCGATATTGGCGAGCACGCGCTCAACATGCACTTGATTTCCGTCCACCCGATCAAGCGATGTTCCTGATGGTTGGGTCGTGCCAGAGGGTCGTCCCCGAAATCGGGCGATGACATCGTTGGCATCCGCGATGGGCAGTGCGAGTCCATCGGCATTGAGTGTCTTCATCCCGTTCCATTCGATTGGATTGTGACTCGCTGTGATCACGATGCCACCCACCGCGCCCAGATGCCCGATCATCAATCCAACCGTTGGAGTCGCAACGATGCCGAGGTCGATCACATCGAATCCACTCGCGCATGCTCCCGCGCGAACGGCCTGTGCCAGGGCCGCTCCAGAGCCGCGTCCATCGCGACCGATCACCAATCTGGGTCGTTGACCCAGCGCCAGTCGACTCTGCAGATGCGCAGCGAATGCCCGCGTGAAATCGTGCGCAACCTCAGTGGTCATTGTCTTTCCTACGAGGCCGCGAGCACCAGAAACAGAGAGCATCAGAGGGGCGTCTTGCACGGGAGCGACTCTATCGGGTTTGGTTGGGTAACGCACTTGCGCGCGGCGACGTCGAGCAGGCGAGGGCTATACTCGATTCATGTTCGAACTTGAGGTGCGTCGCACCTTTTCAGCGGCGCATTCAGTCAAGATTCGCGGTGAGCAAGAGCCGCTGCATGGCCACGACTGGCAAGTCGATGTGGTTGTTCGCGCAGCCGATCTCGACTCCGAGGGAATGGCGTGTGACTTTCACGAACTTGAGAGAGCGCTCGACAGTGTCCTGCGACCATTTGCCTCTCGCAACCTCAATGAGACCCCACCATTTGATGCCCGTAATCCAACTGCAGAAGCGGTTGCGCAATACATCGCTCAAGAAATGAACCTTTGCCTGCCGGCGCGCGTTGCGATTCAATCGGTTCGGGTGACAGAAGCGCCTGGTTGTGCCGCGCGCTATGTACCTTCACCACATACGCAAAGGTCTTGATGTCGCACTTTCCAATCAACTTCGATCTAGCTCTTGATGGTTCTTCGAGTGAGTGTCCCGGCGATCCCAATCGGTTTTTCAACCGAGATCACTCATGGCTCGAGTTCAACGCCAGGGTGCTGGCGATGTGCAGCGATGCGGCCACACCGCTGCTTGAGCGGGTGCGGTTCATGGCGATTTACTCGCGCAACCTCGATGAGTTTTATATGAAGCGCGTCGGGGCACTGCGGCACGCCATCGAGAGTGGCACTGGAGTTTCAACCTTCGAACCATTGACTCCCGCACAGGTGCTGCACAAGGTTCGCTCGCGCGTACTCGATCTAGACGGGCAACAGTCTCACATTCTTCGCGATGAACTGCTGCCCGCGCTTTCTGAGGCGGGAGTGCATCTGCTCGAGTGGACCGATCTCAGCGAATCTGAACGCGCCGAGGCAGAGGCGTGGTTTAGACGGAATGTGTTTCCGATTCTGACCCCGCTCGCCGTCGACCCAGGTCACCGCTTTCCATTCATCTCGAACATGAGCGTCTCGTTGGGTCTGGTCGTTCGTCGGCCTGGCGAACCAGAGACGATGTTCGCGCGGGTCAAAGTTCCAGAGTCGCCGAGTCGACTCTATGCCTTTCGCAACGGCCGACGATTCATTTCTATTCAGGAAATCATCGAACACAACTTGGATGATCTCTTTCCGGGAATGGAGATCTTGCAGGTGTTGCCGTTTCGCGTAACGCGAGACGCTGAGATCGAAGCAGAACGCGAAGACTCGGATGATTTGCTCGAGTCGGTCGAACAGAAACTGAAGGAGCGCAAGTTTGCCAGTGTTGTGCGGCTCGAAGTGGCAGCGGGAGCGAGCCCACGAATTCTGCGCTTCTTGATGGAAGAACTCGACGTTGGCGCCGAAGACATGTACGAAACGAGCGGGCTCACTGATTACGGAGTGCTCGAGTCAATAGCTGATATCGATCTGCCAGCGCTGAAGTACTCGCGCTGGACCCCCATCTCGCCTCCTGAGATGTCCGACGATGCCGCAGGAAACATCTTCGCGCAGATTCGCAAGGGTGACATTCTCGTCCATCATCCGTATCAGAGCTTCGATCTGACCGTCGAGCGGTTTGTCAAAGCCGCGGCAGAAGATCCCAAGGTTCTCTGCATCAAGCAATCGCTCTATCGAACATCGGGGGACAGTCCTTTCATTGCGAGTCTCATTCGCGCGGCAGAGAGTGGCAAGCAAGTCGCGGTACTCGTCGAGTTGCGGGCACGGTTTGATGAAGCGCGCAATATCGAGTGGGCGCGCAAACTCGAAAACGCAGGAGTGCATGTTGCCTACGGCGTCATCGGACTCAAGACCCACACAAAGACCGCGCTGGTCGTGCGGCAGGAAGCCGATGGAATCCGCTGCTACGGCCATGTCGGCACCGGCAATTACAACGCTAAGACTGCCCGCATCTACGAAGATTTCGGCATTCTGACCAGCGATCCACTGATCACCGAAGATCTCATGGGACTCTTCAACTACATGACGGGTCGCTCTCGGCAGACCAAGTTCAACAAACTGTTGATCGCGCCCGTCGGAATGAAGCGTCGATTTGTCGACCTCATCGAGAACGAAACCAAACTGCAACGCAGTGGTCGATCAGGTCGCATCATTGCGAAGATGAATCAGATCGAGGATCGCAGTGTGATGGACGCGCTCTACCGCGCGAGCAAGGCAGGAGTTCAAGTCGACCTCATTGTGCGTGGGTTCTGTTGCATTCGCCCAGAAGTCGAAGGGCTCTCAGAAAACATTCGGGTGCGCTCGATTATCGGGCGCTTTCTCGAACACAGCCGAATCTTCTACTTCGGCGCGGGACGCGAAGAGCCACTCGAAGGAGAGTTTTACATCGGCAGTGCCGACTGGATGTACCGCAATCTGCAGACGCGCGTCGAAGCGGCAACACCCATTGAGAAGTTGGAACATCGACGGGTGCTCTGGACGACGCTCGAGTACTCGTTGCAGGATGTGCGACAGTCGTGGAAGTTGAAGGCCGATGGCTCATACGAGCGAGTCAGCGACGCTGGCATCGCACCCGACGACGTGCGCCGTCTTGGCGTTCATCAGCGATTGATGAATGACACGCTCGCCCAGCTGGCGCGAAGTCGCGGCGAGACTGAAACGGCTAAGGAGTCGCCGTTCCAGAGTTCACCGCAGGCGCCTCAGCCCCGACGGAAGTCGATACGCCCGAACCAGAAAAGTCCACGTCGGGTCGACTGACCCCGAGGTCAAACAGCGTCTCGGCCAACTGCCCAGGAAGCAAAAAGCGCAAGTTGCCGGTGACGCGCCATGCCGACACTGCCGTCAGCTCGACCGGGGCATCAGCATGTCGCACGACCACGGGAAGCACCTGCGCGGTCATAGATCGCGGAGCAAGCGTTTGGCTCGCGATCCACTGCGAACTCCAACTGCCGACATTTGTGACAACTTCATACTGCCAACGATCTAGCACCATCGGAGTGTCGGTTGGATTTCGCAGTTCAACGTGCAGCGCATACTCATCAGCCGAGGGTCCGGTTGAAACCTTCTCTAAGGCGCGAACTTGAATCTCTGGATTCGTCACACATCCAGTGACCGATGCCAATGCGGCAAACATGATGAGCGATCGAACGAGCATCAGTGCAATCTATACCCATTGCGGCATAGGATGGGGTTGTGCGTTGCTGTCTGACGATAATCCTCAGATTCTGCGGTGTTGGTGCGGTCATTCTCGCGGCGCAGACAGTTCTGGCTGCGCATGCCGTGGCCCAAGAGTCGGCGATTGTTGCAGTCGATGACTCGCCAACCGCGCAGCAGTTGCTCTCACAAGCCGAAGATCAATCCGCGAACAATCCTGCCGAGTCGGCGCGACTCATCAGCCGTGTTCTCGACGAGTTCGGGCGCAAGCTGGTGCGTGCGCACGGGCAAACAGACATCTTCGTGGATGGCCGCACGCGCGCAGAAGAGTTCTTGCGTACGCATCCTCGTGTGCTCGAGCGTTTTCGATCATCGCAAACAGGAGAGGCAGAGCGGCTAGACAAGGCTCGAGAAGATCGTCTGCTTCTCGAGACTCGGCTGCTCACTCCCGCTGGTTTGCGCTGCGCGATGCGGCAAGTTCAACGCGCGATTGAGTCGGCAGAGTTCGCGCAGGCGCAGCGCATCCTCGACTCGATTGCCGATCATCCCGATCGAGCTGAAATCGATCCTGCGTTGCGCGCAACGGCGACTGCGCTGACGGCCTGGGGAATTGGCGACGCTGCTGCTGCGGCCGCTGTCGTGAATGAACTGAATCGGTCCAGCGATCCGGCGCTCGTGCAATTGAGCGCGTTGCTTGCTGCGACGGTGCGCACGCCGATCGCTGCGTCACAACCGATTGCCAATCCACTTCTTCCTGCAGAGTTTGGTGAGATTCCAGCGCAGCCTGTTCTGCTTTGGAGTGAGCCACTCGAGCAGGCACTCGCGCCGCGACTCGCTCAGTCGATCGACGAGGGACTCATCTCCGCGGTGGGTTCAGAAGGAGCCACAACCAGTGGACGGTTGCTCGTGTCGATACCGACCATAGACGGCGCGCTTGTTCTGGTGAATGAGGGATACGTATTGCGGGCATACGAGGCGTACTCCCATCTGCCGCGTTGGTATCAGTTGCTCGGCGCGCCCAACGCGCCGCGAAACGACTTGCTCGCGGGAGATCTCGAGGTTGTTGTGGTGTCAGGCGACCGCGTGCTCGCACTCTCGGGGCACGCACTCGGCTCAGAGCGAAGCGGCGGCGGACGACTCGTCTGTTTAGATCTTCACACTGGAAAACGTTTGTGGGAGGTCATGCCAGATCGGTTCTCAGAAGTGTCAGAGTTTCGCGAGATGTTCTTCTACGGCGCGCCAACGGTCGTACGCAACACGGTGATTCTTCTTGGCCGCAAGGTCACCGCGCGACTCGAAACCGTTTCGACGGTGATCGGCATCAATCTCGACACCGGCGCGATCGAGTGGATGACGCCTGTCGGCGCCGCCCCAGGCATTCGCTCGGCGGGCGCGCGTCCTTACACAACCCCCGCGGTCGATGGCGGAATCATCTTTGTCTCAACGGGAGCGGGAACGTCAGCCGCACTCGATGCCATCGATGGACGTGTTCGCTGGATTCGGCGCGATCCTGTGCCGATTCGTGATGTGCAACTGGAATTGATGCCTTGGGAGATGGGTGGGGCGATCGTCACGCCGCGCGGCGTCATCACGCTCGCGCCGGGCGGCACGCAGATTCAACTGCTCTCGATCGACCATGGCGCAGAACTCGATGCGATTCCAGTAGGGGCGGGAACTGCTTGGGGGATTGTGCGATATCTGCTGACCGACAAGACACACGACCTCATCTTCGCTGTCGGAGAGGGCATCACCGCCTTTCGCGCGAGCGACTTGCGCACACCGATCTGGAAGTTCGTGGGAGTTCCGAGTGATGATTCGATCGTCTCATTGGTCGGTCGCGCTGGCATGCGCGGCCGCGTGCAATCAGGATCGACCAGCGATGGGCGCCCCGCATTAATCGTGGCGCTTCTCTCGCGCGCACTTCTACTCAACGGCAGTGATGGCACCATTGTTTCGTCGATTCCATGTGAGGGTCCTGCAAACATTGTTGCGCACAATGGAATCATCGCGGCCGCAACGAATGGATCCCTTGAAGTCTTCATGGACTCCCAGCGGGCGCGCCAGATTCTCGTCGATGCAGTGCAGTCGCAATCGAGTGATGTCGATGCCGCCATCGGACTCATCGCATTCGCGCTGCAATCGCAGGATGCCGCACTTCTTCAAACGGCAACTGCTTCAGCGGCGCAGAATTTTGCGGAGGTGCGCGACGACACAGATCGACGTTGGCGTCTCGTTGAACTTCTCATGCGCGCCGCCACCAGCGGCTTGCTTGGGCGTGATGCGGCCGATGCGATCTTTGGATTGATCGTCACCGCACTCAGTGATCCAAGTGAGCGGGCTGGGGCGCTCATCGCCCAAGGGGATTGGTTCGCGAAATCCGGCCGCGCAACGCAGGCGATCGCCTCATGGCGCGCTGTGCTGAAGAATGCCGCGGTTGCGCACGCGACAGTTTCGCGGCTCACTGTGGGTGGGGGGGATCTTCGGCAGAGCGGATCGGACGCTGCGTATCAGCGACTTCGCCAACTCGCGCGCACTGCTGATGCCCCATCGCAAGCGACGCAGACTGACCAAGTTGCTCCTTCCAACCCAACGGCGAGTCAACTCGAAGAGTTCGCGAGCCAGAATCCGTGCACGCCAGAAGGCGCGCGGGCGTGGCACGCTGCCGCCGAACTTCGCATGGCTGAACAGAGAATCGCGCACGGTGCGGGCGATGCCGCCGCCGCTGTGCAAACGGCGATCGCGACCGGGAATCGCGCGCTAGTGACCGAAGTGCTCGACCGCACACTCACGCTGCTCCATCCAGCTGGTCTCGAGGTAACAAAATCACAGTTGTGCGACCTGGCGGTGATGGCTGGATTCGATGTGACGCTGGCCTCGGCGGGTGGTCTCACTGCGTCACAAACGCTCGCGGCGTCGCCCGCTGCAACCTTGGTTGCTGGACTCTCCCGTCCGGTGGCCGCAGAGGCAGGGCATGACCCAAAGGAATCGGTCACGGCACAACTATTGCACGGAGTGCTCACGCCGATGCGAGATGTGGGCGCATCGTTGGCAGCCAACACGCGCACCTACATCGTTGCCGATAAACACCTGAAATGTCTTTCGACGCCCAAACTCACGGTGCAGTGGACAATCGCGCTCTTGGGTGAGATGCGATTAATCATTCCGTTGCGCGAGGGAGTGATCGTGATCGATCAACGCGACAGCGAGATGCTCGGCGCAGAGTGGATCGACGACGACGGTGATCGACGGTGGAGAATTGACGATCTCGCCGCCGCCGTGCCCGCACTCGCTGGTGTTGGCCTACCGAGCGACTGCTTCGTGCTCGGCGGCCGCGAGAGCCTGGTTGTCGCACGTCACGACGGCGCAGTTAGAGCGTTTGGTGTCGGCGATGGACTTCCTAGGTGGGAGCCGCGACAACCCCTCGACGAAATCGTCTGCGCAGATGCGAGCGAAACGCTGATCGCGGTGAGCGGTACGCGCAGTGTTCTAGATGCGCGCACTTCATGGCTCAGCGCGCTCGATGTGCGCACGGGGGCGGTGATCGCCGAGATTCCCACCCCAAGTGATGAGCCAGTGCGGTGGATTCAGATTCTCGGCGCGGGCGAAGTCGCCTTTGGAACAACGCGCGGCGTCGGCCGTTGGCAGTTGTACGGTGTGGCGGCGGGTCTGCGGTGGCACTCGCTCAATCCTCGTCTTCGCGGGAGTGTGCGATGCGAGTCGCTTGGTCTGCATCTCGTTGTCACAGATCCCACAGACCGCACAACGATTCTCGACTGGGGCACCGGCACGATCGACGATTCAAAGTTCGCTCCGCTGCGCCCGAAGTTGACCGTGGATGGATCGCGGCGATGGATCCGATCGGGATCAACTGTTTTGGGATGGTCCAACAGCGAGGTTGATCTCTTTTCCTTGCGAGGGGAGGCGCTTGGCACATCGAGCTTGCATGGCACACGGCGCCTTCAGAACGTCTTGCCCGCTTCTGGAGCGATTGTTGCGATCGAACAGTCGGAGAAAGCCAACGAACCACGTGAATTCGGCCTCAATAGAGCTGCCATTCAGCACTTCGTTCACCGATTTGGATGGGCCGATGGAGGGCGAATCGCGGCCCCCGCGCTCGAAGTCGAATTCAGTGATCCGCGCCTCGATCGCACGCAACTTCTCGACGGCTGGCTGCTTCTGGGTGGATCGCAAACGACGCTCGCAATTCCGCTTCCCTGAGGGGTTGACATTCCGCGCCTCAGCGGCGATATTCCCCCGCCCGAATCACACTCGCATCTATTGAGGAGTTTCACTCGAATGGTCGCTATCGCTGAATCACTGTTGCAATGGTCGTTGCCTTCTGTTCCAGAACGGGTTGAAGTGCTGGCGCTGAGCCGGTCGATCGCGTCGATTGCTGTCGGTTACGACGAGGACGAAGAGAAGGACTTTGATCTCGAAGAAGACGATGACTTCGGCGACGAAGACTTCGGCGACGAGGATGGTTTCGGCGAGGACGAGGATGCCACCAAAACTGCTGTCGATCCAGACAAGGAACCCGTCGATGCAGACGAAGACCTTGACGACGACGATGCGAGCGATAGCACTGAGGAGTTACTACCAAACGCAAAACTCGAGGGGACTGACAAAGACGACGATGACAACAACAACGACGACAACGACGACGACGACGACGACGATGACGATGACGATGACGATGACGATGACGACGATGATGACGACGACGACGACAACGACGACGACGATGATGATGACGACGATGACGACGACGCCGATGACGATGCAGAAGCCAAGAAGGCTAAGAAAGCCAAGAAGGCCAAGAAGGCTAAGAAGGCAAAGAAAGCCAAGAAAGCTCGCAAGGCACTCGAAGAGGCGGACGACGACGAAGACGAAGAGCGCGACATCTGAGTCGCGCCGCAGTGGCGGCATCCAAAACTTTGGCGCCGTCCTATTTCAAGGGCGATTCTGGTTTCCCTGGATCGAGGTCAACGCGTGCAACGTCGAGCCGGCCGTCATGCGGGTGAACAACCAGAAGCGTTGACGTCCCGCCCCGCCAGATTGGAATCCACAGCGCATCCAAGATGGTTGACGTTCGCTTTGGCTCAGTCGCACTTCCGTCCACAGGCATTGGCTCGGCAGACAAATGCTCTGCCGATGCCGTCACCAACCGTCCGCCAGAAATCATCGCAGCCGCAGCGCTCTTTGAACTCGCCATGGCAACGCGATTGTTGACTGGATTCCAAACTGCCATCCTGCCAAAGCGCGGGTGAAAAAACCAGAGGCGTCCATCGCTAGGCAATCCGCCGGTGCGCAGTGGCACCAACATCTGGTACGCGCTACGCGCGTCGGCGCGCCACGAGAGATCGATTGCCACAGTCGGCACCGTGCTCATCGCTTGCGAAATCGGAAACGCGCAGGCCGCAAGCACTCCATCGCGAAGTCGCAGTGCATAGAGGTACTTGCCGTCGTTTGAGAAGAGTGGCGCCATCCATGAGCCATCTTCTGGTGGCGGAATCTCTTGCGTCACGCCTGCTTGCCTGATGCAAAGCCCAAACTGCGCACTCCCGCAAGCGCGCCGGCACCAAGCAATCGAATCGCCATCCCCAAGGGTGGCCAACGCATTGACATCATCACCTTCGATGAGCCAGATCGGATCTCGACCATCCCATGCAACTCTCCCGATCCATCGCGCACCATCAATGCGTGGACTCTCGACAAGAAACCCAGCGTCATCGGCACTTCGTCCGAGCAAGAGGTCTGGACCGTTGACTGCGATTGGGGCATACGTTGATGCCAGCGCGAGCGAGACGATGGAGAGAGTCCCCGCGTTGGGCTGCCCGCCATCGAGTGCGGCAAGGAGAGTTGGCCAATCAGCAGTGCTCGAGGCTTGGACCGCCGCCCATTGTCCGTCGGGCGAGACCAACGGAAGGGAAAAGCCGTCGTAGTCAATCGAACACAATGGCTCAAGACGAAACCTCACATGCGCATCGGTGCCTTCAAGAGGCATCGTTGTCGTGGGAGGGGCCGGCTTGACTCCTAGCGCAACATCACCAGACCGAAGTTGCGGTGAGCAACCGGCGATTGCAGCGGCGACCCCGACAGCAAGCACCACAACTCGCAGTCGATCAAGCGGGGGGTGCCGCATGACGAACTACGGAGCGATCGACTGTTCGATCGGTGCGAGCGGATCGACGGGCGCACCGCCAGAAGTCTGCGGAAGATTGAGTTTGTGTTTCTCGACCATCGTCTCGCTGTTGGCGTTCAGTGGCTTCGAGAGCACATCCAATCGTTCACGATCATCGGCGTTGAAGTTCGTGTCATTATCGTCTGGGTTGTCGACCACAGAAGGCGTGATGAAAATCAGAAGTTCCTTCGTCGATGCAACATCGTTCTTGTTGCTGAAGAAGATGTCAAGGATCGGAATGTTTCCAAGAATTGGGAATCCATTCTTCTCCTTGGTTTCCGATTCAACGCGAACTCCGCTGATCACAATCGTCTGGTTGTTCTTGACCGTGATCTGCGTATTGGTTTGTCGTCGATCGATCGTTGGATTATTGCTTCCGCCGACGTTGAGTGTTGAGGCGGTGTTGACGTTCGAAAGCAGCACCTCGATCTCCATCGCAACATTTAGCTCTTTCGTGATGCGGGGACGAACATTGAGCCCGATTCCGACCTGAATCTGGTCAAAGCTTGAGGTCGTTCCTCCGCCCGTCGAACCACCCGTCGTCTCTCCGGTCAAGAACGGAACGTCTTGGCCAGCAAAGAAGACAGCTTCTTTGTTGTCGCTCGTAAAGACTCGTGGCTGCTGAAGAATGCGCACCGATGTATCTCGCTGCAGTGCTTGCAGGATCACTGTTGCGTTGACTCCGAATGCGAAGTTCGAGACATTTAGTGCCGACGGGAAGATCTGGTCCTTGCTACCCGTAAACTGCAGCGACTCACCCGCACCCGTGCCGCCAGCCCCAATCACGACAGCATTGTTGGGATTGGCAGGAGAGACCTTACCCGTTGGTCCAAACTGAATTCCCATCGCGAACTGATCTCCCAACTCGACCTCAGCGAGGATCGCAGCAATCATCACCTGTCGACCTGGTTGGTCGAGTTCGGTGATGAGTGCGATCACCGCCGCCTGGATCTCTGGAGTCGCCAACACAAGCAGCGAATTCTGCCCCGCGTTTGGAACGACACGACTCTTTCCGATGATCGCACTCACTTCGGTTGACTGGCTGCCATCGGCACCGCCACGCGCGTTCTGCCAAGGAAACTCGATTGTCGCCGATGTGCTACCGCCACCTGTCGAAGTGCTCGTCGCGCCAGTATCGCCAGAAGTCGATGATCCGCCGCCTGCACCGAAGTCGATGCCACCCAACCCTACGTCAGGAGCCTCGATGCCGCTGCCCGAACCGCTCTCGGCGAGCAGGGCGTTCACGATTTCGGCAATGTCGACTGCGCTCGCGAACTTCAACTGCACGTTTGTTGGCATTCCAACCGTGAGTGGCGTGTCAATCTTTGCGAGCAATTCATCGAGCCAGGTGAAGTTGTCTGGAGTCTTTGTCACGATAATGAGGCGATTCGAATCGGGATACGCCTCGATGCGAAAGATGTTTGCTACTGCGACATCGGCACCAGAATCTCCGCCGCCTCCACCCGCACCTCCGCCGCCCGCTAGGCGCGTCGAGTTTCCCCCCCGTCCGCCACTCGAGCGACTCGCCGCGCCCGATTCGAGAAGCGATTGCAGTAAATCTTTGACCTTTAGTGGATCGGTGTACTTGAGGTCGTATGACTTGAAAATCGCGCCATTCTTGGTTGGAGGAATATCCCACGAAGTCGTGATGAGGTCTCCGATTCGTGAGAGCGTGTCGGTATCGGATCGCACCGTGATCGAATTAGTTGCGGCGAGCACAGTGACAATGAGTGTCGGTCCATCGCTGACATCCGTAGCAGCGGCCGGTGCATTTGGATTCTGGCCCGCGCGGGCGCTCTGTCGATTCTGCGGGCGCGCGGCACTCGCGCCACCAGACGATCCAGAAAAAATCGTGGTGATTGAATCAGCGATCACCGTTGCGTCAGCGTTTCGCAGGCGAAACGTCTCAGTGCGCGTGGCAGCGAATGGGGCGACATCGAGCACATTGATGAGTTCCTGGCAGCTCTTGGCGGTCCCGACGTCACTTTCCAAGATGATCTGGTTTGAGTTGGGGTCGCAGTCCATCTTTGCCCACTCAGGCATCGATTTGCCGAGTCGAGCAAACAGGTCCGCCGCGCGCGTATGGGTGATGCCGAAAACCTTGATCACGACCTGTCCGTTTTCTTCTAAGCGAAGCACATCCACCGTTGGACCTAGCACCATTGCAGGTTGCAATTTTCCGACGCTGTCCCACGGCGCGACCATGATCAGTTCATCGGTCTCAACAACTCCGATGTCGTTCAGACGAAATGCTTGAAAAATGAGTTCGAGCGCTTTGAGGCGGGTCACGGGTTTGTCGCTGATCACGCTAATTGTCAGGGCGCGCAACTGAGAGAGTCGAGGCAAGACAGCTTTTCCGGTGCACTCAACGATGAACGGAAAGAGATCTTCAACTTTGATCTCTTTGAAATTCACTAACACCAATTCAGTCATGTCGATCGGTCGACGATCAGCGCGAAACTGGCGAATTGGCGGTGTAAACGTATTGCGAACGACCGCCGGACCAGCGGGAGGTTGCGCGTTGTTTACCGCGTCGGTCTCTAGCGCAGTTGGAGTAGTCGCTTGGGCCTCGGGCGCTGCAACTGGCTCTTCGGCAGGCGCGACCGGCTCGGGCGCGGGTTCGCTCTGCGGTTCAGGCGCAACCTCTGGTTCAGCATTGGGCTCGGGGGTTGGCTCAACCGCAGGCACTGGCTCTGGAATCGGCTCTGGAATCGGCTCTGGAATCGGCTCTGGAATCGGCTCTGGAATCGGCTCTGGAATCGGCTCTGGAATCGGCTCTGGAATCGGCTCTGGAATCGGTTGACGTGGGGCGGTCGGTTGCGAACTAGGTTGGATTCCGCGACTCGCAGGCGACTGCACCGCTGGTGTTGCAAAGCAGGGCGGCGTTGCCGTGAGTGCCCACTCGATTGCGATGATCGCAGCGATGCAAAGAGTGGAGTTCTTTCGAAGTTGCAAATTGCTCAAAGAGGGTGCTCCAAAAAGAGATCTAGACCGACACGGAACGGCGTTCGCGCATGTGGATTGCCTGAAATCACTGGCCGCCCCCTGCGACTCGTACGCGCAAGCGAGCGGCATCGTCGCGCAATCGATGCTGAGTTGCCTGGGTGAGACCAACCGATTGGCGCGCTCGACTCACGCGCGCTAGGGCAACTTGAGCCTCGGCAGGAGTGAGCGCATCGATCTGTGCTTGATTGAGCGATTCTGGAATCGTAGTGGGAGGGTTGATCGTTGGCGAATTACCCAGCGCAACTAGTTGCGCCGACGCCGGTAGCAGCGGCGCAGTCGGGCGTTCATTCGCGCGCTCTGCCGTGGGCGCGTCAGGATCGGGTGTGTCTGACTCATCGGCCACCGGTTCGATCGGCGCTGGCGTAACAACTGTCGCCACATCACTTGGGCGGCTCGGCTCGCTGCTCTCAATCACGGGGACCGCGGGCGGCGGCGGGGCAATCTCGGTAGCGCCTTGCGTAACTGGATTCTGCACGACATCGTTGGCAACGTCAGTGTTGATCGTGGGAGATGCGACCGGCTGAATCACGGAGTGACTCGTTCGCTCTGCCGCCTCTGAAGAAAATTTTGACCAATCAACAGGCGTCCAAATCGGCACGGAGTACGACCCACGGGCATGTTCGATCAAGACGTTGGATGGCGCCGTGACACCAATGATCTTGATGCCGTTCTTCTCTTCACCGACGCGGATCGAAAGAGTCTCGCCGAAGTACACCAAGTCGCCGAGCATTCCCGTCGGCTTTGCTCCTGCGTACTCAGCAGGCGCGGCTGGCGGCATCGTTATAAGTGGTGGCGGTGGCGGCGGTGGCGGCGGTGGCGGTGGCACGGGGCGCACCGGTGGTGCGGGCATCGTGAACAAGCTTCGTCCCGAGAATCGATCGTTCGAAGTCTTGACGAGTTCTCCATGTCGCTCACTCGCTCGCGCCATTGACGTGCTCTCCTCGCCTTCGGGGGCGTGCACGAGGAGTGTGGCGACTGCGGGGATCAATTCGTCCAAGACGATGAATGCACAGAGCAGGAGCGCTGCCGCACTCACCATCAGCGGCGCCGACCATTTCTGGGCGATTCCTGTCGGCACACTAAGCCGGTTCATGATCCGCCTCGACTTCGGTTGTCACGCGGTGCGATCGCCCACGCTTCTGCAGAGAGCCGAAAATCGACCTTCTTCTGATCGTCACGCCATCGCAGCGTTACCGAATTGATTGCATCAATGGATGGATTCGCTTCGAAGTCAGCCAGGACTTGGGCAACTTTATCTGCCGAAGTGCTGAATCCAACATCGCCTCGCAATCGTTCAATTCGTCGCCCCGTTCCAGCGATCGAACTCATCGCGTTACTCGGAAATTTTCCACCGCCGAGCGCTTCGTAACCAAAGCTTGTGATGTGATGCTTCTTCATCGTTTCATTCACCGCGAGGGCGAGCGATTCAGATGTTCGGGCCTCATCATCGGGAATCTCTGCATTTCCAAACGCGATCGCCGCACGTTCGACATCATTCGCAAGTGGAACGCGCCTCGCCTCGCCGCGCTCAAGCAATCGTTGCAATCGTGATGCTTCTTGCGACCACTCGCGGGCGTAACTCCAGCAATAATCATCGAGAAGCAGGTACACACAGCAGACTCCCATACCGGCGATTGCGAAACGCCAAGCAGGGGGAAGTTGCAAGAATCGTGCCGCAAGAGTTGTCCTTGTCGCCATCACTTCGACCTCGCTTGGTTGAGAAATTTGATCAACTTGTCGAACTCCACTTTCAGACGCGCGGCATCGGCGTCGCTGTTACCCATCACGCGCGCCCGAGAGACCTTGCCGAGCGCCTCGCGCGCTTCCGTCGGAGTCATCGCCGCGATCTGTTGGTCGGTAAGCGGATCGGGAATCGAGACCACTGTGCTATCTGGCGAACCATCTCCTCGGCGCGCTGCCCCTGGCGCCGCTGATCCTCCAGCTGCTCCGCGACGTTTAGGTGTGCGTGGATCTTCGCCATTCGCCTGAGCAGATTCGATTGCCTTTGCTGCGCCTTCGCTCATCCCCTGGGGCATCGTGGTCGTCGGGGCGGACGGAACTGTCGCGGTCGTGACTGTGGATTCTAAATCTCCATTATCGCTCATCGAAGGTGGTGAACTATCGCTCGCTGTTCGTGCCGAAGATGCAGGTGTCTCTACGACGCCATAGCGCCGGTCGCGAAGTGTCCGCCGCGCGAAATCCTGCGTCTCGGGGTAATTGGGAACAAGCGTTGGATTTGCAACTGCCGCACTCATGCTGAACTTGATCACCCCGTTGGCGTTGGGGGGGTCCCAATTCTTTTCGATGCGATCAAAAACACGCGATTCGCGCATTTGTCTTTCCATCAGCAAGATCGCTTCTGCGGCTCCATTGCCTCCTTGAGGCTTCGCGCTGCCTTCGAGTTTGACAGGAGATCCGTGGGCGATTGCGACCGATTCAATCTCGATTCCTTCGGGAGTGGTTGATGCGATGTCGCCGAGCAACTTGCTCATTGGCCACGCATACTTCTCATACTCGCGAAACATCGCCGCTTGCTGGTCTGAGCGCTGAAGTGTTCGCTCAAACGCCTCTGAATCTGGCAACTTCGCCTGCAGCAAGGCAAGCCTTCCACCCGAAATCGCCGGCGGAACCACTGCCGCGACAAGCACAGCAGCGACAACGAATCGTATTGCATTTCTTGGTCTGCTCGCAATGTTCACAAAGCGTGCAATGACGCCAACATCGGCCTCGCGCGCGTGCGATTGCAACGAACATATTCCGCTCAGTGGTCCAGCGAGTGCGATGGCAGTTCCTAAAAGAATGCCGTTGCGCTGCCACCACGACTCGTCGGTCGGGCTCGCCTTCGCGAGCGTCCGAAATGGCGCGAGCTCTCTGCGCAGAGGCGCAATGAGCCCATCGGATTTACTTTCGAGTGCCACGCGAAGTTCACTCAGCAGCGACTCGATCGTTGCATCAGGAATATCGGCGAGCAATAGGGTCTCGCCCGCGCTTCGAACGATTGACGAACTCCATTCGGTTTGATCGCTTCCGTCTTCGCGCAGCGTTCGAAAGGCACTGTGGATGCCATCGGAGTATGCGATCGAAATCGATCCAGTTGCGCGTTCTAGATAGAGCGTGAACGCCTCGTGGGCACCCGTCTTGAGCGCCCCCCCGACGAGCGCAGCGAGTGCCGCGATCGGTGGAGCGAAGGTCGGGCTGAGTGCCGCGGTGAAAGCAGGTGTAATGACAGGGCCAGAACTTGAAACGGGCCATTCGACCAGCAGCGCAGATCGCACGCGGTCTGGATCGCTCGTTGGAACCAGTGATGCGTTTGTGCGCCACCGCGCAGCGCCTCCAAGCAGCAAGTTTTCGACTTGCAGGCGCACAGCCATCTCGAGTTGATCCGTTGTAGCGGATGGCATCGTGACCGTCCGACAGATCACATCACACCCGGCGAGCATGATGATCGTTCGCGCCGCGAGGTTTCGTTCAATCCACGAGCGGGCATCTTCGAGAGTCGTGGCGCCTGTGAACGATTCAGCATCGATCACCTCGGGTCGTTCATCATTTGTCGAGACGCAGAGCGCCTGGCAGCCCGTCACAGCATCGCCTGAGCTCTCGATCGAGAGCACTACTGCCCGATTCGGATCAGCGGCTGCCTTCGTCTGTCGACTCTTCTTGGATAGTTTCATGGTTCGCGGTACATCAGAATCTGAGCGGGCAGCGTCGAACGATCAACAGTCACGACAATTTCCGAATTCCCTCCGACCGTCTTCGACCGACCGCGGCTCGAGATCGTGAAAACAAAACTCTGCACGTCGAGCTGCTTCGCAAGAGGCGAGAGAATCTGTGGAGTGAAGCCAGGAATGTCCAACACTGCTGAAAGCGAAGTGAGTCCCGAGGGCTTCGCATCGCGTCGGGAGAGGAGGCTATCGACAAGTTTCGGATTGAGGTCGAAGACCTCCCTAAGCACTTCACCCGAGACAGTATTGACGTTGATCTTTCCAGGGCCGGGGCGCTTGAACTCAGTGGTTGTGCACTCATTCAAGACCCGTCCCTTTGCGGCACTATCGAGGTCGCCCGGTCCAGCTTGCGTGGCTCCTCCAGTCGCTCCACTGCGACTGCCGCTTGAACGTCCAGTGGAGCCGCCCGTCGATCCACCGCTGCCCGATCCTGAATTGCTTCCGTTCATCTGCCTTGCTGCCCCCGCCGCCCCAGCGCCTCCCGATCCCGAGCTGCCGGTTCCCCCTGAACTCAACGTCGAAAGAGGCACCATGAGCAGTTGTTCGAGCTTTGCATTTGGCAGCTTGGCATACGCAAGCAGCGCGCTCGCTTGCGGAGCCGTAACTCCAGTGCGTTCGATGACCTCTTCTGGAGTCGCAATCGCAAGGTTCAAGCGCGGCAATCCACTCGGTGCGCGTGATGATGAACGCGAGAGCGCAGTGAGGATGCCAGACCATCCAAGGTCGAGGATGCCGTCAGACTTATCGTCGGGCCAAGTCTGGTCGCCATCGTCTTCATTTGAATCGATGCGCCCATCGAGATTCCAGTCTTCGCCGCGTGTGTATTCGGGCCAGACACCAGCAACAAGTTCAAGTTCTGCGAAACTTCGAAAATCTGCATTACGTGGTTCGTACGACTTTCCACGGTTTTGATAGTGCGACTTTTCTGCGCCGAGCATGCCAGCATCTTCATTGCTGTCACGCCAATCTGTGATCGCCCCCACAACGTCTGGTGTCATGTCGCGAATGTTCATCAACTCACCCGAGAGCAGATTGATGTTCGCTTTGCTGTGCTCATCGAGCGGTCCAGCCAGTTCTCTGCCATCGAAGAAGTGGCGGATGTCATACGTGCCGGTCTCGAGTTCGCCGTACGAGTTGTCTTCGAGGTCGTGAATCATCGCGAGCGCATCTTCGGGATCAGGATTGTCTGTGTGATATTCCATGATCGCGATCATGGTTTCGACACCAGCGCGTGCCGCCCAGCGCGCTTGCACGCGCGCGATCGCATCACTCCCCAACATCGCCTGTCGAAAGGACGAAATCTGAATTCCGGCCACAATCGCGGCGCCGATTGAGACGGCCCAGATCACAATGACGAGCACCGAGCCGCGCCGAGCGTGTCGTGAAGAGAGCGTCACTGTTATGGTCCCCCAGATCCTGAACCAATTGGACGAGTTCCGCCAGCTCCGCCGTTTCCGCCACGGGAACCACCACGACCGCCTTGCGCACCGCGTCCTCCAGAGCTAATTGATCCACCTCCGCGTCCACCAGACATCGGTCGTCCATCGCCACGACCTCTGTCGCCAAATGTTCCAGCAGCACCGCCGCCTCCGCCAATATCGGCGGGCGCCATACCCGCGGTGGGGTCTGTTGCGGCACCAGTACCAGCCACGTCGGTCGACGCTGGGTCGGTCGATGGAGATGCTGCAGGATCACTCTCGTCGGGTAGCGGTTCTTCATACGGAGGAACGATCCGATCAATCGGAATGATCGTTCGCAAACTCATCAAGTCGCCCACATTTTCGTATAGATCTTCTCCAACTGCATCGCCACCCGCCGACACAGTCACGCGCAACGCCCAAGGAAGTCCATCGACATCAGAGTCCCAATTGTCGTACCAAACCGTGCCGTCGTAGGCCTCGACATTGAGTGCGATGATGCCGCCCATTACGGGGTCGGCGTGTCCTCCTCCGCCTTCGTTATTGTCAGGAACTGCGTCGGAGCGAATCCAAAGCGCGCTTCCGTAGTCGTCGTCCGTCACGCGCACTTGAACTTCATGTTCGAGCCCATCACCCTCATAAGTCTTTCCGCGCACGGGCGAGAGTCTGGTGACGTAGGCAAGCACATCATCGCGCTCGAGTTCCCCAACAGGAGTGTCGAACTTTCCATCCGTGAGCAACAGTCGGGTGTTGATGAGATCGTCGCTGCGAATGATCTCTTGAATGTCTCGTCGCACCCGCTCAAGCGCCGCATTTGCGCGCAGGTGGGCATTCAATCGCACTTTGCATGTTGCTCGAGCCCGCGCGAGTTGGCTCAATGAACTGCCAAGCGTCGCGACCACGATCACCGCGATAATGCCAGCGACGATGAGTTCGACCAGGGTGAAGCCTCGACGAAGCGTGGGACGGCGTCTACTTGGTTCCATTCGATTCACTTTCTTTCGCATCGAAGTACGCCTGTCGATCGGTCGCTACCGATGGTTGCCGATCTGGATCAGGTTCGTCGCCAAGCCGAAGTGCGACGCTGGTTGCACAGCGAAACTCACGCCCAACCGGATCACGAACAATCGCCAACACCTCACACGGCGCGCCCGGCTCTGCCTTCTCGATACTCACCTCGTACTCAAAGTCATCCCAGGGTGGATCGCAACTCCCCGAGAGATTGTGCGATTTCGGCCAAGCTTCAGGACCATCGACGAGCACACTTGCAAGAAGTTCGTCGAGGAGTGCAGCAGCCATGACGGCACGCTCGCCCCGTTGTTGATCCATGAGGGCGCGCGCTGCGAGCGAGACGATTGATCCAAGCCCGATCGCCAAAATGATGCCAGCGATGACAACTTCCATCAGCGCGAATGCTCGGCGCGGGCGTGTCACCACTTCTCGCTGCGACTTCCGTACGCATCCAGATTTTGAGACTCGCGCAGTTTCACTTCTGTGTTTCCTGAGTCGATGCGCAGCGGAGCGGTCGCATTCGAATCGAGTCGCAACACTGTGTTGACCGAGTCAGACGTCAAGTGCATCTCGACCGAGGGTCGCCCTCCTCCAGGCACGGTGGGAATGAGCCAGTCGGTTCCTGAGACTTCAATTCCGTCGACGAGCAGGTCAGTGATAGCCATCCCGTTAGGAAGCGCGACCGGCAAGATGCGGCGGTCTGTGACCCACTCGAACTTTGTGCGATCACCATCAAAGGCTGCCGCCTCGAGTTCACGATCGGCAACAAGCAGCGCGATCCATTGCGTTTCAGGGTCTTGCCAAATGGCGATTTGCTGCGACGATGTCGCATCGCGAAAGGCGTACATCGAAAGCAGGTCGAGCATTTGGGAGACCGCGTTCTCGTGTTCAGCTTTCACCGACTTGCTCATTCGTGGCACAACCATCGCGGCGAGGATCGCAAGAATCACTACGGCGATGATGACTTCGACCAGGGTGAATGCGCGCCTCATGTGCACTGCTACTTCGCCCCGTTCACGATGTCCTTGTTATCGAGTTCGCCGCCAGGCTGTCCGTCAGCACCATAGGACATGACGTCGAAATCAAAATTTACTTGGCCTGGCACAATCAGGATGTAGGCATTTCCCCAAGGATCAAGGAGTGCCGACTTGTTTTCAAGATATGGATCATCTCCCTCGGTGAGTACCTCGAGGTCAAAGTCTTCTGGGCAGCGACTCATTCCCGCCTCGGTCATGTACAGGCGAACCTGCTGCGCCAACTGCACTGCTTCGGTCTTTGCGCGCTTGTCCTTTGCGCCGCCGATGAAGCGGGTGAGTCGCGGAACAAAGATCGCAGCCATGATCGCGACGATCGTCACCGCCACGATCACTTCAATCAAACTGAAGGCGCGTCTCGCCGAAGGGATTGTCGTACGTTTGAGATGTGTTGGATGAAAAGTAGACATTGACATGAGCGCCTCAGATCAGCCGCCGATTGCGGCCTGTAATTGAAGAAGTGGAAGAAGAATACCGAGCAAGACAAAGCCTGCGACCAATCCCATCACGATGAGCAGGATGGGTGGCAGGGCTTTCGTAAAAACCTTGAGTGTTTGATTGACCTGTCGATCGAACGCGGTCGCGGCGTGCATGAGCATGACTTCAAGTCGCCCCGAGCGCTCGCCGATATTCACGATCTGAATGAGAAGCGGGGGAAAGAAGCCACAGCGTTCGAGTGGATCGGCGAGCGACGAGCCTGTGGTCACGCGTTCTTGCACCTCATCGATGGCAGAAACCATCGCTGCGTTTCCAAGCGTGTCGCGCACGACGCGAAGCGCCGGAAGAATCGGAATGCCCGCCGAAACGAGGGTGCCGAGAGTTCGTGTGAACCGAGCGACCGCGACATCGCGAAGCAGTGGTCCAAGAATGGGCAGTCGCAAGAGTGTCAGATCGACCAACATGCGATTGTTCGGTTTCGCGATCCACCGGCGCCAGCCGATGACTGCAACGATGACGCCGACGATGATCGCCCACCACCACATCGTGATGAAGGCGGCAATGCCGAGCAGCACGCGGGTCGGAAATGGCAGCACTGTGCCTGGTTGCCCAGAGATTGGCGCCATGAGTCGTGGCAGCACAAACGTCACGAGCACAACGACGCTGACCGAAATCAATGCAGCCACAATCATCGGATAGACCGTGGCACCGACGACCTCGCGCTTCAGTTCAACCGATCGATCGAGCAAATCCGCCAATTGATGCAGCACCTCAGAATTGCGACCCGACGCATCGGCTGCGCGAAACATTCCAACGGTCATGTCATCGAACGGGCGTCCATACTCCTTCGCCGCTTGATGCAGCGGCACACCCGCCTCAACGCGGTCGATGAGATGATCCAGAATGACTGGAAGTGCGCGACCCGCCGCCTGTCGGCGAACAGTGCGCAGAGATTGCATCAAGGGGAGTCCAGCTTCTAGCGCGGTCGCAAGTTCACGGATCAGGCTCGTCAACTCTGTTCGTGAAATCGATGGGCGCGTCAGACCCTTTCTCGCACCAGTCTTGGATTGGTGCGCCCCGCTCCGGACGGGCGACGAACGCGCCGTTGCGTCCTCAACCGAAGTTGCGATGATGCCTTGCTGGGCGAGCATGCGCAAGGCGTCGGCCCGGTTGATCGCTTGAATCATTCCGCTGTTCGATGTGCCCCCAAGACATTGGTAGTGAAAGGTGATCATCGAAGTACTCAGTGTCGCGTGTCGTCAACGTCTTGGGTGGCGCGCAAAACTTCGGAGACCGTCGTTGCGCCTTCCTGAGCCTTGAGCATGCCGTCTTGACGCATGTTAAGGAAGTCCCCATCCACGAGATTTTTGAGGTCGCTCAAGGACAAGTTCTTGGTGATCCCTTGTCGCAGCGACGAGTTCATTCGTACGAGTTCGAAGAATCCCAACCGCGAGCGAAATCCAGACTTCTTGCAGTCATCACATCCGACCGATTTCCATTCGCTTGCGGCGAAAGCGACAATCTCTGCGGGAGTTAGCCGCGACTTTGTCTCTTCGGTCAGCGGCACTTGTTTCTTGCACGCTGAGCAGAGGCGTCGACCGAGTCGCTGCGCGAGTAGTCCTTCAAGAACGCTTGCAACAAGGAACGGTTCTGCACCCATGTCGACCAGTCGGCCGATGCTAGAAATCGCATCGTTCGTATGCAATGTTGAGAGGATGAGATGTCCCGTGAGCGCTGATCGAATCGCAATATCCACTGTCTCGTTATCTCGAATCTCACCCACGAGCACAACGTCAGGATCTTGGCGCAAGATCGCGCGCAGTCCGATTGAAAAGGTGAGACCGCGCTTTGGATTGACTGGAATCTGATTGACTCCACTCAGTTCATACTCAACGGGATCCTCAATCGTGATGATCTTCTTGCGCGGGTCGTAGAGTTTGCTGAGTGCCGCGTAGAGTGTTGTGGTCTTTCCAGAACCAGTGGGGCCAGTCACCAAGAGCAATCCGTGTGGTTTCTCGATGAGTCGGTCCATCGTGTCGCGATGGGGTTTACTCATTCCCAGACTCTGCAAGTCGAGCGGAAGGCTGCTCTTGTCGAGAATACGCATGACAACGCTCTCGCCATAAATTGTCGGCACAGTCGAGACGCGAAGGTCAACCTTGCGCCCCTCGAAGCGCAGGGTGATGTGTCCGTCCTGTGGCACATACCGCTCGGCGATATTCATCATCGCCATGATCTTCACGCGACCAATGAGCGCCGCTTGCAAGTGCTTTGGAGGTGGAGGTTGCTCGATGAGCACGCCGTCGACGCGGTACTTGATCTTGAGTTCGTTCTCAAATGGCTCAATGTGAATGTCGCTCGCGCGACCTTGAATCGCCTCGAGAATGAAAAGATTGACGAGATTTATCAGCGTTGGCTGTTCAGCCATCCGATGCACATCCGCCGCCTCGATTGCGTCGACATTGTGCTCGGTTTCGTCCGTCGCAGAATCGGCATTTCCAGCGAGCGATTCTGCAATCCGCGCGGCAGTGGTGCCATAGGCGCGGCGCATCAATTCGCCGAAGGCCTCCGGCTCAACGCCGGTGCGACTCACGGGCAGTCGCGCGATCGTCGCGATCTCATCGGCCGCCCCAACATCGAGTGGATTGAACATCGCCACGAGCAAGCGTCCACGCTCTATGCGAAGAGGAACTGCCCGCACGCGCACCGCAACTTCGGGGGTGAGCAGTGCGATCGCGGCGGGGTCTGTCTCGGGTGGCTTTTCAAGCCAACCGATGCCAAGCGCTCGGCAACGCTCCCGGATCTTCGCCGCTTCCGACTCAGCAGTCGATTGAGTGAGATCAGTCGCCTTTGCGCCGATTTGCAATTGCCCAGTTGGCGTCATCGCTTACTCAATACCACGGGGGATGCCGCCAGCAGGTCCGCTGTCGCGTCCATCGCCTTGTCGCGAGATGGGGCGCTTGCCGCCCTTGCCATCGCCGCTGGTTGGTGCTGTCCCTGAGTTCAATGTTGGCGAGTCGCGCTCTGGCTTGCCTGGAATCATCGGGCGCATCGCATCGCTGGCGATCTTCGCCGCGCCTGGCAGGAGCAGCGCGAGTTCTGGCCCTACGATCGCCGCGATATCAGCGCGAAACTTCTCGTTCAGCGCGTCACGCTCTTCGTGCAGCGACTTGTAGGGATCGAGGTTGGGTTTGACTGCATTCGAAGACCCCTGATTCATCCTGCGCCGCGTCTCTTCACTCTGCTTCCTCGGTTCTTCGACGCGATGAGCGGCGGCGAGTCGGAGTTCAAGATCGTGATAGCTCACGACGTATGCAACTTCAAGCACATTCAACTGATCGATCTGTCCGGGGGATAGTCCAGGAAGTTCACGCGCTGCCGCAACTAACGGAATCATCGGACTTGGACGAAAAACCGATGGGTATGCCGCCGTGAACGCGCGGGTGCGAAAGGTCGATCCCCACTGCGCGCCATACGCGACTGCGAGCAACTCGATCGACTGCTCCTGAAGATCGCGAAGTGCAACGCGCTTCGCCACAATCATCTCGAGTTGGTCCAATCCAGTTGCGAAGTCTTGAGCGACCATCGCATCCTTAATCTTGTCTTGTGATGTAGCCATCTGAGTCGCTCGCGCGATGAGTGCCGCATCTAGACCGATCTCATACTGCTCGAGCGCTTCCTTAGCCGCGAGCAATGTTTCTGGGGGAATCTCACAATCGCGTGAAACCTGCCGCAGATCGATACTTTCGCCGCTCAGAACTCCGCGTGGCAACTCTTTCTCGCGGCGCATCGCCCGTTCAAGTTGTGGCCAGTGCCCCTGCTGCTCGTCGCTGAGAACCGAACGCAGATTGTCGATGAACCGCTGCTTGAGTCTCGCCTTCTCATGCGACCACTCACCGATTGGTTTCATAATCACGGCAATAGCACCTTGCTCGCCAGCGCCAAGAATCTGATCCTTCAGTCCCTTCATGCGGTCGCGCAGACCATCAACGCCAACAGTGAAATCGCTCGTGTAGTCGCCAAGGAGACTCTCAACCGTTGGCTGCTGCCACTCTTCGAGACCGAGGTAGTCAACGAAGAGCGTCATGTCGCGCTTGAGGTAGTCGGGCTGAAATGCCTCAACGAATCCCGCCTGCAATCCCATCTGGGCATGGCTTGGCAATACGCAACAAAGCAGCGTGACGAGGGCGGCAACGAACGAGGCACAAAAAAACGAAAGTCGTGTCATTTTGAATTCCTGTAAGAGGTAGGGACTTGCGTTAGTGAACGCCGCGCAGTTAGGTTTATGGCAGAATTTTCGGCGTTAGTGCGGCAGGTTACGGTCTTTTCAGCGAGGGCGGTCTCACCCAAAGTTGCGAGCGTTTTTGGGGGGGGTGACGATGGTCCTATAACTACTTACGGCTCCGCACCGTTCTCTGTTCGATTCGCTTAACCGAGGCGGTTTGCACGATCCGATCGACAAAAATTCCTGGAGTATGAATCTGATCGCCATCCAATTCGCCGGTTTCGACGAGTTGCTCAACCTCCGCGATGCAAATCTTCCCGCAGGTCGCGACCATCGGGTTGAAGTTGCGAGCAGTCTTGCGGTAAATCAGATTGCCAAAGCGGTCGCCCTTCCAAGCCTTTACCAATGCGACATCCGCGCGGATCGCCCGCTCAAGCACGAAGGTTTCTCCGTCGAAGACTTCGTGAGGCTTGCCCTCGGCGACTACTGTTCCAAGACCCGTGCGCGTGTAGAAAGCGGGAATCCCAGCACCTCCCGCCCGCAAGCGTTCAGCCAATGTGCCTTGGGGTGTGAACTCAAGTTCTAGTTCGCCGCCCATGAATTGTCGCTCAAATTCTGCGTTTTCTCCTACATAACTCGAGATCATTTTGCGGATCTGTCGAGTCTGCAAGAGCAATCCAAGCCCCCAATCATCGATCCCCGCGTTGTTGCTCGCAACGGTCAAGTTTTTCACGCCACTCTCGCGCAGAGCGACGATGAGGTTTTCAGGAATTCCGCACAGCCCAAATCCGCCAACGGCGATGAGTTGGTTGTCGGCCACGACTCCCTTGAGCGCCTCATTGCAATCTACAAATACTTTGGATGTCGCCATCGATGGCAAGTGTAAACAACTGCGCCCAGATTGATCGTGGACTAGGCTCGAAGACCTTGCGCGGAATGCTCTTCATCCTGATTTTGCTCTCGGCGATGCCCGACACCATGGCCGCGCCAGTAGTCAAGGAACTCTTCATGGACCGGTATGGGGCGACCCCCAGTGCCGCGCAGATGTTCAACGGGATCAATCTGCTTGGAGCGCTGATTGCGATCCCGCTGCTCTGGTTTGCGCGAAAGCGGGAGCGTTCGGTCGAACTTGTGGTCTGGGGTTCGATTGCCGATGCAATCCTCTTGGCTGCGATGGCGTGTCCCCTCGGGCTCGGTTGGACTCTGATGATTCGAGCGCTCGAGGGGGTCACAGACGTCATCGTCTTCGCCGCACTCTTTGAACTTGTGCGCCGATTGGCTCGTGGTCATGTTGCTACAGGACTCGGACTCGCATCTACACCGTTGCTTCTAGGTCTTGGACTCGGGGCGATGCTCGGCGGTTTCGTCGTTCGCCAAACCGATGGAAGCCTGACATCCGTGTGGCTGTTTGGCGCATCGGCGGTGCTGAGTCTGCTCGTTGCGCTTGTCGTTCCCATCGCCGGCCGCGCGATTTGTCGCGCTGAGACGCGCGAACCGATTACAGGCGCGCAGGCCGATGGCGGACTTGCGAGTGCAGGAGGGGCCGATCCCCTATGGCCATCACTGGCAATGACATTTTCTGACCGAGCAAGTGGGGGACTCATCACCGGCACTCTTCCGATTGCGCTGGCACAAGTGCTCAGCTACTCGGCGATGGAGCGGGGATTGCTCGTGGGATTGCCGCTGCTCTTGATGGCACTCGGGACTGGTCCAGCGGGATGGCTTTGCGATCGAGTGGGCAGTTTGAAGGTTCGAGTCGCAGCGGGAATTGCGTACGCAACGGGGTTCGCTCTGCTCGCCGTTGTCGGCAACCAACCGCTTCCACTCGGATGCGTGATGGTGGTCATCGGCGTCTCGGCGAGCGCGCTCTTTTCGAGTTCGATCACACTCGTCACGCGCTGTGGATCAACAACGATGTCACTGGGCGCATTTCGAGGTGCGGGCGATCTTGGGTTTCTGAGCGGCACATTGCTTTCGCTCTTTCTGCTCTCAACGCTTGGAGGCAGTGACCCCACCTACAGCGACTACGCGTCGGTGTTGCTTGTTTTTGCCGGATTCCATCTCGTGACGACGATTACCACAAGCGTCACACTGCACGTCGCGCGGCGCAAAACAACTAGTTCGGCGTGCCGCTGATCGTTGGCAGCATCGCGCCCGCTGCGGGATTCAGCGAGATAAGTGCCCTGCGAATTTTCTCGAGCGCCTTGTTCTGGATCTGGCGCACCCGTTCTTTCGTGACACCCACCATGGCTCCAACTTGCTCAAGCGTCATCGGTGCGGCGTGGAGTGGGCGGTCGAGACCGTAACGATGAAAGATTACGGTCCGTTCAAGTTCTGAGAGTCCCGCCCGATTCGAATCGAAGAGTTCCTTGACCTCAGCAACGTCTTCTGTCTCGCGGGTCGCTCGCACTGCGGCAACGTGATCCGCGCGCTGAAGCGCGGGGTCGAACTCGACAGGAAAGTGTTTGCGATACTTCTGCGTCTTGAGTCCCAGCCGGCTGTACGCCTTTAGAATCGCACGGCACGCGTAAGTTGAAAACTTGAATCCGCGGCTGAAATCGAATTTGTCGACCGAGCGCATAAGTGCCATATTGCCCTCGCTCAGCAGATCGCCAAAGTCCAAGTCGGCCGAGCGAACTCGCTTGGCCATCGCGAGGACAAGCGCGAGATTTGTTTCGGCAAGTTGGCGGCGCACACTCTCGCTCACATCGTGCCAGTGCAGAATCACCCGAGCACGGTCGGCGGTCCAGCCTGCACTGTTTGCCTCCACTTGCAAACGGGCCAGGCAAAAGCGTGCGTAGTTCAATTGCGCGAATAGCACGCGTTCTTGTGCCGCGGTGAGCACGACTGACTTTGGCGGGCGCGTCATCGTGGTGGACGTCGTTCGAGTGCGACGCTCGTCAAGGAGGGGGGCGTACCAGTTCGTGTCGGGTTTCGCGATCGCTAGGGGCTGATCGAGAATTCGACGTTGTGCCCCGGCGCGATGAAAGTCTGCGTTGTCTATGAACTTGACGACCTCGACCTGGAGCGACTCGATGGTCCGACGCTGCATCGGAGTGAAACTCCCAGGCGGCATTCGGGTCGCCCCGAAACTGATCGAGTCGGCAGAGCGCCGCACGTTGAGTTTGGAAGATTCAAAGTGCTCGAGCGAGTCCGTTCGGATATTTTTCTCTGAGTGGGTCATAGGTCAATTTCCAGCGAACAACTGCTCAACACACCCACGACTCGTAAACGCGTCTGCTAAACGCGTCTGTCCATACGCACGACTTCGGTGGGACGTTCGAAGAAATCAGAGCAATCTTGATGCCAAACGAAAACCCCCGCGCACCGAGTGACTGGGCGAGGGCGAAACATCGAAAAAGTTGGCAAAAAGGCCGTGCGAGCCGTTATTCGACTTTGCCGCCACTGGTGTCGTACACCCACGCATCTGCCGCACGCGTGTACGAAAGCACTTCGCCACTGCCAAAAAATAGCGCGAGCTCACGGGTGGCAGCTTCGGGGCTGTCAGAACCGTGGACGAGATTGAATGAGTTTGAGATGCCGAAGTCGCCGCGGATCGTTCCGGCGGCAGCCTTCGATCCAAACGTCGCACCCATGAGGTTGCGGCAAACCGCAATCGCGCCAACGCCTCGCAGCGCCAGAACCACCACAGGTTCACTTGTCATGAATCGAACCAGTCCTGCGTAAAAGGGCTTGGAAGCGTGATCCTTGTAATGCTCGGCGGCAAGAGCATCAGCGATCTTGGTCAACTTCATCCCGACCACTTGCAATCCCTTTTGTTCGAACCGGGCAGTGATTGCGCCGATGAGTCCCCGTTGAACTGCATCTGGCTTGAGAATGATGAGGGTGGTTTCCATATGTTTCCTTTGAGAGATGTGAAAGTTGAGGGGAGGGATAGTACAGATCTGCGAGCGTTTGGTGCACGGCGCGAGGATCATGCGATGTTCGAGTAGGATTTATCGCGGCATGGAAGCCCCCAACAAAACTGCATCCAAGAAGACATCTCCGCGGAGACAAGGCGCGACCGCTGAGGAGATGTCTGACCAACAGCGTGAAATCTCGGTCAGCGAGTTCTTCGCGAAAAACCGCCATCTCCTGGGATTCGACAACCCGCGCAAGGCGCTCTTGACTGCCGTGAAAGAGGCGGTCGACAACGCGCTTGACGCGTGTGAAGAGGCGTGCATCCTTCCAGACATTCACATCGAGTTGCTTCAGAGATCTGAAACGCGCTTCAAGGTCACCGTGCGCGACAATGGCCCCGGCATCGTTCGCAAGCAGATCGAAAATATTTTTGGACGGCTGCTCTACGGCTCGAAGTTTCATCGTCTGAAGATGAGTCGGGGCCAGCAGGGAATCGGCATTTCTGCAGCGGGCATGTACGGGCTCATGACGACGGGTCAGCCCGTGCTGATCATCTCAAAGACGCACAAGAAAAAACCAGCGGTTGAAGTCTTGCTCAAGATGGACACCTCGAAGAATCGCGCCGACGTTGTGAGCGAAACAGAGCATCCTGAAGATGATGGACTTTTTCAGGATGGTCACGGAACACAAGTTTCGATCGAGCTTGAGGGTCGCTACCAAACCGGACGACAGTCGGTTGATGAATATCTCGATCAAACCGCCATTGCCAATCCTCATGCGCGCTTCACATTTGTGACTCCGACTAATGAGACCATTGAGTTCAACCGAGGAACGAATGAACTTCCTCCGGAAGCGAAAGAGATCTTGCCCCATCCAAGAGGGATCGAACTGGGCACGCTCATTCAGATGATCGAGCGCACCGACCGTTCCCAGATCGGATCATTTTTGCAGGAAGAGTTTTCGCGGGTGTCGTCAGCGGTTGCGAAGGAGATCTGTGAAAGGGCGGGAATCACGAATCGCACCTGGGTGAAGGCGATCGGGCACAAAGAAGCCGAGGCGATCTACAAGGCAATTCAAGAGGTTCGCATCACGGCGCCTCAAACCGATTGCCTCGTGCCTATCGGTACAAAGGCCCTTCTCTCGGGACTGCTCAAAGAGGTCAAGGCAGAGTTTTTCACAGCGTGCACGCGTCCCGCGGATGTCTACCGGGGCAACCCGTTCTTGATCGAAGTCGGTCTTGCATTTGGAGGGGAACTTCCAAAGGATGAACTCATCCGTGTGATTCGATTCGCCAATCGTGTGCCACTGCTCTACCAGCAGGCGGCGTGTGCCTCGTTCAAGGCAGTGCTCGAAACGAGTTGGAAGAACTACGGCGTCTCGCAATCGCGCGGATCGCTGCCCGATGGTCCCATCGTCGTCATGGTGCACATGGCGAGTGTGTGGGTTCCATTCACGAGCGAATCGAAAGAGGCTATCGCTGACTACGACGAGATCAGAAAGGAGATGAAGCTCGCCCTGCAAGAGGTGGGGCGCAAACTTGGCATGTACGTGCGCCGCCGGCAGCGCATGCGAAACGAAGGCGAGCGGCGAAGCATCTTTGAGCGGTACATCGGCGAAATCTCGCAAGCAACTGAGGCAATTACAGGTACCCCGGCGCAGCGGATCTACGACGCTCTGCTGCGGGTCGCCCAGAGAAAAACTGAAGAGGCTGATGCGGTGCTCAACGACGAAGGCAAACGTGTCAAAGACTCCGATCCCTTCAGAAAGGATGAGTCGGTCGTGATTCTCGCGGCGCGCACTCCAGCTGCGCCGATTGAAGATTCTGCGAGCGACACAGAAGAAGTAACCCAATCCCCATCGGCAGGGACACTCTTCGGAGAGGATGAGTCTCTCTCGAAAGCATCCAAGGGTCGCAAGAAGAAATAAGGATCCCACCCATGGCAAAGAAGTCCATCCGAGAAGAGTCATCAACGGCGAGCGAGGCCGCGCGGGCGCGTGAGAGTCGCATGATGGGTAGCCAAGGGACGCGCGACAAAACGCTTGCCAAGATCGGCGAGTTGGGCAAATCGGTTGCGAAATCTGCGCTCGCAGAGTCCGATCCATTTGTCGACGTACCGACGCGCACGATGTCGAATACCACGTACAACGAGACGCGCCGACTCCTGCAAATGGGTGACGCAACACTGCGGCGCAATCTCTTCAATACTGGTCAAGCGCGCAAGTTCATGCAAACTGTCTTGCTCTCGAAGGGTTGCAAAGATCTTCTTGAAGCGAAGAAAACCCTCAGTTTGCGCGGTATGTATTACAAGAGCCTGCACACGATTGCGGGCACAAAGGAGAAGACATTTGACGACCAAGAAGAGTCGGATGGCATTCTCGAAGACATCGAAGTTGCACTCGCGACACTGCGCGAAAACTTGCACCTCTTCGCGAAGAAGCGCGGAACGATGGTGGGCAACATCACCGTCGTCGACAATGGCGATCCAATCGACTGTCGACGGATGGGAACTGGCGGGTATGCGATCCCCTCGATTTGTGAACCATCTGTAGTGCAGTTTGGAAAGTGCGAAGCGAAGTTTGTGTTGCATGTTGAAAAGGACACCGTCTGGAGTCGCTTCAACGAGGATCGTTTTTGGGAGAAGCACAACTGCATATTGACCGAGGGCAGCGGTCAACCGCCACGCGGCGTGCGTCGATTGCTCTACCGACTGAACAAGGAACTGGGACTCCCCGTCTACTGTTTGCTCGATTGCGATCCGTGGGGGCACTACATCTACTCAGTGATCAAACAAGGTTCGATCAATCTCGCCTTCGAGAGCGAACGCATGGCGATTCCAGATGCAAAGTATCTCGGCATCCGCTCGGCAGACTTTCTGCGGTGCGGTCTCTCGGATGATGTCAAAATCGCCCTGAACGATCGCGATATCGAGCGGGCGAAGCAGATCGCCGAGTATCCGTGGTTCATCAAGAAGAAGCACTGGCAGAAAGAGATTCAGTTGATGGTCAAGAACGGATTCAAGATGGAAGTTGAATCGCTCATCACCAAAGACATTTCGTACGTGACTGAGGTGTACGTGCCCGAACGTATGAAGGCGAAGGATTGGATCGACTGAAATCGCACGCGGGCCGCGATCATCACGACTGAGATTTGCTGTGACCCTGCGGAAGCAAGACCAAGAAGTCGCTTCCCTTGCCCATTTCGCTGAAAACGAGAATCGTCCCGCCATGTTCTTCGACGATTCTGCGAGTAACGGCGAGACCGAGTCCGCTGCCGCTCTTTCTGCTTGAAATGTAGGGGCGGAAGATCGCTTCACGTTCGGTAGCGGCGATGCCAGGGCCAGTGTCGATGACATGGATGGCAACCTCAGGGGTCGATGTCTCGGTGTTCATCCTGTTCTCGACCCTCAGAATGAGTTCGCGGCGGGCGGGCGGGGGAGTTGCCTCCATCGCCTGAATCGAGTTGAGCATGAGGTTCAGAATCGCCTGCTTCAGAAGTCCTGCATCAACCTCCGCGTACACCGCAACTGCTGGCAGATCGGTGCGTAGGAGCACTCCGGCGAGCTCGGATTGTGGGTGCACGAAGTCACTGAGTTCTTCGATCAACTCGCGCACATCACGTTTCTCACGGTCGAGGTGCACCCGACCGGCGTAGCGCAAAAAGTCTTCGAGAATGTCCTTGAGTCGACTTGTCTCACGCGCAAGCGAATCGACGCGGCGCGTCAGTCGGGTCGATTCTTCTTCTGGGAGCGGCGCGTCGAGAATCCCTTCGCGCAGGAGCTGCGCGTTGAGCACCACGCTCGAGAGCGGATTCTTGATCTCGTGGGCGAGCCCGCTTGTCATTGCTCCAAGTTCGGCAAGTCGTTCGGCATTGGCGGCGCGTCGTTCTGCTGCCTGCGCACGCCTGTTTCGTCGATGGGAAACAACCAGCAAGAGAATCGCTCCCAGGGCACTCCCAAGCGCAATGCCGACAAACAAGCCCGAGATGAATGGGGTAGGAATCACGATTGGGACAATCGCCCCAGAGAAAACTTGCGCTTATGTGGCAGAAGCGGTCGTTCGAGCAAACGCCTTCGCATGAGTTGCAGCCCAACCCTTGGCACCGCTTTGCGCGCTATAGGTCACCTTCTCGCCATCCCGCAAAGTTCGAAACCCTTGCTCCTGGTCGATCACGCTGAAGTGCACAAAAATATCTTGCCCCTGAGGACCGACGATGAATCCAAATCCCTTTCGAGCATCAAACCACTTGATGACACCGTCGGTATTTAGAATTGTTTCTTCATTTTCAGCCATTCGAAACCTCCACGGATCGAGAACCCACACCAGACGAACCGAACCAAGCAAATACTCCCGCGTTGTGCACGATCAGTAGTGACAACTCTAGGGCATTCTGCCTCCAAAATCGGCATTGTGCAAGGCAAACCGTCAAAAGAATGGGCAAATGCAAAGAAAAAAGGCACGATGCCAAAGTGACATCGTGCCTTGAAGCTCACAAACTGATAGTGGGTCAGAGATTACCGTCGGCCGCGTCCACCGCCACCGCCATGCCCGCCACGACCTCGGTCGCCTCGGTCATCTCGGCGACCATCACCTTCGCCGGAGGGTTCACCACCCTCAGCGCCCACCATGGCTGGATCTGGTGCCTCAAGCAGTGCCTTGCGGCTCAGTTTGATGCGTCCAGTGTCATCGACGTTGATGACCTTAACTCGCACAATATCTCCGATCTTCACAACTTCGGTGACATTGCGCACGAAGCCGTGGGCGAGTTCGCTCACGTGCACCATGCCGTCAGTTCCTGGGGCCAATTCGACGAATGCGCCGAACTCTTTGATAGAAACGACGCGACCCTCATAGATCGTGCCGACTTTGATCTCAGCTCCAAGCGCTTCGATTTCGGCGCGCGCCTGAGCGGCCGACGCTGCATCGCTGCATGCGATGAAGACGGTGCCGTCCTCTTCGATGTCGATTTGCGCACCGGTGCGTTCTTGAATGCTGCGAATCATCTTGCCGCCGGGTCCGATGACCTTTCCGATCTTCTCTGGATCGATCTTGACGATGGTGATGCGCGGCGCAATCGGTGAGATGTCTTCGCGTGGCTTGGCGAGCACCTTCTCCATCTCGTCGATGAGATAAAGGCGACCTTCTTTGGCCTGCACGAAGATCGAAGTGATTTCATCGATGAGCAGTCCGCGTGCCTTTAGATCGAGCTGGATTCCAGTGATTCCGTCGCGTGTTCCCGAGACCTTGAAGTCCATCTCGCCGAAGAAATCTTCTTCACCGATGATGTCTGTGACGTGGGTCACGCGACCATCTGCGCTCGTGAATCGTCCGACCGAGATGCCTGCGCAGGTCGCCTTGATAGGCACGCCAGCGTCCATGAGCGCCAAGCAACCGCCGCAGACGCTCGCCATACTCGACGACCCGTTGCTCTCGGTAATTTCACTCGTGAGTCGAACGGTGTACGGGAAATCTTCTGGGCTTGGCAGGATCGCAAGCAACGAACGCTCAGCAAGCGCGCCATGCCCGATTTCGCGCCGGCCAGGACCAGTGATTCGACCTGCTTCACCCGTGCAGAATGGAGGGAAGTAATAGTGCAGATAGAACTTCTTGGCGTACTCGGGAAGCAGTCCGTCGACGATCTGTTCATCCTTGGTTGTGCCAAGAGTGCAGGTGACGATCGACTGCGTTTCTCCGCGCTGAAAGAATGCCGAACCGTGTGTGCGGGGCAGAAGAGCGACGCTCATGTCGAGCGCGCGAATCTGTCGCAGTGGTCGACCATCCGCTCGAACACCCTTTTCGGCGACGAGATAATGAGTGATCTTCTTCTCAAGAATGCGCAGGCACTCTTTCGCCTCGCGGGCGCGACGCTCAGCGGCAACGTGATCGGTGTAACTGAGTCCTGCGGGAATCTGAAAGCACGAATCAATCGTCCACTTCTTGACGCGATCAACTTCGGTGTTTCGGGCGTGCTTGCCGTGAATCTGGCGCGCCGCGAGCAGCGGCTCATATGCCTTCTCTTTCACGGTTGCCATCACTTCAGCGGATGGACTGGTCGACTCACCAGCCCGTTTCGCCGGGGCACCCGACTTCGCGTGCAGTTCATTGATCAGCGCGAGAATCGGCTTGATGCCTTGCTCGACGCCGAAGTTGATTGCCGCGACCATGTCTGCTTCTGAGATTTCTGCAGCGCCGACTTCAATCATGTTGATGCCGTCGGAGTGACCCGATAGCACGAGATCGAGATCGCTGAATTCCATCTGCGCCTGGGTTGGATTAATGACGAAGTGCGGTTGGTCATCGATAAAGATGCGCCCAACGCGCACGGTCGCAACGGGACCATTGAACGGCGCATCAGAGAGATGCAGTGCGGCGGACGCTGCCGAGCATGCGAGCACGTCTGAATCGTTCTGCCCGTCGTGCGAGAGCACGAGTACCTGCAGTTGCACTTCGTCGACGAATCCCTCTGGAAAGAGTGGACGAATCGGGCGATCCATCATTCTCATCGTGAGGATCTCTTTCTCGCTAGGTGGACCTTCCTTCTTGCGGAAACCACCCGGATACTTGCCAGCAGCAGGTGCCTTTTCGCGGTAGTCGCAGGTCAGAGGAAAGAAGTCGATGCCTGCGCGCGGATTGGCACGCACCGCAGTTGCGAGAAGAACGGTTTCGCCGAATGTCGCGAGAACCGCGCCTCCAGCTAGCTTGGCGATTTTTCCTGTTTCGAGTCGGAGGATTCGTCCGCCGATCTCTTTTTCAACCGAAACGTGTGGTCGGTTTGTCATCATGATGCCTTTCTAAACGAGGTGTGAGCGTCGCAGTCAAAGTGTTCGAGATGCGACATGAAAAACCCCACCGAGGGCAGAGGCCGAGTCGCACAAAGTGCGTTGCGAATTGGCGACTGCCCCCTCGGGGCAGAGATGGATTACTTGCGTAATCCGAGTTTCTTGATGAGAGCGGCGTAGCACTCTCGGCGGGTATCGGCGAGATAACGCAAGAGTCTGTTTCGCTTACTCACCATGAGTAGAAGTCCACGCCGTCCGGCATGGTCCTTCTTGTGTTCCTTGAAGTGTCCCTGGAGTGAGTTGATGCGTTCGGTGAGTACTGCAATCTGAACTTCGGTTGATCCGCAGTCAGTTGCGTGGGCGCGGTTTGCCGCGATCACTGTTTGCTTGGCTTGTGTTGAAATCATTATGTTCCTTCTGCGTATCCTGGCGTGATCGTTCGTCACGAACGAGCGTGTTCGATCGGTGAATTTGAGTCCCGAAGGCTACCAATCTGCCCCAACTCGGTCAACAACCTGTTCGATACGCAGTGTGGGGCGTTGCCAGATAACCGCAAATCTGCTCCCGTGACCCTTCGTCCCCGCGAGAAGAACCCAAATGCGATCTATCCTCGAGGGATGAAGAGCACTGCCGATGGCTTGCGAGCGAATACCGATGCGTTTGTCGTTCTGAGCGCGAAGATCGAACAGGGGGGCGGTGCCGGTGGCATAGAACGGCAGCACAGGCATGGAAGGCTGACCGCCCGCGAGCGCATGGGATTGCTCCTCGACCGTTCATCCCCAAGTTTGGAATGTGGGCTTCTCGCTGGATGGAACATGTACGGCGAGTATGGCGGGGCACCGGGCGCAGGAGTCGTCACCACGATCGGACAGGTCGAGGGAAGACTTTGCATGGTGGTGGCCAACGATGCCACGGTGAAAGCAGGTGCGTTCTTTCCGATGACCTGCAAGAAGATCATCCGTGCCCAAGAGATCGCGCAGCGCGCGCGTCTGCCTCTGATCTACCTCGTCGATAGCGCAGGAGTGTTTCTTCCACTACAAGAAGATGTCTTTCCGGACACCGATGACTTCGGGCGCATCTTTCGAAACAACGCCGTCATCTCTGCCGCCGGTATTGCGCAGTACGCAGCGATCATGGGAAACTGTGTGGCCGGTGGTGGATACTTGCCTGTTCTGTGCGACACACTCTTGATGACTGAGGGAAGCGGTCTCTATCTCGCTGGCCCTGCCCTCGTGAAGGCCGCGATCGGTCAAGAGGTATCGAGTGAAGAACTCGGTGGCGCCACGATGCACGCGCAGATATCTGGAACGATCGACTTTCATGAAAAGGATGATCCAACGTGCATCACGCGATTGCGCCGTCTCATGCTCATGAATGCATCCGCACCAATGGCGAGCACGCCGCCAATCGACTCAGTCGAGGCAGAGCGCGCGGCAGATGATGTGTACAGCGTCTATTCCAACGAGCCGGGCGCGCAGTACGACATGCGCGACTTGCTGAAGTCTGTTGTTGATCGTGGTTCATCCGACGAATACCGCAGCGACCATGGACCATCCATCGTTTGTATCTATGCGCGGATTGGCGGCTTCCCGGTGGGAATTGTGGCAAATCAGCGCAAGATGACCCAGCGCCACCTGCCCGGCGGCAAGGGTGGCCCCACCTCCGCAAAGTGCATGCCCGCTGTGATCTACGACGACAGCGCCGAAAAGGCTGCGCGGTTCATTATGGATGTGAATCAGCGCAAGATTCCACTGCTCTTCATTCACGACACGACCGGTTTTATGGTCGGTCGCGACAGCGAGCAGGGTGGAATCATTCGCAGTGGTGCCAAGATGGTGAACGCGATGAGCAACTCGATCGTGCCAAAGATCGTCTTGATCGCTGGCAATTCTTATGGCGCTGGCAATTATGCGATGTGTGGTCGAGCCTTTGATCCGTTCATCACGTTGGCATGGCCGGGAGCTCGCTGTGCAGTGATGGGTGCAAACCAAGCCGCAAACACACTTCTGCAGATTGATCTCGCAGCGCGCGAGCGCAAGGGAGAGGCAATTGACGAGGCGACCCGCGCGCAACTGCTCGCCGCGATCAGTGCGTCGTATCAAGAGCAGCAAGACATTCGGTTTGCGGCAAGTCGGGGATGGGTCGACCGAATCATCGAGCCGCACCGCACCCGAGAAGAGTTGATACTCGCGTTGCGCATTGCCGCGCAGGCGCCGATTGTGGGATCTTTTCACACTGGGGTCTTTCAAACGTGATTCAAGAACTCATCATCGCGACTGGCAATCCACACAAGGTCGATGAGATTCGCGCCGTGCTTGGTGGGTTGGGTATACGGGTGTCGTCACTCGCCGACGTCGGCGGGGAGAATCTTGCTGAACCTGATGAGAGTGGATCGACTTTCGCACAGAACGCGCGAATCAAGGCGACCCAGTACGCGCGAGAATTGGGGCGAATGGTGCTCGCGGATGATTCGGGACTGGTGGTCGATGCGCTCGATGGCGCTCCGGGAGTGCACAGCGCGCGGTGGTCTGGGAGTGGTGTAACGCGACAAGAGCGCGACGCAGCTAACAACGCAAAGCTCGTCGCTGAACTTGCCAAGGTGCCAGAGCGACGGCGCGAGGCGAAGTTCGTCTGCGCGATGTGCGTCGCCGCGGCCGATGGAAGTGTGATTGCCGAGGCGCAAGGCACCTTCGAGGGAGTGATCACAGTGGTGCCACGAGGATCGAATGGATTTGGATATGACCCTTACCTCATCGTCGACGCAGATGGTCGAACGAGTGCCGAACTATCTGCGCAGGAGAAAAATGCGCGCAGCCACCGCGGCGTTGCCACACGCGCGATCGCCCAACTGCTCTCGCGGCGCCTCGCTCTATCCTGAGTCGCGTGTCGTTCGCACTTCCCGTCCTTCCTCTGGCGACTCCTGGGCAGCGATACTCGTGTCACGGGTGTGGAAACTGCTGCCGCAATTTCACAGTGCAATTGCGCGCTGCGGACGTTGCGCGCATCGTTGAGCAGGGTTGGACCGCGCGACTCGGCGCAAGTCCGATTGCCACATTTCGGGGGCGACAGTATCTGCGTCAGAACACAGATGGCGCCTGCGTATTTTTGATGGATAACGGGCAGTGTCAGGTGCACGCCGAGTTTGGGTTCGAGAAAAAACCAATCGCCTGCCAGATGTTCCCGTACATGTTGTCGCCTGAAACGAGCCGCGCGCAGATGGGGGTGAGTTTCGCCTGTCAGAGCGTGGTCGAAAACAAGGGACAACTCGTCAATGCGCAGGTGCCCGATGCCCTGCGCATCGCCCTGCGCGGACTTCCCGAGGTCTTGCGCCCCGCGCCTGCACTCGCACTTGTGCGCGGCCGTCCAGCGGAAGTTGGAGAGGTCGAGTGGTTTACGAAGCGGTTGATTCGCTGGCTCGAAAGTGCTGCGCCACTGCGGGTGCGACTCGACGGAGTTGCGTGGATCGCTCAGACTCTCGCCGCTGCACGGCTGCGAAATGTCCGCGGCAAAAACTTGAGGGAACTATTCGATCTGCTCTTTGACGCGCTGGGCGCAGAGTTGCCGCTTCATCCGATTGATCCACCATCGAGGCGCCAACGGGCGCTACTGCAAGGCGCAATATTCGCCCGGACTGAGGATCCCAAGCCTTTGTCGCAGGTAGTTTCGAGTCGCTGGCTGTCAATCTTGAATCAGTTGCGCAGAAGCCGCGCTTGGCGAACAGGAAGCGGTGGACAGCTTGTGCCACTAGTTGAATCGGCCGCACCTGGGACTGTGACGTTTGAGCAAGTTTGGAAAGTATCGGTCGAACAAGACTCCGACGAGAGTGCATCGATTGACGCACTCATGACGCGGTGGCTACGCGCATCCATCGAAGGGGGACGGGTCTGGGGTTCTGCCTACTACGGATGGAGTGTGGTGGATGGGCTCTGCGCGTTCGCGTTGGCCGCGGCAAGCGTCGGATGGCTCGCACGATTCGAAGCGGCGCACGCAGCATGCACGGTGGTGTCACTCGCGCATGTGCAGCATGCCCTTCGGCGCATCGACCGAACCGCGGGTCGCGCTCCATGGCTTGGTCGCAATTCTGAACGTCTGCGCCTCGCGTTTCTTGTGCGCGACGATGGACTGCGTAGAGTGCTGCTCGGCCACTTCTAGATCAGGCGATGTTTAGGAGCGTCGCGCATTCATGATGCGCCGCGTCATCCAAATCGAAAGGGGGATGCCACCGATCAGAGCCGCGATCGCTTCGCCAGCTGAATCGATAATCGAAAGTTGGACGAACGCCGCGTCGATTCCATCAGCGAAACCCTTCGCAGTCAGCAGTTGCGCCACAAGTGCAAACCCGGCCTCGCGAAATCCCAGTCGCCCCAGTGGTCCGAGGCTCGCGAGCAGTCCAGTGCAGGCGAGCGCAAAACTGTCGGCATAATCGAGGTGGAGCCCGAGTATCTGGGCGGCGAGAATCGTTCGAACTCCGTTGAGAGCGAGGTCGACGCAGCGAATCGGAAGACAAATGAGAAGCGCGCGGCCATCACCAACGATGCGTGCGGTTTCGCGAAAGCGCTTTGGAACGATTGAGAGGCGCGCGATCCACCAAACCAGGAAGGTGAGCAGTGCTGTGAAGCCAATCGCCAATACGATCCATCCCCATCCGAATGAGCGCAGCAGAAAAGTAGCCGCGATGACTCCACCGATGGGAAGCAGAAAAGTGAGAAGGTCGAGGCCAAACCAGTTGACGATTTCGAAAAAGCGCAGTCGGTCTACGCGCATGTGATAGGTGACTCGTGCGATCATCCCAAGGCGTAGCGGCGCGAAATTTGCGAGTGTGCAGACCCAGTTCACGGCCGTGACTGCCCCCAATGTGGGAAGCGCAGGCTCGCGCACCAGGTTGGTGCCAACCGCGCGCGGTCGCACAGGTTCGAGTGTGAGGCGAAAGAGCACGCCATTGAGAATGATGCTCGCCGCGCTCACCGCCACGATGGCGGCAACAATCCAAGGGTTGGCGTTTCGCACGCTCGACCAATCGCCATTGGATGACGCGTACCAGACGCACCAGACCAGAATCGCCAGCCCAACCGCATACCCAACACCTTGCAGGACTTTCGAGCGCAACGACATCTTCGCCGGCCCATCCGAAGAAAGAGGTGCGTCGGTGCCGTCCATGACAGTGTTCATCAGGAAACGACTTCGCAGGTTCGTTTACGAAGGGCTCTTGCCAATCGAAGAGCGCATGTCGGTGTCGGCCATCACGTTTTTCATCTTGTAGTAGTCCATCACGCCGAGGTGACCACTGCGAAATGCCTCGGCAATCGCACGCGGAATGTCTGCCTCCGCGAGGATCACGATGGCGCGATTCTTCTGTGCTTCGGCGAGATGCTCTGCTTCGAGGGCGACCGCTAGTGCGCGCCGTTGCTCAGCCTGCGCCTGAAAGCGCTTCGTGTCAGCCTCAGCCTGTGCCGCTTGCAGCTGCGCGCCAATGTTCTCGCCCACGTCGACATCTGCGATATCAATCGAGAGGATCTCAAACGCGGTGCCCGAGTCAAGCCCCTTGGCGAGCACCGTCTTTGAAATGCGATCTGGATTTTCAAGAACGCTTTTGTGATCCAGCGCCGATCCAATGGTTGAGATGATGCCTTCGCCGACTCGAGCGATGATTGTTTCTTCGGTTGCGCCGCCCACGAGGCGCGAGATGTTTGTTCGAACCGTGACGCGTGCCTTCGCACGCAACTGAATTCCATCCTTTGCCACAGCATCAATCGTCTGCTTGCCAGATGCCGGATTCGGACAATCGATCACCTTGGGCATGACCGACGTGTTGACGGCATCGACGATGTCGCGTCCCGCAAGATCGATCGCAACGGCGCGATCCCACGGAAGATCGATGCCAGCTTTCTCTGCGGCGATCATCGCCCGTACTACGTTGGTGACCCGTCCGCCCGCCAGAAAGTGCGCTTCCATGTGCTGGGTGCTAATGTCGAGCCCAGTCTTCTTGGCGCTAATGCGATTGAGCACGATGAGGGAAGGGTTGACCTTTCGAAGACGCATCATGATCAAGTCGAGCAGACTCACTGGAGCACCGCTCAACCACGCCTGGATCCAAAGTTGCAAATACTGCCCGAGAATCAGCAGGAACACGAGGCCGATGACGCCCACAACTGCGAGACCGACCCATGCCCAAGGTTCAACAACGGCGAGGATGAGAGATGATGGAATCATCCCGACAGCCTACAACGCTCTCATGAAGTCGGTGGCGACGGCGTGTCGCGCTCACGAACGCGCAACTGTCCATCGATCGCGTCGATCACAGTTACCGCGACTCCAACTGCGATCACGCCATTCTCGGCGACGGCGTCGATTCGAAGACCGTCGACGCGCACGAATCCCACAGGCCGAAGGGTGGTGAGCGTTGTGCCTTCGTGGCCAACAAGCGCGGCAAGTTGCCGCGCAGATGCGGTCGCGATGACCCCGCTTCTCCCAACCGCGGGATTGTCGATGCCACGATGATCGTCATCACTCACGCGGCGCGGTCCATCGGCATCCTCTTTCAGAATCATGCGATTGGCGATTGGTGTTTTCGACCACAGTTTCACGACGAGCAGTAGAACGATTGGACTCCCCGCGCACATCACCGCGAGATATATGCCGCCCCAATTCACGTCGTACGCAAACATTGAAGCGATCGACGCCACAGCGCTAACGCCGGTCATGACCGCGAGCACTCCGCCAGATGGAACAAATAGTTCGAGCAGAAGCAGCGCGATCGCCAACCCCAGCAGACCCAGCGCAACGAAGAGATAAATTTCTTCGCGCGGAGCTGCTTGCGATAGTTGTGAGAGGTGAAGTGTGAACATCACGCCGATTCTCCCCGATTTGTCGGCGCCGTGCCAGTTTCCTCACTGTCGAGCGGCTCGACCTCAACACTCGTGCCGCGATGACGCACGATTCGAACGCGCATGCCAGCTTCGACGAACTCTCCAGTTGTCTGCGCATCGACTGGACGGTTCTCAAACAGTACGCGACCACTTGGTCGCAAAGTCGTCAGCGCGGTTGCGATGCTCGCCAGTGGCGGCAATTCGCGTCGGGGTGTGAGCGCATCGCGGCGTTGAGAGGACGCTACTGTTGTGAGAATTGCCCGCTGCGCCAGAGGCGAGTTCGGCAATGACTTCGATGCGAACCAGAGGATGGTGATCGATCCAAAGATGCCAGCAAGGGTTGATCCGATGCTCATGAAGAGTTGCTGCTGACCGGCGGCAGATGAAAGATCGCGCGTGACAAAACTCGAAACGAGTCCGCCAAGAACGAGGGCGCCACCGCCGACGGCGACCCATCCACCAGTTGGAAGAATGACAAGGTCGAGAGCAACGAGGCCGAGTCCAACCACGACTGCGATGAGTTCCCACCAATCGGAGAGCCCGACAAATGCTGGTGCCCCCACCAGTAGCAGCAACGCGATTGCTGCCATTGTGCCAAAGACTCCAAAGCCGGGAGTCAACGTCTCGAGTACGAACCCAACGAGCAAGATCACGATGAGCGCGATGCGCACTGGCCAACTCGTGAGGAATCTCACCAACCACTCTGACCAGTTTTCATCGAGTCGAGTAAGTGTCGCTGCCCCGAACCATGCGGCAAGTTCTTGGTCTGACGCAATGGGTCCTTTGGCAATTCCAAGTGCAATCGCCTCGTCGGGGTGCAGAACGAGCAACTGATCTGCTTTCACGATCTGTCCGACAAGTGTCCACTGCCCGCGCTCACTTGCGCTAATTCGCGCCCGAGGTCGAGGCGCGTGGGATGGGCTGGCAAGCACGTCTTTTGGTGCGAACGGTGCAAACCACGCAATGGGAGCTTCGCTTTCACCGCCATCCGTAGCAACTTCTGGCAACAGGATGGCAAGCGCTTGCCGTGGTGGCGCCTCGCCAAAGAGATCGTGATACTCCTGCGCATCCACGAGTGCGCGCCGGTGGGTCGATGCGTTTCGGAGGAGCCAGAGTTCTCCGCCGAGGCGCACAAATCCCTGCACGAGGTTTTCGTCGTATCCACGCCGCCGTGCACTATCGACGACCTCCGAGATGATGGGTGCCTCCATCTTTGCGCGCTCCGTGGCAGGAAGTGGAATTAGTCCCGCGCCCGGCATGACTTGAATCGGTGCAGCGTCTCCGAATGCCGATCCAGGTGCGACGAGAATCTCTCGCGTGGCAAGGGCAAGAATTGTTCCTGCCGAGTACGCATGTGGATGGATCCACGCGACGGTGTTGGCTGGCATCTGTGTCTTGATGTAATTGCACAGTTGCAGCGTCGCGAGCAGGTCGCCGCCGGGAGTATCGAACTCGAGAACGATTGCCTGCGCGCCATCACTCACGGCCCGTTCGGTACGGCGCATCACTGATACGACTGTCACGTCGTCTATCGGTCCTCGCACAGAGATGATCGCAACCGAACTCGCTTGTCGCTCCGCCGGAACTGCGTGCTGTGCGGCATCGCCACCGACCCAAGCGATGAGCACAAGAAGAACAAGACGAGCGCAGAGCACAGTCTCGAAATGGTAGAGAAAAAAAGCCCCAGCCATCGTTGGCTGGGGCTTTTGATTCCCGAGAGTGAACTGTGAAGCGCGAAATCAATCCCAGCTGGCGATGTGATGCGCGGGGATCGGGCCAGTGCAGCTCGTGACCAACTGAATGAGCATGTCTGCATCCTTTGTTGTGTCATCGCGTTTAAAAACATTGTCGACGATATTGGTCGTGCCCACAGTGACGAGATCGCAGCCTTCTGGCACAAACGTTCGGCCGAACGTGACGTGGTTGTCGTTGAAACAGAGATTGCCGTCCCATTCGTCTTTCGCACCGTGAATCTCGAGCGTCTTCGAAGTCGCGTAGTCGGCCGGAGTCAGCGAACCATCTCTGACACCGCGGTTTCCAAGAACAACGACCTTTGAGTTCACTGAGTTACGCCATTCACGAGCGCGGCGAACCGTGTTCGAGAGTGGCAACGTTGCGTACGAAGTTGCCGAAGCCGTGATACCAGCGGCGGTTCCGGTGATCTTGTAGTTCGTTTCGTCCCAGTAAATGTCTGAGGCTGGACGGTATGCGTTGTAGTTGTAGTTCGCGCAGATCGCCATCTTCGAACTGGTCTCGGATGGGCTAATGAGAATCTGTGGCGAAAACATCTGCTTTGCCAAGCAGGCCGAAAAGAGGCTCTGGTGCGAGTTTCGACTCTCATCTTCCAGGCCGCGACCAGGGAGTTGCGCGCCACCGAATGCCAAGCGATTGATTTCACTGGGAGTTGGAAAGCGTCCCTGAGTGCTATCGACCGATGCGATCATCCAGCCCTTATGGACCTGCTGAATCTGCGTTGAATCTTTGACCTGTCGTGCCGTTGCACGGGCCTTTGCCAGGGCGGGCAAGAGGATTCCGAGCAAGAGCGCGATGATCGCCATCACGACCAGAAGTTCGATCAGAGTGAATGCACGTTGTGTCTTTTTCATTGTGTTATCCAAAAAATAAATATGCGTGTGTTTGTTGTGCGGGTGTGATTATGGATTCAACGCATCAGTGACGTTGGCACCGGCAAACTCGGTTGGGGATCCGATTGTGATGCCGAGTGCTGCATCGCCGCTCTTTTGAGTTGCAGGAGTTGCTGCCGTTCCTTGGCCAAGTTGCGATCCCGATGCGGTCGTGCAGTCATAGTCGCACTTGTAGATGTTGTCCTTGCTCAGGTTGAGTTGGGCGCACTCATACGAAACCTGATTGGGGTAGAAACTCTGGAGAAACTCTGAGTGGTTGTCGCCGAAGCAGACGTTTCCGGCCCATTCCTTCTTAGGACCATGCAGCTGGAGAGTTGGGCTCTTCTTGAAGTCGTCGCCGGAGAGTGCGCCGTCCTTTGTTCCTCGGGTACCCACCAGTGGCTTGCTGCTGTCGCTGGTGTTGCGCCACGCGATTTTCTTGCGATCACCAAAGAGGTGCTGGTGGCTGTACGAAGTGTGGCAGAATGGATTGTTGCCACCCGGCGCGAGGTGAATGTTGGCGTACAGGGTTGTGTCCCAGTACTTGTCAGCCGATGGGTCGTACTGCGTGAAGTCGTAGTCCTTCTTTTCAACAACGACCGGATTCACTTCGGTTGGTCCGAGGAGGATGTCGGTGTTAAACATCTCGCGCGCAACAGCCGCTGAGTAGAGGCTCGCAGTGTTGTTCTTGGTGTAATCCTCTTTACCCTGCCCCTGCATCTGCACTGACTGCGTGCCGATGACCGCGGCGAGGCGGTTGATGAGACCAGGGGTTGGAAGCTTGCCAGCGGCGTCATCGTTTGCAGCGATCATGAACGCTTTGTGAATCTGGGTGACCTGAGTCGAGTCTTTCACCGTCTTGGCGTTCGCCTGTGCTTTGGCAAGCGCTGGAAGTAGGAGGCCGACGAGAACCGCGATAATCGCAATCACGACGAGCAGTTCGACGAGAGTAAACGCACGTGTTTTCATAGTGTTGTCTCAGGGGTAGAAACTGGAGTCAAAGTGAGCAAATGGTGGAGTAAGAACGGGGGTAACGACAAAGTTAGAAGCGCAAACAATCATCAAGCCGCAGTGGACCGTCCACAACGACCAAAGATCACGGGTAAAGCAAAGATTCCTTCCAAACTGCTCAAGCCAAGCGGTTCAAGACCAGTCGGGTGGTGCGAGTTCAGGATTACTAGCGAGACGCCAGTAATCGTCATGGTTAGTTATGCAAACCATTCGCAGCAAGTCGACCAATCGAGAGACCCAGCGAGAGGCGTTCAAATTGTCGGCGACTGGGCGGGAAGAACTGGCCAGAAATACTGGCAAGAAGGACGGGTTGAACTTTCGTTCAGAATCGAGCAAGGCTCAGTCAGCCACTATGAGACGTAAGACCATACGACTGTAGTTCGGATTTGGATCGAGTCAAGTTGTTGTTTTCATCAATTCATTTTTTGCGGTCGCTATCCTGCGCCCCATGTCCACTCAAATGACCCATCGTGCTATGGAAGCCCTTGCCGACCTTGGACTTGCTCTGCCCGTGGCGCCAAAGCCGGTCGCCTCGTACGTTCCTTCGGTCCAGACAGGGAAATTGTTGATTGTGAGCGGACAATTGCCGTTCCGCGATGGAAAGCTCATTGCCACCGGGAAAGTGCCATCAGTCGTCTCCCTCGAAACTGCCCAGGAATGCGCGCGGCAGTGCATCTTGAACGCACTGGCGGTTGTGGCGGGAGAGTCACGCTCGCTCGAGCGAGTCGCAAGAATCGTCCGATTGGGTGTGTTTGTTGCATGTGATGATGGATTTGCCGACCAGCCCAAGGTCGCCAATGGCGCGAGCGACATTTTGCAGCAGATATTTGGGGAGGCTGGGCGCCATGCCCGCGCCGCCGTTGGCACAAACGCGCTACCGCTCAACGCGTGCGTCGAAATCGAGATGATGGTCGAGCTCGCCGAGTAGTAGCGAGTATCACTGCTTCTGTGCTATTACCCTTTCAAAAAGACGTACAAAAGAATGAGCGTCAGGACGAGGACCCCGCAAAGCACCGAGAGTCCAGCGATCAGCGCCATAGCAAGCCCCGAGAAAGCCGCCTTCGATTTATCGCTTGTCTGAATCTCAGAGTCTGCGTTGCCCTCAATCTCTGACGCGATTCCGACGACATCGACGGTGCGCGATGCGTATCGCAACGGTTGTCCAGCAAGTGCGAGGTCAATGTCTTCGAGAAGTTCTTCGGCCGTTTGGTAACGGTCACGAGGCGCCTTCTTCATCATCATCTCGACGATCTCAGCGGCTCCTTCCGAGATGCCGCTCACAACTTGATCGGGCGGAATGAGTTCTTTTCGCAGGTGGCTTTGCATCACATCTTTTGGGGTGCGCCCTTCAAACGGAACCCGTCCTGTCAGCATGTGATAGAGCGTGGCGCCCAATCCATAAATGTCGGCTGGTGGACCTAGGTCGATCGCACCTCGGATTTGCTCAGGGCTGATGTAATAAGGAGTTCCAAAGGCTTGGTGTCTTTCGGCTTCGGCAGACTTCTTGTCACTCATCGCCCGCGCCAACCCTAGGTCGGCGAGTTTCACAAGGTTCGCCTTCGTGATCATGATGTTTTTTGGCTTGATGTCACGGTGAATGAAGCCCGCGGCGTGCGCGTGCTTCAATGCACTCGCAACCTGCCGAGTGATGGTGAGGGCATCGCGATCCTTCAGGCGCTTGAATCGCACGATTCTGTCGTAGACCGTCTCGCCATCGACGTACTCCATGACGAAATAGTGCTGATCGCCGACCTGTCCGACGTCAAACGCTCCCACAATATTGGGATCGGCGAGCTTCGCTGCAGCCTTTCCCTCTTTGTAAAACCGTTCGATGAAGGTGGCATCGGTTGAGTAGCGGTGGGGGAGAATCTTGACGGCCACGAGTCGGTCAAGACTCAATTGCTTCGCGAGATAGACAGATGCCATCGCGCCAGCGCCGAGTTTGCGGATTATCTGGTAGCCAGGGATTCGCAACACACTCTTGTCGCTTTCCGACTCAGTGCGCAACCGTGCTAACTGCCGTCGCGTTACGATCTGTCCGTCTATGAGAACATCGGTGAAGGTGCGCGTCTGATTTGTGGCGGCCCTGAGCGCAGAAAAAGCGGCGTCCACCTCGGCTTGAGTCGCGAGTCCCCTTTCGACCACAAGCCGTCCAAGCAGTGAGTCGGACGCGCTTCCACTGCGCGATCCACCACTTTCAGAATTGGGGTTGCCGCCGAGTCCGGAATCGCTCTTGGGACCCGATGAGTCGTTCGCAGATGGAACTACTTTGGATTTTGGATCAGTCTCACTCACTGAGTTCTCAGCCCCGTCGAAAGGAGGTCATTGCGACAATCACTATACTTCTCTTCGCTATTCGTATGCAGACGGTTCCCATGCGCATCCTAATTGTGCGCCCAAGCGCTCTCGGCGACGTGTGCCGCACCGTCCCGCTCCTCTGGTCATTGCGAGCGGCCTATCCCAATGCGACGATCGATTGGGTGGTTGAAGATACCTGGATGGATGGACTCAAGTCGCACCCCGCACTCAACGAGGCAATCCCCTTTCCGAAGCGAAAGCTCAGGTCTTTTTGGCGTAATCCGCTGGTCGCACTGCAGGCGGTTAGGTGGTTCTTGGCACTTCGCCGGCGTCGGTATGACCTCGTGATCGACGCGCAGGGGCTCGCCCGCAGCGGTCTCATGTCCATCGTGACTGGGGCAAGAGTTCGAGTGGCACATCGCGGCGCAAGAGAATTCTCGTGGCTCGCGGCCAATCGCCGGGTCGGATCATCCCCGACAGAACACGTAGTCGACGCGATGTTGCGATTGGTCGAAGCGGTGGGAGTAACGCCGCTGCCAAAGATGGACCTCGCCCGAGCGCCAGCGGAGGAAGCGTGGTGGCAGAACGAGCAGCGCATTCGCGGGATCGCGCGCCCGTATCTAGTGGTCGCGTCGGCGAATCAATGGGATGGAAAGCGTTGGATTGCGTCGCGTTGGCACGAGCTGTTGGCCTCTATCGCACCCGATCTTGCGGCGCGAGGAATTCGCAACATCGTCTGGATCGGCGGTCACAGTGAACGGGCGCAAGTGGCCGAAAACAAGCCTTCATCCGAGTCGATTGAGCCACTTCGCTCGCACGATCTTTCTGGAGCGACAACTGTGGGAGGGATGATGGCGGTTGTGATGGATGCCGCGCTGGTCGTAGCGCTCGATTCGGCGCCATCCCACTTGGCGGTTGGATTCGATGTGCCACTTGTCGCGCTCTATGGTGCGACAGCGGTTGCAACCGACGGTCCCTACAAGCAAGATGGGTGGTGCGCGCACGGCGGGCGCGACGAGACTCTGAGTCGGCACGACTATCGCAACAGCAATCGCGGGCGCCAACTAATGGCACGCATCACGGTGTCCGAGGTTGCGACCTTGATTCGCAAGCGTCTGCGAACGGCGGCCCTGCGATGACGGCGCGTGTTGTGCTGGCGAGTTCAAGCCTGCGTCGGCGCGCCTTGCTTGCGTCGGCTGGATTTTCTACCGTTGCCATTGCGCCGCTGGTGGACGATGGTTCGCTGCGCGTTCGCGCCCAAACCGCGAAACGAGACTGCGTGGCGCTCGCGTGGTTCAAAGCAGCGCAAGTGATGAACAACAGAGCGCTGCTCGAGTCGGCTGCTCCTCACGCATATGTGCTCGTCGCAGCTGACACCGTCTGCGTGTTGGGGACTGAAGTCATGGGCAAACCTGCAACCGCGGACGAGGCCCGCAGGATGCTCACCGCGACGATGGGTCGCACGCAATGCGTAGTCACAGGAGTCTGCCTGGTCGATTTGCGCAGTGGAGAGCGCACCCTGCTCGCAGACGCAGCTCATGTTCAGTTCGGCGAAATGTCGAAAGCGCAACTCGACGACCACATCGCCCATGGCGCCTGGCAGGGTCGCGCCGGTGGCTACAACATCGAAGAGGTTGCAAAACTCGGCTGGCCAGTCTCGTGGACTGGCGATCAGACCACAATCACTGGATTGCCAATCAGCTTGCTCACGCCCGTCTTGAAAAAGATGCTTCTGCGAGGGATGATGCCAGAGTGACAGAGTCGACGCACGTGCTTCCGCGTTGGTGTGCTCCTGCTTCGCGCATTGCAGCGCACGCATATGGGGCGGTCGTCAACCTGCGCAACGCCCGATTTGACCGGGGGATCGGTGTGCGTCGCGTCGCACGCCCAGTGGTTTCTATTGGCAACATCGTCGCCGGTGGAACAGGCAAGAGCCCGATGGCGCGGTGGATCGCCCAGTGGGCGCTCGAGCGCGGGATGACCCCACTCATTGCATTGCGCGGCTATCGCAGCAAAGATGGTCGTGCGGATGAAGCGATCGAGCATCAATCGCTCTTGCCCGCCGCGCGTGTTGTGGTGGGCGCAAATCGATTCAAGACAATCGCGGCAGCACTCGCCCGTGATCCATCCATCGACATTGTTGTGCTCGATGACGGGTTTCAACATCGCGCGCTCGCGCGTGATCTCGATCTCGTGCTCGTGCATGGATCGCGCCCAAACTTTGATGGTGGACTCCTTCCCATGGGATGGCTTCGCGAGTCGCCGCAGTCACTCGCCCGCGCGCATGGTGTGATCGTGACGCACGGCGACTGTGTGAATGAACAGCTCGACGCACAGATCGCGATGCTGCACGGGCGCGCTGCCATCGCGTGGTGCGCGCATGCGTGGGATGGTCTGGACGTCTATCACGCAGTCGACCAACGGCGATGCTCGAGCGAATCAACCGAGTGGTTGCGCGGCCAACGACTCGCCGTTTGGGCTGGCACCGCGATGCCCACGATCATTGTTGATCAGGTAAGGGCATGCGGAGGTCAGGTTGTCTCGGTGCCGCCTCTTCGTGATCACGCCCACTACGGTTGCGCGCTCGTTGGTCGTTTGACCGCAGCCGCGCATGAAGCGAAAGCAACTGCAATCTTCCTCACCCACAAAGACTGGGTTAAGGTGCGCGTTGACTCTGCGGCGGTCGACTTGCCGATCGTCGTTCCTCGATTGCGACTGCAATTCGCTCACGGTGAAGCCGCGCTTCGCTCGCTGCTCGAGAACCTTTGCCCAAAGCGGTAGTCTCATTGGCATGACTCCCATGGAAGCAAGCGTCTTGGAGTGTGTCCGCTCATGGAAGTCATTTCGATTGCTCGTAGTAGGCGACTTCATGCTCGACCAAGCCCTATGTGGCGATGCCGAGCGGTTGAGTCCTGATGCGCCTGTTCCTGTGCTCGCGGTGCGAGATTCATCCGCGACCATCGATACTCCGGGCGGTGCGGGCAACGTCGCAGTCTTTGCCGCCGCGCTCGGCGGAGTCGTGAGTTGCATTGGAGTCGTCGGTCACGATGCCGATGGCGGGCTCCTGCGTGCTGCCCTGCACCGCGGCGGGTGCGAGACTCGTGGTTTGATCGTTGACCACGCGCGTCCAACAACGACCAAGCGCAGTCTGATCGGTCGCGCTCAGCATCGCCATCCCCAGAAAATGTTTCGGATCGACGTCGAAAGTCGTGAGCCACTCAGCGATGCGATGCAAGCGAAACTTGTCACCGCAATCGAAGCGCAATTGAAGGAGTGTGATGTTGTCTGTCTCGAGGACTACTGCAAGGGTGTCTGCACTCCCGAACTCTGTCGCATCCTGATCGAACTCTGCAAAGCGCGAGAGATTCCGGTGCTGGTTGATCCCGCTGCGATCGACGATTACAGTCGCTACCGCGGAGCAACGGCGATCACGCCCAATCGGTCTGAGGCAGAACGTGCCACCGGATGCACGGTCGATCCTGCGCACGTGGTGGATGGATCGCGTGGGATGGCGAGCCAATTGCTCAAAGCGCTCGAGCTTGACGCGGTCGTCATCACGCTCGACAAAGATGGCGCGCTTCTTGAAACAAGATTGGATGGGGCGTGCCACTTGCCCACGGTCGTGCGACAGGTTTACGACGTGACCGGAGCGGGAGACATGGTGCTTGCGGTGCTGGCTGGTGCCGTTGCAAACCACATGCCATGGAAGGAAGCGGTCACGCTGGCAAACATCGCAGCGGGCCTCGAGGTCGAAGTCTTCGGAGTGCGAGCATTTTCACTCGCCGAGATTCAAGCGCAGCTACTGAGAATCGCCCATGTTTCCTCTGGAAAACTTCGCTCGCGCGCCGACCTCATGGTCGAGCTAGCGGTGCACCGCGCTGCGCGCCGCACGATCGTGATGACCAACGGATGTTTCGACTTGTTGCACATTGGCCATGCCGCATCGCTTCGAGAGGCGAAAGCGCTCGGCGACATTCTTGTGGTGGCGGTGAACTGCGATGCCCAAGTACGCACGGCTAAAGGCCCAGACCGCCCGATCAACGCGCAGGGTGATCGAGCCGAACTACTGGGCGAACTCAGCTCAGTCGACTATGTGACGATTTTTGACGAACCGACAGCGGCAGAGTTGCTGCGGGCGATCCAACCAGATGTCTATGTCAAGGGAGGGGACTACATCGGCAAAGAGATCACCGAATCAGCCGTTGTCAAAAGTTATGGCGGAAAAACTGTTTTTGTTGGAGTTCGTGCGGGGTTATCTACGACTGCGCTCGTGGCGCGTGTGCGCGAGTCGTTTGTAGTCGGTGGAAATTCAATTCCGTCTTGACTCGCACGGGTTCGACGGCGATACTGTGAGGGTAATCTGCAAGAAGTGTGCAGGATGGCCGAACGACAATTGACAGATCGAACTCAAACTCGCGCACCGAAAGCAACTTTCTGACGGGACACTCCATGATGACCACAGTTACAAAAAAAGACTTCGTTGACCGCATCGCCGAAAAAACTGGGCTGAAGCGCGGCGATGTCAAAGTGACGGTTCAACTTTTTCTCGACGGGATGATCGACGAACTCGCCAATGGCAATCGGTTGGAGTTTCGCGATTTCGGAGTCTTCGAAGTGCGTGAACGCGCATCACGTGTCGCCCAAAACCCAAAGACGCTTGAGCAAGTCGTCGTGCCAGCCCGCAAGGCGGTTCGGTTCAAGGTTGGTCGATTGATGCGTGAGCGCATTGTGGTTAGTGACGCAAACACAGCGACTGCTGCAGCCCACTAATGGCAAAGCGCAGCGGCGCCAACCGTGGTGACTCTGCGCCGAGAGTCGATCCTCAAGAGGCGGCGCGTCTCTTGAAAGCGATGCCACCAAACGCCCCCGAGGCCGAGATGGCCTTGCTTGGCAGCATGTTGATCGAGCCTGGCGCGATTGGCGACGTCGTGGGAATCGTTCGCAACGCAGACGACTTCTTTCAGGACAAGCATCGCACGATCTATTCGACGATGGTTGAGATCTACGACCGCACCTCGTCGGTGGATGTCGTTCGGCTGAATCAGACATTGTCAGATCGTCAGGTGCTCGAAGCGATTGGCGGTCTTGAGTATCTCATCCAACTTTCAGAGAGCGTGCCAAGCGCGCAGTTCGCGACTGAGTATGCCCGCGCCGTGCGCGACAAGGCCACGCTTCGACAACTGATCGATGCATCTGGGTCAACCGTGCACGACGCCTTTCATTCGACCGAAGAAGCGCAGATGGTGCTCGAGACTGCCGAGCAGCGTATTTTTTCGATCGCGCAGAATCGTGAGTCAACACCCTTCGCCGATTTGCCGCAATTGCTGCGCGAAACTATGGAGGCGCTGCAGTCGCGTGATGGATCGGGTTTGACCGGACTCGCATCGGGATTCGAAGATGTGGATGAGATGACGAGTGGATTGCAGCGCGGAGAGATGTTGATCGTCGCGGCCCGTCCGTCCATGGGAAAGACTGCGTTGGCGCTAAACATGATGGAGGGTGTCGCACTCGCAGGTCAGCCCGTTGCCATGTTCAGTCTCGAAATGGGTCGTCAACAATTGGTGCAGCGATTGCTCTGCGCCAAAGCTGGCGTCGATGGACAGCGACTGCGGCGCGGCACACTGCAAGCAGATGACAACCGCCGACTCGTTGCGGCCTGCGACGCATTACAGTCTTCGAAGATTTTCATTGACGACACCGCTGGTTTGACACTCTTGCAGTTGCGTTCGAAAGCACGGCGCATGAAAGAGAAGTTTGACATCGGATGCATCTTCATCGATTACCTGCAGTTGATGAGTTCTGGTTTGCGCAGTGAGAGCCGGCAGGTTGAGGTCAGCGAGATCAGCCGAGGCATCAAGGCGATGGCGCGTGAACTGAATGTTCCGGTGGTCTGCTTGTCGCAGTTGAACCGCGCCGCCGAGCAGCGCGAAGGGCACCGTCCCCGAATGAGTGATTTGCGCGAGTCTGGGTCGATCGAACAAGACGCAGACGTCATCTTGATGTTGCACCGCGAGGAGTACTACCACCAGGGTGATCCTGAATGGTCTGAGACGAATCTCGATAAGGTCGGGATGGCAGAACTCATTTTCGCAAAGCAGCGCAATGGACCAACAGGAGTTGTGAAACTCGTGTGGGATCAGAGTTCGACTTGCTTCCGCTCATACTCGCCGCTCTCTGCGCCGGCAGGGGTTGAGTATCGAAGTTTCGAACCACGGGGTGGCGTGTACGGAAGTAGCGCGGACGATCTCCCAACTTGATCGAGACGCATAGACTCGCTGAATATGAGTGAGGGTCAGGATGACCAACTTCGCAAAGACCAAATCGCCCAATGGCTTGCCCGCGCAGGTCGGGGCGACGAGCAGGCGTGGAGGCTTTTGGTTGAAGAGTTTTCCCCCCGCGTCTTTGGACTGCTTCGAGCGCAGCGTATCGATGCAGACCTCGCCGAAGAACTCACCCAATCGGTCTTTGCAACGCTAGTAGAGAAACTCTCTGGCTATACCGAACAGGGGCAGTTTGAGGCTTGGATCTTTCGAGTCGCAATCAACCGCCTTCGCGATGAGATGCGCCGGCGTTCTCGCCATGCCCGATCTGGAAGCGAAGATGGCATCGCAGCAGCGAAGAGTTCAGGGATGGGTGGAGAGGGTTATAGGACCGTTGAAGAGTCGCAAGTCGTTGCCCTAGAAGGGGCAATGGCAGAACTCTCGCGGGCTGACCGAGAGATAATTGACCTTCGTCACACTGGCGGGTTGAGTTTCAAACAGATTGCCCACCTGCTCAAAGAGCCTGTGGGAACCCTGCTCGCGCGACACCACCGAGCGCTCTCGAGACTGCGCGAGATGATCGAATTGCGTTCAAAGCGGCGAGGATAATTCGTGCAATCGACCATGCCACACGACGTTCTACACCACGCATGAAGTTCACTGGATTGCATCCGAGCGGTGGGGATGAGTCGGAGGACTTCCACTCAGACCACATCAACCATCGACTTCTTGAGCACGCGCTCGAAGCGCGCGGTGTTCAAATGCGTGACCGTGCTGGTCTCGCCGAACGCGTCTTGCGGTCTAACCCACTCATTCGGCGTGGTCTGGATCATGCAAGTGTTGGATCGATTGACAGTTGGAAGGATCGCTGGGGAATGGGTCTCGCGATCGCCGCGTCTCTCGCCGCTGCCGTCTTTGTGATGAATGTCATCGATGTTCGTAGGGCGATCCCTAATCAACAAGTCGTTGCGACGGCCGACTCGGGGGGAACGATGTCTGAACCGGTGCTCGTGTCACTGCTCGCCGGGAGTGAAGTTGTCACGGATAGCGGTGACCAAGAGTTTGTGGTAGATGAGTGGAGCGCGATGCCGATTCTGAGATTGCGCGATGCATCCTTCGGCGACTTGAATGCAGAAGTGCAACTCATCCTCGCCTCGGCCGGAACCACCTGAGTAAATGACGTGATGCTTTCAGTGTGCATTCTCTGCTCAGCACTCGCCGCACGAGAAGTCGACGCTGAAGCAGGCGTACGGCTTTCGTCCCACGAGTCTGCTGTTGGGTGCGTGATCGCGGTGGGAGACACGACTGCATGCCAAGCACAGATTGAGTGCCAGACACGAACTGGATGCCCAGAGCCTGATGCGCTCATCGCCGTGGCGCGGGATGTCGCGCCGGAATGGGCCAAAACACTCGAAGAAGCTCGGGCGAAAGATCCCGCGACCTTTCGAATCGCCGCAGAAAGGATGGGCAAGCGGCTGGCATCGCTGGCAGTCCTACGTCGACACAAACCCGCTCTCTATGCCCTGCGCGTAGAAGAACTTCGCGTGCAGGGACAACTTGAGGGACTTGGCGCGCAGTGGGGAAGCGCGCAACTTGGCAATCGCCAAGCAGAGGCGCAGCAGATCGAGTCACAGATCCGAGCGCTTGCTGGAACAATTGTCGATCTCAACCTGCGATCGCGCGCGATGGAGTTGGCAGAGATTGACACGGTGATGCGCACGATGCGCTCTGGGCTCGAACAGGATGCCAGGGCGCGCGACGAGACGGTCAGCAAGATTGTGGATGCATATCGCGACGGTCGCGAAGCGCCAGTCTTGGGCGTGCTCTTGGGCGGCCGTTCGCCTGTTGATTCAGCGACGCCCGCCGCGACGCAGCCTGTGGTGCCATCCGTGCCATCCGTGCCATCCGTGCCATCCGCGCCGTAGTCTGTCGGTCAGTGAGCGCGAATAAAACAGCACGGCGGATTCCCGGAGGTTTCGGAGTGGCAGTTCTCGCTGTTGTGCTACTTGCCTGTGCGTGTTCACTTCCATGGACGGTTGGTCGCGTTGATCGAGCAGGGGGTGCACCAGTTCGGAGGTATGAGGCGGGAAATCTCGAGCTGTCGTTGCTTGCTCCATCCTGGTGGCATGATTCGCCAGCCGTGCAGTCGACCATCGCGGCGCAGCTCGCTGCGGGTGCCTATGTTCCAACGCGCATCCTCGGAACCGATCGGCATGGTCGCGATGTCCTGGCACGTTGCTTGATGGGCGGCGCGGTGAGTCTGCTCATCGGTCTCAGTGCAGCGCTCGTGGCAGTGGGATTTGGCACGCTGTACGGCGCGGCGAGCGCCGCGTGTGGCGGCCGCGTCGATGGCTCAATGATGCGTGTTGTTGACGTGATGTATGGACTTCCATCGATGCTGTTGGTGGTGCTCTTTGCGGTCGCTGCCGAGGGAGTGCTCGAGCGGTTGGGCCTCGAGCGCACGGGACCTGGTCATCAATTCTTTGATGTTGCCATCCTGTTGCTTGCCATCGGTGCAACTAGTTGGCTGACCGTTGCGCGTGTGATTCGCGGTCAGGTGCTGAGCCTGCGCGGTCAACTCTTCATGGAGGCGTGTCGGGCAGTTGGAGTTGGTCCCTGGCGGCAATTTCGGTTGCATTATCTGCCCAACGTCGTGGCGCCAGTTGCCGTCTATGCCGCACTCGCTGTACCAGCGGCGATTTTGTCAGAGAGTTTTCTGAGCTTTCTTGGGATCGGTGTGCGCGAACCCCTTCCATCGTGGGGCAATCTCGCGTCGGAGGGACTCGCGGAAGTGAACACAATCCATAGCCGTTGGTGGCTCTTGCTCTGGCCGTGCATCTCGATCGGGGGCACACTGCTCGCGCTGAACTTTGTTGGCGACACCTTGCGTTCGGCGGTCGATCCTGCCTCGCGTCGACGCATCCCAACTGCGTGATAGGATCCAAATTTCCTATGCAAAATCGATTTGGAATCAAAGATTTCATCGTGATTATTCTGCTTTTGTCGATCCTCGCAACGCTGTGGCTCTCGATGATTCGGGGCGATCGCCAGTGGCCAGTGCTGCAGACTCTTCTCGAACAGGGGCGCAACATGGAGTCGCGTATGTCGACGTTCGAAACGCACCTGCAATCTGGTGCAGGAGTCGCCGCGAGCGGTGCGACATCGAACACAGCCACTGCACCCGTAGCCGCAGCGCGCGACGAGTCATGGGCGCGGGCTGGCGTTGCCATCGCCTGGCAAGCAGCGCCAGCGTTTTCAAACGACCCAGCGCAGGTGGCTGGTTTCAAGCCTGGTGGTGAGTTCGTCGAGATTTTTGAGGGGCAACCACAGAAGGTCACCCCATATCTCTACGCCGACGTATATGGCAGCCGCGTTGTCGACCGCATTTGCGAATCACTCGCGACATTCGATCCAAAGACCATGAAGTTGGTTGGATCGCTCTCCGATGCGTGGCAGATCGATCCCGATGGTCTGTGGATTCGCGCCCACATCAACCCCAAGGCGCGCTTCAGCGACCGAACGCCCGTCACCGCCGAAGACGTGCGCTGGACATACATGGACTTCATCATGAATCCATCGATTGACGCCGATCGCACGCGCTCGACGCTCGCAGACGTATTAACGGGCGTGACGGTCATCGACCCCCTGACCATCGAGTTTCATTTCAAGGACTCGCTTTTTACAAACATACTTGCGGCCATGGGAAATCCGATTCTTCCCAAGCATTTTTATTCGCAGTTCGAGCCAGCGCAGATCAATCAATCCACTGGTCTATTGATGGGGTCTGGCCCATTCACGATGGAACGCCTTCCAACGGGAGCGCAGGATCTCGCGAGTCAGTGGACTCCCGGAACGGACATCGTCATCGTGCGCAATTCGAACTGGTGGTGCGGACGGGCGCCACTCGATCAACAACGCTTCCGAACGATCAAGGATGACCTTGCCCGACTCGTCGCATTCCGAAACAACGAGGCATCTATGGTGCTGCCAACTTCACCGCAATTCAACACTGTGTTGCGCGATGAGCCAGAGTTCGAAAAGAGCAACTACGCGCTGAAGTGGGTGAATATGCGCAGTGGTTACTCATTCATCGCCTGGCAGTGTGGACCGCGCGGCGAGACTGGGCGATTAACTCCGTTCACCGATGTGCGGGTTCGTCAAGCGATGACACTGCTTCTCGACCGTGAGAAAATGATTCGCGACATCTGGGATGGCATCGGCACGGTGTCAAAAGGCCCCTTCAACCCGGAGAGTCCTGCGGCAAACGCGGCACTTTCTCCAATGCCATTCGATCCAGATGCTGCGCAAGTGTTGCTAAAGGACGCGGGCTGGGAAGACCGCAACGCCGATGGAATTCTTGAGAACGCCAAGGGAGAAAAATTCGAGTTTGAATACACCTATGCGACGGGTGGCGAGATTGGCGAGCGCATCGCGCGGTTTACGCAAGACTCGTACAAGAAGGCTGGAATCGTAATGACGACTCGTCCCATCGATTGGAGTCGCTACCAAGACATAATCAAGTCGCGCGACTTTGACGCCCTCACGATGGCATGGAGTGCCTCGGCTCCTGAGAGCGATCCCAAGCAGATCTTTCACTCCGAGAGCATGGCGAAGGGGCGGGACAATTTTTCGCAGTGGTCGAGCCCTGCCGCGGACGCACTCATCGAGCAGGGGCGCCGTGCGATGGATGAAGAATCACGCATGCTGATTTGGCATCAACTCGAGGCGGTCATTGCCAAGGAGCAGCCATACACGTTCATCCGTGTCGCACCTTGGTTGAGGTTTATCAAGCGAGAGTTCGGAAACGTGCGCATGTATAAGACTGGACTCTCGCCCGAAGAGTTTTTCTTTGTGTCGCCATCAGCGACTCCGCAGCCCGGTACCTGATTCGGTTCGCACCCCATGCTTCCGTACATCAGTCGACGCCTGCTCTTCATGATTCCAACGCTGATTGGGATGACCTTCATGGTCTATTGCCTCATCGCGTTGGCGCCAGGCGGATTCAGTGCCAGCGCGTCTGCAGCGGCGGGTGGAGGAAGCCCCGCAGGCGGCGATCCACGCATTGCCGAAGCGCGATTTCGCGATCGTTTTCGCCTCGATGAATCGGTGGTCATGCAATACGCACAGTGGCTCGGGCGCATTTCGCCGCTCAAGTTTGGATCGCGCGCGCAAATAGATTCAACCGGTGAGCGCATCTACGCGCCGCGCGATCTGCCAACGATGCTGATGGCTGCTCCTTGGCAGGCGGGGGATCGATCTGCCGTGGCTGCCGCAACTGCGACTACGTCCTTCGTCGCCGCGGATACCGAGGTCGGACTTCGCCAGCAGTACCGGGCGTTGGCCCGCGAAAATGGAAGTGCGCGCGAGGCGTTCGTCGGCGCACTCGCGTCTCTGCGCATCGCTCTGGCGCAGTATGCCGATGCGACGCAACAGTCGGCGCTCGTCGATCGGCGCGGTGAGTTGCCTGCTTCCAAACTGAGTGCGCTGCGAATCGATGTCGCCTCTGCGCAGTGGCCGGCAGTGCAGGCCGCCGCTGATGTTGCGCTTGAGGCGCAGGCACGAGCGGCGAGTGCGCGCGCACTGCTCGCATTGTGCTTTCAAGCGCAACCGTTTGAACAGGCTGGAGTGGGAGTGATTCCTGGGCTCGTCTCGATCGGCGCACCTGACATGGGATGGAGCCGCACGAAGAACCGTCCCGTGGCGAGTCTGATTCTTGAGGCGCTTCCAGTCACGCTGCTGATCAACCTCATCGCATTCCCACTGATCTATCTCGTGGCGATCCCCACCGGCATGCTCGCCGCCGCGCGACGGGGTTCGTGGTTCGACGTGCTCAGCGGTGGGTTATTCATCGCGCTTTGGTCGATTCCAGTTGTGTGGGCGGGTGTGCTCGCCGTCGGTTTTCTCGCGAACAAACAGTATCTCGGGCTCTTTCCGGTTGCCGGTCTTCATGCCACTAACTCATCGTCAATCGCGTTTCTTCCGAGTTGGAACGCAACTGGGTTTCAACCCGGCTGGATGTTGGATTTGGGATGGCATCTCGTACTTCCCGTGGTCTGCTTGGTCTACGCGGGCTTCGCAGTGCTTTCGCGTCAGACGCGCGCGGCGATGCTCGACAACTTGAATGCCGACTATGTGCGAACAGCAAAGGCCAAGGGAGTCTCGCGCCGCGACATCATCTTGCGCCATGTCTTTCGAAACTCACTCTTGCCGCTGATCACGATGTTCGTCTCGATCTTTCCCGCGATGCTCTCTGGCAGCGTCATTGTCGAGAAAATCTTTTCGATTCCCGGAATGGGATCGTTGATGCTCGAGGCGGTGAGTTTGCATGACTCTGAAGTGATGCTCGCAAACACCATCATGGTTGGCTGCGTGAGTCTGATCGCCTTGTTGATCGCGGACATTCTGTATGCATTGGCAGATCCGAGAGTCTCCTATGCCTGAGGCAATTTCAGGGGTTGAAGCGATGCGTGGCATCGGCAGTGCGCAAGCGCGCGGATTCTGGGCGGACGCATGGGCGCGTGTGTTGAAGGGTCGTCCGGCGCTCTTCGCCATCGGGTGGATCACTCTGGTCGCCCTCGGTGCGGTACTGGCGCCCTTCATCGCCAATGCGAATCCACTTTGGCTGCAAGTCATCGGCGAGAACGGCGCGGTCATATCCGCCCGCTCGCCGCTCTTCGAATCTCTGACTCCTGCCGACCTTTTACTCTTCTTTGGTGCGATCGCTGGTGTGGTCTGGCTTGCGATCCCATTGGCAATGGGTCGCGGTGAGCGACTTGGCGTGGTCGTCGTGATGTCGGTCATCGCAGGATTCACAATTGTGATCGCATCGTTTGCCGCCGATTGGCTCGACGAACCAGAGCGCATCGGATGGACACGTTCTGTTGCGCAGTGGATTGCCGATCCCACCAATGTCTGGAGGCGGGTGATCGTGGCTGGAGTCATCGGACTTCCATTCGCACTGATTGCGCTCGCGATTCCATTCTTGCTTGCGGTGCGGGGGCGCCTCATCGTTGTGACGCTCGCGCTTGCCGCCGTCGCTCTAGCGACGGGTGCGCGTTGGCAGTCGATGCCCGTCGACTTCGATCGATATGTCACGCAAGAAGCTGCGGGACGCATTCGCTGTGTCTACACGTTGATTCCTTGGAGCCCCGATCGGCTGCGCAGCGAGTTGATCACTGTGCCACCGATGACAACGGTGGCCAAAGCGTACGAAGCCAAGGATGCCGCAGCTGGTCGGGAGTTTGAACGCTTCGCCGCGGCAGTGGCAAAGGCGAATCGCGAGGGCAACCAAGAACTCGCAGCGCGTGCGCGCGGCGATGTCGAACAGGTTGCACGACAGCGGTCGTCGTTACAACGCGAGTGGAAGCCCCTGTTGGTGAGCCCGTTCGCTGCGCATTCTTTCATCCTTGGAACAGACTCAAATGGTGCGGACGTCTTGGCACAGTTGCTCTGGGCTTGCCGACTCTCGATTTCGGTCGGTTTCGTTTCGACTGGAATCGCCGTCATCATCGGAGTGACAATGGGATCGATCATGGGCTACTTCGGTGGCAAGATCGACATGCTGCTCTTTCGCGTGGTCGAGATCTTCATGGCCGTGCCGGTGCTCTTCTTGCTCATCGTTGCCGCAGGAGTATTGCCGCGCAGTACCTACGTGATGATGGCGATCATCGGTTGTCTTTCGTGGACGGGTGCGGCGCGATTCACCCGGGCAGAGTTCATGAAGTTGCGCCATCAAGACTTTGTGCAGGGGGCACGCGCGTCTGGATTGCCACTGCGATCAATTCTCTTTCGACACATGCTTCCCAATGGGGTGACGCCAGTGCTTGTCGATGCCAGTTTCGCGATCGCCGGTGCGATCATCGCTGAGGCGACGCTTTCGTACCTCGGACTTGGTCCGGACAATCAAGCGTCGTGGGGCAAGTTGCTCTCGAGTGCGACGGGAACGACCGGCACGTTCGTCTGGTGGCTCGCGATCTTTCCTGGTGCTGCGATCTTCTTCTCGGTCTTGGCGTACAACATTCTGGGTGGATCGCTGCGCGACGCCATCGACCCCAAACTTCGCAAGGCGGCCCACTAATGGCAGACACCCCACTCCTCGAAGTCGCTGACCTCGCTGTGTCGTTTGACAACAGTGGAGGCGGTCCACGAATTCAGGCTGTTGCTGGGGTGAGCATGACGATTTACCCCAATCAGACGCTCGCCGTAGTGGGCGAATCTGGTTGCGGCAAGAGTGTCACTGCGATGACGACGATGCAGTTGGTGCCGTGTCCTCCGGGGCGAGTCGATCGCGGGACGATTCTGCTCGAGGGTCGAGAGTTGCTCTCGCTCTCTGAACGCGAGATGCTCAAGGTGCGCGGACGCGACATCGCAATGATCTTCCAGGAGCCGATGACGAGTCTGAATCCGGTCTACACAATCGGAGATCAGATTCTCGAGGCGATCCTGTTGCATCAGAAGGCAACGCCCGACGAAGCGGTCGAGATTGCGATGCGATCGCTCGATGAGGTCGGCATGTATCAACCCATTGAAGGACGGCTCACCCGGGAACTTGCCGCGCTGAAAGGCGAAGTTGAGGCGCAGCGCCGTCCTCTCGCTGAGTTGCTGGCCGCAGAGGGATCGTTTGCGCAGCGCCTGCGCCGGGCGCGCATGCAGCTGCTCTGCGATTATCCCCACCGATACTCGGGAGGCATGCGTCAACGGGTCATGATCGCGATGGCGCTCGCGTGCCATCCCAAGTTGTTGCTCGCCGATGAGCCCACCACAGCGCTCGACGTCACGATTCAAGCGCAGATTCTCGAACTGCTCAGCGAGATTCAACACGCGCGTGGAATGGGCGTGATGCTGATTACACACAATCTCGGTGTGGTTGCTGAAAACGCCGACGTTGTGTGTGTGATGTACGCGGGTCGCGTTGTCGAGTACGCGCGCGTTGAAGAACTCTTCGCCCGACCGCTGCATCCATACACGCGCGGGCTATTCAAATCGATTCCAGGACTGCGCGACCAACGGTCCCGCCTGACCACCGTCGAAGATGTGGTCGATGATCCTGCAGAGTTCAAGAAGTTGCCCGGATTTGAGCAAGGGGTGATCCCTTGGTGGCCATTTATGCCGCAGGCGGATCGTCCGGCAGTTGTCGCTGGTCGCGATGCGTATGCACTGCACGAGATTGAGCCTGATCGCTGGGTGGGATGTTGGCGCACACCGCATGTGGATGCGCATCCATCGCGGCGAGCCGATCTTTCGTATCGACGAAACGCTGTGACTGCTTCGGCTTGACATAACTCAGTAGGGGGAGAGCAGTGCGAGCACGAATGCGAGTGCAATCACAGCCATCAGTACCGCCGCGAGCACGAGTCGAAATGTTCCAGATCGCGTGCGGGCATTCTTGAGTCGTTCGAGCCAACTGACATCCCACTGCGTGCCGCATTCTGGACAGCGCAGTTGACCTTCAGCGAGAAAGTGCCCACACCGTCCGCAAGCGATGGCAGGTGCTCTGGCAAGTTCACGAATCTTGAGCCCAGATACTGTTAGCCACGCGACGATGGCAAGAAGAATGAGTGAAATCACGGGGCAGATCACCGCGCGAGCATACGAAGATTGCTTTGCGCTCTCTACACTCATGCGATGAACGAAATCGAAATCAAGTTTCGTCGGCTCACGCCGCTCGCAGTTGTGCCCGCCTACCAAAGCGCCCTGGCAGCTGGAATGGATCTGCACGCGGCGATCTCTGATCCTGTGGTGATTGCAGCGGGTGCAATCGCCATGATTCCCTGTGGATTCGCGGTCGAGATTCCTGCGGGGTTCGAGGGACAGGTGCGTCCCCGCAGTGGACTCGCATCAAAGTTTGGAGTGTCGATTCCTAACGCGCCCGGAACAGTGGACGCCGACTATCGAGGCGAGATGAAGGTTGCCCTCATCAATCACGGATGCAGTGCATTCACGGTTGAGCCATCGATGCGTGTCGCACAACTCGTGATCGCTCCAGTTGTTCGGGCGCGCATATGCGAGGTTGTGGAGTTGACCGAAACAGCGCGGGGGAGTGGCGGATTTGGTTCAACGGGCGGCTGATTTGTCGTGGCGAATCAGCGTGCGAGTTGTGCGAAATCAATCGCCACGCATTCGCGGCTGAAGAATGGCTCTGCGCTGTCGGTGCCGATACGACTGCCGAAGTAAACCCCCGCAGCATCGATCCAGTCGGGCACCTTGGTGTTCTTGGTGTTGCGAACGAATTGACTCTCATAGGCCAGGATCGCGCTGCGTTTCGTTTGCGCGTGACCGCTCGTGTCGGCGATGACCGATGGCTGTGGCACACTTCGCAAGTGAATGGCGTAGTAATGAAAAAGATGGGGGGCGTGCCAAGGATCGCCCGGCAATTCGCACTTGGTGTACTTGGCCGCAAATCGCGCCGCCTCAATGAGTGCGCACGCAGCAATGTGATCGGGATGGGCATCCTCAGGATGGGGTGCGAAGATGATGTCTGGCTGCAACGCGCGAATCGCGCTTGCCACAACAGCCCGCGAGGCGAGATCAGGAACGAGTTCGCGGTTGATCAGTCCAAGCTGCATCCGCGTTGCCCCCAATATCGCCGCGGCAGCCGCCGCCTCACGCGCACGAATCTCAGAAGTTCCGTGCGGTGTGGGTTCTCCGTTCGTCATGTCGACCAGCGTGACTTCATGTCCACCGGCCACGAGCCGCGCAATGGTGCCACCCATGCCGAGTTCTTGATCATCAGGATGGGGTCCAAAGACGGCGATTCGCATCGGATAACTCTACTTGCTCTGCGCCCAGAGGCGCGCATACAACGCATCAAGCTGATCGACCATCGTGCGCGAATCGAATTCATGCTGCACAAGTTCGCGCCCTCGTTGACCCATCGCACTGCACTCACTTGGATTGGCAATCAACGCCTCTGCCGCTGCGCGCAGTGCCGCGACGTCGCCTGCCTTGACGAGGATTCCGGTCACACCGGTCTTGCAAACTTCGCGCCCGCCATCGACGTCGTATGCGATGACAGGCTTGCCGATGAGCGCACCTTGCACGGCGGCGCGCGGCAATCCCTCGCGGTATGAAGGGTGCACAATCACATCCATCGCTGACATGAGAGCTGGAATCTCGGATGGATCGACCAGCCCCGCGAGCGCAACCCGATCGGCGATGCCCGCCTTGTTGAGACGGTCGACGAGTCGCTGCCGCCACCATCCATCACCAACCCAAAGCAGCGCAACTCTCGATTTCGTGTCGGCGCGCAGCAGCGGAGTGAAGGCATCGATCAGGTCGTCGTGACCTTTGAGCTCGGCAAGTCGTGCGACCGTGCCCAGTACAACTGTTTCGTCGCCCCATCCAAACTGTTTTCTAATGCGCCCGCGATCGCGCTGAGCAACCAGCCATGGAGCGATCTCCATCCCACTTCGGATCGTGACGAATTGTTCGGGCCTGCCGATCTTGTGGGCGAGCGCGCCAACCGTCATGGCATCGGCGACGCTCACGATCGCATGGCAACGCTTCGCAGCCCAGCGTTCTGCGCGTACGTACGCCGCATTCTTGAGCCAACTCTGATAGGGGTGAAACGGAAGTCCGTGAATCGTGTGCACAACGACTCGCACGCGCGCACTCCATGCCGCCCCTCGACCCAGAATGCCAGCCTTTGAGGAGTGGGTGTGCACGACATCGGGCCTCCACGCCTGAATCAGGGCGCGAAGTTGTTGTAAGCAGCGCCAGTCACGAAGTGGATCGACCGACCTGGTGAGGTCTGGAATCTCAAATCGTTCGATGCGACCGTCGGCAACCACGCGCGGCAAGAGCGATCCCTCGGGGCCGTAGATCGGGCCATACCCAAGCGCGACGGTGTGTCCGTGATCTGCCGCTCCAATGCATGAGAGCAGCGTGTTCTCTTGCGATCCGCCGATGATCAGACGGGTCGAGAGATGCAGGATTCTCACGGCAATTCCTGTCCGCTGTAGTGGATCCACTCGAGGCAGAGTCCCTGCGGAGGCATGGTCTGACCAGCGCGCTTGCGTTCGCCGGAGGCAATGAGATCACTGATGGATCCCGCGTCGAGTCTGGCGCGTCCAACATCGACCAATGTCCCAACCATGATGCGCACCATGTGATAGAGGAATCCACTGCCCGCAACATCGAAGCGCAGCAGTCCGGGGCTCAATTCACTCACAGCGCACATGTGCACACTGCGCACTGTTGTTTCGCGTTGTTCTGGACAGTGCGCGAATGCCTTGTAGTCGCGGGTGCCAGTCATTTGCGAGGCGGCGAGTTGCATTGCGGCGAGATCGAGTGATTGGTGACAGTGCGCAGTCATCTCGCGGTCGAAAGGATCTGCGCGACCATTGACGTGGGGTGGACGACCCGCTGACCCGTGCCGCAGGCGGTAGGAGTAACTCTTGCTGAGGCAATCACGCACTGGGTCGAATGCATCACAGACAACGCGAGCTTCACGCACCTCAATGTCAGCGGGCAAGCGGGTGTTGATCGCCATTGGCAGTCGTTCGATAGGAACGCGCGCCTGCCCACTTGAAAAAGCAGCGACTTGTCCACGCGCATGCACGCCAGCATCCGTGCGGCTCGCACCATTGACAGAAATGCGCTCTCCCAAGAGGTCGCTGACCGCATCGGTTAGTGCTCCTTGGGCAGTGCGTAGCGGCTTGACATCAGGAGGCTCTTGCCTCTGCCAGCCATGAAAATCGGTGCCGTCGTACGCAACTCGCAGTAGAAATCGTGGCACGGCGCAGAGTTCTTCGCGCGGTCAGTGCCCAAAGAGAGATGTTGGCGCGAGCATCCCTTCGCTGTCGAAGAACGAGAGCGCCTCATCGACACTGCGAAAGATGCGCGTCGCAGTCTCAGTAATGAATGGACTCGGGTTCTTCTTTGGTTTCCACACGACATAGACCTCTTTGGTGTGTTCGAACGCATGATGCAATTCACGCTCGACGCCGCTTGAGAGTCCTGGCACGCCCCCCGCCAGTTCAGGGACGAGCGAAACGATCATGTCGCTCTGGTCGACGAGCTTAAAGTCGCGCATGTAAATCTGTCCATCGATATCGCCAGCGATGTCGAGCACCTCTCGCACGGGAAGGCGCATCGTTGGATTCCCTTCGCGACCACCAAACGCGTGCGGTTGCACTTCGACGAAGTCTTCTCCCTTGCGGGCGGCATCGAGGGCGCGATCCAAGAGAAGTTTCTCATCGACGTCCCCCGGATCGAACGTGATGAAGTGCTTGGCGAGTTCTGCGCGAAAGTGATTGATCTCAGCCATCACATCGGGCATGTCCATCACGTGGCTCATGGGAAACGATGGATAGACCTTGCGCATCTCTGGACGGGTAATAAGCCGTACGCATGTCTCGACCGTGTCTTGTTGTCTCCCGCGACTGAGCACATAGAAATTGTTGCTGCATCCAAGTGCTTGCGCCATCAACTCGGTGGCGAGAATCTCTTCTTCGCGCCAGACCATGCAATCTTTAAGTGTTGCATCGATGACGTGATCGCGGTGTAATCGATGATGAATCGTTTCAACATTGTCGACGAGGCAGATGAAGCAGTTGGGTTCAAGTTTGAGCAGCTGATCGAAATCAAATGCGCTGAATAGTCCGTGGCGCCAGCGAAAAGTAGCGTGGGTGTTCACCATCACATTGGGGTGGTCGTGCTTGGGTTGCGTCGCCGAGATCACATCCTTGAACGCAGCGCGACGCAGGCTCGTGAGCCGCGAGAGCGGCAAGTCGAGAATGCGTCCCGGACGCACGTCGGTTGCCTCTGCGTACATGCGGTCGCCAATATTGAAGAGATCGATGCGGTCGCCGCGCTCGCCTGCAGAGATGACCGTCTTTTGCAGGTAGCTCTTCTTGTCAACACCGACCTGCCCAGTAACGACTGCTCTCATGCAGCCGAGTATAGGGGTCGTTCGATTTCAATCCACCGGATGGAGCAGCGCGACAACGTGCACCTCGATCGCGCGTCCTTCACCAACGGCATCTACTTTCTCATGCGTCTTGCCCTTCACGTTGATTCGCTGCACATCGCAAGAGAGAAGTTCTGCAAGATGCGCGACGATTTCAGCGCGGCGCGGTCCAATTTTTGGTGACTCACAGATCACCGTGCAGTCGAGATTGCCCAGTGAGAAGCGCGCGCGGTGCATTCTTTGAATCGCCTCTCGCAGAAAAATCGCCGAATCGCTGCCATCATGCGCCGCATCGGAATCTGGAAAGAGCTGGCCGATGTCGGGCATCCCAAGTGCTCCCAGAATCGCGTCGGTAATCGCATGCAACAGCGCATCTCCGTCAGAGTGCGCCACCGGTCCGGTGGGATGGTCGAATCGAACACCTCCCAAAATGAATGGACGACCTCGTCCAGCGGGGGCGCACGATTCGAGTCGGTGAAGGTCGTAGCCGTGGCCAACCCGCATGGCAGCGTTAGTCCTTGGGACGATTGGGTGGTTGCGGCCCACCAGCTGGACTGTCGGGACCCGTGGTGGGTATCGCCGAATCAGGCGGAATGATTAGAGTTGGATCGGCCGGCGGATCTTCAGGCGCGGGGCGATAGGTCACGTCGATTCGTCGACACGAGGCAGGGGGGCAGATGAGTTGGTTGTTGAGCGATCCAAACTCGGTCTTCGCTTCCCAGACTGCCCACAACATCTTGGTCGGTTCGATGCGCGATCCAGTTCCGGAACCTTCGACGAATTTGAATGTCAACTGCTCGCCCGCTGGAATGTCGAGACGAAAGAACGCCTCTTGGTTTCGCGTATCGACGAGCGTCACTGTCACAGGACGGGTTGGCGTCGAGATGTACACAAACCCACGGCCAGTTCCGGGGTTGAAGCCGCCGGAGGGGGTGTAGCAGCCGACGAGCAGTGCTGCGACAGCGCTCGCGGCGATGAAAAAGAGGGTGATCGATTTGGGTGTTTTCATAGGTGAAAGGTAGGACTAGCGGTCGTGAGATGGAGTCTAGCAGTGGCTCAAAGCGGCACGCGCGCGTACTAGATTCACGAAGAGTCGTCCACGTTCTTCATAATTGATGAATTGATCCCAACTCGCGCAGCCCGGAGAGAGCAACAGAATGTCGCCCGCCTTGGCGCGAGAAAATGCCTCCTCGACAGCGCGCGTCAGCGACTCAAATCGCATCGCGGGCGGATGCGCCGCGATCGCGTGCGCCGTCTCACCGATGGCGTAAAGCCCCGCGAGCTTTGGAGCGAGGTCGCGGATCGCAGACAGGTCGACCTTCTTGTCATATCCGCCAGCGATGAGATGCACGCGCGCGGGGTCGTCAAACGCTGCGATTGCGAGCTGGGTTGCCTCGGGGGTTGTCGCCTTCGAGTCGTTGAAACACTGCACACCGCCGACCGTCCCAACCGATTGCAATCGGTGTTCGAGTCCGGAGAATGACTTGAGCGCGCAGCGGGCACCCTCGAGGTTGACACTTTCACCGTCGAACTGCGCACATGCTGCTGTGATGGCAAGTGCCAGCTGCGCGTTGCGCTGTTGATGAGCGCCTGGGATCGAAAGTGCAATCTCGTTGACCGCGGGAAGCGCTGGTTCGCTGCCATCCATCCACCAAGCGCCACTGCTCGACTCACGAGCGATTTGACTCGATTGTTCTGGACTCTCGCGCGCGAATGCACTCAAAAAGAGATCAGTTGAACTCTGGTGGCGGCGAATCTGCGCCTTTGATTCGATGTAGTGGGCAATGGTGCCATGCCAATCGATATGGTTCGCTGCAATGTTGGTCAACACCGCGATGGTTGGCGACCAACCGTTGTCGCCAGACTCTGGCGAGAGCCACCACAGTTGCGCGCTCGAGAGTTCGAGCATGGTCCATTCACGCGCTGATCCTGCGGGTGCGCCGAGTAGTGATCCGCCGATGTTGCCGCCGACGCGCACTTCGCGTCCCGATCCGGCGAGGGCACATGCCGTCATCGCGGTTGTTGTCGATTTGCCAGCACTGCCGGTTATTGCGATGACCCGATTCGTCGCGAGGCGTTCAATGGCGAGACGAATCTCAGTCGTCACGGGAACCCCTGCACTGCGCGCTGCGCACAAAAATGGATTCTCCCACGGGCGTGGCACCGCAGCGTTGGCGATGACTAGGTCAGCCTGCTGAAAGTCACGCATCTCGTGAGATCCCAGTCGCAGCGTGATGGCGCCCGCAGTGATCGCGCCAGCAATAGGTTCGAGTGAGTTGTGAAGAGTCTTCTCAGAGGCGAGATCGGTGATATGCACGCAAGCACCGCGCTGGTGCATCCACTGGGCAACGCCGAGTCCGCCACCGAATTGACCGAGCCCCATGACAGTGACGCGCCGCCCTGCGAACCAGTCGTCGGAGTGGCTTGGCTTCACCAGAACGCTCATATCAGGTCACATGCGTGCGGCAGATGTGCGCCGCCCGACGACTTCGTTTCCATCGGAATCGATCCCTAAGAGATCTTCGCGGTAGTCATCGGCGCTGCGGCGGCGGGTGATGGGACCGTTGGCAGCTCCACGAAGAAACTGATAGACGATTTGCTCATCGAGCGAGAGTTGTGCCGCTTCGCTCTCGGGCAGTTTACGGATGCGGTCAAACTCATCGCGCGTGTCAACCTTGAGCACTCGACCGCCGTCAAGCATCACCATGCGGTCGGCGATTGTGAATGCTGAATCCATCTCATGGGTGACGACAACGCTTGTGACGCCAAAGCTTCGCGTAAGTTCGAGAATGAGTTGGTCGATCTCCGCGCTTGTGACGGGGTCGAGTCCGGCGCTGGGCTCGTCGTAGAAGAGAATCTTGGGGTCCATTGCCATCGCCCGCGCGAGACCCGCCCGCTTCATCATTCCGCCCGAGATTTGCGAGGGAAGCTTGTTTGCGTGGGGACGAAGTCCCACGAGTTCGAGTTTCATCTTGACTTGTATATCGATGATCTCTGGCGCCAAGTCAGTGTGCTCTTGCAGCGGCAACGCGACGTTTTCACCGATGGTCATCGACTGAAACAGCGCCCCCGATTGAAAGAGGATTCCAAACTGTCGCTTGAGTGCATCGGATGCCGCGTCGTCCAAGGATGCGATGTCCTTTCCAAGAAGTTCAATCGTGCCACTGGATGGTTGGTGCGATCCAATAAGCAGACGCAATAGTGTCGTCTTTCCGCATCCAGAACCGCCAATGATGACCACGGTCTCGCCGGCGCGAATGTCGAGATTGACTCCCGTCAGAACGGTCTGAGTGCCAAAGGTCTTG
>SIAR01000046.1 GCA_009691705.1 Phycisphaerales bacterium
GTGGATGCCGCCGATCTCGCGCTTCTACTCGGTCAGTGGGGAACAGCTGGCGGCACTCCGAGTGCAGATCTCGATCACGACGGCAGTGTTGCGGCGGCTGACCTCGCGCAATTGCTCAGCGCCTGGGGAATCTGCGGCGGATAGGCGGCGGATAGGCGGCGGCGGTGCGAGACACAGGCGTGAGATTGTCCTGGATCGGAGAGCGACCACGAATCCCCGTGTAACGCGGCAACCCGTGATGAGCCAACGCAACGCCGCCCACGATCACATATTCAACGGCGTTGGCGTTCAACGACAACAGCCACTCGAGCCAATCTTGGTTGTGGGCCATCATGCTCCTCTCGCAAGCGGTCAAGTTCTGCCATTCGTTCACTGGCTGGGCGCGACATCCAGTACGCCATATCTCGCTGGCCCGAATGGGGGTCATGCAGCGGTCCAATATGAATCGGCCATTGACTGCGATCTCTTGGTGTCAATGTCATGTTGAGAGCATCCATTTGCTGCGCGAAACCACTGGTCGCCACCCACATCCAATATGCCGCCAAGACGCGCTCAGCGAATCGTTGCTTGCGACACGCCCGTGCAACCGCCGCTGACCGATCCGGAAGCGATGCCTTGCTGCACCCATGGAGCAAACGAGTTGCAACCGAATCCGTTGCCGTATCCCCATCCATATCCATTTCCGTATCCATACGCGGGACTCCATCCGCTGTAACCGCCAATGCTGCCGAAGCCCCATGAACCTCCAGACCCGCCGCCAGCATTCACACCGACGATTGCAGCAGCATTTGGCGCGTTGACATTGATGTTTTGATCGCTGGTGTAGTTGGGGTTGTAACCATATCCACTGCTGTTGTTGGCATAGCTGTACTCGGTGCCGTCCGGCAACCGCGTCGTGCGCACGATGTTTGTTTGCTGCACCTGACAAGCGGCGAGAGTCACCATCGCGAGGCAGCCAGCCGTCCCGACGCCCCATGCGCAATTCCGTGAGAGTGTTCGTGAATTCACTTGAAGACCTTTCTGATTGGTTGTGTCTGATCACCGTCGCTGTAATTCTTGCTCATTGCCGCGATCTCGTCGCGCACCCGTTGTTTGAGCCCCTCTGGCTTGATCACCTTTGCCGATCCTCCGTTGGAGAGAATCCAGCAGAGGATCTCGTTGAATCCGCGCACTCGAAATGTGAATCGGTGCGTTCCATCGGCCCGAATCTCAACGCGCTGCGTCGGATGCCACTCCGTCTCGCTCGCCGCGACTGCGAACTTCGCGTCAATATCAATGACGACCGTTGACTTGGGCTCCTTGGGAAACCGCACCATTTCCCAGCAATCTTCCAGGTATTTGTTCATCGTGAAACCCGCGCGCACACGAAACGTCTTGGTGCCATCCTGGGCATCTTCGATACGTGAGATCTTGAATGTGCGAAGACCTGAGAACTCATCGACGCGCTCGGCGGGCTTCGAATCAACTGGACGCATGATCGCGTAGAAGGCGCGTCGAGCGAAAAAGATTCCGTACGGTTCGACTTCTTGATACTGCGTCTGATCGATCGCCCCCCGAACCCCTGCACTGTTGACGCGACCGTCGACTGGGGCTGAGGTCGCCGCCGCTGCGGCAGCCTTCGCCGATGCGCTGCGATACTTGATGCGCAGTGTCTTGCCGTCGAGCATTGCCTTCACAACCTGTTCGAAACGCTGCACATCTCCGTGCTTGGCAGAGACGCAACGCAGATTCACTCGACTCTGCAACTTCTTGTAACGCGCGCGCATCTCATCGTTGAGATGCTTCTCGATCGTCTGTCCGAGACGAAACGCCGGACGCAGCGGCGGAGAAAACGCGCCACTCGTCACATCGCGCAAGATTAGAAGCGCTGGGATCACCTCATCCTCATGCAAGTCGAGTTTGAGCGCGCTGCCCGAATGGCTGACATATCTGCGCTCACTGCCGCTGCCTTCAACTCGCAGGTCAACCTTGAGTCGCTCACGAACGAGGCGGATGAGTTCGTTCGCCTGCGCAGTGCCGATCTCGAATTCACGTTTGATCTGCTCGAACGTCACACCATCACCACTCTCTGCAAGCGCTTTGATGCGCAGAAGTCGTTCGAACATCTCGTCTTGGTTCGCGCGCGTCACGACTGGGCGGTGCTGAGCGATCGCAGTGGATCCCATGGACTTCGACTTTACCTTGGACTTCTTTGCGGCTTTCTTGATCACGACCCCTCCTGAGTGGATGTCCAGTTGATATGCACAGCGTATCGCTCATGGCCGCCGTCACTCCTCTTGCGCATCTTCGATTTCGTCGTCGTCGTCGTCTGCAGGAGTCGGAGTCTGGGCGAGCAATCGGGTCAGTTTTTGCTGCAGAGCGGCACTCTCGGCGTCTGGGTTCACTGCTCTCCCGGCAGGCGCCGCTAATTCAGCAGCGAGGTGCGGGGGAATCTTCAGAGCAGCGATTGTCTGCCCAACGTCGTGCGTGCGCTTTAGCGCTGCGGCAAACGAGCGCGTCATGCTCGTGGCAGGCATGAATGACCACGCCGCCTCAGCGATCTTGCACGCATCATCCAACGTCAACCACCTATCTGCACTCACGCGCGCCTTCCATGCGCAGACCATCGCAACAATCGTCTCGCTCATGTCCTCTCCCTGCGCGGCACGAACGATCGCAGCGAGCGGTTCGATGGCGGATGGTTCAAACGCCACGCCATTGAATCGCAGCGCACGGGCGATTCCCGCTTCGGTTCCGGCTTGACTGGAGTGCAGCGCAAACTTCATCGACGCATTCAGTATCGGACCCGGCACGCTCCCAATTGAATTCGTCGTCGCAATGAACTCGAATTCTGGAAGGCGCCTGCTCATGTCGCTCGCCCCTTCGCCACGCCGTTCACGCGCAGCGGCAGCAGCGGGATCCTGCCACCAAGTCGGTTCTGCTGCAGCGGGAGCGCGGCGCGAAATCACTGCGATCACCATGTCGCGCAGAAATGGACCGGCGAATTCATCGAGGTTGTGCGCGACGACGACATCGCTTGGTCGAATCGACTGCAGAATCTCAGCGAACTCACTGCGACTCATTCCGCTGTGGGGTTCGAACTCGAAGACCGTTGTGCCGAACTCCCGTGCGATCGCACGTGCGAGGTGTCGCTTGCCAGTACCGACTGCTCCCTCGAGCAGGATGGGCTTGCGTGGGGTGCATCCAGTAATCATTGAATCAACAACGGCATCGAGAGCTGCGACCGAACCAGTCGGGTCAACGAAGTGCTTGAGCGTCGCGATCGGGGGAAAGAGCTGCGTGTTGGGGGAAGTAGTCATGGAACGAAGTATGCACTGCGCTGTGTCTGCCAATGAGCAGAATTGCCCGCAGAATTCGTGTCGCTTGGCAGGGTTGGCAGGGTGCCGCACCCGATAAGAGTTCGCCGATTTCGCTTGCCAATCTGCTACTGAGCGGATCGCACATCTGCCATCTTCTGCACGTCATGGTTGCAACTGCCCACAATCGATTTCGTCCCATCGGAACTGCGCACGCCTCGCTCTGCGATCGCGCCGCAGCGTGCAGCGACTCGCACTCTGGACGCCACTATCAGACGGCGCTTGTGCGCGAGATCATCGCTGGACTTGAGAGTCCCCTGCATTCTGCAGTTCTGGGAGCAGGTCGAAGTCTCGCAAGCGTCATGACAGTCGTTCCCACCGGCGCGGGCAAGACGCACGTCGCACTCGCAACTGCAGCGGTCTTGCAACGCGAAGCTGGCCTGAGCGTCGGATGGTGTGCGCCACGCCGCGACCTACTGCACCAGGCGCAACAAGAAAACCGCAAGTTTCGTTTCGACATCGACCTCACACTCATCTCGCTCTTTCAGCGCAATCCTCCGCAGGTCGATCTGCTCATCATGGACGAAGCGCACCGCGATGCCTGCATGACCGCAGCGACCTTGAACTCGATCGCCCGTCCCACATACATCCTTGGATTGACCGCGACTCCCTACCGACTCGACCGCGCGCGACTCTGCTATTCGCACGTGCTCAAGCGCTGTTCGATCCAGTCACTTCAGGACGATGGGTTTCTCTCCCCCTATCGCCACGTCGCGATCGATTCTTGGGATCCCACAGACATTGCAAAGACGTGGATCACATCGCGCCACCGTTTCGGAAAGACGCTCATCTTCTTTCACACGCACGCCCAAGCGAGTCGATGCACGCTGCTGCTGCGCCGCGCTGGAGTGCGCGTCGAGCTCGTGAGCGGTGAGAGTGACCGCGAGCGGCAGATCAAGGCATTTGGAGATGGCAAACTCGACGTCCTCGTGGCGATGGCATGCCTCACCGAAGGATTCAACGATCCAACCCTTGCAACGGTTTTTTGCCGTCCCGCCTCGCGCGGACTGACCGTGCAAATGGGTGGACGGGCATTTCGACTCGATCCAAAGACTCCCGTCAAGACGATCGTGCAACATCGCGACACGCACTTGCCATTTACGCGCATCGCGAAACCGATCGAGCAGTTCATTCTCTCGCAAGGCATCTGGCGATCGATCGGCGCAACGCGCGAACTCGATTCGATTATTGCGCGCATGCGCCTCGTCGCAGCACAAACCACTGTTTCGCTTCCCCGTCTCATCACCAAGCACCGCAGCCGAACCGCTCCGCGGCCATTCTTCAAAGGATTTGATCCCAATGACATCGATTGACATTCCAACACTTGACTACCTCGAGGCAACCGTCGGCGACCTCGCTCCCGACACCGAGTTCATCGCCCAACAATTCGCGGCAGAGTCGAGTGAGAAGCGCGCACTCGTGCCAGTTCGTGTTGCCGCACAACAGGGATTGCGCCGCCGACGCGCGCCGACGCGACTGTTGCTTGGCGGTGAGCAGGTCATCGCGAGCGATCGATTCTGGTCGAGCCTCTTTCAGCGCTGCGGATTCAACGAGGCGGTCTTCGCATACTTCTCGCCAACCGAAGTCTTTGCGCGCATCGCAGAGCGCGACAGCAAGAGTCAACTGCGATTCTCGATCGAACGACGCCCCGGCAGTGCGCCGAGGTTGCTCGCGGTCACGCCGCGCGCGACTCCCCTGCTCAAGCGCGACTCTGCTCTGGCAATGGTGCGAGCCTATGGCGGCGATGGCCTGCAATATGCCGAGGGACGGCTCACGTCGATGCATACTCCAGCCGATGGACCGGGCAACTTTCGCATCGGGCCAGATGCCTTCGAGAACCGCTTTCAACTCGAACTTCCACTCGATGGATTCGGCGAGCCGCGCATCTACGTCACGCTGTTGCGACTGATTTGCATCAACGGCGCAGTCGGTGTTCAGCGCGCATTTCGCAATCAGGTGCGACTCGGTCAGGATCCATTGCATTCGCTCGATCGCGCGCTCTCGTGCTACTCCAATGCAGACGGCTTCAGCGCGATGCGCCAACGCTTTGAGAGTGCGCAGCGTTCGTGGGCGAGCCTCAACGAAGTGCGGTCGCTTGAGACAGTGCTCAATCGTGTGCACTGGGGCGGAATCGAAGTCGGCGCGAGACATCGCGGCGCGTTCGATCGTCTTGTCGGTGACCTTCCTGGCATCTACGGGGTGACGTCGCTCGAAGGAATCACTCCCAAGCGACGAAGGTTGCTGCCATCGCGGGCGCGCGTCTACGACTTGCTGAACTACGCGAGCGAAATCGCAACTCATCATGCTCCTCCGCTCGCGGCGAATCGCCTCTCAGCATGGATCGGCAGCACCATCGTCGATGAGTACGACCTCGAGGGATCTGCAAACGAGGCCAGCGACTTCGAAGCGCTCTTCACATCGCCACTCCCAGCCGTGCGCAGAAACTAGGGGGTTTCGAGGGTCCACACCGCAATCGCAACGAGCCCTTCCGGGATCATTGCCGCGCAACACGCCATTGCGCGATCAAGAGTCGCGCGACCATGCGGCCGAGCGACAAACAAGAGATGCTGAATCGCCAAAGTGCGATTGTGTTTCTGTCGCACTTGCTGAGGTCGTGTGCCTCGCGGTATTTCGATGCGCCTGCGGCGTGAGTGGTCAAGTGCTCATTCACCGCGCGACTCACCGCGCGCGACTTACCGCGCGCACTTGCGCGAATTGGCGATGTCCATACTTGCCGCTGTGGAATCCATGACCAGATTGTCGCGCACCGACCCAGGGACTCCCTGTCGCACCACCGCAACCTCGATTGATTCCCACCAT
>SIAR01000027.1 GCA_009691705.1 Phycisphaerales bacterium
ATGGTCTTCATGTGCGAACCACTCAGCGCCGCAGTCGAAGCAGTCGATGCACAGGACCCCCGTCCTGCACGTCGCATCTTGCTCTCGCCCGCAGGCAAGAGGTTCGCGCAGTGCGATGCAGCGACGTTTGCCACAAGCGAACGAATCATGCTGATTTGCGGCCATTATGAAGGCATCGACCAACGCGCCATCGACGTCCTGAACCTCGAAGAGATCTCGATGGGAGACTTCGTGCTCTCGGGTGGAGAACTTCCTGCGCTGACAATCGTTGATGCTGTCGCACGACTCATTCCGGGCGCACTCGGGCATGAAGATTCTGCCGCTGAAGATTCGTTTTCAAAGCGCGACGCAGCGGGAAATCCGCTGCTCGATTGCCCACACTACACACGTCCTCGCGAGTGGCGAGGAGAGACTGTTCCCGATGTTCTTCTCTCTGGTGATCACCAAGCAATTGCGCGGTGGCGACTTGAAGAGAGCATCAAACGGACGCGCCAACGCCGTCCGGACCTCGATTCACTCCATGCGCAACCTCTTGAGGACGAGGCCTCAACGTTGCATCGCTCGATCGGCCTGATCGCAACACGATCATGCTGCCAAAGCACAATTACAACAGGGCATACTGCCCACGAGAGGATTTCAACATGAATCGAACCGCCATCATGGAGAGCGTCGAGGCCAAGCATCTCAAGCCTGCCGCGGACGTTCCAGTTATGCGCATCGGAGACACCGTTGACGTGCATTACCGCATCGTCGAAGGTGACAAAGAGCGCGTGCAGATTTTTCAAGGTGTCTTGCTCGCGACCAAGGGTCGCGGCATCAACAAGGTGATCACCATTCGCCGCATCGTCGCCAATGAAGGTGTCGAGCGCATCTTTCCTTTGCACTCCAGCCGAGTTGCAAAGGTTGAAGTGCTGCGTCACGCTGAAGTGCGCCGATCAAAGCTCTACTACCTGCGCGGACTCACCGGCAAGGCCCGCCGCCTGCGTGAGACCCGCCGCGAAGGCGCTTCAGAGGCGAAGTAATCGGCAGTGAAGGCGCTAGATCGCTTGCAGTTCATGACCACATGAGCCTTCAACTCGGCGCACTTCCGAATCCGCGCGTCTCTTTGCAGAGACCCGCCACAACGCACCCGCAAGACCCGCTCTCAATGGGCGGGTCTTTTTTTGACACGACCACTTCGACCGCCGCATTCTTCTGGATCGGCGGCAATCCGCAGCAGCACTCGTGGACCGCCGCCCTCGACTCGGCTCTTGCGCACGCGCCAGCTGGGTGCACACTTCTCTGTTGGAGCGGCACGTTTGCCGACGAACTCTTCGCGGGTGACGTGCGCAACTGGACGAGACCAGGCAAGCCGGCGCTTGAAGGATGGCTCGACCAAACACTCGCCCACCTCGCCGCACACGGAAGCGGGCACAAGCTCGGCGTCATTGCCCATCACACCCATCTACTCAGCGACGTCTCGGCTCAGATGCGCCTCTGGCATGCGCGACGCGATCAAGGAATCGCAACGATTCTCCATCCTGCGGCGCTGATTGCTCCGTCGATGCTGCGCGACCTCAACGATCACCTCACTCGAACAATTTCAATGGTCGCGCCGCGCTGCGACTTGTGCATCCTTGAAGACATCGCCCCGCTGCCGACCGAAGGTGATGAAGAAAGCGTGTTGGCCCGTGTTTCATGGGAAACTGGCCTCATGGCGGTCACGGCGCATGAGCTTGTGCACGGTCTATTGCGGGATCATCTTCCCCCAACCACGCCGATTCTGCTGTCAGAACACCCCTTCTTTTGCTGAGAACTCAGAACTGCAACTGGCAACCTGCTCAGACGGGGCTAGACTTGTGGCACCGTAGCCACTTCGGCTTCGGCTAGGAGATTGTGTTGACTGCGGTGGTCACCGGACTGGACTCAAAAGTTCTGGTTCTCAACAAGCTCTACACGGCCCTGCGTGTGGTGAACGCCCGTCGCGCCTTCACACTCTTGCAGCGCGAAGTCGCCGAAGTCATTTCGGTCGAAGCCGGCAACTATGTGTCCTATGACTTGATGAGTTGGCAAGACGCTTCTGAGTATCAGCACGCGCACGAGCATGAAGTCCACGATTGGGTCACGACCACCCGACTCATCATCGCCGTTCCAAAGATCGTGCGACTCTTGGGATACGACCGCTTTCCGAAAGTTCAAGTCAAACTGAACCGGCGCAACATCTACGCGCGCGACGGAAACCAATGTCAGTACTGCGGAGCCTACTTTTCGACTCGCGAATTGACGCTTGATCATGTGTTGCCACGGGTGCAGGGCGGCACGAATTCATGGACAAATCTCGTGTGCGCCTGCGTCAAGTGCAACGCGCGCAAGGGCGGGCGTACCCCCACCCAAGCGCGCATGAAACTCATTCGCGCCGCGGTCAAACCAAAGCGCAATCCAGCGATCGCGCTACGGTTGGGCAGTCCCAAGTATCAGTCGTGGAAGACATTTCTCGACGAGGCATACTGGACCATCGAACTCGAATAGGCGCTGGGGGCGATACGCGCTCAATTCAGCTCGATAGCGCAATCACAAGCAAGGTGACGAGTCCGTTGTGAAATCCATGCGCCACCATGCATGAGATCAAACTGCCGCGGGTCTCGCGTGCCAGACAAAACGCAAACGCGAGCGCTCCGAGAATTGGAATGAAGAGAATCCCTTGAGGATGGATCGCCGCGAAGACGAAACTCGATCCGAGTGCCGCGGCGACGAACGAGAGGCCCCGCCCCCATTTCTGGGAGATGTCGCGCAAATGACGAAAGAGCACTCCTCGAAAAACGATCTCTTCAACGATTGGTGCCGCGACCACCGCGAGAAAAAGTAAAACGATGCGCGTGCCCCAGGTCGCTTGCGCGATCGCTTCTGGCAGTGGATGCCCTGCATCCGAGAGCTCTTTCGACAAGAGCAGCGAGAGCACAAACGCAATGATCGCCCCAGCGATCAGCATCGGAATCGCGGTCGCCCAGACGGTGAATCCATAGCAGAATTCGCGCCAAAAACCCCGTCCGCAGTGCAAGCCAACATCGTGGCAGACTTGCTTCCACGAGACTCCCCACCAGCGACCGATCATTAGCGCCGCAAGCGGTAACACCATCGACGCGAGTTGCAAGAACAACGGCAACCCACCACTCAGGCGCCCCGCGCGAGTCGAGATCAATGCGATCGCGATAGAAAGGAGCAGTGTCAGAGCAAACCATCCCGCGAAGATCCAAGGCAATGTCAGCGCGGTATGAATCGGCTCTGCGAGCGGCAACGCAAGTCTGCCGCCCGCCCACTTCACTGCGAGAATCACCAGCCAAACAAATCCTCCAAGACCTGCGATCAACACGATGAAACCGAAAGTGAAAAACGAAACCACCAACAACAATTGTGATTTCTCAAGATTGCCTTCAAATGTTGGATCAAACGAAACGGTCGAGATCATCAACTCGCCATACCAATTCAAATTCGCTTTGAGAAACTCCGCATCTTCTGAAGAAATTGCTGTCGCTGCACTCGCGTCGGCTTTCTGACGAATCAACATCTGCACAATGCGCGCGCATTTGAGAAACGCAGGTGGCGCAGATTTCGGATCCGCTTCAACACGAACGATCACCGCATCCATCTCCGTCGATGCCTTGGAATTTTCCCCCGCCCTTGCAAGCAGAATCGCTGCGCATAGATTTGTGACTGGGCCCTGGCCAACATCAAGCATCGGCTCTATTTGCTGGATTGCAATTTCAGTCATCATCTGAGCTGGACCACCAGCGAGAACTGCCGAAACCATTTTTCCCTGAAGGGTTTCCTTGAAACCCACCATCGAACCTGCTTCAGCCGCATCCGCCTCTTGGCCCGCAACCTCCTCGATTGCCTGCTCCTGTGCATCCTCGGGTGCTTCTCCCGACGGAAGTATGAAATCCAAGCATAAATAGAGGGCAATACAAGAAATTATCACTGCCCATGCACCCAAGACCGACCTTTGAGATTTCGACATGAGCGCACGGTATCACCATGCCATTCCCTTGACACTTTCCGCGTTTTCTGTACGCTTTTCCGTTCCCCCTGATTCGAACCGAATCGCTCTCGAAGGACTCAATCACCATGCCCCGCCAAACAACATTCGTCAAGACTGGTCAGCTCCCAACTACATGGCGCATCGTCGATGCTGAAGGCAAGGTGCTTGGTCGCCTCGCCACTGAAATCGCGACAGCTCTCATGGGAAAGCACCGTCCTGAATACACGCCAAACGTTCTCTGTGGCGACTCGATCATCATCACCAACGCGGCAAAGATCGTGCTCACTGGTCGCAAGGGACAACTTAAGACTCTGCGCCGTTGGAGCGGATACCCAGGCGGTCTGCGCGTACGCACCTACGACACACTGCTTCGCGATGATCCGACCACCATGGTCACCGAAGCGATCATTCGGATGCTTCCACGCGGCCGTCTCGGACGACGAATCACACGAAACTTGCGCGTCTTCGCAGGAGCGCAACATGATCATCAGGCGCAACAGCCAACCACAATGAAGACGAAGGCCTAATCAATGACCAGCATGCCAACCATGACCCTCGGAACGACAGTCGGAACGACCAAGTCTTCCATTCAACACACCGCTGATCCAAAGGGTTGGTACTGGGGTACCGGTCGCCGCAAGACCGCGACTGCGCGCGTTCGCGTACACCCCGGCTCAGGCAAATTCGCAATCAACGAAACACCATTCGAAGAGTTCTTTGTCGAAGACCGCGACCGCAAGATGCTGCTCGCCGTCGTCGACAAGTGCTCGCTGCGCGACAAGATTGACATCAAGGTCAACGTTGCTGGGGGCGGAGTGACAGGACAGGCCGGCGCCGTCCTCATGGGCCTCGCCCGTGCAATCTTCGCTTACGACCTGAACCTCGAGCCCGTGCTTCGCGCCAATAATTTCTTGACGCGCGACTCACGAAAGGTCGAGCGCAAGAAGTATGGACAGTCCGGCGCACGCCGACGCTTCCAGTTCTCCAAGCGCTAAACCGACGGTTCGGCCGCATTCTTTCAGCATTTTTTTGGGCGAGCGGTCGCTCTGCTCAATTGCGTTCACGCGCGTTCAATCGCGCTGTTCAATGCTCGGTTCAGCAGCCGCGCCACTACACCGACTGGTTTGTGCTGCCCACTAGCGATCTGCGCGAGCGTCTGAGGGGCGGTGCCATCCCAACCTAGTCGTTGCTGCCAAAGAGCCTGTTCTGGGGAAGGATTGAGCCGCGCAACTCTGCGCGCGATTGCGTGCGCAGAGTGTTGCCAAGGCCTAACCGCGTCGAGTGGTTCGCGCCTCGATCCGCCAGTGGTTTCGGCGGTGCGTGGATCGCGCTTGGGCGCAGCGAGCGACATCAATCGCCGATCAAACGCGAGAGATAGGGCGCGGCCGAGTCTGATGCGATGCTCTGCGATCTGCACCGGATCGCTCGCTAGCACGACTTCAACCAGAGTTTGCCCCGCGAGTTCGAGTTGGCGCGCCAAATCATCGCGAGACAGATGCAGTGGATCGACTCCACTCCACACCTTGAGACGGGTAACAATTGTCGGCATCGCCCCTACAAACAGCGTACGCAGAATCAACCTTGCCCAGCGCAAGTCTGTGTCTATCTGATCGAGAGCGCACTCTGTCGGACGGTCCTGCGCCAGCGACACTACCGCGTGTTGGGCACTCCACAGCAGAAACCGCACCGCCATCATGCGGGCGCTGTCGGCTCGCGATGCCTCAGCAAGCGTGACGGCGGGCGGCTTCATCGCGAGCCAACTTTGACCATCGACAATCGGCGCGGCGCTCAGCAATGCGGCATGCACCGCCGTTGGCGCAAGCAAGACTTCGCGGGCGTCTGTGCGCCAAAATGTGGCTGGAATCTCGACGCTTTCGGGCAGAAATGCCTTAGCAACACTTCGCAAGTATGCCCCGCGCGCCTGCGCAACCAAGCGCGCTGCGCTAGCGCGTGAACAGTGCAGGCGCTGCGCGATCTGGGCAACATTAATCCCACGACCCCACGCTGCGAGCGCAATCGTCGACGCACGCTTGTCACGCTGCGTGCGTCCGACGAGCTTGCCATGACTCGCCGATGGATTCGCCTTCAACAGCGCGCGAACACTCTCACGACTGCGACCTACTTCGGCCGCGATAGTGCGCGCAGCTGTCGAGATTCGCCGCTCGCCAGCCGAGCCGACTTGCGCGGCACGGGCGAGAATCTGCTGCCGCGTCGGGGCATCGATCAACGAGAACGCGCTTGCGCGGGCAACGCGAGCGGCGTGCGCCAGACGAAAGGCCGCCGCATCGGGCTTGCGCACCCCAAGAATCAAGGCGTGTGATCCCGCCCGACCCGCCGTGCGCTGCACCCAACAGCAGAGTAACCCTGCCGCACGCCAACGATACAGAGTTCGCTCGCTCACCTTCCAAGACTTCGCGAGTTGAATCAGGCTCATTGCATCCGCCGCGCTCTGCGGGGCGCGGGCACTCAGGCGCAGTGCCAACTCATTTAGGTCGCGCGCAAGCGAGGCTCCAACGACTTTCAGCTCAGCTTGCTTTGACCTTTTTTCGCTGCGGAACTGCGTGATTCGGTACTCAATGTCGCTCCATCCATAGAGATCGTCTGCGTGGATGCTTTCAATAAGCGTTCGCACGCATTCGAGTTGGCGTCGCGCGCGCTCAGCTGGAACAAATGCCAACTGTTGGGCGAGGCTCGCCATCGCATCGAGAATGAATGCGCGCGCTCGTGGCATCGCTTGCGCAGACCGATCAGCCCGTCATTGCGCCAGGCGTTTGCAGATCAAGTCGCAGCGCAGAAGCCGACTTGGCCATGACAGCCTCGCCGACATAGTTGCGCGGAATGCGTGGATTCAACCGGCAGAGCAACTCGTATGGATGGGTCGCGCACGCGTTCGCAATGCGAGGGAGATAGTTTCGTGCCGCTCGGTCGCGTCCGTAAATCTCGGCGGTCATGCCGATATACCCATCACCATAGGCGAGCGACGCTGGTGTGTCTGAAAGGTCAACGATGATCTGATCCATGTTGACCGCACCGACGACCGGCGCTTCGCAGGAGCGCATCCCGTGCGGGGTCTCTGTCGTCAATCGCACCCAACGCTCGGTTCCCGGCGCAGTCAGTGGATAGCCGTCGAAGTAACCCACTGGCACAATGCCGAGCCGCGTGGCGCGCTTGGTGCGAAAGAGCGACCCATACCCGACCGATGCGTCGCACGGCACCTGCTTGACGTGCACGATCGCAGACTCCCACGAGACGATCGACTCGAGTTGCACGGGGTCGTCATGCGCCACTTCTGGCAATTCTGCGAGACCGGTCCAGGCAAGACCAGCCCGAACCATTTGCCGATGAAATCGCGGGTGGCGCAGCAGCGCATGGGAATTTGCCGCGTGAATCAAGACCTCGCTTGAGATGCTTGCCGCCTGCGATTCAAGGATGCTCTCGAAGGCGTCCATCTGTGCGTGCGTCGTCGCGTCACACTCGCGACTTGCCGAGAAGTGCGTGAAGACTCCCGCAAGTCGAAGACGCCGATCGTCTGCGATCTGCGCCAGGGTGCGCGCAGCCTCACTTGCCACGCTGCCACCACGGGACATTCCGGTATCGATTTCGACGTGCACTGGGATCGCCCCGCCGCCGAGTCGATCGGCGAGCAGTGCTAGGTCGATCGCGTGTGAGAGGCCGTGCACAACGAGATGCAGTCGCCCCGCGAGTAGGAGTCGATGGATCGCCCCACCAGATTCGATTTCGCGCACAGGCATCAGTACGAGTTGAGGCGTCGTGACTCCGGCCGCAGAAATCGCCTCTGCTTGGGCGAGGTTGTAGACCGCCAGCATCCCAACGCCGCTTTCCGCCAATTGACGGGCAATTCGCCCCGCTCCGAGCCCATACGCGTCAGCCTTAACGATGCCGCAGAGTTCGCACTGAGGCGAAATGAGATCGCGAATCACACTGACATTTCGGTCGAGCGCGCTGAGATCGATGTTGACAACACTTGTGCTACGCATCCTTGCATCGCCCTGTGTTGTATCGGCTGACGCTTGGCGCTACCATAAAGGTTCGTGACAACGAATGAAACTCCATCCGGCAGCATGGCCGGACGATCCCAGGACATTTTCGCTGCGGATCAAACTTTCGCCTCTCTGGGGCTCTCTGAACCAATCCTGCGAGCCCTCAGCGAGCGAGGATTTGTCCATCCAACCCGAATTCAGGCGGACCTGATTCCCATCGTGCTCGCCGGAAGGGACTGCCTCGGACAAGCCAAGACCGGCACAGGCAAGACCGCGGCGTTTGGACTACCCGCCCTGCAACTGATCGAGCCCAGCGCTGCGCTTTCGGTGTTGATTTTGGTTCCCACCCGCGAGCTTGCGATCCAAGTCGCCAAAGAGATTCACGATTTCGCGCGCCACACTGGCCACCACGTCGTGCCGATTTACGGCGGGCAACCGATTCCAACACAGTTACAAAAGTTGCACCGAAACCCTGCGATTGTTGTGGGAACTCCGGGTCGCGTGATGGATCTGCATCAGCGCGGTGAGCTTTCGTATTCGAATGTTCGCTTCGCCGTGCTCGACGAAGTCGACCGCATGTTGGACATCGGATTCCGAGAAGATATCCGCAAGATTCTCGGATCGATGAAGCAACATCCCCAGACTGTCTTCGTCTCTGCGACGATCTCTCCCGACATTGAGAAGCTCGCCCGACAGTATCTGCGCGATCCAGAAAAGATCGTTGCGACCGCCAAGAGTCTCACCGTCTCTCAAGTGCGCCAGACCTATTTCGCAGTGGAGCACTGGGACAAGCGTCGGTTGCTTCTGCACCTCTTGCGCAAAGAAGATCCGGCATTGACCTTGGTTTTCTGCCGCATGAAACGCACGGTCGATGATGTCACCGAGTTTCTGGGAAAGAACGGCATCGATGCCCACCAGATGCACGGCGACATGTATCAAACCAAACGCGACAAGGTGATGTCAAAATTGCGCGAGGGCACACTTTCGGTACTCGTTGCGAGTGACTTAGCATCGCGCGGTCTCGATGTTGACGACATCAGCCACGTTGTGAACTACGACCTTCCAGAAGACCCTGAGGTCTATGTGCACCGCATTGGGCGAACGGCGCGGGCTGGTCGAGATGGCGTCGCGTGGACCTTCGTCTGCCCAGATCAGGGCGAATTGCTGACAGCGATCGAGAGTCTTGCCAACATCGAGATTCCAGTGGCGACCTACGACGACTTTGTTCCTGGATCCGTGCCATCAGACATTCACGCCCGCCGCGAACTCGAGCAAGTGCGCCGACAAGCATCAATGGAATCAAAGTCGCGCGATCCTCTTGCAAACAAGCCTGATGCGACTGATTTAACGCGGTTTCCTGGCGGGCTTGTTCCAACACAAGCCCCACCAAACCGATTCGGCGGACGGCTGACAACGCGCCGAAAACGTTGAGGTTGAGGTCACCAGTGACTCGTTCGACTTCGCACTCATCCCTAGCGAACTTTCAAAGCCTTTCGTGGCAAGCCAGCGACGAGGTAGCGCAAGCAATGCGCACTGGCCATCCAATCGTCGCACTCGAATCGACTGTTCTCACTCATGGCTTACCGCGAACGCCATGTGACCTGAGCGAGACGTTTATGCACGCCTACCCGGCGTGGGATGCGAGATTGCCAGCGAATCTCGCAGCGGCTCGCGGCGCCGAACTGGCTGTTCGAACTGCCGGGGCGATTCCTGCCTCGATCGCACTCATCGATGGCGTCGTCTGCGTTGGGCTCACCGACCAGCAGCTTGTGCGGCTCGCGGCCGAGTCTGCACCTTCAAAGATTTCACTGCGCGATCTTGGAGCAGCAATCGCGCTGGGGCGCACTGGCGGCACAACCGTTGCATCAACGTCCGCCATTGCGGCCGCCGCAGGCATCGCGCTCTTTGCCACCGGTGGCATCGGAGGAGTGCACCGGGGATGGTCTTCAACGCTCGACGTTTCGGCTGATTTGGCGGCGATTGCACGGAACCGAGTGCTAGTCGTCTGCGCGGGGGCGAAGATTTTGCTCGACCTACCCGCAACGCTTGAAGCCCTTGAAACTCTGGGGATTCCAACTCTCGGATACCGCACTCCTGCATTGCCGCGATTTACCGTGGTTGCCGATGAAGCATTGCACCTTCCCGATGTTGTGCACACCCCCCAAGATGCCGCGCGCATCGTCGCAGCGCACTGGTCGATCCAGCCCCACTGCGGCGCTCTCCTGATGCAGCCCTGTCCATCGATGTTTGCGCTGAAGGCAGAGCAGATTGAAGCCGCGCTGGCGGCGGCGCTCAACGAAGCAGAGAAGTGCGGGGTGCGTGGAGCAGCGATCACGCCATTCTTACTCTCGAAACTGGCTGCATCTGGCACGGGAGAGCGGGTGATCGAAGCAAACCTCGCGCTGCTGTTTGCGAACGCAGCGCTGGCCGCCGAGGTTGCACGGGCGCTTGCGCACACTGTCGACCTTGACATTGAAAGTTGAAACTGCTCTACTTGACGCGTTGGCGTGAAAGACGTTTTGTCTGCGCCCGACGCACACATGAGTACCGTTCGCGGGATCCTTGAATGGGCCTCTGGCTCTGAGGGTCGCATCAGACAGTTCAACGATGGCTTGGTCGAAAATCCAGACGATCCAGTTGTCCCTACGGCTATGGCTGCGGCGTACTCGTTGCGTCCTTGCGCCAACGTTGTTGCCGAAGTGGCGCAGATTGAGACGCGCACACGCCGAGGCCGACGCGTTCGAACAGTCGTCGATCGACTTCTCGAAATTGAAGGACTGCCCCCCGAAGAATTCGCCGCACGAAAACCGTTTCTGGAACTGACTGCGCTCGATCCATCTCCGCGCATTACGCTCGAGTATCCCGGCTGTCCACCCGCTTGCCGCCTGATTGACCTCTTCTGCCCGATCGGATTCGGAACGCGTGGATTGATCGTCGCTCCTCCGAAGGCTGGCAAGACGATTCTGCTGCAGAATCTGGCATATGGCATCAAGCACAACCATCCCGAGATTGAATTGGTCGCGCTCTTGATTGATGAACGACCTGAAGAAGTCACCGACTTCAAACGCAATGTGCCGGCGCAGGTACTCGCGTCGAGCAATGATCAGGATGTCGAACGACACACAGCGCTTGGCATTCTCGCCATCGAGCGGGCGCGGCGGATGGTTGAAGCTGGGCGCAACGTCGTTGTGTTGCTCGATTCAATAACGCGACTCGGTCGGGCATTCAATAACTCCCGTCGGTACGGATCAGGCGGTCGCACGATGTCAGGCGGGCTCGATTCGCGCGCGCTCGAGATTCCCAAGCAACTCTTCGGCGCGGCACGCAAGGCAGAAGAGGGTGGATCGCTCACAATCATCGCAAGTTGCCTGGTCGATACTGGGAGCCGCGCGGACCAGATCATCTTTGAAGAGTTCAAGGGCACTGGAAACATGGAACTGATTCTGGATCGCTCGATTTCTGAGAAGCGCATCTTCCCAGCGATCAATCTCGCCGCGAGCGGCACGCGCAAAGAGCATCTCATGCTCTCTGAGAAAGAGCTCAAAACGATCACCGCGCTGCGTCGCCGATTGCTCGCAATGCCGCCGCATGTGCAAATTGAACAACTGCTCGCGGCGCTCAAGCGGTTTCCAACCAACGAAGCACTTGTCAGCGGCTGACCAGTCGCCGCCGCGTGTGGTTGTGAATAGGGGGTTGTGGGTAGGCTTTCTAACATGAATGGATCTGGAATTAAGACGGGGTTCTTCTTGCTCAGTGGATTGTTGGCCTTCGTATTCGTGGGTGTCACACTCACCAAACTCGACCTCTTCACCAACCGAACTCCCTACGTCGTCGGGTTCAGCATTTCGGACGGTGTGCTTGGACTTGCCACGGGCTCCGATGTACGCGTGGGTGGATTGCAACGCGGTCAAGTCTCATCAATCGAGCCGATACTCAACGATGAGGGACAGTTGACCGCGCTGCACGTCCACATCGAAGTCGATCCAGAAGTTCGCCTGTACTCAGACGCCGTTGCTATGCGCATACTGCCGCTTCTCGGAACGTCTGCATCGATCAACTTCATCGCCCTCGGCGCGGTTGGCGATCCACTTGCGCCGGGATCCTTGATTCAAGCGGCGCCAAGTAGCGGCGTACTCGCGTCGCTGCTTGGACCATACAACGCGACGAAGGCCGATCAGATTGTTGACAACCTTACGATTTTCAGCAAGTTCCTAGCCACTGTGCCCACCGAATACAGCACCCGTGTCGTGCCGGTGCTCGAGAACGCAAACACGGTCGTCGCCGACCTGCGAACGGACTACAGCTCGTGGCGCGCAAAGATCACCGGAACACTCGCCTACGCCGAAACATCTGCGCAGAAACTGGATGCAAGCCTCGCCGACGTGCAAGCGCTCTTGACGCGAAACGGACCCAAGTTCGATGCCGCGGTCACGAGCCTTGACACTGCTCTCGCTAACGCGAACGATGCGCTGAAGCACATCAATCAAGAGACTCTAGGACTCGTCGACTCGGCGCTGCGCGAAGCAGAGTCGACCGTCGATGGTTTCGGTAAGTCGGTTGACATCGTGCATAACTTGCTCTTGGAGCGCTCGCCCGATATCGCCGAGTCGCTCTCGAACATTCGTGCCGCGAGTGGGCAACTCAAGTTGGCAGCGATGGAAGTGCGACGCAGCCCTTGGAAGATTCTCTATCAGCCAAACAGCGATCAGATTGCGCACGAGAATCTCTACGAGTCAGCACGCAGTTTCGCGATGGCTGCCGGTGACTTGCGCGCCGCTGGTGATTCACTGCGACTCGTCGTCGAGCGTGACCCTGGGCGATATGAATCAGATGCGAAGTTTCGCGAAGCCGTCCAGTCGATGGTGCTTGACGCTCTTACGAAGTACGAGCTTGCGCAGAAACAGCTCAATGATGTCTTGATGGCGCCCGCTCCTGTGGGCGAATCGCAACCGAAGTAATTCGTGGCGACGTCGCACAGTCAACATCATGATGTCCGCACTGGCGTCTTCGTGACGATTACAGTGGCGGTGCTGTTCTTTGCGCTCTGCAGCATCCCGTCGATCACCGGTCCTCAACTCGTTGACGTGCACGTGATATTTCCATTCACGACCGGGGTTCAAGGGATCGCTGAGGGAACTCCGGTCATGATGGGCGGAATGCAATTCGGCCATGTGAAGGCGGTCAACTCTGTCGAAGAAATGGGTTCTGAACCGTCAGCGTTTCAAGTCACACTTTCGGTTCAGAAGGGGGTAGCCATTCCGCGCACGGCAACAGTCGCTGTAAGCCAGTCTGTGCTGGGAACAGGAGCGCGGCTCGTGATCTTCCTTCCGTCCAATTCAGGGGCGCTGCATCTCGGTTCCAACGACGAAATCGCCGCCGCGCCGGCCCAATCAACTCTCGAATTGCTTCTGGGAAACGAGCGCGCAAAGAGTTTCGAAGTGGCGATCGACACATTTCAGAAGTTTGACATGAAGCCATCGGTTCAGGATGCGAAGGAGCGTTGGACAACCCTCTACAACGAAGCAGCGGCTTTCAGAGCCCAGGCTGGGGGAGATGTTGAGCTGTGGCGTCCGCAAGCAATTGCAGTGCTCGACGGATTCGACGCCGCCCGCGCTCGCATCTATGAAATCGAAGCGCTCTTTGGTCCCGGAGAAGCGCTCGACCGCGCGCGACTAGAGCCATCCTTCGAGCGCATTCGAAACAGTTTCACCCAGAGCGCAGAGTTGATCGCGTCGATGCGCTCACATTGGACCCAACAGGTGCTCCCCCCACTCAGCGACCTCGTCGATAGATTCAAGAAATCGCTGGCGGTTGCACAGGCCGATTACGAACGGCTGAAGGGAATCTTAGATGCCACAAGGAGTGCTGCTGGGTCGGTCACAGCCGATTTGCAAATCGCGGGACATCAGTTGCAATCAGCAGAGCGCGAGATCACACTAATGCCATGGACTCTTCTCGGCGGCACGTTTTCGCAGAAGGGCGAACAGGCCCAATTCATGATTCTTGCCCGTGAACTCGTTCGCAGCACCGCTGAATTGCACTTGAGCGTCACATTTGCGAAGGACCTTCTCACGCAAGACCCCAAACTTGTCGAGCGCTATCCAGAACTCTGCGATCTCTTGAGCCGCTGGATGACAAGGGCGGCCGCCGACCAGAACGCCTCTGCAAACAACATATTGGATCGGCTCATCGGCACACCAAATCCCAAGTGATGTTCGAGGGTGCAACGTGCATCACCGATTCGACCGACCCCCGGGTGGTGCAGTTTCGCTCAGTGCGTGATGGAGACTTGCGCGGACGGGATCAGTTGTTCTGCGCTGAGAGTCCACGCGTCGTGCGTCGCTTTCTACACACGCTCGTTGCGAGTCACCGCGGCGCCGTCGCAACTCCAGCGCTTTCGCTGAGCGCACTTCTTGTCACCCCTGCCGCGGCCGAAGCACTGGGCGAATTGCTCGGGCAGTCGCGCGCGTGTACGAGCGATGGCACGTTGGCGCCGCTCTTTCTGGCAGAGTCATCGGTCATGTCTCAACTCGCCGGATACAAGATGCACAAGGGCGCGCTCGCGCTTGGCGTGCGACCAGAGTCGCCATCATTCGATGCACTTCTGGCGACGCTGCCCTTGCATCAGCATCTGCTGATCCCAACCGGAGTCGTTCACCCCGACAACATTGGAGCGATCTTTCGCAACGCGGGGTCGTTTGGCAATGCTGGGGTACTTCTCGCGGACGGTTGTTCGGATCCGCTCAATCGTAAGGCGATCCGCATCTCTTCTGGACGGGTCTTCTCTGTGGCTTGGGGCGAGTCGCGCGACATCGCGGGGGACCTCGGGCGTTTGCGAAGTGAATTCGGCTTTGCCGTTGTGGCCGCAGAAGAGAGCGACGGATCCGTCGAGATCGAAAATCTATTCGCGGTGCCAGCCGTGACGCGCGCCCGCAGAATCGCGGTGATTCTCGGCAGCGAGGGTCATGGAGTTTGCGCCACGATTCGTGCCCAGTGCGATGCAACCTGCGTGATTGCGATGGGCGATTCAACCAAATCAGACAATCGACTTCTCGAGCCGAGCGATCATCCGAGTCTCAATGTCGCCGTCGCGTCAGCCCTCTTCTTGCATCGATTGCGCGGCGCCCGCAGCCATTCCAGCGCCGAGAGTTGACCCATCCGCCACGACCTGTGGCTTCTTGACGCGTTCGATACGGGCGCCTAGTTGGCGCAGCGTTTCTTCCATGCGCTGATAGCCACGGTCGAGGTGATAGACGCGGTTGACAGTCGTCTCTCCCTCGGCGGCGAGGGCGGCGAGCACGAGGCTGGCCGAGGCGCGCAAATCGCTCGCCATCACTTCGGCACCGACCAGTCTGCCACCACCTGAAACGACGACGGTTGGTCCGTGACGCAATAGTTGCGCTCCCATGCGCGAGAGTTCTGCCACGTGCATGAAGCGTTCTGGATAAATCTTTTCAGTGATCACCGAATTGCCCTGCGCGAAGCACAAGAGCGCCATGAATTGCGCCTGCAGATCGGTGGGGAATCCTGGATGCGGCTGCGTCGTGATGACGGTTGGCTTGAGCTGTCGCTCACTTGTGACGCGCACTGTGCAGCAGCGATCATCTGCATCTGGAGTGATCTTGTGCACATTTACGCCGATGAGTGTGAGGCGATCGACCACCGCGAGCAGTGAGTCGTACGGAAAGTCGTCGATGACAATCTCGCCGTTGGTGATCGCAGCGGCAATCGCGTAGGTTCCGGCGACGATTCGGTCTGGCATGACGCGGTGCGAAGTGCCGCCGAGCTCATCGACACCATCGATGATGATGCGTGGTCCACCCGCTCCACGAATCTTCGCTCCCATCGAAATGAGCAGGTCCGCAAGATCGACGACTTCTGGCTCACAGGCTGCACTCTCGATCACGGTTCGACCAACGGCGAGGGTGGCGGCACTCATGACGTTGGCGGTGCCAAGCACAGTCGATCCAAATGGACCGCCCAAGAAGACGGTCGCGCCCTTTAGACGATCTGCGCTGGCGTGAATGTTGCCGTTGCGAAGTTCGATCTTTGCGCCGAGTTTCTCGAGACCGCGCAAGTGCAAGTCGACGGGTCGGTCGCCGAAAGCGCAACCTCCCGGCATTGAGATGATCGCCTTCTTGCGCCGTGCGAGCATCGGTCCAAGAATGCAAATTGAAGCGCGCATCGTGCGAACTTGTTCGTATGGGGCCTCGATTGCGTTTGGGTCTTTGGTCTGCATCGAAACGCGGTCATCGCCCAGATGTGCCTCGACGCCGAGCGTGTTGAGCAACTTGCGCATGCTTGCGATGTCCGCCAGGCTCGCGACGTTTGTGAGCGTGACTTCTTCGTTGGTGAGCAGCGAGGTCGCCATCAACGGAAGCGCGGCGTTTTTCGCCCCCTCGACCCGAATGCGTCCTGCCAAACGTTGACCACCTTGAATGACGAACTTGTCCATGGCGATCCTCCTTGATCGCGGCGTGCGTTCCATCGAATGCAGCTTCGGCGCACGGCGTGCCGTTGCTGCAGGAGTGGTGCCACGGAGGCCCAACTTCGTGATTCATATTTCGGCGCTCCGCACTGCAAAGCCTCACATTTGTTGCTGCCTTCCCCCACTTCGAATGAACTTCCTACGATCCCGATTCCATGACGGTGCACCCCAACGACCCAACCCTCCCCGAAGCCAGAATGCATGTCGTGTTGCCAGGGGCTGCGGTCACGGCCAAGATCGCATCGAGTGACTCCTGCATTCGTGGAAAATCAGCGAGTTTCGTACGCCATATTGGGGTTGATTTGAGTGGCACTCCACTCGAAGGCACATTTCTGGCAGGCCAGTCGTTCGGAGTAGTCGTGCCCGGACTCGACGCCAAGGGGCGACCCCACAAAGTGCGCCTCTATTCGATCGCGAGCCCTAGTTATGGCGAGGATGGGTTCGGGCGAGTCATCTCAACAACCTGCAAGCGAACGATCGAAGAGATCGCCGATGAAAATGACCCCACTCGCTCCGATGGGCATCCACTGATTCTGGGCGTCTGCAGCAACTGGCTCTGCGATCGCGGGGTTGGCGACGAGGTACTGGTATCGGGCCCCAATGGCAAGCGCTTCGTCTTACCCACCGACCCAAGCGCACATGACTACATCTTTCTCGCAACCGGAACTGGCATCGCGCCTTTTCGGGGGATGATTCACGAACTTTTGGTTGGACCCCCAGAAGGATCGCCGTGGCGGGCGAAGTGGAGTGGACCTTGCCGAAGCCGCATTCACCTTGTGATGGGAACGCCCTACCGAACAGACTTGCTCTATGACGAATGGTTTCGCGCGCTCGCAACCGCGCATGAGAACTTCACCTATCACACCGTCATCAGTCGAGAACCTCTGCCACAACCAGGTCATGGACCGCACGCTCACCACTATGTTGCGACTCGCATGGAACACTTCAGACCCCTGCTCGCGTCGAACCGAACACTTATCTATGCATGCGGTCTCGCTGGGATGCAGGTCGGAGTCTTTCAGGCGCTGGCGACTGCGGGGCTCGGCGGGGGCTATCTCACAGTGCACGAAGAGATTGCGCAGATTCATCCCTCGCAGTGGACGACTGAGCAAATCAAGCGGCGCGTGCGACCAACTCACCGCTGCATGCTCGAGGTGTATTAGCTCAACATTCGCCGCGAGAGGCTTTTTGGGGGGGGATTGACCGATAAATCAATTGCGACTATTTCGCAGAGCCTCGGGCAGTTGTGACTACTATTCGAGACCCATATGACAGGAGATTCTGGCGAATTGATTAGTGCCCAAGCGCGTGTTGAACGCGCGCGAGGTCTTTTTCAATCTGGAAAACTTGAGGAGGCCGCTGCTGAGATGCGACGCGCACTCGCGACGGAACCTGAACGGGGCGATTGGCATCACAACCTGGCTGTGACCCTCGACGCGATGGGACGGCACGCCGACGCGCTCGCCGCATACGAACGCGCGATCGAACTCGTCCCAAATCATGTGCATGCGCTATTGGGCGCTGCGCAGAATGCGCTGCGCGCGGGACACGCCGATCGTTGCGTGCGCCTCTGCGAGCGGGCAGTGAAAGTCGACTCGCAGATTGAGCCTGCCTATTCGATGCGCATCTTGGCATTGGGGATGCTCAATCGCCACGAAGAAGCTGAGTCTGTTTATTTTCTCGCGCAGCAGTACCTGAAAGAGATGCCACTCTGCCTCGCTGAGATGGCAAACGTGCTCGCTCAGCAAGGGAAATTTGAACGCGCGATTTGGTGTTATCGCGAGGCGATTTCACAGAATCCAAAGATTGCGTCGGTGAAGACTCGTCTTGGTGTGGTTCTCTTGCGCGCTGGTCAGACCGAAACAGCACACCACGTCTTGATGCAGGCATTGCGCGAGCAACCGGGCGATAGTGCGACGCTCTTAGCGCTGGCGCGGGCGCTTGAAGGGCTTGACCGAATAGGAGAGGCTGAAGAGAAGTACCGACGCATCGTCGAACTTGAGCCGGCGAATCCCGCTGCACACATTCGCCTTGGCGACATCGCTCTTCGCGCCGGACGACTCGATGAAGCACGAGCCGCCTACTCGCTCGTGATCACGCTGGGAGTGCGTGATGTTCCAGTGCGATTGCGTCTCGTCGAAGCATTGACGAAACTGAATCTGCGCGAAGAAGCTGGACGGCATCTCGAAGAACTCTTCGGACGCGAGGCGCCTGCATCGAGCGTGCAGGGAATTGACGATCCAACGATCGCTTTGGGCGCGGCAGGTGCCGCCGTTGAGTGTGGCCGTCCCGCTGTTGCGGCGCGCATCCTGACGGCGGCGGTGGTGCATCAACCAAATGACGAGCGCCTCTGGCGGCGGTTGGCGCGGGCGCGATTCGAGTCGGGAGATCGCAATGGTGGACGGCGTGCCGCGCGGCGAACGCTGGCGCTGAATCGCACCTGTGCCCAGACTCTGCACAACATCGCCCTCGACGCGATGACGCATGGCGAGTTGCGACGGGCATGGGCGGCGGTGCGACGCGGAATCTCTGCGAATCCAAACGAGCATGGGCTGCGGCGAATTCGCCTGCGCATTCTGGGACTTCAGTTGCACAAGGCCGCCGAGGCGGGCGCAGGGCGAATCTCGGCCGGATGGGCACGATTAATGCGACTTGTCGTCCCCGCGCGTTGGTCGAAGCTCGGCAACGACTGAACGTGGCGAAAAAAGCGCCGCGCGGGATGACTCCAGCGCGGCGCGTGATTGATTCGAATGTTGTGCGAAGTCGTGGTCTGACTTTTACATCGCAGCGTTGGTGAACGGCAGCAGCGAAAGAAATCGCGCGCGCTTCACTGCTTGTGCAAGCATCGACTGATCACCGGCCGACATTTCAAGTCGCTTGCGCGAGAGAAGTTTGCCGTTCTGAGTCATCGCGCGACGAAGTTCTTCGACTTGCTTGTAGTCGATGAAGAGGCGACCCTTGGCATCTTTTTGGCGGCGAATGACTGGAGGAGGAGGTGCTTGAAATTGAGACATAGTTTGGTTCCTCGGCGGGTGCGCCGACCGCGCTATCAAACCCTCTCGCGGTCGCGGCACGCGCGCAGAGGTTCGCCACGGACCCCACAGGGGGGCTCCCAGGACATCTGGAAGCAGCGAGTCGGATAGGGTACTCAACCCTTGCGAGATTGCAACGACGATGGCTCGAACCCTGATCCTTTCTGATCTTCACTTTGGACTGCCTGAGGTGCCGTGCGGGCGTCCACCGCGTACACCGGCAACGCTCGCTGCTCTGCTCAATGAGGCTGATCACCTCATTTTGAACGGGGATATCGCTGATATTCACCACCAACATCGGGGGGCACATGGGATGACACTGCTCGATGAATGGTTGGGGATGGTTGCTCGGGCGGGAATCGAAGTCACGCGCATCAACGGAAACCACGACTTCGATCCGGCGCAGCCAGACTTCGTTGACCTCTTTGCAGGTGCATTTTTTGTCACGCACGGGCATGCCTTTGGCAAGTCGATGCTGCCTTGGACCACTGCGCACCGCGTTGTCAGCGAGAGCCTGAGTGCCGCGCGCGCGCGCAATCCAAAGACGCTGGAAGGTGACCTTGCCGCCGCGGGCGAAGCAGCCATGGCGCAGTGGGGCGAGGCGATCTCACACAGTGAACCGACCGCGCTCGTCTCGATCGGGATGAATCCGTGGCGTGTTGCGCGAGTGCTGGCGTGGTGGCGGCAGTTTCCGCGCGAAGCTGCCGCGTATGCAGATCGCTTTCGACCGAACGCACAAGTTGTCGTGTGTGGTCATTCGCACCGCGCTGGCGCATGGTCCATTGCAAGTTCAGCAGGTGCGACGCGGCGGCGCATATTGAACACTGGTGGATTCACCTTTCCATCCTCACCGCACGCCGTGTTGATCGATGACTCGGCGCGCGAACTGCGCGTTTCACTGCGCGCAATTCGCGCCCGCCGCGGACGCTATCAACTCGCCGCAGAGTGCCCAGCCAGTTGCTGGCGCATCCAACGACCCGCCTCGGCGAGGGCGTGAGCATCGACTCCGGTCTCGAATCCGCGCGCGGCAAGCGTTTGTGCAAACTCTTCGGTGGCCACATTTCCTGGCGCACCTGGGGCGTACGGACAGCCGCCTAGCCCACCGACGCTCGCGTCAAACGAACGAACACCGATATCGATCGCGCGCATCGCACACGCGATGGCGCGTCCCTGCGTGTCGTGCAAGTGCAGCGTGGTCGCGCCCGGCGCGATGGTTGAGCTGATTCCGTCGTAGAGGCGTGAAATCGCCTCGGGGTCGGCACTACCGATAGTGTCGCCGAGATCAACTTCATGCACACCGAGGTCAATGAGTTGTGCGCAGAGCGTGCGCACTTGTTCGGGCTGCACAGCGCCATCAAATGGACAGCGAATCACACAACTGATGTAGCCCCGCACGATGAGATTCGCTGCCCGTGCGCGCGTGATGACTGGCGTGATACGGGCTAGAACCTCGGAAATCGATCCATTGGTGTTTCGTTGGCTGAACCCTTCAGTCGCCGAGATAAACACCGCGATCTTGTCGAGTTTCGTTTCGAGCGCGCGGTCAAGTCCCTGTTCATTTGGCACCAGCGCCGAGTAAATCGTTCCAGGTCGGCGGTGAATACTTCCGAGCACCTCCGCCGCGTCGCCGAGTTGTGGCACCCAGCGTTCACTCACAAAACTCGTGACCTCGATCTCGCAGACGCCGGTCGCAGAGAGTCGATTGATGAATTCAACTTTGGCAGCCGTTGGGATGCGGCGTGGCTCGTTCTGAAGCCCGTCGCGCGGTCCAACTTCTGTGATTCGAATAGACGTCACTTCTGCACCCGCTTGCTCAGTTCTTGGCGTTTCTCTTCCCGCGCGGCGCGCACGAAGAGCCACAAACTGAACACGATCACTCCGACACTCATCACGGCAGCGGCGATGAAGAGCAGTACGTCGGGGGTCCATCCCCACTCGACATCGCCGACGTCTGCTGGAGTCATGGCTCTCGTGCCTCGAGTGGATCGCAACTCTTCACGAAGGTAAGTTCGCCCTGCACGCGCGCGGGTTCGAGGCTTCCCTCGGCGGCAATCAGGAGTTCGGCGTTGGCCGTTGCAAGAGCCTGCTTAACTGTCGCAAACCCGATCGCTGCCGCGCCGAGCATCGGGCTCAGCGTGCTGCTCGTGACAATACCGATCTCTTCGCCAGGCGCCGCTGCGCTACTAGGCAAAAACACCGGCGCACCCTCGATAGGAAGCACGGCGGTGTTCATTCGAAATGCGCAGACAACTTGTTTGGGCTTGCCGAGACTCGCCATGCGCGCCACGACCTCTTGTCCGAGGTAGCAGCCCTTCGTGAATGACACGCACTGGGAAAGAATGCTTGTTTCATGCGGCAGACTCGATGTCGAGAAGTCGACTTCGAAGAGCGGGGTTCCCGCTTCGATGCGCGCGATGTTGTAGGCGTGCCATCCGCAGGGGCGCACGCGGCGGCGACCAGCATCAAGCAAATCGTGCACCCCAAGAAGTGCAGTCCAAATGGTCGCCACCTGATCGCGCGCCACAATGATTTCAATGCCGACTTCGCCGCACGAGTCGTGACGCACCAGTACACACGGCGCATTCGCCAGTGAATCTGCTGCGCACGCACCAGTGACCGCACCCTGCTCGAGAGTCTCGATCGTGCGGGCGGTTGCGCCGACCAGCGAGAGCAGGTGAATGGTTTCTGGACCGTGCAGCGCGATGCGGTAGTCGCGACTTGAAACATCGCGGATCGTGACCTCTTCACTGAAAACGAACCCGGTCAGTGCTGCTGCGGTTGCTGCTGCCACGCTTGCTGAACAATCGACGAGCATTCGCTCGCCGAGTTCGCAGATCAATAGGTCTGCTTCGATGCGACCCTTGCGATTGAGCCAGAATGCGCGGCTCACCTGCCCGGCGGTGAGCCCGCGCAACTCTTGCGTCACCATCCGTTGAAGAAACGCGACGCGGTCGTTTCCTGTCACTTCGAGCGTGCCGCGCTGCGGAGAATCACAGAGTGCCGCCGAGCGCCTTATCGCGGCGTACTCGAGTTCGACTCGGTCGAAGCGTGCGACAATTTCGGTCGTGTTTCCCCATGGAATCCACTGAATCTGCGCTTGGTGGGGAGTCGCGTTTGCATCGGTTCGACTCGTCGCCGTGGATGCGCGTCTCGCCGATTCTGCCGACGCGAACGCCTCGTGCTTCGCACGCAATGGCGACTCGAATCGAAAGGATGCGAAGCTCATCAGCGAATCATAGACTCGCCTCATGAACTACGACCTCCTTCGACGATTGTGCGAGACAGCAGGAATACCTGGACGGGAAGAACGCGTGCGTGCGCTCGTGCAAAAAGAAACCAAGGGACTCTTCGATCAGACCGAAACAGACGCGATGGGATCGCTCATCTGTACGCGCAATCCGACGAAGAAGCAGCGCGGGGCGAAACCAACCCGCGTGCTCATCGCCGCCCACATGGACGAGATCGGTTTCTATGTGCGTCACATCGACGAATATGGATTTCTCTGGTTGAATCCTGCGGGAGGCTTCGATCCACGAAACCTGTTTTCGCGGCGCGTGCTGGTGGTGACAGATTCAGGCGACTTTGAAGGCGTGTTGAATCCTTCCGGGAAGCCGATCCACATCTCTAGCGAAGCCGACCGCGCCAAAGTGCCAGGGACTGAAGAGTTCTTTGTTGACCTGGGTCGCAGCGCCGCAGAAGTGCGCAAATTTGCGCAGATTGGCGACTATGTCGTGATGCACGAACCATTCATAGAGACTCCTCTCAAGCTCGTGTCGAAGGCGATCGACAATCGCATGGCGGTGTTCACCGCGATCGAAGCGGTGCGGCGCGTTGCAAAATCACGCGGTGGACACGCCTGCGAAATCGTGGTCGCGTTCACGACCCAAGAAGAAGTTGGATTGCGCGGCGCCCAAGTTGCGGCGAACGCGTGTGGCGCCGATGTCGGCATTGGTCTTGATGTCAATATTGCCTGCGACACTCCCGGCATTCCCGAGACGCAGCGCGTGACCAAACAAGGACTCGGCGTGGCGATCATGGTGCAGGATTCATCGATGATTTCAGACATTTCGCTGGTGCGGCAGGCGTGCGCGGTAGCCAAACGGCACGGCATCGCCCACCAACGGGCGGTGCTGCCGCGCGGAGGCCAAGATGCAGGCGCAATTCAGCGCGCCGGACGGGGCGCACGCTGCGTTGCCTTTGGACCTGGCACGCGGTACATCCACACCGTCACCGAAATGGTCCACAAGGCTGACCTCGACGCAACGATTGATCTGCTTGCCGCGATGCTCGTCGAACTCTGAGTTGGGGGCACGTTCACGCGTGCGGCGGGGAGCAGAGCGCTCCCCACTCGTCGACGTAGCCGTGCTCGGTGATCACATGCAGAAACGCCGGCACCAGCGCGTTGAGTGCGATCACTCCCCGATCGACTGCATTTCGATTCTGACCTCCGCCATACGTCGCGCACCCAAGGGTGAGTTGTCGCACCGTTAGACCAGTGCGTTGGAGAATCCCAATGAGCAGCTGCGTGGGATCGCTCGGGGCAATCGCTGCCGCCGGTGATGGCACCGCACCGATTGCGAGTCCAAGAGTCTCTGTCAGATATGGATCACTCCACATCGCGCTGGCATGCCCGCGAATTGAATCGAGCACTGCTGGCATGATTCCATCGCGATCCCAGTGGATGATCTGGCGCGCGAACGATGCCGTTGCCTCGCGCTGTGGAAGTGGAGCTCCCAGCGCAGCACTCCAACGCGCGAAGAGACTTCCTGCGGCGCACCACAACTCGATGCACGCCGTGTCTGCCTCTGTTGCTGGTCGGCCTTGCGCGACTGCGAGCCAAGTGAGAGCGCGATGCACTCGGATGCGCACATCGCTGTAGAGGTGCGCCTGCGCGTACGAGTCGCGTCGCAACTTCCATTGCCTACGCAAGATGTCGGCACTCAGCGGCGCTGCGGTGAAGTCGAACAGAGCCATCGGTGTTGTTGGATCGGTCATGGCTGCCTTTCGACACCAACGTAGCGCATGCTGAGTCGCCGCGCGAGCAACCATCCCAGTGCGGCAGCCATTAGCCCGCAAGTGATGTTGATCGCGGCAATCATGAGTGCTTCGCCTGGGCTTCGCTTGAAGGCATCGGAGACCTCGAGCGACACTGCGCTCATTGTTGTAAGACCACCCGCGAAACCCATAAGCAAGAAGCGCTCCAATCGAAGTCGCGCCAGTGCGGCGTGTCGTGGTTGACCGCGGCGATCGCTCGCAACGAGCCACTGCGCGACAAATCCAGCCAATGCGGCACCGCAGATATTCACGGTCGCGGTTGGGATTGTCGGTGCCAGCTCGTTCGCTCGGGTGAAGGCGTCCGATCCGAGTCGCATGGCACTTCCGAGTGCTCCGCCCAGTGCGATAAAAAACAGACCGCCTCCGTGGTGACTCATCCGTCGGCCGCGCAGTGCTGTTGTGGAGGGAATGAGCGCGGTAACGGCGAGCGGTGGAAAGGCGCTCAGGGCCGCAGCGGCGCTCGCGGCTAGTGGTCCGCCGATCATTGTGCTCATAGTGATCACTGCGGCAGTCGACCTGCGACCCGCTTGCCACTGGGCGACTGTCTCAACGCACAGTCCGCTGAAGGTGGTGAATCCACCGAGGGCGCCCGCCAGAAAGAACGCTCGTTGCCACTCGGTTTGTACGACGGTGCTCCCCCACCCAGCGAGTGCGCTTCCCACGAGATTTACTGCGAGAATCGCCTGCCAGGAAGCGATCCCCTGCCCGACACACTCATCGCGAACAACGGTTCGCAACCACGCGCCAATCGCGCCTCCGCATGACCCGATGATGATCCACTCGAGGGCGTTCACGCTGAAAAATATTTAGCTTGCGGATGATGCACGACGATCGCACTTGTCGACTGCTCAGGTTCGATCTGGTAATTCTCGGTGAGAGTGCAGCCGATGCGCTCAGGCTGCAAGAGACGAAAGAGCTTCTCTTGGTCGGCCATCTCTGGGCAAGCGGGATACCCAAACGAGTAGCGGCTCCCGCGGTAGTGCTGTTGAAACAGGCGTTCAACTTTCGGATCGTCCTCGTGGGAGTATCCGAGTTCTGCACGGATGCGCTTGTGCCACATCTCGGCAAGCGCTTCAGCGCACTCGACACCCATCCCATGCAGATAGAGATACTCGGTATACGCACTGCGCTCGAAGAGTGCCTTCGCGCGGTGACTCGCTTCGCTGCCCATCGTGACACAGGTGAGCGTCAAGACATCGCGCACTCCCGATTCGATGGGGCGAAAGAAGTCGCAAATCGAAATCATTCGTCCGGACTTTTGCCGTGGAAACGTAAAGCGCTCTCGTTCGCGATCGTGATCTTCGGAATCGAACACGACCAGATCGTCGCCCTGCGTGTTGCATGGAAAATATCCCCAAACAACGGCTGGGCGCAAGATTTTTTCGAGTCGGCACTCGCGTTTGAGTCGCTCCAAGATTGGTTCAACTTCATCGCTGAGAAATCGCGCGTACTCAACGTCGCCGAGATCTCCACGGCGGAATCCCCACTGGCCGCGAAAGAGCGCGGTGCGGTTGATAAAGGGATAAATCATGTCAAGGTCGAGTCGCTCGGTGAGGCGCGATCCCCAGAATGGCGGATCGGGAATCGGGTTGGCGCGATCGATTGCGCCGCCGACGGTGGCACCACGCGGTGCGCACGCGGTGTCTGGAAATGCTGGGTCAAATGCCGATCCGCTCGCGATTGACACTGTCGCAGTCGCCGCGGACTCGCCACCACCGCCCGCCTCTTTCGCGCGCAGTGCATTGGCCTTGACGCGCGCCTCGCTGGCCGTGCGCTTGGCGAGACGGGCTTCGATTTGCTGATTGATTTCTGCAAGAGTTCCCTGCGACATCGCCTCACACACGGCGAGTCCCTCGAATGCATCGCGGCCGTAGTACATCTCGCCTTGGTAAAGGCGCCTGAGGTGTCCCTCGGCATAGTGGCGGGTGAGCGCGGCACCACCGAGCATGACTGGCACATTAATGCCTTGTCGGTTCATCTCGCGCAAATTCTCTTCCATCACGGTGACGCTCTTGACGAGTAGCCCGCTCATTCCCACGGCGTCTGCCCCAGTCGTTCGCCAAGCCTCGAGTATCTGCGCCAGGCTCTGTTTGATGCCGATATTGTGCACTTTGTAGCCATTATTCGAGAGGATGATGTCGACGAGATTCTTGCCGATGTCGTGCACATCTCCCGCGACCGTGGCGAGCACGATGGTCGCCTTTGGTTTCGCGCTCACACCAACGCGCTCCATGTGCGGCTGAAGCAGCGCGACCGCCTTCTTCATGATTGATGCACTCTGCAGGACAAACGGCAATTGCATGCGCCCCGATCCAAAGAGGTCGCCCACAGTTTTCATTCCTGCGAGCAGATAATCGTTGATGATCGTCAGGGGTGGGTAGATGGCAAGTGCCGCGTTGATCGACTCTTCGAGCGCCTTCTCTTCGCCATCGACGATGTGGCGCTGCAACCGCTCTTCGATTGGAAGCTCTGCCATCGGCGCCAGCGCGACTGCGCTGACTCCATCTGGAAAGAGCGAGATGAAATGCAACAAGGGATCGAACTTCTCGGGCTGCCCATCTGGACGGTCAGCGCCACGACGATCGAAGATGAGCCACTGCGCGGCCTGCCACTGCTCTGGCGGTATCCGACTCTCGGGCAAGATGCGCGATGGGTGCAGGATTGCCGCGGTGAGTCCGCGCGCGCGCGCCTCGTGCAGGTAGGCGCTGTTGAGCACGGCGCGGGCGGATGGCTTCAACCCAAACGAGATGTTCGAGAGTCCCAAGATGATCGAACACCGTGGAAATCGCTCAGAAATGAGCCGGATTCCTTCGAGCGTCTCGAGCCCGAGACGACGGTCGTCGTCGTTTCCTGTTGCGATCGTGAAGGTGAGTGGATCCCAAAACAGATCACTCTCGTCGAGTCCCCACTTGCGCGTGTAGAGATCATGAATGCGTTGGGCAATCTCAAGTTTGCGCACGGCTGTCTTTGCCATTCCTGCAACAGGGTCCTCATCAATAGTCAATGCGACGCACGCAGCGCCGTACTTCTTCAAGAGTGGACAGATTTGATTGAGTCGGGCCTCGCCATCCTCAAGATTGATGGAGTTCACGATGCATCGCCCCGGCGCGTGTTGTAATCCCGCTTCAATGACATCGGCCTGAGTCGAGTCGATCATCAATGGTGCATTCACCTGCCGAATCAGTCGCGCAACGGTGTGCGACATGTCACGCACGCCGTCACGTCCAACGAAGTCAACGCAAACATCGAGCACATGCGATCCATCGCGCACTTCTTCTTTCGCCATCGAAGCGAGACCATCCCAGTCTTCTGCGTCGAGCAATGTTTTGAACTTGCGAGAGCCATTCGCGTTGGTGCGCTCGGCGACGATGAGAAACGAATTGTCCTGTCGAAACTCTGTCTGGGTGTAAAGACTCGAACAGGCCGGCTCGGCGACCGCGCGCGCGTGCGCCAACGGTTGCTGCGCCACAGGCACAGCCGCGCGCAGTGCGGCGATGTGCGCGGGAGTGGTTCCGCAGCAACCGCCGATGATGTTCGCGCCATACTCCTCGACAAAACGCCGCATCGCGATCGTGAAATCAGCGGGTTTCAGCGGATAATCGGTGCGTCCGTCGATGAGGACTGGCAACCCCGCATTGGGCACAACCGAAAAGGGACGATCCCATTGCTGGCTGATGTATGCGATGTGGGGAGCCATCTCAACGGGACCAGTGGCGCAGTTCAACCCCAAAGATGCGATCGGAAATGGCTTGAGCGCGTTCACAACCGCGGCGATGTCTGATCCCAACAGCATCGTGCCCGTTGTTTCCATCGTGACCGAAACCAGTATCGGCAGGTCGCGCACCGAGCGTTTCGCCAACTCGAGCGCCTCGAGGCATGCGGTGATCGCGCACTTGATTTGCAGAAGATCTTGGCAAGTTTCGATCATGAAACAGTCGGCACCTCCATCGATCAGACCACGCGCTTGCTCGCGATAGGAATCGACCATCGAAGCCCAACTCGCTTGCCCGAGCGAGATGAGTTTTGTTCCAGGTCCCATCGAACCAGCCACGAATCGGGGCTGAGTCGCCGACGCGTAGCGGTCGCACGCGGCCCGCGCGATCTGCGCGGCACGCACGTTGAGGTCGTAGACCCAACTGACCATCTCCTGATCAAAGTCTGCAGCGACCAGTTGATTTGTGCCAAACGTATCCGTCTCGACAACGTCGGCACCGACCGCAAGAAAACTCTCGTGGATGCGCTGAATCATGTCGGGGCGCGATCGCACAAGAATGTCAGTGCAATTCTCCCGCCCGAGATAGTTCGCAGGCGTGCAATCCGCACAAGCGTGAATAGACGTCCCCATCGCGCCATCAAAGAGCATGACGCGGCGATCTAGTTGCGCAAGAAACGACTTCGGCATGAGACGAGGGTAGATGCGCTTGGGATAGTTTTCAACCGTCCATCCGGATAGACGGATGGATAAAGCCCCCGCTGCTCTGCGATACTGCCAGAATGCACCTCCTTCAGTTCGCATCGCCCTGCGCTGCTCTCGTCATCTACTCACTCAGCGGCGGGTGCGCCCCCAGTTGGCTCACCGAAAAGCGCGCCGAAGCAATCAAGCAAGTTGCTGCCCCTTCGGTGGTGGTGGCCAAACAGCGCGATCATCCCGCTGAGGAGTCGCTCGCGCTCGTCAACGGCGATGTCTTTGACCAAGTGTGGGTGATCATCCGCGACACACATCCCGATCCGACCATCAACCAAGGTGACTGGAACGACACGCGCCTGCAGTTTCGTGATCGCGCCGTCGCGGCCAACTCGACTGACGAACTGCGCGAAGTGCTGCGCGACATGCTCGACACGCTGGCAGAGAGTCACTTCGCGATCATTCCTAACTCTGTCTCGGGCTCGACTGAGGCCGTTGGAGGCTGGTCGGGCATCACATATCAAGTGATCGACGATGAAGCGATCGTCACGCGCGTTGCACCCAAGAGCCCGGCCGCTGCGGCGGGAGTTCGCACTGGATGGCGTGCCATCTCGGCTGAGGGAGATTCGCTCACGGAAGTCATCAAACCATTTGGCTCGCCGCGCACTTCACTCGAGCGTCTCGCCCGCGACCGCGCAATCGAAGCGTTCATGGGCGGTCGTCCTGGGATGAGCCCTGTCTATCTCTTCGTCGACCCCGCGGGTGATGAGCACACGATCAACATAATTCTCGAAGACCTTCCTGGCGAGGCGGTGACCTTTGGAAATCTCCCGCCGTTTCCAGCAGAAATCGAACACCACTGGCTGAGTGATGAGGCGATAAGCGCGCTGGAATGCGATCCGACAAAGACAGGTCGGGTGGGATACCTGCGCTTTGGCATTTGGATGACGGCACTTTCGGCAGCGATCGATGATGCACTCACAACCTTTCGCACGGCCGATGCGATTGTGCTCGACCTGCGCGGAAATCCTGGCGGTCTTGGCCTGATGGCGACCGGTGTTGCTGGACACTTCCTCGCAGAAACATCCTCGCTCGGAACAATGCGCGGCCGCGATATGAAGATTGACTTTCGCACCAACCCAAGAAGCGTGGATCGCGCTGGCAATCTGATCGGGGTCTTCTCGGGTCCACTTGCCATCCTCATCGATGGACACACCGCAAGCACTTCTGAGATCTTCGCGGCGGGCCTGCTCGACTTGCACCGCGCTCAACCATTTGGACGCACTTCTGCGGGAGCGGCATTGCCAGCGACGACCCACAATCTGCGCAATGGCGATGTGCTATTGCACGCAATCGGAGACTTCAAGACGCCATCGGGGCAGCTCGTTGAAGGAGTAGGAGTCGCCCAACAGATCGGTACGCCGCCAACCAGAACTGACTATTCTGCCTCGCCCGATCCTGAACTGCGCGATGCCTTGAAGTGGATTGCGCACGAACGACTCCCCACAACTGCACCGTAATCAACGAGCTCAACCGATGCGCCACCCACCACGATCGTTTTTCATTTGGATCCCAACACTTTCGCTCGCCGCGACTGCGTTGATCGCGTCCGCACAGACCGCGAAGCCCGCACTCGCCCCTACCCTCGTCCCGGCAGCTTCACCTGTCGCCGCACCAACCGATCAGCTTCCCTCGGCGAGCGACATCTTTGCCAAGGCAGTCACCGCCGCGGGCGGAGCCGATCTCATTCACATGCAACCATCGCGCACTCAAGTCGGCACGATTGAGATGAAGGCGCAGTCACTCAAAGGAACAATCACAACTAAGTCCGTTTCACCGAACTTGCTTCTGATCGAGACTGACCTTCCTGGATTTGGAAAGATTCGCCAGGGCATCAACGGCAGCGTTGGCTGGTCGATCGATCCAATGCGCGGACCTAGCCTCATGGATGCCGAAGAACTCGGGCGCGTTCAGCGCGAGTCAAGCATCGAAAGCGAACTCAATCCCGCCCTCGGATGCGACGCCGTCGAGGTGGTTGGACTCAGCGATTTTCGCGGCGCCCCCTGCTACAAGGTTTTGCTCAAGCGCGGCGAGGGTCGATCTACACGCTTCTATGAAATCGCAACCGGCCATCTAGTTGGATCGGTCGAGTCTGTGAAATCATCGATGGGAGAGTTTGAAGTCACGACATCGTTCAGCGCCTTCACGCTCTGCTCGGGGCGCACAATCGCAAAGGTGCAAGAGAACACGATGATGGGACAGACTCAACAACTCACGATGGACAGCATCGAGTTTGCGCCGATCGATCCAACCGTCTTTGTACTTCCCCCAGAGATTCAGGCGCTTGCGAAGGCTGCGCAGACGCCTGCCCCGGTACCCGCCAGCGCCCCATCCAAATCTCCCGCAACTCCACCAGCGAAGAAGTGAGCCTCCGAGCGATGTCTGTGATTGAAGCACCTGCGGTTCAACTGCGTGGCGTTCGCAAACGCTTCGGCAGTATCGATGCCGTTGCTGGTCTTGACCTCGACGTTCCTACAGGATCACTGATCGGATTGCTTGGTCCTAATGGCGCGGGAAAGAGCACCGCGATTCGCATGATCATGTCATTGATTCGAGCTGACAGCGGATCGATTCGCGTGCTAGGTGGCGACGCGCTCGATATGAAAGATCGCATCGGCTACTTGCCCGAAGAGCGCGGCGTCTATCGCCGTATGCGCGTCGGCGATTTCTTGCAGTTCATGGGACAACTCAAGGGGCTTCCAAAGGCGGGGCTGAAGTCGCGCATCGAAGCGTGGCTTGAGCGTATTGAACTTCCGGGAGTCTTTCGCTCGCGCTGCCAAGAACTGAGCAAAGGGATGCAACAAAAGGTGCAGTT
>SIAR01000028.1 GCA_009691705.1 Phycisphaerales bacterium
GCGCGGTTGATCCGTCCCAGAATGATTGCGGTGGTCTCTTGGGGGTTGCGATCCCATGCTTCGACGAGAATGCGCTTGCTTTGGGCGAGGTCGTTGAGAACGGCATGCAGCCAGGCGCGGCGATAATCGATCGCACATTGCGACTGTGAGAAGATCGCCAGCCCGCCTGCGCTCAGTGGAAGCGCGTGCGCATACCAGTCGAGTCCGGCGCGCGCGGCCTGCTGCATTTCAATGGACGGCGTCACGCGATCTCTACCAAAGACCAGCGACTCTGGAAGTTGCACGAGCAGATCATTGCGATATGCCAGCCAGGCGCTGAAGTTCACCACGAGTGTGTCAGCGAGCCCGACCGCCAGCGCGAGCGTGGCTGCGACCCAGAGATATCCCGCGCGGTGAATGTGTCCTTGGCGCACAAAGTTCGTGCGGTGGAATCCTGTTGGAATGCGGCGAATGATTTGGATCGACTTCCATGCCATGAACGCGAAGCAGGCTGCGATTCCCGAGGCAAAGAGCAGTGGCACGGTCGCCTTGCCAACTGAGTCGCCGAATGGAAAGTACACGGCGTAAAACGCGAAGAGAGCAGCCGCAAGAATCGTGCCCTCGGCGCGCCATGAGAGGTCGAACTTCTTTGTCGCGGTTGGTGCGAGTGGCAACGAGACCGCCGGCTTGCCGAATCCAAAATAGAGCGCGTCTTTGGGACAGACTGAAACGCAGTCGAGACACTTCATGCAGCCGACATCGACGACCATCTTGTAGAGCGCCACCTCTTCATGAACGCGCACATTCGATGTGCATACGGCGGTGCAGTGGCCGCATCCCTCGCAGGCATCAGTGACCCGAATGCGACCGACCGCAAGTTCATCGACCGGCGCAAAGATGCCGCCGTATGGGCAGGCGTAAGTGCAGTAACCCTTCTGTCCAAGAAACCAGACCGTGACAAACCCGCAGATGAAGATGAACGGAATCGACATCGCGAGCCCGGGCATCGACGACCAGAAGTCAGTCGTGGTGAGTTTCCACGAAATCGTCACTGGAATGAGATCTGGTTGCACAAATGGTGCCACCGCGAATCGGTAGACCGCTGGCCAGACGAACATGTAGAGGGCGAGGGCGAGCGGAGTAAACATCAAGAGCCGCGCGCGAAATGGTTTGGGTTGCACACCGACGCGGCGCAGCAGTTTCGTGCAGAAATCTTGCAGCATCACGATGTGGCATCCCCAACCGCAGAACCACCGTCCCAAGATGGCTGTTGAGAGGATCGCCACCGTAAAGAAGATGAATCCGACGGTGATCACACCGTGTTTGATTGTCTCCATCGACTCGCTTGGTTCGACGGGTGCAAGCGTGACACCGACCGCAAGCCACTGAATCACGTGCGCAATCATGAGTACTTGCACGATGATGAGAACCGTGAAACGGCGCCGAGTCATGCGTGACTTACGAATTGGTTGACTCGTTGGCACCGAGCAGTGTCGCGCTGCGTCGATCTGCGGAAGTGGCACTGGAAGGTGGCTCATCGTTTGGCAATAGTAGGCAATGCGATCACGAACTCTTCTATACTGCCCCGTCGATGGCGCGCGATTACTACGAAGTCTTGGGTGTGGCGCGCACTGCGACGGGTGATGAGATTCGGCGAGCGCATCGCAAACTTGCCAAAGAATTGCATCCCGACAAGAACAAATCGGCAGACGCGCCGCAGAAGTTTTCGGAAGTGCAAGAGGCGTACGACACGCTCTCAGATGCGGCAAAACGCGGGCAATACGACCAATTCGGACAGGCCGGGGCGGGGTCTAATCCGTTTGCTGGTGGCCGCCAACCTCGGGGTGGTGCCGCGTGGCAAAACGTCGGACAAGAGGACCTCGAAGAGATGCTCGGTGGTCTGGGCGGCATCGGCGACTTCTTTCGTGGCGGACAACCGTCGCGTACACGCGGAGGGCGCGCGCCAGCGCAAGCGGGACAGAACGCCGAACTCGAGGTGCTGGTCGACTTCATGACTGCTGCCGTCGGCGGCACGCGCAGTGTTTCGATTCGCGATGCACAGGGCAAGAGTTCGGCCATTGACGTGCGCATTCCTGCGGGGGTTTCGAGTGGCGGATCATTGCGCATTGCTGGCAAGGGTCATCCTGGAACTGGCGGAGCACCCGCGGGCGACCTCATCATGCTCATTCGTGTCGCTGCCCACCCATGGTTTTACCGCGATGGGCTTGATGTTTCGATCGACGTGCCAATCACGATCACTGAGGCGGCGCTGGGAACTTCGATTGATGTTCCGCTGCTCAAGGGCAAAGTCACACTGCGCGTACCTGCCGGCACGGCGAGTGGAAAGAAGTTGCGCGTCACAGGCAAGGGGATCGCCCCCGCCACAGGAATGGCGGGCGACTTCTATGCGGCGATTCAGATTGTTGCCCCCGCCACGCTCGAGGCGGTCGATGCTGCGGCACTCGCGGCGTTGGGTGAGAAGTTGCCAAATCCGCGCGAAACGCGCTGGACATGACCCTTCAAGTCGGCGCGCCATTGCGCCAACGTCAGCTGTAGCGCGAGACTGCCAGCAGAATTGTGCGCCGCACTTGCGGGGCATCGGCGACCACAGACCACTCCATCGAATGTTCAACGCGAACTCGTTTGTGTTTCGTCTCGCTCTGCGGCTCGCGTCGTCGCTCACGCCGCGCCCGTCGCGCCCGCCGCGATGGACCACGCAGAATTGCGAGCGATCCAGTTCGTGTCGCGCGCTCAAGCATGCGGCGCGGCTGACCCACTCCTGCGACCTCATTCAGCAGACACACCGAAACTTCTGGGATCGGTCCTCTTCGCACCACGATGCGCCGATCAGTCAGCACATAGAGCCGGACGATCCAATCAACCGTCTGCCACGCCGCACGCGCAAGGATGATCGCCACGGACGCGAGCACTGCGCCACGCACATCCCAGGGAATCGACCTATCAAGAGTTGCGATTGCGAGCGCCGTTCCCGCGGCGAGCGCGGGGGGAAAGGCGCGCAGACTGGTAGTCACGATGAACCAGGGGCTTGGGCGAATCATCAACAGAATCGTCTCATCGTCGCCAATCACCGCGGATGCGGCATGGGCTTCATTGCGTGCAACAGCGAGTCCCGGACTCACCTGGTCGCTCTCGCGTAAATTGCATCGGCTCCGAGCACGCCGACGAATGGCATGTTGCGAAACTCTTCGTTGTAGTCGAGACCGTAGCCCACGACGAACACGTCTGGAATATCGAATCCGACCATTTCGCATTGCGTCGCGAGCGCCTCAGCGCGCTGCTTGCGCAAGAGCACGCAGGCGCGCAGCGATGCAACGCCGAGCGCGCTCATCTCTTGGCGCAAGAGCCGCAGAGTTCCGCCAGAGTCGAGTACTTCATCGACGATCACTACGTGCTTTCCTGTGAGGTTTTTCGGCAGTGCCGAAGAAAGCACCGCCCCTTGACTCGCAGTGCCACCTCCATACGACGAGACTCCAACCATCGAGATCGCAACACGCGTCGGGATCGCCCGCATCAGATCTGCCGCAAAGACCACCGCGCCTGTGAGCACCGCCACGAGCGCAACGTCACGTCCATCGCTGCAGGCGACTGAAAGTTCACGCCCAAGCTCATTCACCCGCCGCGCGATAGCAGACTCGTCGATGACTACCTCCTCGATCCCCTGCTCACGCCAATACGCTGGAACAATTGTGCGGGTCGTCATGCGTTCTTTCCGAGGCGCTGCATGATCATCGCTTGTGCAGTCTTGCCATCGACCGACGCACCGGCTTGCCTCACGACTGCGCCGACGATGCGTCCAATGGCTGCCATCTTTCCGCTGCGAACATCCTCTGCGGCTTGCGCGTTCGCAGCGATCGCTGCATCGACCCATGCCTCGAGCTGACCTAGATCGTTGTTGACGAGCAATCCTGCCTGCGCCGCGAGTACTTGCACGCTGTCGGATGATTCACACGCCAGTCCAAAGAGCTGATCGGCACCCTGCGCCGAGATCGACCCTGCCTCCCGCAACGCCACTAGTTCTGCAATCTGCTGGGCGGTGATGCCGAGGTCTGCAACGGCAACTCCCCGCTCATTGGCGTGGCGCGATCCAGCATTGAGCACGATTTTTGCGACGGCAGTCGATGCGGTTGCCCCCCCCGCGGCAGCCACCGCACTGTCGAAGAATGTGCAGAGCGTTGGAAGATCCATCAACTGCCGAAGGTCTTTTTCGCCGATGCCCGCCGCGACATAGCGCCCGCGGCGCGCCGTGGGCAATTCGCGCATCTCAGAGGCCACCTGCGCCCGCCACTCGGCAGAGACTTCGACCGGCACTAGATCGGGATCGGGAAAGTACCGATAGTCGTGCGCATCCTCTTTCTCGCGCTGCAAGAGTGTCACCATCGCAACGTCATCCCATCCGCGCGTTGATTTCATTCCGCGACCTTGCTCGCGACCACTCTCGATCCACTCGGTTCTCTGCCGATCGACTTCGTACTCCACTGCGCCGCGCACCGCCCGAAACGAATTGAGATTCTTGATCTCGTTGATCGGGGTGCGCACCTCACGACCATCAGAGAGCGTCAGTGCGAGGTTGATGTTCGGCTCAAATCGCATGTGCGCCTTCTGCATGATGCCCTCAGTCACGCCGAGAAAGCGGCAAAGCGTGCGCAGTTCTTGTGCGAAGAGCACGACTTCATCAGCGGTCGCAAAGTCCGGAGCGGTAACGATTTCGAGAAGCGGCGTGCCGGCGCGATTGAGATCGACCAGCGATCCATCAAAGGCGATTCCTCCTGGCAGTTCGTGCCCGAGTTTTCCTGTGTCTTCTTCGAGGTGGGCACGGATGATGCCAATGCGCTTCACCGTTCCATCAGCGAGCGTGAGATCGAACCATCCATCGGCGCAGAGCGGCAAGTCGTACTGGCTGATCTGATAGCCCTTGGGAAGGTCTGGATAGAAATAGTTTTTGCGGTCCCACTTGCAACGGGCCGCAATCGTGCAGTTGAGCGCCAGTCCAACCATCATCGACATCTCGATGGCGCGGCGGTTCATGACTGGCAGCGTGCCAGGAAGTGCAGCCACCACGGGATCGACCAGTGTGTTTGGACTCGCATCAAAGTTGTCGGGATGTGCAACATTCGGCGTGCGTGTGAACATCTTCGATCGGGTCGCCAATTCAACATGAATCTCGAGTCCAACGATGAGCCGTGAATGCGTAATCGATGGACGGTTTGGCGCGGTCATCTCGAGATCATACGAATTGCGCACGGCCGCTCGCCGATACGACCGGCGCGACTGCGCCCACTCTGTGATAGGTTGCGTGGGTGCGAATCACTCGAACCGCTGCCGCTCTCGCGATCATCTTTGCGACAACTGCACTCGCGCAGGATGCAACGCGCGCTAGACCGCAACCAAGAAACCCACTCGACGCGCAGGCGGTCGCTGAGCGCGTGCGTCGTTTGCGCGAAGCGTCCGTCGAAGAAAAGCCAAATCCGCGCAGTGAAACCTCCCCGACCATGCGTGCTGTTCAACTCTTTTCGTCACCGACCGCTGCGCTTGAAATCGTCGTGCGCCGCGGCGATTCTGCGGCTCCGCTAAACCTCTTTCTCTTAGACCGCGCCGGAGAAGTGCTCGGGATTGCCAAGGGAGTTGCGGGTCGCGTCGATTTGCGCAATGTGATTCCTGGAGTCGTGGGTCTCGAACGGGCGGCATGGTTGCAGCTCGCCCAAGACGAGACTCCGGTGGGAACGCCGATGGTGATTCAACCGCTGCGCGAACCACCTCCGGTGCGCGTCACACGCGAACTTCGACCGCAGAGCAGTGTGAGTTACACCCGCATAGTTGGATGGGGCGATCAACCCCTCGACCCCGATGACACCACGCTCGACGAGATTCGCAAGAGTTGGATCGCCGGCGATCCGCCAATTCTTTCGGGATACAAGATGTTTAGCGAGATGGACGTGTTGATTCGCACCGACCACGGCGAAATCTTGGTGGCACTGGCTCCCGACGAAGCGCCAAACACGGCGTGGAATTTTCGCACGCTAGTGCGCGAGGGTTTTTATGACCAAGGTGGTTTTCACCGCGTTGTGCCTGCCGACCGCGAGGGACGCCCTTTCGTCATTCAGGGGGGTGATCCAACTCTGACTGGAAACGGCGGGCCGGGGTTTGCGCTCGCGCTAGAACAGAGTTCGCTCGCACATGATTACGGAGTTATCTCGATGGCGCGCGCAGACGAACCGCACTCTGCCGGATCGCAATTCTTCTTTGTGCTCAGTCGCGAGGCGACCGCGCGGCTCGATGGACAGTATTGCGCATTCGGTTACGCCGTTTCAGGAAGTCGCGCGATCGATTCGATTGCTGCAACTCCACTCGATGATGTTGGTGAGGGACGCCCCAAGATGATCCCGCGCATCCTCTCTATGCAACTTGTTCCCGCCCCGACGCGCATGCCGGGACTCGATCGGCGCGAGAGTCGAGCAAAGCCGAGTGTGTCCGCCGGCGAGAGTGGTGCACCTACGCGCTGATCGCGGTGCACTCGTCTCAGAGCGCGTCGTACTTCTCGCGACGGCCGCGCGACTTTTCAACGGGGTACTTCAGCGCGTTGAGATCGATTTTCTTCTGCGCCGCCTCGAGCAGGTCGATGCCGAACGCCTCGCTGAGGAGCACGCAGAACAAGAAGCAATCCGCGACCTCTTCGGCCACCTTCGCTCGCGCCGCAGGGTCATTCACCAGCGCTCGCGACTCGTCGGTCGTCTTCCACTGAAAGACCTCGAGCAATTCACTGGCTTCGAGGGTCAGCGCTTCGGCAAGATTCTTTGGATCGTGAAACTGTCGCCACTCACGCGCATCGCGAAATGCCAGCATCGCATCGCGCACCGCTGCGTAACGATCGACCGCGCCAGACTCCGCGGCATCATCCGCGGACTGCCCACTCACGACGCGGTGACCTTCACCATCTTTGGTGGCATCGCTGGCATTCCGTTGCGGTCGCACTTGAGCGCGGCGATCTTCTCGACGGTATCCATGCCGGCGGTGACCTTGCCGAATCCGGTGTACTGACCGTCGAGATGCTTGCAGTTCTCGCGAGTGAGACAGACAAAGAACTGACTTCCCGCGCTATCGACGTGCGCTGAACGCGCCGCTGACAGAACCCCCGGCTCGTGACGACGATCGTTGAACTCAGCCTTTACCGTCCACCCTGGACCGCCGGAGCCATTGCCATCTGGGCATCCGCCTTGAATCACAAACCCCGCGAGGATGCGATGAAATGTGAGTCCGTTGTAAAAACCAGCCTTGGCGAGCTTCAGAAAGTTCTCAGCGTGCTTTGGAGCGACGTCGTTCCAGAGTTCAACGTCAAAGTTGCCAAGAGTTGTTTCGATGTGCGCGGTTGGATATGCGATTGCTTTCTTTGCCATAGGGGCGAAGAGGATAGCAACCTTTGCGTATGTCTTGCGCACAGACCGCGGGGCAGCTCAGGGAGCGATCCACTTGCCTGACACCAGCGGTTGATAGCGCACAGGACGCAGGAAGTTGCGTCCCTCGAAGACTGTCACATCGGCGGTGAGCAAAACATTCGAGACGCCGCTGCGCGACCGCTTCGAATTCACGAGTGATGTGAGCGTCGTGCAAGGAAGCAACTCAAGCGAGAGGTCGCCTTCATCTTTCACACCTGATGCGAAGATAAATCGCCAAGTGCCAGAGACTGGATCGCGCGTGAGCGTTCCGCGGCGACTTTGAATGCGCATCGGTGGAAGAAGCGGCGTAGCACTGCGCGAAGCGAGAACGGTAGTCGCTGCGGTTGGCGCAGTCGTGCGCGCTTCAATCATCGGCATTTCAATGTTTGCAGAGTCATTCGCCTGCACCGTTGCGACCGATGGCTGCTCGACGCCGGCGGGGGCGGCATCGGCCGGAAGCGATGGATCGCCACTCGATGGAACCACGGCAATGCGTGCGTCAAGTCGCGCTTCAAGATCGCGCGAGAATGATTCTGGATCGACTGAGGGCGCGGCGATCGGCTCTGTTGACGCGGACGATGGCACAACCACCGCGACAGGAACTGCGCTGCGAGCTGCGGGAGCCGTTGCTGCGATCGCCTGCGCAGCGCGTTGCGCGCCGGGAGGCACAAAACTCCTTGGTGCGGGACGCGTGATTCGGCGGTCGACTGGCACCGCGAATGTTGGCAGAAGAAAGTTGCTGCCGCGATAGACGAGCACCCGTCCACTCACTTCAAACAGTGGCGGCGAACTTTCATGGGTCGTCGCCGTGGTGTGCTGCACGATCATGTCGGCCAGCGGCTCGGCCGGCAGCAGAATCAACGAGCGATTCTGCGCTCCTTCGACGCGGTCTGAGAGTTCGAAAGTCCACACGCCAAGAAACTCGTCGCGCCCGAGCGTGCCGCAAGCGCGCACCAACAATCCACCCTCTGGAATGAGTGGCGCAAGGAATCTTCCCGAGGCTCTGAGCTCTGCTGCCTCTTGGGCTGGAGTGACTTGCTTTGACTGCGTGGCTGCCGGTGGCTCGAGTTGCGCCGCACCAAGGCGCTCAATCGCAGGCAAACTTGCGGGCAATTCGCTAGGAGAAATGGGAGCGCTCTGCGCTGGTTGATCGGGAGATTCTGGAGGCGTCTGCGCAACTGCTGAAACGACGATGCATACTGCTGCCAACGCCCCCGCGCACGAACGGATTGTCAGGCGCCGCGCGTTGGTCACGCTGGTTCGATCGTTACGGTGAGTCCGCGGCCTTGCAGTCTCTCGCTGATCAGTTCGGCATGCTCACGGTGGGTGCATGTCACGGGCGATGCGCCCTGATAGTGAATCTCGTTTGTCTTCTCGATCGCAGTGTTCATTTCGAGTCGCGCGATCTCGCGCAGACAGCGAATAACAAAGTCGAACGTGTTGAGATTGTCGTTGTGCACGATGACCGCCCAAGGCCCCAGCGGACCCGCGCGCATTGGCATTGGAGCAACTGTTGCTTGGGTCGTTTGGGTCGTCTGCGGTGCACTTTCTGTGGCTTGTGGCATGCGGGCGAGTTTAGTGCAAAGCGTCGCAAACCGAAAACTCTTTCGACCGTTTGACGGCGCGGCAGTTACACGCCAACATAGCGCCCCCTCGGCCGAGTACCCAAGTGGCCCAAGGGGACGGATTGCAAATCCGTTATTCGTGGGTTCGAATCCCACCTCGGCCTCTCGACCGCCCCGTTCTGCGGGGCGGTTGTGTTTTTGCCGCGCTTGCGCCCGATGCTGTCGAGGTCACAAATGCAGCAGTGATGAGCGCTGCGCAAGAGCCAGTCGCTCATCCCATGTTGTCTCAGGCGCATCCAATGGACGCGCCAAACGACGCACTTTCATTCATTTACCTGCGGACTGCGTCGCGATCGAGACCATTCGAATCGCCTGGCTGATATCCCACAGACTGCTTGCAATGCAGGCGAGCAGCCCGACGATCAACAGCTTGAAAATGACGCCACACAAACGACCCTTGCAGCAACTTCCTGCTGCGCTGCCCTTCGTTGAGCAACAACTCTTTGATTCACTTGATTCCATGTTGAGTCTCCTTCGGCGGAATTGCCGTGATAAGTCTAGTGGCAATTTGAGTTCTGGTCAGTTGTCTTGAGGCCGGGTGCGATCAACCCGACGGGCTGCCATCCAACACCATGTGCCCGCAATGAGCGCAACGAGAATCGGCCAGGCAACCACATTGAGAATCAAGAGTTTCTGTCCGAGGGCATCGACCTCTTGGCGCAATCCAAACTGAACTGAACGAAGTTCCTTTCGGTATGAATTCACGGTGCGCTGCAATTCTGCCAACTCTGACTCTTGCTCTGCCGACAAGAGCATCTGCCCCGATTCGCTCCCCCCTGTCGTGGCCTGCAATTGCGCGATGTTCATCTCAGTCTTGCGCACTTCGAGTTGCAGGTCTTTCTCGCGCGCGATGTAGCGCTCTTCGGCAGCTTTGCGCAATTCTTCGACCCGTTCGAATGGACGGCGAAACCCACCGCGCGATCGCAACGACGCCACTGCCGGATCGCCTGCCATCCGCTCGAGCAACCCAATCACAAGTGGACCATTGTCAGAGAAGGCGCGCTTCATGCGCGACTGCGGATCATCGCGCACCCACGTCTCATCCCACAGCAGATCGGCGTCGGCGATGATGACGATGTTTGCATCGCCAATGGTGGGAGTAAACGCGCTGCCGATTGCCCCGGTGATGCGTGCGGCCAGCGTGCGCCGCACACCGTCGGGCTTGCAATCGCGCAAGAGTTGCTCGGCATCGCCGAAATAGCCCAGTTTGAGGGTCTGGATCAACTGCGACCGATCGCTCGAGAAAATCAACGGTTCGATGCGCGGAGAAATCGCCGCATCAAGATCTTTCGCCCGCATGATCTCGCCCGCACTCTTGAGGTTGATTTCTTCGAAACCACTGACCAGTGGATCACTCTGACTCAAGGCGCTACGGTTCAGACTCAACCACGCCAGATAGTTCAGCTCGCGCATCGTTCCGCCAGGACCAGGGGTCGTGATGCGCGTCGTATAGCTGAGATCGCCCACAGTCATGTCGCGCGGAATGTCGATTCCCCAGGCGCGAAGAAGTGGAAAGTCGTAAGTCGTTCCTGAAACATTCGCTCCCATTTCGCGCCCGTCGGGATCCTGATCAGATTCTGCAAATGGATCGGCAAGTACGACCATGGGATGCCCCGCCACCGCCCACCGATCGATCGAACGCAACATTGGCTCGGCGAGTTTGCGGGGCTGCACGAGCAAGAGCGCGTTCATTTCGGTTGGAAGTTCGCTTGCCCCGCGTGGAATCTCAACGAGATCGAAGAGTTCGCGCATCTGTTGCAAGACGTAGGGAGCAGGAGCCGGTCGACCAGGCTCGCCACTCTGCGTCATCGTGGGTGGTTCAAGCGGCATGCATGAGAGGATCCCAACCCGCGGCTTCTTCGCCCGCCCGACGGTCGCGATCGACTTCGAGATCTCATACTCAATGAACGCGTCGCGATCTGCTGAGAAAAGAGGAATCGCTTTCGTCCTGCCAGTCGCTCCGACGGCAACGAGGCCAAGCACCGCGGTTGAACCACTGTTGTTCACGGGCTGAATCACGAGTCCGGCGGCCCGCGCGTCATCTTCGCTTTCGCTGAATGGCTGCGTGTCGATTACGCGCAGTTCGAGTCGCCCAGCAGCCAGATCGATGAGTTCTTCGAGAAATTCTTCGACGCGCTGAGTGTGGGCGCGCAGATCTGGCAGGTCGGCGATCGACTCCCGCGAGACATAAAGATCGAGCCGCACAGGTTCGTCGAGTGATGCCAAAATCGCGCGAGTTCCTGGGGACATCGTGTAGAGACCCTCCGCAGAAAAATCGACGCGCCATCCCACAATGAAGAGCGCGGCGGCGGCATTCACGGCAATCAACCCGATCAAGATCAATGCCATACGCACGATGCTCGGAATTCGCCGGCTCGCCAGACTCATCGTGAACCCCTCCAATCGAGCACGACCATGTTGATCCAGAGAAACGCTGTGGTCACTGTCACGAAGTAGAGCACATCGCGCGCATCAAATATTCCGCGCGTCATGGCGTTGAAATGCACTAGCGCGCTCATGGCCGCGACCGATTCTGTGACCCACCTGGGAGCCCACTGCGCGAAGAAGTCGAGCACGACTGGAAAGCCGGTGAGCAACAACACGAAACACGCGGCAACGCCGATCACGAACGCAACGACGGCGTTTCGCGTGCAGGCTGAAAGACAGGTCGTCACTGACAAGAGCGCCGCGAAGAGAAGCGCCGATGCGATGTAACCCGCGAGCACAACTCCATGGTCAGGCGCACCGAGCCATGAGAGCGTGATCCACAGTGGCATGGTGAGCGTGAGTGCGACGATTGCGAATGCCCACGCGGCGAGAAACTTTCCGACCACCATGTCGCGCGTTGTGAGCGGAAGCGTCATGAGTAGTTCGATCGATCCGCTGCGCCGTTCATCAGCCCAGAGGCGCATGCCGAGCGCGGGCATGAAGAAGAGCGCAAGCCAAGGTTGCCATTGAAAGAATGAGCGCAAATCGGCCTGCCCGCGGGTGTAAAGACCCCCGGCTTGAAATGCCAAGAGTGCCGCCATCGCAACGAACATCACCAGAAAAACCGCGGCCAGCGGCGTCGAGAAATACGCGAAGAATTCGCGGCGAAAGACGCTGCACGTGCGGGCAAAAGCTGCTGGTGTCGGCGGCGGACCATGCCCTTGAATCGTCGTTTTCTTACTCGTCGTTCTTTCACTCATCGATCGCCTCCGCGGCCAGTCTGTGCGCCAGCCGCCTTCGCCGCCGTCAGTGCGCGAAAAACATGATCGAGTCGATTGTGCGTCACCCCGGCTGGCACCCGCGCGTCGAGTTCTTTGGGAGTGCCATCAAAGACGGTTAGCCCCTTGTTGATGATGACTGCGCGTGTGCAGACCGCCTCGACCTCTTCGAGAATGTGTGTCGACAAGATGATCGCGCGGCTCTGTCCGAGTTCGCGCACAAGTTGCCGCACTTCATGCTTCTGATTTGGATCAAGACCGTCGGTCGGCTCATCGAGAATAAGCACTGGCGGATCGTGCAGCAGCGCTTGGGCGATCCCAGTGCGACGCTTGTATCCCTTGGATAGCGTTTCGATTCGCTGTCCGCGACAGGGTTCGAGATGCACCCGCGCCACCGCCCAGTTCACGCGCTCGACGATTTCTTTGCCGCGATACCCCCGGGCGCGGGCGGCGAATGCTAGAAAGTCTTCGACGCGCATCTCTGCGTATGCGGGTGCTCCCTCAGGCAGATATCCAAACTGGCGCTTCGCACCAAGTGGATCGCGCGCGATGTTGACGCCAGCAATCTGCACCGTTCCCGCGTCGGGCTCGAGGTATCCAGTCAACATGCGCATGGTTGTTGACTTTCCCGCCCCGTTGGGACCAAGGAACCCCAGCACTTCTCCCGCGCACACAGAGAGATCGATGCCACGCACGGCTTTGATCGATCCAAAACTCTTGCGGAGTGCGATGGCTTCGATCAGTGCGCATGCCCCTAGTGAACGAGTTGAATCCACCCTTGCCTTCTACCACGAGGCGAGCACGAGCGCGAGGTCAACCCCATTGACTGTGCCGTCATTGTTGATATCGGCGGTTGGGCTTGAAGTGCCCCACGCTCCTAGCACGATGGCAAGGTCGACTCCGTTCACGAATCCATCGTTGTTGACATCGGCTGGATTCGCCGAGGGCGGGTTGTAGGTGATGATGAGTTGGGGTTGATTGACCGTCGAATTGCGCGAGTCAAACCGTTTGACTGACTGCAAGGTCGTCTCATTACCAATAACGAACCAACCGTAGTTCGCTGCGGGTTGGTTGAGCCATCCCTGCACGTCTGAAACGAGGCGCGTCGATGTCGCCCACGAGTACCACGCGATACCTGCAACGCTCTTGGTCGCGCTAGCAACGGGTTCGTAGTTGCCACCCGGAGTTGTCCACGGTTCGCCTGGAAAAAAACGATTCACCCACGTCGCATCGCCAGGTTGCGCTGGAGTTCCTCCGCCACCGAACGCGAATGACGCTCCCTCACCCCACGACTGCTGGGCGCGGTGAAGGGAGATGTTGAAGGTCGGCCCTTGCGTAGCGCTCATGTAAAGTTTCAGTTGCACGCTCGTGACCACTGAACCAGCTGGAATCGTCGAGAGATCGAAGCGAATCAGCCCGCGACGAAGGGTGCCAAGGCCCTGATCGCCGACCCGTCCCGCATAAATCTGATAGGCCATTCCGAGTGCGTACTGCGCCCCGTCCGGATCGGAGATCAGTGTGGAGTCTGCCGCAGATTCGACAGTTACAGTCGTGGCAGTTGCGCGGTCGGTGACGAGACCCGTCGCGCATGCCAGAGATGCGATCGCGATTACGAAGTGTCGAAGTGCGCTCAACCTGTCCACTCCGTCAAGAGGAATGCGAGATCAACGCCGTCGACTGCGCCGTCATAGTCGATGTCGCCCATGCCTGTACCAGACCAGTTGCTCAGCAAGGCTGAGATGTCGGCGCCGTTGGTGAAACCCTCGCCCGTGATGTCTGCGCTGAAGAGGGAGCGCGCGGTGACTGTAACCGCGACCGATTTCTCGACGAAGAGCCCTGACGCATCGGTGAGGCGATCGTTGTAGGTTCCTGAGTCGACCCAGGCCACATTGGTGAGCTGCCCTGCCACCATCACGTCGTACTGATTCGACGCGTGCGTCTGTCCCAGAGCGAGAGGTGACGCGAGATGATGTTCAACATCGAATCCGACCGCGACGAGAGTCGTGGTTCCAAACTGCGCCCACTGCGTCACTTCAACGCTCTCGACCGCGAGATCGACGGCGAATACTGGTGCGCAACAAACTGCGGCGAGCAAACCCACCACAACCTGACTTGCCAGTTTTTGGACTCGAGGCATTTTCATCGTCGCACTTATTCGCAGGGTAATCAGCCCCAGTTGCTCAAAATGATCGCCAAATCAGCACCATCAATACCACCCGAAGAATTCAAGTCTCCCGATCCTGGTCCACCCCACTGCGAGAGCAACATCGCGAGGTCGGCACCATTCACAACTCCGTCATTGTTGATATCTCCAGGTCGCACTGTGCCACCCGATACGGTGATCACGACTGAGAAACTCAGAGTTGCATCGCTCTCTCCAGGAACATTCTCGTCGCTCGTCAGGAGAGTTCCGTTGACGGTTGTCACGCCGGTCAGCAGTCCTGTTGGATTCACGCGCATTCGTACAACACCCGCAGTGGCAGCGATCGACTGGGGAAGTGCGCCAAGTGCCGTGACCGCAGAGCCCGCCGGAACCGAGAGATAATCTGCGTCGAGTTTCGATTGCATCGTGGCGTATGCAAAGTTGTGCAGAGGAACATCGATATCGACGACGGGTCCGCCAACAGTCACTGCCACAGGAATCGAAGTCATGGCGGTCTGCGATGTTGAAAGCCACGATGGCCGAGCGTGACCAACCACGGTGCATGATCCTTGCAAAACGATCGAAGGATTTTGCACTCCCTCACATGGACTTGTCGCGGTCGCGGTCAATGTAATAGCGCCCACCACGCCAGTGTTCACTTGAAGTGCGGCACTCGCGAACGCTGGGGCGAGTGGCGCGATGTTCGTGACCGATCCTGTGAGGCCGGTTGTTGCGGCGACGGTGAAATTCAGCTCATCGCTGCCCAATGGCGTGACGACGCTTGCGATGTTTGTGACCTGCACAATTGCACTCACTGAAGCCCCTTGGATCACACGCGCTGGAACGCTTGCCATCGACGCAGACATCACTGCTGGCACTTGGTAATCAACAACCACGGGCATGTGATCGGTCGCTTGGTGCAGAGCGTTGGCGAGGGCGTTCGACCGGGCGATATCGCTCGGGTAATAGGTGTTGTTTCCAGTGTTGATCGCAATGTTGTAGTGACTGCCGTCATTGCCGAGAGTGCGGTAGGTGCCATCAATGAAACTGATCCCATCACCATCATCGAGGCTTGCGGTTACCAACTGAAAGTCGAATCGATCATCGACGCCGCCACCGACCAAACCACCGGTCACGAGTCGAGGACTCTGCGTGTGCTTGATTGCATTCGACGCGCCCGTCCATGAGCCTGAACCGAGCAAGTCAAATGCTTGACCACTTCCCGGCGCGAGAAACGCGAGATAGGCCGGTTCGGTGTTGACATAGACATTGAAGTCGCCGGTGTAGATAGCGCGAATTCCTACCCCCAACGCATTCGAGTTTGCGCGGATCGCAAGTGCGCCAGCCTCTCGCAGATCTTCGCTGCCGAGCGAGGCCTTCAGATGCGCGCCATAAACGTAGAGCGATGCCGCGCTCGACGAGTAACCGTTGAGAGTGAAGAGCCAGCGATCGCAGTACCGACCAGCTTGGGTGAAGATGTCCGCGTGTGCAGAAACAGTTTCGCTGACCGACTGCACTCTGTAGAAGGCGCACTGCGCACCAGAGGCGGAATCCTCACCACTCGCCGATGTAAAAGTTGCGCGGATATAGGTCGAACCAGCCGGGGTCGATGCGTTCACGATCGACTGCAGCGTTCCAACCGTTCCGGTGGTTACTTCTTGAAAGAGCATGAGGTCGACTGGCTTTGCCCAGCCGAACTTGTTATCGGCATGCGCCGCGGCGATTACCGCTTGAAGCGACGCCGCTTCCCCTCCGAGGTGGGCATAGTTGTAATTCAACACGCGCAACTGCGCGCTCGCAGGCGCGACGAGCGCCGCACATGCGATAACCGCCGCATATCGGGGTATGAGGAGCATGCGAGAAATGTACTCCCGAACCAATGTGGTTGCGATGTTTTCTTCATATTTCGACTACAAATATCTCTTCACCCATCCACTGGAGAACTTATGAAAACCAATCATCCACCACTTCTGGCACTCGGTCTCACTTTGATCACCAGTGCGGCGGTCAATGCTCAACAACTCACCCCCGAAGTCTTCACACTCGACAACGGAATGAAGTTTATTCTGGTGCCGCGCACCGACGAGCCAAACACCATCTCGGCGGGGTGGCTCGCCAAAGTCGGCAGCGTCAACGAGCGCCCCGGCATAACTGGCATTTCGCACTTCTTTGAACACATGATGTTCAAAGGCACCAACACAATTGGCACGCTCGATCCAAAAAAGGATGCCGACTTTCGCACGGCACAGAAAGACTTGCGCAATGCGATGAACCAAGAAACTTGGACTACGCAGTACCAGCGGTTCTTTGCTGGAGAGATTGACGATCCATGGAATGCCGTCAACGACACTCCCAAGTTGGCAACATTGCGCACAGAACTCAAGACTCTCATGGATAGCCAGCAGGGTCGCGTGAACTCAGAGGCGATTTCACAATTGCGAAAGGAACTCGGAGCACTCGACAACGCGAGCCAGGCGCGTGCCGTCGAAAGTCAGATCAAAGATCTTGAATCAAAGCAGAAGGCGATTGGATCGATCATCAAGGACGAGTTCGACAAGATTTACACCAAGGGGGGTGGAAATCGAATGAACGCTTTCACCTCGCATGACTGGACGTTCTACTTCATCAACGTCCCGAGCAATAAGTTCGAACTCTGGTGCTGGATGGAAAGCGACCGGCTCAACGACAGCGTCTTTCGTGAATTCTTCAGCGAACGCGACGTCGTGCACGAAGAGCGGCGATTGCGCACCGAAAGCACGCCAACAGGCATTTTTCAGGAGCAGTTCGATGCGATGTTTTGGGTCTCGTGCGGATACGCATGGCCAGTCATCGGATGGACGAGCGACTTGAATTCCTACTCGATGGAAGAGGCGCAAAAATACTGGAACATCTACTACCGCCCCAACAACTTGGTTGGAATCATCGTGGGCGACTTCAAACCAGCCGAGGTGAAGGCAGCGATTGAGTCGTACTTCAGCCGACTTACCCCAGGCTCGTCCACCCCCCCACCGGTCGTGACACTCGAGTCAAAGCAGATGGCCGAGCAGCGCATGAACGCCCAAGGGGAGTGCCAGCCACAAGTCGAAGTTCGCTATCACACCGTGCCTTTCCAGCACGCTGACTCGTACGCCCTCGACATGCTCGCTCAGATTCTCAACGGTCGCACAGGACGGCTCTACAAGGCGCTCGTAGAAGGACGCGAGATCGCCTCGAGCGCAGCGTCGCAACACGACAGCCGCAACTATGCCGGCGCATTCTCGTTCAGTGCAGAGACCAAGGGAGATGCGAATCCTGGTCAACTCGAAGAGGTTTGGTACGAGCAGTTGAAGCAACTCCAAGATGCGCCAGTCTCTGACCTTGAACTGCAAAAGGTAAAGAACCAAGCCGCAGCCGATTCATTCCGTGGACTGCAAGCGAACTTTCGCTTGATGATTCAACTCGCCTACTGCGAGGCACTCGGCGGTTGGGAAGAGATCAACGAGAATCCGAAGAAACTTCAAGCAGTCACCGCGGCGGATATCCAGCGCGTTGCAAAGAAGTACTTCGATCCATCGAATCGATCGGTCGCTACCTATGTGCGCAAAGCAAGCGCCGAATCGGGCGGTGCCGCAATCGCAGACGATGCTGACATCGCGGCTCTCCCTGCACCAATGCAGGCTCGGGTGCGACAGATGGCGGCGCAGTTACTGAAAGAAACCGACGCAGCGGCATTGCGCGAGGGCATGGCGGGTCTGACCGCGCAAGCCGAGCAGATGCCACCGCAGATGAGGCCGATGGTCGACTTCATGCTCAAGAAAATGCAAGAGCGCATTGCGCAACTTGATTCGAAAGGAAGTGCCAAGTGAAGTCAACCTCCCCTCAAACACGCCTCGCCGCTCTTGCTCTCTCATGCACCACCGTGGCGCTCATGTGCGCTGCGAACACACCGGGAGATACGAAAATCTCGCCGCGTCCTGAGACGTTGGTCTATCCACCGCTCAATTTCACCCCTCCCGCCGCGACTCAATACCGCACAACTCTTTCGGATGGCACAACCCTTTTCATGTTGCCAAGCCATGAGTTTCCGCTGATCAATCTCTCGATCAGTTGCATGGGTGGCCGCAACCTCGACCCGGCGAATCTTGCAGGTCTCGCTTCGATGACCACGGGAATGATGCGCCTCGGCGGCACGACCACCGTGAGCGCCAACGAGGTCGATGAGAAACTCGATTTTATGGCGACCAACATGAGTGTTCGCTCACAAGAGTGGGTGTCTTCGGCATCGATCGATTGCCTCGCGTCGAACTTCGACGCAAGTCTTGCGATTCTGATCGACACTCTGAAGAATCCTGGATTCGACGAAACAAAGTTCAAGATTGCCCGCGCCGATGCCCTCGAAGGATTGAAGCAGCGCAATGATGACGCCGGATCGATCAGCGCCCGAGAGTGGAGTTACCTCTGCTTGGGAAACGATCACTTCGAGTCGCGCCAACCAACGGGCGCTTCGCTCGAAGCGATCACCGTGGCAGATATGCGCACGATGGCCGCGCGCATTTATCACCCAGGAAACATGATCATTTCAGTCACTGGTGACTTCGACCCCAAGACGCTGTCGGCAGTGGTTGAGAAGGCACTTGCAGGATGGGCCAAGGGTGCGGCGAACTCTGCGCCGGTTGGTCCAACCCATACGATTGCCCCGGGCGTCTACTACGTTCAGAAGGCGATCCCACAAGGAAAGGTCATCATCGGCCTCGAGTCGATTCAGCGCGACAACCCTGACTTCTACGCCTACACGATGATGAACGAGATTCTCGGCGGCGGCGGATTCTCAAGCCGCATAATGGGACGGGTTCGCAGCGATGAAGGGCTGGCCTACAGCGCGGGCAGCAGTTTTCGTGCGGGCATTTTTTACCCTGGAGTTTTTCGCGCGGGGTATGAGAGTAAGAGTCCAACGGTGGCACTCGCTCTGAAGCTCATCATCGAAGAGTTCAACAAGATGCGCGATCAGCCAGTCACCGCGGCCGAACTCGACATCGCCAAGACATCAGCCATTGAGACCTTTCCATCGGTGTTCGCGTCCAAGGGAGCGATGCTCAGCGTGTTCGTCGCTGACGAGATGACCAAGCGTCCCGCGGGTTACTGGGACAACTACCGCGCAAAGATCAGCGCCGTGACCGCCGACGACATTCAGCGCGTTGCGCAGAAATATCTCGTGCCAGGCAAGATGGCCATTCTGATCGTAGGAAACTGGGCTGATATCTCGAAGGGTGATCTGCAAGGTCGCGCCAACATGACGCTCTTTGGACCCGCGACTGAATTGCCGATGCGCGATCCAATCACGCTCGAACCACTCTCCAACGGATCTTCGTCCACGGCGGTCGCCCCAGTGGCTTCAGGCGGTTGAGTTCGCGCTTCGACCCAGCGCCCACCGAAGTTCTGGCATCTTCATCAGATACGCCAGTGCCAAGACAACCCCACCGCCAACCGCGGTGAGGATCGCGAGCGTCCACACCATCGTCCACCAGTTGGAATCCACTGGTGTGAACTGCCCGGCGATGGCGAGCGCTGCCACCATTGCCGCGGTGATGAAGGCAGTGCGATACCAACTCGCGCGCACATCATGCGTGATGATTGTTCCGATACGCACCGCGAGTAGTCGCTGCATCCAGATCATCTGCACGATTGCGCAGAACGCTGTTGAAAGCGCGAGACCGGCAGTGCCAAGTGGGGTCCAGACGAGCGTGATGTTCAAGAGAAAATTGAGCGCAACCATTGCGACTGATATTTTCACGGGCGTCATCGTTTCTCCGCGCGCATAAAAGGCGCGAGTGAGCACGTGATTCGCGCTATAGGCCCAGATTGCAGGGGCAAATGCCATCAGAATCGTGGCGACGCGGGCAGTGTCATCGCTGGTGAAGTCGCCACCCTGAAACACCGCCGCAGTCAGCGGAGTGCGCAGCATGATGAGCCCAGCGCTCGCCGGCAATCCAATGAACATCACCAATCGCATGGCGCGTGAGATCGAGGCGCAGAATGCCGGCAGATTCTGGGCCTCTCGGGCGAGTTGTGGAAAGATCGCGGTGGCGATCGATATTCCAAAGACTCCGAGAGGAAACTCGTAGAGTCGCTGCGCGAAGGCGAGCGATCCCATCGATCCTTCAGCGAGCGGATAGGCGACACCAAAAATCGTCGCGCCAACCAGCGTTGGATAGCTCGCGATCAATCCATCGACAAACGTGTTGATCTGCAGTACTCCAAGGCCGAGCGCCATCGGCGCACCTTGCCGCACGACTTGCATGAAACTCTCCCGCGCAACTGGCGTGATCTCGTGGGCGCGTAGATCGAGGCCGCGCAGTGCCCACCAACTCCAAAGGCACTGCAAGAGTCCCGCAACGATCACGCTCGCTGCAACAACGGTGATGTGCAGCGTTGGATCGACTTCAGCCATCCCGATATATCGCATCACCGATGGGGAAAGGGCGATGCACGCCGCGACTATGAGCAGATTGAGGATGATGGGTGCTGCGGCAGTCGGTCCAAAGCGGTGATGCACTTGAAGCACCGCCCCCATCAGCGCGACGCAGCAGACCATCGGCATGTAGGGCAGCAGAATGAACACGAGTCGCGCGCTCAACTGCGCCGGTGGTTGATCGGCTGATGGCCAGCAGAGCAAAAGGATCGCCTCACCCACGAGACAGATTATGGCGAGAAATATCACGAGCCGACCGAGCACGAGTCGCACGAGCGCCCGAGACGACGCGGGGTCGGATCGCTCGAGCCGCGCATAGACGGGCAGAAAACTCGAACTGAGCGCCCCTTCGCCGAATAGCCGGCGAAAGAGGTTCGGAACCATGAAAGCGAACGAAAACGCGTCGGCGATGACTCCCACCCCAAAGACACGGCTCAGCGCGGCATCGCGGGCGAGTCCTGTGATTCGACTGAGGAAGGTGAGCACCGAGAGGGTGCGGGCGTGAAACTCAAAGCTGCGGGACATAAGTGGGTGTAGATTTCCCCATCGGCTCAATGCGACCCTCCGCACCAATCATCAGCTCGCTCTTTCTTCTGTACGTTGCGTTCGGCTCGGGCAGTGGTTGCAGCAGCGCACCTGCGAACATCCTTGACAGCGACATTCCAAACGTTGCTGGGATGAACCCAATCGTGACGCGCGACATCGTTCGACGTGACGGTCAGATTGTGGGTGTCAACATCATCTACCGAGGTGATGTGATCGATTGTCAAATCAACGCCCGAGATACCAAGCGGGCCTTCGACGATCAGGGATGGTGGTTCATCGATGAGCAAGCGCGCGGCACGACCACCGTGCTCAACTTTGGCAAGGAACAACGGCGGGCGCGCATCGACATCGCAGAGAACCAGATTGATCCGATGATGAGTCCGGCGATCCTGCGCGTTTCGCTCGTTGGTGGCGCTGGGGATAGCTCGGCAAAGGCGCAGAATCAGCCCGGCGGTGGAACGCAACCTTCCATTGGACCTGAAGGATTCGCTCCTCCATCCGAGTGATTAGAAGCAGTGCAGACCATTGGATTGCTCGGGGCAACTCGGGCAAACTCGGTCGCGCACTCTGGGCAGCCTCCCACCCCTGCCCTGGCCGGGGTCGCCCGCAAATCAAAGTTGCATGAGAGGCAAAGGTCGCCTTCGCGTTCTCGCACGCGCCCGTACGCTGCGTTCATGACGCTCATGATGAGCGCCGTTGCCAAAATTGCCAGCGCATACACGATGACATCGCGCATCTCACGAACCTCGGCGAGTGCGATCAGCGAGATTCCGCGGGGCACGATGTACTGCGCCGCGAGTGCGATGACAGTGCCCAGAGCGAGAAGCGCCCCCGTCACGTAGATCGCTCCGCGCACGCCACTTTGAAGTGCCATACGGACGTAATGATCGGGCGCACGACCGAAGAGTGCGCATGGCATGACCCACTGCGCGCGCTGCCACGGGGCGGCGCACGCTTGGCATGTTCCAGATTCGACGGTCGAGTCGGCCGAGGTTGTTGCACACGCGCCGCAGCGAAAACACAGGGTGCGCGCTGTGATGCGCTGTGTTGCGACGCGGCTGGCAGAGCGGTGGGCGATCTCGCCAGCGACAATCGCGAAGAAGACGCCGCCGAGGAATCCACTTTGCCATGGGTGGGAATCACGAAAGAACGTGTGTTCGAAAGCGATCGCCAGTGGAAATCCCACAAGCGCTCCGAGCGCCGCCGACGTTGCGAGTGCCATCCAGTTGAAGGGTTGATCGATTACTGCTCTACGCGCTGCACACGCCAGCGCGCCGCGCATTTTTTCGATGGGAGCCGTGACGCGAGTCTGCATTGCCATCACCGCCGCAGGGACAGAGATTCCAACGCAGTCGGCGATCCAATCAGCGATCGATGTGTGGCGTTGGATGAACGGCAGCGACTGCGTAACCTCGTCGAAGGTCGCGAAGACAATCATGGCGAGCAATAGCAGTTTTTGATTGTTGATCAGGCGGGCGCGCGAGAGCATGAATGTCAGGATTCCAAACGTGAGCGCGTGCAGCACTTTGTCGCTGGGAGCTTCTGGACCAAATACCAACTTGGGCCAATGCGTTGCGCTAAATGCCCCTGCGAATGCCCATGCCGTCACGATGCGCCACCAGCGCATCCCGCGATCACCCAAGAGCGAGTCAGCGTGTGAGCCAAACCGCAAGGCACGCCGCGAGCCATCGCGCGCGGTCACCGGCGCGGTCACGACGCCGCGGTTCCGTCAGTCGCTGCGAGTCGTTCGCGGGCCTGGACTGGTTTCCAGCGGGCGCGAATTGCCTCCGCGAGCGCGCGGTAGTCGGCGGCACCGGCACATGTTGGCGCGTAATCAAAAATCGTCTGCCCAAAACTTGGGGCTTCTGCCAACTTGATGTTGCGCCGCACCGCGGGGCGCAAGACCTCAGCGTCTTGCCATGGCAGACCACTTCCACGGTACTTCTCGAAGTAACTCTCCATCTCGTGCACAACTGCCTTTCCATGGCCCGACTGCGATTCGTGCATGCACAGAAGCACTCCAGCAACGGTGAGGTTTGCATTGAGCGCCCGCTGCACGAGTAAGACAGTCTCGAGAAGTTTTTCGAGTCCGCGCAGGGCGAGGTACTGCGCTTGCGTGGGAACGATGACGTCGTCAGCGAGCGTGAGCGCGTTGACTGTGAGCACTCCAAGACTCGGAGGGCAATCGAGCAGCACAACATCAAATGATGGCATCGACGATGCGAGCCGCTCTGCCAGTATGTGCTGCATGTTTGGTTGCAGCGCGAGTTCACCCTCAACGAGGGCGAGTTCTGTGTCGCTTGGGATGAACCAGAGATTCTCGCGAGCCTCGCGAATCAACTCGCTTGCGGCAATCTCTGGATTCATGAAGAGATCGCGCACCGTCGGCTGATCTGGAGCAGGTTCGTGCCCAAAGTGCAACGAAAGATTCGATTGCGGATCGAGATCAACAACGAGTGTGCGAAGCCCAGCGAGCGCGAATGCTGCCCCCAGATTTGCGGTGGATGTTGTCTTGCCAACTCCCCCCTTCTGATTCAGCAGCGCGATGACACGGGGTTGAGTTTTGTTCGATGCGCGGGCGCCCTTCATGGGGCGAGTGTAACGCTCGAGAGAGTCCAACTCGACAAATCAATTGGGATTCCCTTGGCGTGGGGTTCGACCATGAGCGGCGAAAGCCCCGCAAACTGCCGGCGCGCGAAGGCTGGCGGCGCATCCGAACCAGTTCCCTCGATGACGCGCGCGACTGAGATTGTCAACATCCCCTCGGGGGCATTGGCCGGCATCACCCAACTCTCGGGCAGCGGCAATCGAACTCGCCAACGATCCGAGTGTTGATGCACGTGGCATCCACTCTCGATTGACTCATCTTGCGCTTTCACCGTGCCATCCGATCGCACCGACACCGTGTGGCGAAATCCCGCATCGCAAGTAACGGTGATTTCATCCTTGTTGGGGTTCGCATCCGCCGGAGCACGGCACTCGATGAGTAACTCCCATCCACTGGGTCTGCGCCGAATGCCAACACTCGTCGACCACTCGACGGGCGGAGCTTTGAGCACACCCGCGCGGGCCTGCGCCAGTGTCGCAGCGGGTCGCATCGCGCCAAATCCAAGACCGGGAGGTCGCACCGCGGCGCGCCCGAATCCGACTTGGATCGCACACCGGTTCACGCCATGCTCGGCGATCAACACCGGCTGCGCCCGCGCATTTGCCTCGATCGCCTCGCGCCCCTGATTTCGGCCCATGATGTCAGCGGGCGGCAACATCGCGGCGAGCCCATGTTCGCGCAGTGCCGTGGCGAGCGACTCGTCAATCACCTCCGCCGCGAATTGCGGCGCGCGCGCCCGCTCAATGGTGAAGAACTGCAGCGACTCGGGACCGACCTCAACCGTTGCCGCAACGGACTTCTGATCTTGCCATCGAATCGTCAGCGCAATCGACTCACTGCGCGGATTCGCTGCACCGATGACAACAGACTCGCCCTCATCGCGGTCGAGCCAGAAGAGCAGCGGCGATCGTCCCTCAAGCCACGCCTTGGCGCTTTCGACCAGCACTATGCCGTCGGTGCGCGGCGCGAGCAGCGATCGAAGCAGTGCGTTCAGTTCGTTCTCGTCGCTCTCCCACGCAGCGAAGCTCATGCTCACCTTTCCTCGAACTCCGTGGGCGCGACCAGTCAAATCTGAGAGCAACAGGTCAGAAGTAAGTTGATCATTCTCTTCAAGTCGTGCGATCGCCGCCGACCACATGCCAGCAATCGCTCGGGCGTAGAGCACATCGTTTGGATTTCCAACGAAAGCCTCAGCGGCGGTTCCCATGCGATGCGCCTGCAAGAGAGTTCGGTAGTACTCACTCGGTGCAGTGGCGTCGGGCAGATCGCTCGCACTCAGAGAAATCGCAGATGCGCCCTGCGTGGCAGGGGTCGGGAGTGGATCCATCCAATATGGCTTGATTTCCTGCTCTCCGAGGCGAATATCGTCGTCGCCATCGGTGGGAAGTGGCGCGAGTAACACGATGTCACTATCGCCGACTGCCGCAGCGGTGGCGATCATCTGCTGGGGTGAGGTCCACTGCGGACGAACGACATCATGCGAGACGAGTTTCGCAATCTGCCCGACGATGCGCCGTCCATCGTCGAGGCGAAGGTCGACGGTTGCTGGCCAAGCCACCTGGGCCGACCGCCGTACGAGAGGCACGAGAAGAACTCCACCTCGCACAGCGATGGGGGTCGTGATGGTTGCGGCAATGTTCTGCGCGGTTGGCAGCGCGCGAAACTCACTTGGGGTGGATGGCAAACTCTCTAGCGTCGATTGCGTTGCCTGCGCGAGTGAGATGTGCGATGTCGTCGCGATCACGATCAGGCCGATGATCAGGCCGCGCGCAGAGTGTCGACGCGGGTTGAAGCCCATCATCACTGGGGGCTCGCGCCACTTGTGGCACGCTGCATCAACTGTGCTAGTCGCTGTTGGCGGTACAAGAAATCGGCGACCATGCGCGGTCGCACATCCCCCCCCTCGCCAACTATGAGCGCTCGATTGACACCCACCGGCAGCACACCCATCCACGCCGCAACATCGGGCTCGCTCGCAACGAACTCGCTAGCCTTCTCGCCGACCTTTGCGTCGGTGGCCGTACTCGGTCGCGCACTTCCCCCGCCAAACCCAGCCTCGTTTCCGGGCACAGCAGGCAGTTCTTTGCCGATTGGTGCATAGACAACATCGCTGCGCTCTGGGGCGGGCCGTCCCACATTCGCATCGATCTCATCGCTGCGCTGCGCAACGCGCGCGATTTCGTTTGGCGCAGCGGACTCTTCTGCCGCCCGCTCGCGGGCAGCCATCACACTTCCACCGGCAGTGTCACTTGGACTCACGATCGTCGCCCAGTCGGGCTTGCCGATGTAGTAGCGGGTGTTGGCAGGGACGAGAGTCATCCGCCTGACCTGCTTGCTTCGCTTGTACTCCCCTTCAGTGAAGACCGCATACAGCCCACCACTCGCGCGGTAGAACAATCCGGGTCGTCCAGGCACTGCGTAAACACGGTCGAACCCCTGCGGCATCGCGAGTTCATATGGCATGCCGCGCCCAGGCATGTTGAGTGCTCCACGATCGGCAATCGTTGCTTCAACGGGTGTATTGATCGACTCGTCGACCGTGACATTTGAGAGATCGACATGCTCTTGCGCACTGCCCTGCCCCGCTGCAGTAGCGGTGCAGGCGCTGATCACTGTCATGACGAGAAACGATCGCATCGGCAAACAGGATACGCCAGCGATCGCGCCGTGCACAGTAATTGGTCGCTCGTTCAAAGGCGATCCTCAGGCACGAGCACGCTCGTGGTTGCCGCTGCGAGTTTCTGATCGCCGCGACTCGTGCGTACGACAAGCCCCTGCACCGGGTCGATGCGCACAACGACTCCCTCAACAACCCCTTCTGGCGTGCGAAACGCCGCGCGCGTGCCGCAAAGTGCATCGCGCCGTGCGAAAGCAGTTGCGATCTGCTCATCGGTTGCGACGAGCCAGTGATCGATCCGTTGCAGGATCGCACATGCCAGATCGAGTCGATCAACGGTGAATCCGCTCAGCGCAAGACTCGTTGCCCGCGCGGCGAGTTCTCTTGGGAATGAAGTTTGCGTGCAGTTCACACCGATTCCGACATGGTCGATCTTGGCGAGTCGTTCGCTCAAGATGCCACCGATTTTCTTCGTGGCGATCATGAGGTCGTTTGGCCACTTCAGTCCAACGAGTGGCGCTGCTCCCGTCGCTGCGCGGCAAAGATCTTCGACCGCTTCGGCCACGGCGATGGCTACCCCAAGCGCAAGACGCTCACTGGGTTGCGATGCGACATTGAGAGTCATCGCGAGGCCATCTTCACCTGTGTCGATCCAATCACGACCGAGGCGACCGCGACCGGAAGTCTGACGACCCGTGGTCACAACCGCCCCAACTTCGAGTTGTCGGGCGTGATCTTGCGTCGAACCCGTCTCGCGCAACACGTGAACACTCTTCCACGCCGAGCATTTGGTGACCGCTGCTTCAAGCGCCTCTGGCCACTCTGCTAGCGCACGTCGAACGCGCGGCGCTGGCGCGCTCATACTCCCATGCGCTCGCGAATCGCCGCTGCGAGCGGCGCGGCATCGCCAACGGCGAGTGGTTGCGAATTCCACTGGATGGCCAAACCATCACCACCGATGGCTGGCGCGAGGTACTTAGGAATAATGTGAAAGTGCACATGGGGCACGGCTTGATGCGCCGACTCTCCATTGTTCTGCAGCACGTTGTACGCGGTCGTGCCCGTCGCTGCGAGTACGGCGCGGGCGATCCGCGGCAGTGCCTGACCGAGCGCAGCCGCACTTTCATCGCTCAATTGATGCAGAAACTCGCACTCTTCGATTGGCACCACGAGCACGTGCCCGCGCGCGAGCGGCGCGATGTCGAGAAAAGCCACGACAAACGCATCGCGGTAGACCTCATGCGATGGAATCTCGCGCAGAATGATCCGAGTAAAAATGGATGGCATACGAAAGTCGCGCGATTATGGAAAGACGCCGCGCAGTTCGTAGACCCGTCCAAGGTGTTCGAGTGCTGCGGCGTAGGCGGCGGTTCTCCAATCGCATTCGAAGCGCATCTTTGCGAGTTTCACCCTGCGGCTCGCAAGCACCATCGTCTGCTCGATCTGTCGATCGAACTCGACTGGGGACCACGGCACGTAGGTGCGATTCTGAGTCCACTCGAGAAACGATCCGACCACCGCGCCTGCGTTGCACAGCACGCTGGGCAAGACATCAACGCCACGCTGAAAGAGAACGTCGTCGCTATCGGCCGTCCACGGAGCGTGCGCGAGTTCGGCGATGAGTGGCACCTCGACCCACTCGGCACGTTCGCGCGTCATGATCTGTTCTCCCGCAGCGAGCACGAGCAGATCGACGGGAGTGCGAAAGAACTCTTCATCGTGAACGGCCTTGGTGCCCGGGACTCCATGAAGCATTCCATCGACGCGAATGCGCTCGCGCGCAGCTTCGGGTTCGATACCCGCCTCTGAAACGATGCCGCCTCGTCGATCAAGCACGCCAACCATCTGCGCACCTTCTGCAACCAACAGCCGCGCGACCTGGCTACCAACGAGTCCAAATCCGCAGATCGAAAATCGCAACCCTTGCAGTTTTTTGTTGAAGTCGGGAAGCATGTCGCGAAGGATGTGGATGAATCCCGTTCCAACGGCGATCTCGCGACCTGGCGCGCCGCCAATCTCGACTGGTTTTCCTGTCACAATCGGTCGCATTCCTTGGCGACTGCGATCGGGTGTGAGCTGCGCCGCAGTGTCGGCGAACCACGCCATGACTTGGGTGTCTGCGCCAACATCCGGTCCCGGAATGTCATAGTCGGGACCGATGTGATGTGCGATCGCTGCGGCGAATCGACGCACGACGCGCTGAAGTTCGTCGCGCGAGAGCACGTGCGGATCGCAGATCACGCCACCTGCGGCTCCGCCGAAGGGCAGGCGTAAGAGCGCGCACTTGAGCATCATCAACATGGCGAGCCCGCCGAGATCGTCTTGCGACATCAGCGGTGCGAAGCGCAATCCACCCTTGAAAGGTCCAAGTGCATCATTGTGTTGGATGCGGTATCCCGTGAACATCCTGTGATCGCCATCGTCCATCAGCACCGGAAAGTGCACGACGATTTCGTTTTTCGGTCGCGCGAGAATCATCTGATAAGCGTTTTCGAGTCCAACAACATCGGCGGCGCTCAGCATGCGCTGCACCATCTGCGAATAGAGACCGCCTCCAGAGGGGTAAATCCCGAGCGCTTCCATGATCGCGCTTTGATGTCTGACTGGGTCTTGGGGTCCGGCGCGTTTCATTTCGATCTCGCTTTCGATGAGTCTTGGGCCTTTGCATTCGCCTTCGCTTGTTCTTGGGAAGAGGCGAACGTCACGACTCCCCACCACTGCGGCACATGCATGTCAATGATCCACTGAGGCGTCCATGTCCAGTTATCTTCTGGCTTTCCAGCAACTTTAGCATAGCCCGCGCCCTGCTTCTCGAGCATCCACTGGACGCGCGAGAAGTTGATTCGCCACGAATCGCCGATGATCGGCGGTCGCGCGCACTTCTGAAAGGTCGCAGTGCCAGCCGCAGGAGGGATCGGGGCGAACATCGACCAGGGCAGCGCCATCTCGATGGTCCAACTTCGATCGACGTCCGACGAATCGTTGAGTGTTCCATCAAGCGCAATCGCAAAGGTCATTCCCTTTGCGGTCCATCCATGATTCCCCTTTGCGCCAGCGCGGTAGGTCTCTGGCAAGTAAAGATCAAAGATGGTGCCGAGCGCATTCACTTCGATTTCGTAGTACTCACGCGTGTCTCCATCGGGATCGATGAAAACTTCGAAGTCGTTGTCTTGAAAAACAATCTCGTCGTGGGTCTTCAACGTTGCCCAAAGATCAGTCTCGGCAAGCTCTGCTCCGATGTAGAGATTCGCTTGGTCCCAGGTCATTTTCACCCGCGTCTGCTGGCGTGGAGTTGCGCGCGCGGGCCCTTCGATGTCAACGAACGGTTCGCTCCACGCTGCGGCAGACCACGCTCCCTCGTCGAGCTTGCCGTCGAAGGCGATTGCACTCGCGCACGCCGGCGCTGAGTAATGACGCGGTGCATAGAGCGCCGCAGTCGAGAGCGCTGGATCCTGACGCAGGTATGGCGCGGGCGGCTTCGGACGCTCAGTCATCCGACATATCACCACTCCCTTCTGACATCCCGCAACGAACGACACGAGTAGTGCGAACGCTGCGATGTGCTTCATTTCAACGCCGCCTGTGCTGCTGCGAGTCGTGCAACGGGTACGCGATAGGGTGAGCAAGAAACGTAGTTCAATCCGCACGTCTGAAAGAATCGAATCGATGCTGGATCGCCGCCATGTTCACCGCAGACGCCGAGCTTGAGATTCGGCTTTCGTGCGCGACCCTTCTGGCAGGCCATCGCCACGAGCGCGCCGACTCCTTCGACGTCGATCGACTGAAACGGATCTTTCTCAACGATTCCCTTCTCGATGTAGGTGGGCATGAACGAACTGATGTCGTCGCGGCTAAATCCAAAGGTCATCTGCGTGAGATCGTTGGTTCCGAACGAGAAGAAGTCGGCCTCGTCGGCAATCGCATCGGCAACGACCGCGGCGCGTGGAATCTCGATCATCGTGCCAATGGGAATCTCACACTTCTTGATCCCCTTCTCTTTGAGCACGACCGCGACGGTCTGCTCAGTGAGTCGGCGAAGCAGCGCGAGTTCTTGTTTCGTTCCCACGAGTGGAATCATGATCTCTGGTTGGGCGTCGATGCCTTCACTGCGACACGCCACGGCTGCCTCAACGATCGCACGCACCTGCATGACGAGGAT
>SIAR01000004.1 GCA_009691705.1 Phycisphaerales bacterium
CGACGAGCGGCGAAGCCGCGAGGCGCCGAGTCAGTCGCGCATTTCGGGCGTGAGGCGAGGTGCATGCGCTCGGGCATGCGACCGAGCCGAATGGCTGAAATGCGCAGCGCGCGAAATCGGCGCAGCCGAGTTCGTGCGCACCTGGCCCAAGCGATGCGCAGCGCAGGACTCGACGACGAGCGGCGAAGCCGCGAGGCGCCGAGTCAGTCGCGCATTTCGGGCGTGAGGCGAGGTGCATGCGCTCGGGCATGCGACCGAGCCGAATGGCTGAAATGCGCAGCGCGCGAAATCGGCGCAGCCGAGTTCGTGCGCGGGGGGAGCAAAGCGAAAAGACCGCGCGGCGCAGCGGCGCCGACGCGGGATTGAGCAAGCTCCCCCGACTGGACTCGAACCAGTAACCTGGCGGTTAACAGCCGCCCGCTCTACCATTGAGCTACGAGGGAATGAGGGCTGAAAGATAGCAGCGTGCGGCGATCCGTCAACTTTCGAGCGCGTTGCGGCATTCACTGGTGCATCACTTGCCCTCCACTTGCGCGGCAACGATTTCTGCGTACACTTCGCGACTCGATCTGGAGCCCACTATGAAGCCTGATATCCATCCAAAGTACTACCCCGAATGCAAAGTCAACTTCCGCGGACAAGTCGTGATGACTGTGGGCGCGACTGTTCCAGAGTTGAACGTCGAAGTCTGGTCTGGATCGCACCCCTTCTACACGGGTCAGAAGACCTTTGTTGACACAGCGGGTCGCGTCGAGCGCTTCCAGCGCAAGTTTGCCGGCGGATACTTCGCCAAGGGCAAAGATGCCACCGCGGCCAAGAAGTAGCACCCGCCATCCCCAAACAACTCAACACCGTGCCTTTTCAGGCACGGTGTTTTCTTTGTATGGTCGCTGTCGATGTCAACCCCTCCAGACAACCTCGTTCGCAAACTCGTCGAAATCGACAACGAGTTCGAGGCGCTCACCGCCGCAATGGAGGATGGCGCGGTCTTGGCAGATCACCGTCGCCTGCGAACAATTGTGATTCGTCGCGCCTCACTCGAAGAGATGGTCAATCGATGGCGACGGTGGAACGCCGCCGGAATCGAACTCGCTTCATCGATCGAACTCGCCGCCGACAGCGACGCATCGATTGCGGCAATGGCGCGCGAAGAGCGCACACAACTCGAAGTTGAACGGTCGCAGATCATCGAGTCGCTCGTGCGCGATCTCGTGACCGCCGATGACCGTGCAGTCGGCGAGATCATTCTCGAAGTTCGCAGCGGAGTTGGCGGCGACGAAGCGAGTTTGTGGGCGGGCGATCTCGTCTCGATGTATCAACGCTACTGCCAGAGCCGGGGATGGACCTGGGATGAACTCGAACTCAAAGCAGGCGATGCGGGTGGCATCAGTCACGGAGTTTTCGAGGTCACCGGCGTGGGCGTGTGGAGTGCTCTGGGTTACGAGGGTGGAACGCACCAAGTGAAGCGCGTACCAGCAACCGAAGCACAAGGACGCGTGCACACTTCGACGGCAACAGTCGCCGTGCTTGCCGAACCTGAAGAGGTCGCCGATGCGGTCGATCCTGCCGAGGTGAAAGAGATCATGACGACGGCGCAGGGTCCTGGCGGACAGAATGTGAACAAGGTTGCTACGGCGGTGCAACTGATTCATCTTCCTACTGGCATTGAGGTGCGCATGCAAGAAACGCGCAGCCAATTGCAGAACCGTGACAAAGCTTGGAGACTTTTGCGGGCCCGTGTCTACGAACTGCGTCGGGCAGAAGCTGCCGCACGCCGCGCCGACGAGCGAAGCGCAATGATCGGGTCGGGAAGTCGCGCTGAAAAAATTCGCACATATCGTGCGAAGGAAAACGTCGCCGTCGATCACCGCATCGATGAGAGTTTCAATCTGACTGAGTTACTCGCAGGACGGATGCACCGCTTGCTCGACGCACTTGCGCTCAAAGACATCGCTGACCGCATTCAGCGGCTATGAGTTTGCCCGATTGCTTCGATCCACTGGGCGAGAAACTTCTCCGTGAACACTTGGACGGCGCGCGCCGTGGTCGCCGCATCGACTCCGCTCAGCACGACGCGCGGATCGCTCGCGACGCGATCGAGTTGAATCTCGTATTCACCATCCACCACGAGCGCTTGCGGCAAGCGCGATGCGAGGTGTGCCACAGCAGCATTTGTGTGGATGGTTCCGAGCGCGATGGCGGGAGCAGCGACGAGCGCTGGATCGTTCAAGTACCAAAGGTCGGTGACGATCTGAGTGCGTGCGGCGCGTCCACCGCCAGAATCTTCGGCAGCAAGGGCTGATTCGAGTTGTTTCTGAAATCGATAGGCAAGCGGTCGGTCGTCGCGCTCTGCCTGGGGATGCGATCCGACCACGATAAGTATGACAGTTGCTGCACTCATGGTCGCACGCTCGCGATCACTTCGAGATCTGCCGAGTGCGTTGAAGACTTGAGCACAATTGGCAACACGAGAATGCCAACGAAATCTGCCACGGGAGTCACTGTGACGAAGACATTGAGTGTGCCATCCTTTCCTGGTTCGGTGCGGGCGAGCGCGACTGAAGCATCAGCGCTCGTCGTCGAGACCGATTCGACCGTGAGCAATCCGTTGCTCAATGTAAAGCGCGCTTCTTTCGAGCTCATTGCGGGGATCAATCCAAGGTTGCACCTTGTGTCCGCAAACAGAATCCGTGGTTTCTTCAGAGCCCGTTCACTACGCACGCGCACATCGACGACTCCAGCTCCGGGCGCATCCGTCTCGATCAGCAAATGCGATGGAAGATCTTTGGCAGAGGCGGTGAGGTCGTACGCGACAACATACGAATTGCGAGGCGCTTCATTCTTCTCGTCAAATCCCTGAACAGAAAATCCGGTACCCCCCCTTTCACTCAAGATTCGAAATGGCTTTCGGTCGATCGCTTCGACGATCAGCCGTCCTGTGAGATTCTTCTGCTCGATCGCGTTGATGTACGGAGGCACCACGCGCACCGGAAGCGAGACCTCGCCCTTCACCGCGATGTCGAGCGCGCGGGCGAAGCCATCCACTGTGACTTTGACTGATGAGCGTCGAACTCCCATCGCGGGCGCCCCATCGAGTTTGATCGTGATCGTCTCACTCTGACCGGGAGCGATCTGTTTGCCAACGATGTCGTCGATGGTGGTGCACTTGCAGGACGCGACGACGGCGTTGATCGTCACAGACTTGCTGCTTGTGTTTCGCAGGGTGACCTTGCCCTCGCCTGGAGTGTTTGGGGGGAGGAACCCCAAATCGAGCGCGATCGGATCGGCAACTAGCGGCGGCGGCTCTGCAACCGACCTCGAAGCGGGGCGTTGCGCAGGGGCGATGGGTGGCGTCGCAGGCGTCGTTTGGGCGCGTGCAACCGATGCGGTGGCGAGTACTAAAACGCCCATGATTAAAGCAAAAAATGGCGTGTCAGCGTGCAAGAGTGGACTGGTTCGCAACTTCCGATAACTTGTGTTTTTGGTCATTGGGGGCTCATTCATGAATCAGAAACAGTGGACACCACTCTCCCATTCGGCGCAAACGATCGAGGGGGCTGACAAAAATAATTCTGATTTTTTTGCAACCAGATTTTACAAATCCCAATTCGGGGATATTGTGAGAGTGCGGGTGAAAGTCCGCGTCAGCCAACACGAAAGATCGGAGAAAGACCCCGATCAGTTCAGTTGACTGACCAACCATGCCCTTTTCCCTCCCTCCGCCCCCGAGCCTTGTGCTCGGGGGTTTTTTTGTCGCTGTGTGAATCGAAACCGCCCCTTCTCACCACCCTATTGCAGCGTCTTCTCCAGTACTTCGAAGTACAAGTCGTCGCGCCGGGGCAATCCAGAACGCGGTTCGCCATAGGGAAAGCTCTCGCGCGCGCCGGTGAGCGCATACCCCCGTCGGAGGTACCACGCGATGAGTGTGTCGCGCTGACCGATCACTGTCATGCGCGCAACTGCATGATGCAAGTCATCTCGGATGATGCGCTCGGCTTCGAGCAGCACCGATCGACCAACACCGCCACTCTGCAGATTCGGCCGCACACTAACCATTCCGATGTACCCCGCACTCTTGATGTCATCGATTCGCACGCACGCAATGACCTCTCCTTTGCGCAAGGCGAGCCGAATGCGAGAATTCTCGCCTTGAATCAGCCCTGAGATCTCTTGGGGATCAGTTCGCTGGCCATCGAGCAACTCTGCTTCAGTCGTCCACCCGGCGCGACTCCCCTCTCCGCGGTATGCACTCTCTATCAGTGCGACGACCTCCACCACATCGTCCAGAACAGCATCGCGAAACGTGAGGGGATCAACCATCGCCGCGATCTTATGGATCAGGCGCCTACGACGCGTTCAAAGTCACCGAGTGCCTGGTAGCGCCGTCACGAATCTAATCTTGAAGTCGGCCAATGCCGTGACCTTCTGAATCTTGAAGTCTGGAAGCGCCGTCACGATCTGCCACTTTCCTACGGAATTTGGAAGTGCCGTCACCTCTTGCACTCGCAAGTCTTCGAGTGCGGTGACGACCTCAACCTTGTAGTCCGCGAACGCCGTTACATATTGAATTTTGCCGTAGATCTTGCTGAGATCTGGCTTTGCTGGAGCAGTTGTTGCTCCACAAAACTGCATGAGTGCAACCGCGACCAAGACCATGAATGGCAATCGAGCGAGCGACTTTTGCATGATGCGTTCCTCTGCGGATGTGGCGAGCGTGACAGCGACTCGTCGATGGTAGCCCCCCGCCGCCGCAATCAGCGCATGCGACCGATTGAGTTACGATCGGATGATGGCATCGAAAACCACGCTCGCGCGCGCCCTTCAGGATGCCGAGCAGGGCCGAATGGGCGCTGCACTCGCGACACTGCGCGTCGCGGTCAATCGTGATCCCAAGGACTATGAGGCGGTGCAGATTTTCGGAATGCTCTTGCTCTGGTCGGGCGAACTGACTCAGGCGCTTCACCACTTTGGCCGGTGCGTTACTGCGGCTCCGGGCGTGGTTGCATTTCGCAACAACTACGCCAATGCGTTGATGAACGCGGACCGCGTTGCAGATGCCGTCACACAATTGCGCGCTGCGATCGAAATCGATCCCAGTTACGCGATGGCATACCTGGGACTCACCATCGCCTGCGCTCAGGTTGGCGATTCGGTCGCGGGAATTGCCGCTGGTCGTCGCGGGCTCGTGCTGAAACCAGATTGGCCCGAGCTTTCGCGCAACCTCGCAAGCGTCCTCAAAGATGCGGGACAGATCGACGAGGCACTTTTCGAGTTCAACCGCGCGATCGCGAAACATCCGCGAGACGCTGGACTTCGCTCGGGATTCCTGTGGGCGCTCAATTATTCCGACGAGCCGGTCTCGTTCGCGGCGAACGCTCACCGCGAGTACGCGCAGTGTGTGCGCAAGAGCTGCGCCGCCGCGCGAACCGATCCCGCACCCGACCGGCCCCTTCGCATTGGCGTCCTTTCCGGCGACTTTCGCACGCATTCGGTGGCTTTCTTCGCCGAACCGTTCATCCGCGACGCTCCAACGGATTGCGTGCTGACACTCTTCTCCGACGGCAAGCCCGATCCCCGCGACGCGATGCGTACCCGTTTCATCGAACTCGCGCGGGAGTGGATCGACGTTGGCGCGCTCGGCGATGAAGCCCTTGACGCAGCGATTCGAAGTCGCAAGATCGATGTACTGGTCGAACTCGGCGGACACTCTTCTGGTGGTCGACTCGGCGCCCTCGATAACGCTCCCGCCCCAGTGATTGTGAGCGCCATTGGCTATCCGAACACGACGGGGCACCCGGCCGTTGGATGGCGCATCGTTGATTCGATCACCGATCCCATCGGCAGCGATGCGCACTGCACAGAGCAGCTCGCGCGAATCGATCCCTGCTTTCTCTGCTACTGCCCACCTGCGCAATCGCCGCAACCCGCGCTGCCCAGTGAAGAGGCACCGATCACCTTTGGATCGTTCAACATGACTCCCAAGATCTCGCCGCGCACGATCGCACTTTGGTCTGCGACTCTAAAGGCAGTGCCGGGATCGCGCCTGCTGCTCAAGAGTAAGTCGATGGCGGATGCCGGCACCCGCGCGCACATGTTGGCCCTGCTCGAGCGCGGCGGTATCTCACCGGCGTGCGTCGACGTCGTGGCATACACCGCTGGATTGCAAGAGCACCTCGCGCTCTACGCGCGCGTGCATGTTGCGCTCGACACGACTCCGTACAACGGCACAACGACGACGTGCGAGGCGCTGTGGATGGGAGTGCCAACACTCACACTTCTGGGAGATCGGCACGCGGCGCGGGTGAGCGCAAGCCTGCTGACTGCGGCGGGTCACGAAGAGCTCATCGCACACACGCAATTAGAGTTTGTCGATAAGGCGCGCGCACTCGCGACCGATCGCCCACGACTCACGACATTGCGATCAACACTGCGCGACGACCTGCTCGGCTCGGCACTCTGCGATCAGCACGCATACGCCCAGCGTTTTCACGCTGCTCTGCGCACTGCCTGGCGCACCTGGTGCGCCGCGGTGTGCGCGTATCCCGCCGAGACCGCGATCGCTGCACCGAGTGTCGGCGGAGTGTCGAACTGATTGAAACTCTGCGACCCAAATCCCACGACTGCCCCCTTGCTGTGCGCTCGCCGACGCCGTCGCCACCAGCATGATGAGTGTGAGAAAGAGTGTCAGTCAGTCTTTGTTGTGCACGAGAATTCCAGTCGTGTTTCGATGCTAGCCTTGAATGGATAAAAACCAACCATTATCGCTCCGCGTCTTGGATTGCGCTTCATGCTCACGGGTTAACTTTCGCTGCAGCGCTCATCGCACTCACTCTGGCGACCGCTTGCACTTCAATCGCGCCACAAATTGATGGGATGCAGCAGGCGACTGCCCGCGAGGAGCTGCTCGCGGGAAATCGCCGTTTTCTTGCGGCAGGAATGCATTCGCACATGTTGCATGCAGAACGCGTCGTCCACACTGGTGTGTTTGGGCAGAGTCCATCGGTGGGGATTCTCAGTTGCTCAGACTCGCGCGTGCCACCAGAGATCATTTTCGATCAGGGCATCGGTGAGGTGTTCGGCGTACGCGATGCTGGCAATTTCGAAGATGTGGGGGCAACGGCAACATTCGAGTACGGCGTTGCCGCACTTGGCGTGCACACGATTACGGTGCTCGGCCACACCAAATGCGGTGCGATAGACGCGACCGTCAGTGGACAGCAACTGCCTGGCAATATGCCCGCGATCACCGCCGCGATCGCTCCAGGTCTCGTTGAATTCATGAAGTCAACGGCAGCTTCGGGCGCGAAGCCTGACCTCACTGCCGCCTCTGAGGCCAACGCGCGCTGGCAAGCGCAGCAACTGATGGCGCGCAGTGCGTTACTCCGAGCCGCGCGCGCGAGTGGATCGCTCACGCTGCTAGCGGCGATCTATGACGTCGACACCGGAGTCGTGCGGTTTCGCGATTGAGTGAACGAGCTTTGAGTCGCAGCCGCACCCGTCAGTCACGCATTGAGTTGCTTCGGTTTTGACTGGGTGGGACGCAGGGTTTGCCCAACATTCCACGCGTCAGAGCCCATCGTTCGAAGGGCCAGGTCGTGAAAGGCGGAATCGCAGCGATCAAGGCGACGGCCGTGGTGGACGTGCTCCAGCGATACTCCTTGGCCGCATGAGAGGTCGCAACGAGGTAGACGATGAAAAGCGCGCCGTGAATCGGTCCCATTATCTGCACGCCGATTGCGTCGTGCACCACCAGATACTTGAAGCACATGCCAGCAAGCAATCCAGCCCACGACCACGCTTCGGCAATTGCCGCGAGTCGAAATCTGCCGCCGGTGGTTTCTGTCATCTGTACGAGTGTGTTGATTGTGTTCATGGATGGCTCGAGTCAGCGATCGTAATCACCCTAAACGGCACGCGGGTGACAGATTTTCGGAGTTCGCAGAAGCGCTTGTGCTCACAGGTGCGCCAGCAGATCAAACTCGTTGGAGCAGTCTGGGGAGTACATGTTCTGGCAGTGACACTGCTGATTCTCTGCCTCTGGCTCTGGGGATAGTTGAATCTCACGTTGGGCGGCGGCGAACCGCGCAGTGCCACTTCTGTACCCTCGCAGCATGGTCACGGATCGACCGTCGCTAGCACAGCTCTACGGAAATCGCACGATGCTGGTGCTCGCGGCGTTGGGGTTCTCGGGTGGCATCCCAAATCTTTTCGCAACAAGCATCGTCCCGGCGTGGGCGACGATGCAACATTGGGGACTCGAACTCATCGGGTTTCTCGCCCTCTTTCAGTTGCCATATGCGCTGAAGTTCTTGTGGGCGCCGCTGGTGGACCGCGTTGAGATTCCGTACCTCTCGCGACTGGGACAGCGGCGGAGTTGGATTCTCGCGGCACAGATTGCGGGGCTTGCACTCATCGCTGCCGCTGCGCTGGTTGGACCACGCGCCGACGAGACCACGAATCATTTGCACAACTTGCAGTTCATGGCGCTTCTCTGCGGCGTTGTTTTCTTCAGCGCCAGCCAAGACATCGTGGCTGATGCCTATCGAGTCGAAGTGTTGACGCGCAATCAACTCGGGGCGGGTGCGAGTGTTTTCGTTAGCGGTTACCGCATTGGATACATCGTCGTGGGGGCCGGAGTGCTCGCCGCCGCAGATTCCATCGGATGGTCGACGGCGGTCCTCTGCCTCTGCGCACTTGGAGTGGTTGGAATCTTTGCAACACTCTGGGCAGCCGAACCAGAGTCCCGCGGCATTCCAGAGCCTGGATTTCGCGGCGCAGTCATCGCACCTTTTGCCACACTCTCAGAACACTGGGGAACTCGGCTCATTGCGCTGGTTGCATTCGCACTGCTCTTTCGATTGCCAGATCAACTCGCCAATGCGATGACTGCACCACTGTTGCTCAAGGGTCTCGGATACACACCCGCTGAACTCGGATGGGTGCGACAGGGTTTCGGATTCACACTCACGATCGCCGGGGCACTCACGGGTGGATGGTTGATTGCCCGCATCTCACTGGTGCGCTGCCTGCTCGTGTTTGGCGCCCTGCAAGCAATCAGCAATGGCGGATTCTTGCTGCTCGCACTGGCGTTTGGGGCAACGACTGCGACCGCGATTGCGACCGCGCCCGCGATTGCGCCCGCGATTGCGCCCGCGATGGGTGCACCGGTGTGGGCACTACTTCCTGTGATTGCAGTTGAAAACTTCGCGGGCGGATTGGTAACCGCTGGATTCGTTGCATTCCTGATGTCGGTGTGCCAACCGCGCCACGTTGCAACGCAGTACGCACTGCTCACGTCACTCATGGCCGCGAGCGGCGCACTCGCGGGATCATTGAGCGGAGTGCTCGCCAAACAGGTCGACTATCCAGTGTTCTTCTTGATCACGATCGCCGCAGGAATACCTGGGCTGATATTGATCGCGTGGATGCGACCAGCGGCGCGCGTTACCGCCACGCAGGAGAGTCAATCCCCCTCTTAGAAGCCCATTGCTCGAGCGAGCAAGATGCCAACAAAGAGGCTGAATGCAGCGAAGATAACCCGTTGAAATGTGTCTGGACCCTGAACATTTTTCATTGCAAGAACACCATCGAATCTGATGCGGCATCGGTCAAGTGAGAGATGCGACTTTTTGCCAATTCTGAGCACTCATGCGACAATCGTTCGATGATCAATGAGCCATGCCCCACAACATTGGCGCACGCAATTCGCGCGAGCTCCCCGCTTCTTCTGCGCTTTCTCGCTGGTTTTGACGAATCGAACCGGACTGTCCAGACGGTCGCTTGCCCCAACCATCCCGTGTGGATTCTCGGTCACTGTGCATTCACCATGTCGCGACTGGCGCACCTCCTCGGCGGCCCTGCCCCTTCGAGTGACGACTTCGACGACCTCGAGAGAGCCGATGGGTCTGACACGGCGCGGCGCGATCCAACATGTTTTCTAGTCAGCCACATCGCCAAAGACTCCACACCGACGAGCCTTGCGAACCGTTATCCATCGCTCGCCCGAAGTTGTGAGATCTTCAGCGCTGCGATTGAAAGTCTCGCCGGCACGATTGAATGCCAGAGTTCGGCGCGACTGACTGAATCTGTTGATTGGAACGGTGCGGCAATTCGCGCCGACACGCTCATTGTTCGCGTCTGCTTTCACAACGGGATGCATGCCGGTCAATTGACCGATTTGCGCCGCGGACTTGGCTTCGCAGCGGTGCTTCCTGCCGCGAAGAAGCAGTGAGAACACCCTGCTATCCTGCAAAACTGACCCATGGCACGACTGCACGAATATCAAGGAAAAGAGATACTCGCGGCCCATTCGTTTCTCATTCCACGCGGACGAGCGGTGCGTACTGCCGATCAAGCCGCGGATGCCGCCCTCGAACTTGGCTGTGCAAGTGGTCGAGAAGTTGTCATCAAGATTCAGGCATGGATGACTGGCCGCGCCGCCATCGGCGGAGTTGCATTTGCCGCGACGCCCACTGAAGCGCGAACACACGCCGAGCGCATGCTCGGCATGACCGTTGGACAGTTTCCTGTTGAGGCGGTGCTGGTCGAAGAGAAGGTCGCCATCGCGCGCGAGTTCTTCGTTTCTTTCGCAATCGATGATGCGGCGCGGGCACCCGTCATTATTTTTGCAGCGGGCGGCGGAAGCGGCATTGAGGAACGCGCGGCGTCGACCCGGCGCATTGTTTGCGACGTCATGAACGGACCCGATGCGGCAGCCCTCGCCGAAGCGGTGAATTCATGCGGGCTTTCGAACCCTCAGGCCGCTGGACTCGCCGAGTGTTTGCGCAATTTGTTTGCAGCCGCCCGCGCGGTCGAGGCTCGCTCACTCGAGATCAATCCGTTGGCGCTGACGACCGATGGCACCTTTGTCGCCGCAGATTGTCGCATCACCATCGACGACTACGCGGTCGTGCGCCATCCCGAACTGGGCATAGAAATCGCCCGCGAGTTTGACCATCCTCCAACTGAACTTGAGCGGGTGGCGTACGCGATCGAGCAGAGTGATCACCGCGGAACCTTCTACTTCGCGCAGTTGGCAACGGTCGCGGCGCAAGAGACCAACGGACTCGTCGGCTTTCACGGAGCCGGCGGAGGCGGGTCGATGATGTCGATGGACGCAATCGTCACCGCAGGATTCACGATCGCGAACTTCACGGACACGAGTGGCAATCCATCTGCAGCAAAGGTCTACCGCGCGAGTCGAATCATCCTCGCGCAACCCAACCTGATTGGCTACTTCGGATCGGGTTCAGGCGTCGCGAGTCAAGAGCAGTATTGGTCTGCGTACGGACTTGCAAAGGCGTTCTACGAACTTGACCTCGACATTCCAGCGGTCATTCGCCTCGGCGGCAACACCGAAGATCGCGCAGTCGAGATCCTCGCCAGAATGTCGAAATTGCTGCGCGCACCGGTCGAGGGATATCGAAAGACCGACTCTCCCGCCAAGATTGCCGCACGATTCGCGGCACTTGTAAAGGATGCGCACGGAACACTCTGGACCCCGCGAATGGCGCGCGTGCCAGCATTTGTGGGCGACGCGCGCGCGACATCGTTCGCGGTGAAGAGTGGACGCGTCTGGATCGACACCGCCCGCTGGCCGCAGATTCGCGCCGCTGTCGTAGAGCATTCGGGCGGATTGATCATCGACCGCGCTGGTGCGCCAGCGATTGCTGGAACTAGCGAAGAGTTCGCCGCCAAAGATTCTGAACTGCTCGCCTGCGATGTTGAGTGCACGCTTGCTGGCGTCGAAGGCTTCTATCTCGAACTTGACATTCCCGGATTGAGCGCGTTGGTCGCGCCGCGGGCGACTGCGACTCAACCTGCTCTGGCGGGAGGTGGGCGCTAATGGCGATTCTCATCGACGAAACAAAGCGGGTGCTCGTGCAAGGAATCACCGGGCGCGAGGGCCAAGCGCGCACCAGATTGATGCGGGAGTATGGCACCAACGTTGTCGGCGGGGTTACTCCCGGTAAGGGCGGTCAATCGGTGATGGGTGTTCCAGTCTTCAATACGCCACGCGAAGCGGCTGAAGCGCTTGGACCGATCGACATCAGCGTGCTCTTTGTTCCTGCCGCAGGCGTAAAGGATGCCGCAATCGCAGCGTTCGACGCGGGAGTCAAACTCACCGTGCTCGTTCCCGATCGCGTTCCAGTGTGGGATGCGATGAACATCGCAGCGGCAGCGCGCGCGAATGGCGCCAAGTTTCTGGGTCCAAACACGCTTGGAGTGCTCAGCCCAGGGCGCGGTGTTGTTGGAATGATTGGTGGTCGCGCTGAGAGTGCGCGCCAATGGTTCAAGCCCGGAGTGCCCGCCGGAGTTGGCATCATCAGTCGTTCTGGTGGTATGGCATCAAGCACGGGCTACTACCTCGGTCAAGCTGGGGTACGCATCTCAACGATCGCCCACATCGGGGGAGATGCGGTGCTTGGCATTCGCATCCCTGAAGCAGCGCTCATGTTCGAAGCTGATCCGCAGACCGAAGCGATTGTGATCTTTGGCGAGATTGGATCGACACAAGAAGAAGAACTCGCAGGATTGATTCGCGATCGCAAGGTCACCAAGCCCGTCATCGCCTACATCGGTGGCAAGGCTGCGCGCGAAGGCACGCGCTTCAGCCACGCGGGGGCGATCATTGAAGGTGGCCGCGGCACGCACGCGGGAAAGGTCACCGCTCTGCGCGACGCAGGGGCGACCGTCGTTGACGCATTCGGCGAATTGCCAGGAGCGGTGGTCGATATTCTCCGCAACAACAAGGGAAAGAGCCTCATGAGTGAGAGTGAAAAGAATGCTGTTTGGCACACCGCAGTCACGCAAATCGAACCCAACCGAGTCGCCGTGCGCGGCTACGACATCGCCGACCTAATTGGCAAGGCCTCGTTCGGTTCGGCGGTGCACTTGATCCTCACAGGGTCACTGCCATCGGCCGCGATTGGAAGATTGATGGACGGCATCCTCGTCGCTTCGATCGATCATGGCGCGACTCCACCGAGTGCGCTTGCGGCGCGCACCGTCGCATCAACTGGAGCGTCGCTCAGTTCAGCCGTCGCTGCGGGAATCATGTCGATCAATCGCCACCACGGCGGCGCGATCGAAGATTGCGCGCGGCAATTGAAAGCGATTGCCGATCGTGCCGCAAAGAGCAACATCGCGATGGGAGAGGCGGCCACACAACATCTTGCCGCGATGAAAGAAGCTGGCGAACGGATGCCCGGGTTCGGCCATCGCTATCACACCAACGACCCGCGCACATCGCGACTTTTCGCGCTGGCGCTCGAAGCAGGGGTCGATGGATCGCACATGAAGGCAGCGCGGGCAGTTGAAGAGTGCTTTGCCGTAGCGAAGAAGCCGCTGCCAATGAATGTTGATGGAGCCATCGGAGCAATTCTGGCAGATATCGGCTTGAATCCAGTGGTTTTCAACGGCATATTCATGATCGCTCGCACCCCTGGTCTCGTCGCGCATGTGGTCGAAGAGCAGTCGCGCGAGAAACCGATGCGACGCATCGATCCTGTGAATCACGGTTACGACGGACCACCACCTCGAACACTTTGACAACCATGGCCACCATGACCACTCCAACACACACAACCTACGGCGTCGCGCAGATTGCTGAACTCTTCCCAAGTCTGCTCAACATTCAAGATGCAACACTGCGCGAGCGCGTTGCTGCGGTTTGGAACGAGGCGATCCACGTCGGCTGCGGCGGCAAGGGATGGACCTTCGCCGAGTTGCGTGCGGTGAAGTTCACCCTGCTCGCCGGTGACATCGACATGACTTTCATCGATCACTTGAACTCGTGCGCCAAGCAGTGCATCGCGATCGCCGATGTACTCGAGAGTTCGTTCAGTTGCGACATTCCGATTCACCGCGACCACCTCCTCGCCGGAGCACTGCTCGCAGACTGCGGAAAACCCCTTGAATTCGACAAAGATTCAAGCGGCAAGGTGATTCAAGGAACCTTTGGTCAGCAGGTGCGCCATCCATTCACTGGTGTGGCACTCGCCTACAAGCACGGACTTCCTGGCGAGGTGATGCACATCATCGCGACTCACAGTCACGAGGGCGACAAGATGGAACGCTCGATCGAATCGATCATCTTTCACCACGCAGACTTTGTCGACTTCGATATCGCAAAGTTTCTTGGCAAGCGCGCGTCAAAGAAGTCCTAACCCAAAGGCGCAGTATGGCTCTCACACTCGTCGAAAAGATCGCATCGCGTCACGCCGATGGTCTCGCCCCTGGCACGATCGTTCACGCTGGCGACTTCATCTCGATTCGTCCCCGCCACGTGATGACACACGACAACACTGGCGCGGTCATCCCAAAGTTCAAACAGATCGGCGCAACGCGCATTGCCGACCCCGCGCAACCCGTTTTCGCAATCGACCACGACATTCAGAACCTCACACCTGAAAACCTAGGCAAATACGCCAAGATTCAGGCGTTCGCACGTGAACAAGGCGTCGACTATTACCCGCCTGGCACTGGCATCTCGCATCAAGTGATGGTCGAACAGGGTTACGTTGTTCCAGGGGCGCTCGTAGTGGGAAGTGATTCGCATTCGAATTTGTATGGGGCGGTGGCGGCGCTTGGAACTCCGGTCGTTCGCACCGATGCCGCGAGCATTTGGGCGACTGGTGTGACATGGTGGCAAGTACCCGCCGTCGCGAGAGTCGTGTTACGTGGTCGATTGGCCGCGGGTGTCACTGGCAAAGATGTGATCATTGCACTCTGCGGCGCTTTCAACAATGACGAGGTGCTCAACCACGCCGTGGAGTTTGTCGGCGACGGAGTTGCGGCGCTCTCGATGGATGCCCGCATGACCATCTCGAACATGACGACTGAATGGGGAGCGCTCGCGGGGCTCTTTCCATTCGACGCAGTCACGGTTGATTATCTCAACTCGCGGCTGGCTCCTCTCGCAAGCGATCGACGACCTGGCACACGCGGCGCGCAATCACGTTCGGGCTATTGTGAGACAGACATAGCCGGCTGGTGGGCGAACCGCGCCAATCTCAATGCCGACTCAGACGCGCAATACGCGATCGACCTCGAACTCGATCTTGCGACCGTAATCCCGCATGTTTCTGGACCAAACGAGGTCAAAACGATGGTTGCCCTTCCCACGATCGAGGCGAAACGCATCGCAATCCAGAAGGCGTATCTGCTTTCGTGCGTGAATGCGCGCGTCGAAGATTTGCACGACGCGGCGGCAGTCGTGCGATTGAAGGGTGCGCGGGTTGCCGCTGGAGTCGAGTTCTATCTCGCTGCCGCGAGCGCTGAGGTGCAAGCAAGCGCAGAGGCGAGTGGCGATTGGAAGACGCTCGTCGATGCCGGCGCAATTGCCCTTCCTCCGGGCTGCGGAACTTGCATCGGGCTCGGACGCGGACTCGTAGGCAAGGGCGAAACAGCTATCAGCGCGACCAATAGAAACTTCAAAGGACGCATGGGTGACGCAGATTCACAGGTCTATCTCGCCTCTCCGGCAGTCGTCGCCGCCAGCGCACTCGCTGGATTCATCTGCGCCCCCCAGTCCTTCGCGCCGCGCGCAGTGGGCACAGCGATTCGCCGTGCCTCGGCAGCCGCACGCAGCACCGCGGCAACAGTCGAAATCATCCCTGGGTTTCCATCGCGCGTGCAGGCGCGCGCGCTCTTTCTGGACAAAGACAATCTCAACACCGATGGCATCTACGCTGGCAAGCACACCTACCGCGACGATCTCACCGCAGAGCAAATGGCAGCGGTGACATTCGAGAACTTCGACCCATTGTTCAACACGATTTATCAACTGGGCGACATCCTCGTCGGCGGACTCAACTTTGGCACTGGATCGAGCCGTGAACAAGCTGCAACCGCGCTGAAATTCAAGGGAGTTCCATGCGTGATCGCGAGCAGTTTTTCTGAAACCTACAAGCGAAATGCCTTCAACAACGGATTTGTTGTCTTCGAGTGCCCGGCGTTGGTGACCCATCTGCGCAACACTCTGGCGAATCGCACTGCGACCACCGTCACTCCAATCATCTCGATCGACTACGGCACCTCAACGCTCACGATCGATTCGCAGGCGTTCGCATTTTCACCGCTCAGCCCCGCCGCGCAAGAGCTGATTGTGGCAGGCGGCGCAGAAAATCTCGTTGCCAAACGACTGCGCGCGAGCCAAGCGTAGATCCCCTAAGTCGGCTGTGGAGTCGCTATCATTCCCGACCCACTCGATCATCATTACTCAACTCGAAGAAAGTCACGAATGTCGAAATACACAATTGCATGGATGCCAGGCGATGGAGTCGGAAACGATGTCATGGAAGGGGCACGGATCCTGCTCGACCATATGAAACTCGACGCTGAGTATGTGCACTGCGACATTGGCTGGGATTTCTGGTGTAAAGAAGGCAACGCCCTTCCAGAGCGCACGATCAGCGCGCTGAAAGGCACAACCTGCGGACTCTTCGGTGCGATCACTAGCAAGCCACAAGATGAAGCGAAGGAAGAACTCATTCCGTCACTGAAGAACACGGGGCTGGTTTATTTTTCGCCGATCGTCAAGCTTCGACAGATGTTCAACTTGCACACCAACATGCGGCCTTGCAAGAGTTACCCTGGAAATCCGCTCAATTTCCGCGGAAATGCGATCACCAACCCAGGCGGCGGCGATGTCGCGATCGATCAGGTCGTCTTCCGAGAGAACACCGAGGGTATGTACGGAGGCGTCGAGTTCTTTCCGCTTCCCGAGTCGGTCTATGACGCACTCTGCGCCAATCCCAAAATGAAGCCGTGGAAAGCCAAGGGGCTCGAGAATGTCGCGCTCTCAACGCGCATCGTCAGCAAACAGGGTTGCACGAGCATCTGCAAGCAAGCCTTTGAATTCGCCAAGAAAAATGGTCGCAAGCGCGTCACGCTCATCGAGAAGCCCAATGTGCTTCGCGAAACGGGCGGACTCATGACCCGTTGCTTTCGTGAAGTTGCCAAGAGCTATCCCGACATTTGGGCAGATGAAGCGAACATCGATGCGATCTGCATGTGGATGTTCAAGAATCCGCAGGATTATTCGGTGCTGGTTGCAGAGAATATGTTCGGCGACATCGTGAGCGACTTGTGCGCAGGATTGATCGGCGGACTCGGCTTTGCACCAAGCGCGAATCTCGGCGACACCTATGCAGTCTTCGAGCCGACCCACGGCAGCGCGCCGAAGTATGCCGGGCAGTACAAGGTCAATCCCATTGCGATGTTGCTCACCACGAAGATGATGCTCGATTGGCTCGGCGAAACCGACAAGGCGACCCGACTCGAAGCGGCGATTGCACGCGTCATTCGCGAAGGCAAGGTGCGCACGTACGACGTCGGAGGGAAAGACTCGACGCTGGATGTGGCGCGCGCCATCGCACAACTAACCTAAGGGTTTTCGCATCAGAAACAGAAAGCATTCCATGTCACACCATCCAACTGAATCAAAGAAACTCTTGTCGCACACAATTGCCGAGTGGGCATGTGCGCTCAAGTACGAAGACCTCTCCCCTGCCGCGATTCAATCGGCCAAACTCTTTTGGTTTGACTCAATCGGTTGCGCCATCGGCGGCAGCCAACAAGATGATGCCAAGATCCTCTTGAAGCACTACCGTGAGATGGGCGGCGGCAAGGGCAACGCAACTGCATTCGTCTCTGGCTTCAAGACCAATCCAGTCGATGCGGCGTTTCTCAACGGGCACATGATTCGGGCGATGGATTACAACGACATCTACTGGAAGAGCGATCCATGCCATCCAAGTGATCTCATCGCAGCACCACTGGCGTTGTGTGAGGCCTTTGGACTCGGCGGTCGCGAGCTCATTCTCGCAACTGTGATTGCCTATGAAGTCGAGATGCGGCTCTGCGAGTTCGGACTGCCTGGCATTCGAGAATATGGATGGCACCACGCCACGCTCAGCGCATTCGCCGCGCCGATTGCGGCCGGCCGCGTGCTCAATCTCACTCCCGCGCAAATGGTTGCCGCGATGGGGATCAGCGCGTCACGCACATTCTGCCCAGGGGCAGTGACTGCTGGCAAACTCACCAACATGAAGAACACGGTCGATCCTTGGGCGGGTCGCATGGGTGCAGAAAGCGCCCTGCTCGCTCGTCATGGGTATTCGGGTCCTGAGCACATTATCGACGGCAAAGAAGGTCTCTTCGCTGTCTTCAATCATGTGCAGTACAAGGGCAAACCCGCTGCGTTCGATGCGGCAATGCTCGTCGACGCACTGCCAACCTGCCCCAAGTGCCACTACCGCGTGGTCGATTGCGGGATGAAGAGTTTTCCAATCGAGGCGCTCAGTCACGCTCCACTTACGGCGATGATGAAGACTGTCAAAGACAATAATATTCACGCCGACCACGTCGCCGAGATCAAAGTTGAAGTCATCGCCCGCGCCGCTGACATTCTGGGCGATCCACACAAGTATCGCCCCGATTCGAAAGAGACTGCCGATCACTCGCTGCCATTCTGCATGGCCGCTGGACTTGTTGACGGAATGGTCACTCCGTTGCAGTTTCGCGAAGAGCGGGTGCTCGACAAGGCGTTGATCCCCATCATGGACAAGGTCAAAGTCGTCGCGAACGAAGAGTTTGAAGCGCTGTTTCCGAAGTTTCAACCGAGCCGCGTGACGATCACGACCACCGATGGCAAGACGTACTCAACGCGCGTCGATGTTCCAAAGGGTGATCCACGCGATCCAATGTCTGAAGAAGAGATTGCAGTGAAATTTAACGCTCTCTCAGCAGAGATCGTGGGACAAGACGCGTGCGACCAACTGCGCACGTGCATCATGAACATGGAAGAGGTCAAGACTTTCTCCAAACTCTTCGACCTCACAACCGCGCGCACGCCAGTCGCGTCGCACTAGAACACTCCAGAGGAGTTCTCACATGACTCGCGGTCCGATTTCACTTCCGCAAGTTCGCGGCTTTCTCAAGACTGAGCGCACCGATCGTTGGTGGATCGTTCCACTGCTCGTAATCGCGGGCTTTGGCGCGTTCATCATTTATTCGACGTGGGCTGCCTTTCAAGGAAACAACTTCTTCATCGGCGGCGTTGACCAACCCAGCGTGCAGCAACTGCTCTCGCCCTTCTACTCGCCTGTGATTTGGGATCCCCGCGGAGTGCACTCGGGGCACGCATGGTTTGGCGAACTTCCACTCTGGTGGCCCGCGTGGCTTCTCTTCTCCCCCGCCCTGCTGATTCTGCCCTTCCCTGGCGGTTTCCGATTCACCTGCTACTACTACCGCGGGGCTTATTACAAGGCGTTTTGGGGAGATCCAGCAAGTTGTGCAGTTGGTGAGCCTGCCATTCGTGGACAGAACTACCGCGGCGAAGAGAAGTTTCCGCTGATCCTTCAGAACATCCATCGCTACTTTCTTTATGTCGCGATTCTCTTCATCGGACTGCTCGCATGGGATGGCTATCAAAGCCTCTGGCACTACACCGCCGATGGCAAGAAAGAGTTTGGTTTCAGCGTTGGATCAATCGTGCTGATCGCCAACCCAGTGCTCTTGGCGATGTACACATTTGGATGCCACTGCTGGCGCCATCTCATCGGCGGCAAGCATGATTGCCTCTCGTGCAGCAAGCGTCTCCAGGGCGCATACAAGCGCGTCACATGGCTCAATCAACGCCACATGCTCTTCGCGTGGATCAGCCTCTTCGGCGTTGGATTCACTGATGTTTATGTGCGGCTTTGCGCCAATGGCACCTGGACCGACTGGAGAATTCTGTGAGTTTGTCTGATCGCTATATCGTGCATGAACATGATGTCCTGGTAATCGGAGCGGGTGGCGCAGGACTGCGCGCCGCGATTGAGGCATCGGGCAGTGGCGCCAAAGTTGGCGTGGTCTGCAAATCGCTGCTCGGCAAGGCGCACACGGTCATGGCAGAGGGTGGGATGGCCGCCGCGATGGGAAACGTCGACGACCGTGACAACTGGGAGGTGCACTTCGCAGACACAATGCGCGGTGGTCAGTACCTCAACAATCCAATCATGGCTGAACACCACGCCAAAGAGTCGCCCGATCGTGTGCGCGAACTAGAGGCATGGGGCGCAGTGTTTGACCGCACAAAAGAAGGCAAAATACTGCAACGCAACTTCGGTGGCCATCGCTACCCGCGCCTAGCGCATGTGGGCGACCGCACCGGACTCGAACTCATCCGCACCCTGCAAGATCACGGCATCCATCAAGGGATGGAAGTCTTCATGGAGATGACCGTCGTGAGCCTGCTCACCACCGGCGGACGCATCGCTGGGGCAGTGGGCTACGACCGTGAGCGCGGACGCATGCGCATCTGGCGCGCGAAGGCAGTCATTCTCGCGACGGGCGGAATCGGAAAGTCATTTCGCATCACGAGCAACAGTTGGGAGGGCACGGGCGATGGACATGCGCTGGGATACCTCGCTGGCGCCGAATTGATGGACATGGAATTCGTGCAGTTTCATCCCACTGGAATGGTGTGGCCACCGAGCGTGCGCGGCATCCTCGTCACCGAAGGGGTGCGCGGCGAGGGTGGCGTACTTCGCAACAGCGAAGGCAAGCGCTTCATGTTTGATGACATTCCAGAGGCATACAAGAACCAAGTCGCCAAAGATGAAGAAGAGGGATGGCGCTACGTCTGCGGAGACAAGAACGCCAATCGTCCCCCTGAATTGCTCACCCGCGATCATGTTGCTCGCTGCATCAATCGCGAGATCAAGGCAGGTCGCGGATCACCGCACGGCGGCGTCTACCTCGACATCGGATGGATCAAGGAGAAGATTCCCAATGCAGCCGCGCACATTCAGCGCAAGTTGCCAAGCATGTACCACCAGTTCAAACAACTCGCCGGCGTCGACATCACCACTGAACGCATGGAAGTTGGACCGACCACCCACTACATCATGGGCGGCATCGCGGTCGATGGCGACACGCAAATGTCCTGCGTTCCTGGGCTGTTTGCCGCCGGCGAGGTCACCGCGGGATTGCACGGCGCAAACCGGCTCGGCGGAAACTCGCTCTCTGATCTGGTGGTCTTTGGAAAGCTCGCGGGTGAGCACGCAGCGAAGTATGCGAAGTCAACCACAGTCGCCGAGGTCGACGCGGCGCAAGTCGAATCACACGGGCGTGCGATCGAAGAACCATTCGAGCGCTCGGGTGGCGAGAATGCATTTGCGATTCAGTCGGCACTGCAAGAAGCCATGCAGGACCTTGTAGGAATCGTTCGCACTGAGAAAGAGATGCAACTCGCGCTCGTCAAGATTGCAGAGTTCAAAGGTCGCCACGCAATGGTGAGTGTTTCTGGAACGCGCGAATACAACCCAGGATGGCACACTACGATTGACCTCTCGTACATGCTGATCGTCTCTGAATCGATCGCCCGATCTGCCATCGAGCGCAAAGAGAGCCGCGGCGCGCAGTTTCGCGAGGATTATCCAGAGAAGTCGGCCGAGTGTGGCACATTCAACCTCATCGCCAAGCGCGCATCCGATGGGTCAATGACTGTCACGCGTCGACCGATTGTGCCGATGCGCGCCGATCTCAAAGCAATCGTTGAGAAGATGAAGTAACCAGTCAAAGAAGAGCCCACCAATGACGAACGCAACTGCTCAATCACCCGACGAATCGCGCACCGTGCAGTTTCGTGTCTGGCGTGGAAACCGCGATGGCGGCGCGTTCGCAAGCTATCCCGTCACCGTCTCAGAAGGGATGGTCGTGCTCGACTGCGTCCACCAGATTCAGGCGGTGCATGCCCCCGATCTTGCCTGCCGTTGGAACTGCAAGGCTGGAAAATGCGGGTCATGTTCGGCAGAAATCAACGGCACGCCGCGACTCATGTGTATGACGCGCATGGACACATTGCCGGCCGATGCGGTTGTCACCATTGAGCCGATGCGTTCGTTTCCATCGATTCGCGATCTCGTGACCGATGTCAGTTGGAACTTTCGCGTCAAGCAGAAAATCAAACCTTTCAAGCCGCGCAAACCAGACAATGCCGACGGATCGTGGACGATGATGCAGGTTGATGTCGACCGCGTGCAAGAATTCCGAAAGTGCATCGAGTGTTTTCTCTGCCAAGATGTCTGCCATGTGCTGCGCGACCATCACAAGCACGACGAATTCATTGGACCGCGCTTCCTGATGTACAACGCCGCGCTCGAGATGCACCCGCTCGATACCGAGAATCGCCTGCGCGATCTGAAGGACAACGACGGCATCGGCTATTGCAACATCACCAAGTGCTGCACAAAGGTTTGCCCCGAACACATCGGCATCACCGACAACGCGATCATTCCTATGAAGGAACGCATCGTCGACGAGTTCTACGATCCCATCACGCGGCTCTTTCGAATGTTCAAGCCCAAGGGTTGAACGATGGCTTGGGCCAATCGTGCGGCGCCTGTGCCTACGGGGTAGCGGGGATCGCAGTGGGAGAATCAATCACCGACCCTCCGTCGCAGTAACGCGGATCATTACCCCCGCTGCACCCTACTGCGGCTGATGGCAACTCAAGCAGTGCAGACTGCCGAGTCCCACCACCAAATTGCGCGCCATCACACCTTCGACGCTCCATCCTGGGAGAGCCTTGGCGAGAATCTCAAGCGCCCGCCCGTCGCTCGATCCTCCAAAGATTGGCACGAACACCTTGCCATTGCTCAGCAAAAAATTCGCGTGACTCGCTGGCAGCATGTTGCGTCCACCGGGACCGAATCGATCACTCGGATAGTCGTACTCGATGGGATCGGCCGCGGGCAGCGCAACAATCTTGAACGGCATCCCTTGCTCGTCGCACGCGCACGAGAGTGCGTCGAAGTTGCGTTCGAGAATCTCGTGATCGGGATGCCCAATGGGGGCGCGCAACGCCACGATCGTGTCGCGCGAAACAAACCGTGCGATGTCGTCAATGTGCCCATCGGTATCGTCGCCCTTGATGCCGCCCGGAAGCCAGACGATGTTTGTGATGCCAAGCGCGTCCTTGAGCGTCTGCTCGATATCCCCCTTGCCTGCCGCAGGATTGCGATTCTCTCCTTCGAGGCACTGGCTCGTCGTGAGCACGGTGCCCGATCCATTGACATCGATCGATCCACCTTCAAGCACAAAGGCGTGATGCCACATCGGAATCTTCCAGCGCGCACTGATCGCAGCGGGAACTGCGTCGTCGAGTGAGCGCGCCTCATACTTGTCTCCCCATCCGTTGAATCTGAATGAGTGACCAGCCACTCCATGCATCTCGCTCTTGACGAAGACCGGTCCAAAGTCGCGAATCCAACTGTCATTTGTCGGGATGCCAAGCGCGCCAATCTCGCGCACTTCGACGACGCGCGCGAGGCTTTCGCGCCAACCATCCCACTCGCTCTGCGCCGCTGCAAGACAGTTGGGCCAGGTCTCTTCGTTGTGGGGTCGCACGAGCCACACGCATGATTGAGGCGCCCATTCGGCGGGCATGCGATACCCCGCAGCGGCGGCTGAACCAGGCAGTTTGAGTGGATCACTCGTCGTGGTCATCGCGCGCTCTTCTCAACCATCGATGAATCGCTGCGTGAGTCCGTGATACGCATCGATGCGTCGATCGCGCAAGAAGGGCCATCCGCGGCGCATCTCTTCGATGCGCGAGAGATCGCACTGCACGACGAGCACTGCGGGCTGATCGACTGGTGCCTCGGCGATGATCTCACCACCTGGATCGCAGACGAAGCTCGTCCCCCAGAACTTCAATTCGCTCTCAACTCCGATGCGATTGATCGCAGCCACGAAGACTCCATTGGCGATCGCATGAGCACGGTGCATCGTGATCCACGCCTCGCGCTGCTGACGCTTGTCTGCCTCGGTTTCTCCATGCCACCATCCGATGGCGGTGGGATAGAAAAGAATCTCAGCTCCCTGCAGCGCAGTCAATCGCGCCGCCTCTGGGTACCACTGATCCCAGCAGACCAGCATCCCGGCGTTTGCATGCGCTCCCTTCGCAACCTGCCAGTTCAAATCACCCGGAGTGAAGTAGAACTTTTCAGAGAAGCGCGGATCATCTGGAATGTGCATCTTGCGGTACTTGCCCGCAATCGACCCATCGGCGGCGATGTAGACGCTTGTGTTGTGATAGATCCCCGCCGCACGTCGCTCGTACAAACTCGCAGTGATCTCAACGCGCAGTTCGCGAGCGAGCGACTGCATGAACTGACAGGTCGGACCATCTGGGATCGCCTCAGCGAGATCCATCCGCGCGGGGTCCTCGCGCTGGCAGAAATACGAACCAACAAAGAGTTCTTGCGTCGCGACCACCTGCGCCCCCTTAGAAACCGCCTCGCGCGCGAGCTCGGCGACCTGCGCCAAGACCTGCGTTTTCGATGCACCCTCGGGAGATGCATGCTGCAAGAGCGCCAATGTCACGATGCGATTGCTCATTTGGGTGGGCAGCATAACTCGACTGCCCAATTCGCAAGATGCTCCGTCATTGACGATCGCCGTTGAATCGGTGACAATCGCTGACCCATGACAACTCAAGCCATCATCATTGGGTGCGTCATTGTCTCCATCGCAACCAGGTATTGCAGACGTTCTTGAGGATCGCGATGCTCTGCCACACCGCTCCATCCCGACGCATTGCTCACGCGGTGCTAATTGCGCTCTGCTTTGCCGCGAGTTGCAAGGTCGGTCCCAACTACGAGAAGCCGACCGAACTCCCCACCTCAACTTGGACGCAGAGTTCGAGCGCATCTGTAACGCCGTCCGAACCTGAACTCAACGAGTGGTGGAAGCGATTTGACGATCCAATCTTGGATCAACTCGTTGCGCAGGCACAAGAGTCAAACGCCACACTCGAGCAATCTCTGGCGAATGTACGGGTGGCGTTCGCGGCGCTGGGGATTTCCGAGAGCGAATACTGGCCATCTATCAGTACGGCGATTCTCTACGAACGCCATAAGACAAATGTCTCGCAGCTCGCGGCGCAAGGTGTAGTGACCGCGCCATACAACCAGTGGGCGCTGGGAGCGGCCATGGCGAGTTGGGAGATCGACCTCTGGGGTCGCGTCGCGCGAACCGTCGAGTCGTCGAAGGCATCGCTTGAATCGCAGGTCGAAGATTTGCGCGATGCGCTGGTATCGATTCGTTCACAGGTCGGCATGACGTACATGCAGGTGCGCACCACGCAGTTGCAAATCGCGATTGCCGAGATGGGTGCTGACAACCTTCGCCAAACGCTTGAGATGACCACGCAGAAGTTTCGCGCTGGCACCACCACATTGCTCGACGTCAATCAGTCGCAAACAGACCTTGACATGCAGCTCGCGAAGATTCCGACGCTCGAGGCGAATCTCGCTGCCTCGATCTTTTCCCTCGCCCAACTCTGCGGCACAACTCCTGCTCCGATGATTGAACTGCTCGGTAAGGTCGCGCCGATTCCAAGCGGTCCCGCGACCGTGGGCGTAGGAATTCCTGCCGATCTGTTGCGGCGCAGATCGGATGTGCGCAGTAGCGAACGACTTGCTGCCGCTGCCGTCGCGACCATTGGCGCAACTGAAGCCCTCAATCTGCCGGTGTTCGCGCTCGCTGGAAACTTCTATCTCGCGTCAAACCAATTCTCTGGACTCGGCAGCTGGAGCAACAACGCCTACTCCTTTGGACCGACGGTCTCTTGGCTCGTTTTCCAAGGCGGATATGTCAATTCAATGATTGCACAGAGCAAGGGACAGGCGCAGGCGGCTCTTGCGAACTACCGCAACACCGTGCTGTCAGCCATTCAAGATGTTGAGACCTGCATCAGTGCTCTCACGCAGTCGCAAGAGACAACACGGCGCTATCAGACCGCAGTGAACAGCGCGCAACAGACCTACGACCTCGGCAACTTGCAATATCAAGCGGGCACGATCGATCTCGAAAATCTCCTCTCAATTCAAAACATATTGCTCGACGCGCAGACTGCCCTCGCGCAAAGCCAGGGATACGTCGCGCAGAACATTGTCAATCTTTACCGCGCACTCGGCGGCGGGTGGGAAAGCAGTTCAGTAAACATGGCGGCAGACGAAGCGGCCAAAGGCAAGGGATCATCATGAGACGCAATCGAATTGTCACCACCATTGTGTTGGGGGCATGGGCCCTCAGCGCGTGTGAGAAACCGCAAGCATTCCCCACTCGACCGACTGAAGTATCGGTGACGACCATCATCGTCGCATCACAAACAGTCGCGAAGAGCGTCGGGTTTCCAGGGCTCACAGCGTCGCCGCGGTCCATCCCACTCGATGCGCGTGTGGAGGGGTTTCTGCTCAAACAAGCAGTTCCCGATGGCACAATGACCAAGGCGGGCGATGTGATCTACCGAATCGATCCACGTCAATATGAAGCGACGCTCGCCCAAAACGAGGCGACGCTCGCGCAAGCAATCGCTGAACGCAACTATTCGAAGAAAGAAATGGAGCGCAACGCCCCGCTAGTTCCGGCAAGTGCGATCAGCCAGCAGTCCTTTGATCAACTTGTTGCGAACTATCAAGCCGACGAGGCGCAGGTGCTCGCGCAGCAGGCTGCGGTTCTCAACGCAAAGCTCAACCTCTCGTACTGCACGATTTCGAGTCCATTTGCTGGGCTGCTCGGCGCAAGCGAGTCGTTCGAAGGTGCAGTTGTAGGACCAAGCGTCGCGCGCACAATCAACACGCTTGTGCAGCTCGATCCGATGTGGGCGCAGTTCAGTCCATCGGCTACAGAGTGGCCGCAGTTTGCCGCACTGCTGGCGAAGGGGCCACTCGTTGCGCAGATCACCTATGGCGGCGACGAGGCCATCAAGGCGACTGGACGGGTGATCTTTAGCAACAACGCCGTCTCGACCACCACCTCGACGCTCATGATGCGGGTCGAGTTTGAGAATCCAGGGGCGATTTTTCGGCCCGGCACATACGTCAACGTCGAGGTCACACTTGGGGATCAGCCCGATGTTCTGGTCGTCCCGCAGCAAGCAGTTTTTGCACGCGAAGCAGACTTGTTCGTGTGGAAGGTGATGCCAGATCAGACCGTGCAAAGTGTGAAGGTCGAGCCGATGCGCAAGGTCAGAAACATGCTCGCGCTCAAGAGCGGGCCAGCTGTCGGTGACCGAATCGTCGTTGACGGGGTGCAGAAGTTGCATGCTGGATCCAAGGTCGTCGATGCGACCCCGACCCCCGCAACCACCACCCCGGCCGCAAGCCCAACCCCAACACACTCAAAGTAAGAGCAAACCATGGTTCGATTTTTCATCCATCGCCCGATCTTTGCAAGCGTGATCGCGATCATCACCGCACTCGCGGGAGCGATCGCAATGGTCGTCTTGCCAATCGCTCAGTTTCCCAACATCGTTCCACCAACGGTGCAGGTTTCGTCGACCTACAACGGCGCTGACGCTGTCACCGTCGCCAACTCGGTGACGATGCCCCTCGAAGCGCAGATCAATGGCGCTGAGGGAATGATCTACATGTCGTCGAATAGCACGAGCACTGGGGCGAGTGTGATTACGGTGACGTTTGAAGTTGGATACGACCTCGACATCGGTGCGGTCGACGTGCTGAACCGCACCCAGACTGCCATGGCCCAATTGCCACAGCAAGTGCAGCAACTTGGCGTTTCGATCACCAAGCAATCGACCAATCTGACCGTTGTGGTCTCGCTGCTCTCCCCCGACGGAACCTACGACAGTAAGTTTCTCTCGAACTACGCAAACATCGTGGTGCAGCCGATTCTCTCGCGCGTCGAAGGTGTTGGCGACATCAACGTCTTTGGACTCCTTGAGTATTCCATGCGCGTCTGGCTCGAACCCGACAGCATGGCTGCGATGGGCATTTCGACCGACGAAGTCACCCAAGCGATCCAGATTCAGAATCAGCAGGCGGCCATTGGCAGCATCGGCGCGAGTCCCACAGTCGGTGCCACGGCTTTCAATATCACACTCACGACGCAGGGCCGACTTTCGACGGCAGAAGAGTTTGGCAACATCGTTGTTCGCACGGGCGAGGATGGTGCGGTCGTGCGAATCAGAGACATCGGCCGCACCGAGCTCGGCGCCTTTCAATATGGTTCGACCTCGACGATGAACGGTCTGAGCACCGGAACCATCGGCGTCTATCAGTTGCCAACAGCAAACGCATTCGGAGTTGTCGAGGCGGTCAAGGAGCAAATGGAACGGCTGCAGCCAATGTTCCCGCCCGGAGTCACCTGGCAAGTCACCTACGACAGTACCGCCTTCGTTTCGGCATCGGTCGACGACCTCGTCACGACACTTGTCGAGGCTGGACTGCTCGTGCTCGCGGTCATTTTCATCTTCCTGCAGAGTTGGCGTGCCACTCTGATTCCGATGATCGCGATTCCAGTTTCAATTGTTGGCACCTTCGCAATCATGTTGGCGTTCGGGTTCACAATCAACACGCTCACGCTGCTAGGACTGGTCTTGGCGATTGGACTCGTCGTCGACGACTCGATCATCGTGGTTGAAAACGTCTATCGCCAACTCGAACTTGGCGCCCCCGATGGCAAGACTGCTGCCGAACGGGCGATGAAAGAAGTTGCAGGACCGATTGTCGCGACTAGCTCGGTGTTGCTCGCGGTCTTTATCCCCGCCGCGCTGATGCCAGGAATAACTGGACAGCTCTACAACCAGTTTGCGCTCACCATTGCCTTCAGCATCGTCTTGAGCATGGTGAATTCACTGACGCTGTCTCCGGCGCTCTGTGGCGTTTTTCTTCAGAAGACGCACAAGACGACCTTTCGTCCATACGTGCTCTTCAACGAGGCATTCGAGACTTGCACAGGTCACTACTCGCGATTCGTGCGCTATCTCGCGCATCGCTGGTACATCATCGCCGCGACGTTCGTCGCCGGTGCCATCGGTGTTGTGATCATGTTCGATCACACTCCCACCGCCTTCATTCCTAATGAAGACCAAGGGTATTACTTCGTCGGATTCCAACTTCCGTCGGGCTCGAGCCTTGAGCGCACTGAAGCAGTGAGCGCGCGCGTGCTCGAGATCGTGAAGGCAGACCCTGCGGTCGTTGACGTCATCCAAATCAACGGATTCAACTTCTTGACCGCAGTGGGCGAGGTCAACTCAGGGTTCATCATCGTCACGTTGAAACCCTGGGATGAGCGCGATGCGCGCACCGAAAATTCGCGCGCGATCATCGTGCGCGCCTTTCCGAAGTTGATGGCAATTCCAGAGGCCAATGTGTTTCCATTCCCCCCGCCACCGATCCCTGGACTCGGCGCAGTTGGTGGATGGCAGTTGCAACTCGAAGACATCAACGGCGCTGGATTTCCGGTGTTGGCACAAGCGTCAGCCGACTTCATGGCTGCGCTCGCCAAGCGCCCCGAGGTTGTGAATCTCTCAACTCCATTTCAGAGTCAGGTGCCGATCATCCGGCTCAAGATCGACCGCGCCAAGGCGATGAGCTACGGTCTCTCAATGACCGATGTCTTCAACACACTTGGGCAAACCATCGGCCAATCGTTCGTCAACAACTTCAACGAGTTCAATCAGGTCTACAACGTCATGATCCAAGCCGAGGCCGAGGATCGCATGAAGTTGGCGGACATCTTTCGGCTCTACGTTCGCAACGCCTCTGGCGGGATGGTGCCGATCTCGGCATTCACGACCTACTCGTTCGAAGTCGGAACCAACAATGCCACGCGCTACAACATGTACAACACGGTGCAGATCAATGGATCGACCGGTCCCGGCTTTGGTTCGGGGCAGTCGATCGCCGCCGTTGCCGAAGTTGCAGCGGCGACCCTTCCAACCGGAATCACTTACGAGTGGACTGGTGTCACATTCCAGCAAATCGAGGCGGGCACATACGCGCCGTTCATCTTCGCACTGGCGCTCATCGCGGTGTTCTTGCTGCTCGCGGCACTCTACGAGAGTTGGCTCTTGCCGCTCAACGTGCTACTGGCGGTCACGTTCGCCGTGCTAGGCGCATTGCTCTTATTGAAATTGCTCGGCCGAAACCTCGACGTTTACGGTCAAATCGGCCTCGTTATGTTGGTTGGACTCGCGGCAAAAAACGCGATTCTCATCGTCGAATTTGCCAAGATGCGCCACGATGGCGGCGAGGGAATCATCGACGCCGCGGTCAATGCATCCCATCAACGATTGCGCCCAATCATGATGACCGCCATCGCATTCATGCTTGGCGTTGTGCCACTCACGATTGCTGTTGGCGCTGGCGCGCAGAGCCGTCGATCGATTGGCACAACGGTCTTGGGCGGAATGATCGGATCGAGCACGATGGATCAGCTGGTTGTCCCAGTTTTCTTTGTGATGATCATGAGCATTAGCGTGGGATTCAAGAATTGGATCGGCAAATCAAAGAAGCCAGCCGCGCCGACGCACTAAACCAGCGCGATCAGCGCATCCCACCTGGCTTGAGCGCGCAAGACTTTCTCGACCACCTCGCGAACTGCGCCTGCCCCACCGCGGGCACTCGTCACGAAATGTGCACCCGCGCGCACTTCAGCCGCCGCGTCGTTGACCGCCACTGCAAATCCAACCTGGCGCATCACAGCAAGATCTGGAATGTCATCCCCCACAAAGATGCACTCAGTGCGCGTGACTCCGAGTCGAGCAGTGATGCGATCAAGTGCCGCGACCTTGTCGCTCGCCCCCTGTTCAACCGCTGAAATGGCGAGTTCGCGCATTCGGTGCATCAATGCGAGTCCACGACGACCGGTGATGACTCCCGACTTTCCCCCAGACTTGTGCCAGAGCGTGAGACCGAAGCCGTCGCGCACGTCGTAACGCTTGCTCTCTTCTCCTGAATCGTTGATGTGGATGCCCCCATCGGTCAATGTGCCGTCGATGTCCATCACGATCGCACGCACCGCCGACCAATCGGGATCACTCGTCATGACGTGATCGTACTGCGACAATCAACGCACCGTCTCAACCCAACGGTGCGATTAGTTCGCGCAGGCTTGAGCGCACGCCGAGCATGAGATGCGCGAGCGACATCGATGGTCCACCGCGAAGAGCTGCCTGCTCGGGTAGTTGTGGCAGGTGCACGAATCCTGCGCGGCGCACGCTTGCGAACTCGCCCCCACCACTGCCATGCAATAAGAAAAAGAGAATCTCATTGCAGGTAAAAGTCCCCGCGCTCATCGAGAGAATTGCCGGCACCCCCTCTTCTTCACACGCGTCGCGCATCGCACGCATGGGCAAGGTAGAGAAGTACGCGACAGGCGCGCCAACAATCACTGGCTCGTCGCAGCACTGCCCCCCTGCGTTGTCGGCGATTCGCTCGTCGCGCAAATTGACAGCCAGCCGCTCGAACGTGATGTGGGTCGCGCGCGCCGACTCGCCAAAGCAGACCACCGTATCGGGCTGCGCCCGTTCGATCGCACGCGCGAGCTCGGCGCGGGCACTCGTGGCACTCTGACCACCGATCACTGGCAGGATGGCCGTCGATAGTTCGCTGCCCAAAAGCCCCTCAGCAGCGAACGCGGCCACTAGAGAACTGCTTGGGTTGAATGAACTCCCACCAAATGGCTCGAAGCCCGTCAAGAGAATTCTCATCAGCGCACGGTAGCGCAATGAAATCTCTTTGGGAGAATCAGCTTGATCCCGTCCCTGCTTCGACCCAACGACCAACAAACAACGAATGAAACGCCCCACCAAAGAACCAACTGCGCACGAGGTCTTTGAGTTGTTGGCCCGAGACCACGCCGATCACCTGATGGTCTTTTTGCGTGCCGTCGTCTATGACCGAAGCCTCGTCGACGATGTCTTTCAAGAGACGATGATGGTGGCTTGGAGGCGACTCGCAGACTTCGACAAGAGCCGTTCGTTCGGCGCTTGGCTTCGCGGCATTGGATCGCGCGTCGCGATGGACATGGCTGGACGGCGCCGGATGGCGATCGTCGATCCAACGATATTGTCAGAGATCGAGCAACACTCGGCGCGTTTTGACGGCGACCATGCCCTCTCATTTCATAATCGGATGGCCGCCGTCGATGACTGTCTCGCAAAGTTGCCAGACATGTACGCAGAGGTGATTCGCATGGTTTATCGCACCGACGTTCCGATACGAGCAGTCGCGAAGACCCTCGAGAACAACGAAGAATCAATCAAGAAGCGACTCCAGCGCGCCCGCACGTTGCTTGGAGAGTGCTTGCAACGCAAGGGAGTATTCGCATGAGCAATCCAGAGCAATCCGATTTTGAATCCACCAACAACGAGGCTTCGACGAGCACTGATCGATTCGTTGATGCCCTTATCACTCACAGATTGTGCGACTCGCCACAGGCGATGGATCGCCGGCTCAACCGTGCGATGCGCGCGGTGCGTGGCGGCAACTATCGCTTGAACGCGTGGCAGTGGTGGGCGCTGCCAATCGCCGCACTATTGACCCTTTCATTCTTGTTCATGCCTACGTCGAGTTCGGCATCAGCTCTCGTGCGTTCTGCGACCAAGGTTGCCCGACTCGCTGCCGATCGCCGCTATGAGATTGTGATGGTTCCAGTCGCACGAAACTCGGGCGATTACCCACCACCGATCCAAGCGACGCTCGATGTGCGCGATGCACAGCACATGCGTCTCGAGATTCGGTTTCCCGACGGACAAACCATAGTTCGTGGTCGCGATGGTGCCGTCACTTGGGATGTTGGGCGGGATGGCGAAGTTCGAATCACCGATGGATCGCAACCATGGCCGCGGTGGATCGAGACTCCTGATGGGTCGCTCCTCATCGACTCGATGGCATCGATGCTCGACGAACTTGCACAGAGGTACACACTGACTCGTGTCGAAAGCACCCAGTGCGGTGGACAGAGTGGACTCGTTCAGATTGACGCGGCGCGCACTACCACATCACCTTCATTAACGCAGAGTGCGATGCCACCCGCGAGGCACAATCCAGCGCAACGCATCGTGATGTGCATCGATCCGGCGACGAATGAAGTGATTCGTCTCGAGATGCAGTTTCCGCAGGTGAATGGGGGGCCGCGCGGTGAACGGGGTCCACCGCCGCCGCACGGTGAACGGGGTCCACCGCCGCCGCACGGTGAACGGGGTCCACCGCCGCCGCACGGTGAACGGGGTCCACCGCCAGCAGGAACTCTTCCACCGCCAGGGGCTCCTCAGTCTGTGACCTACGACCGCGCCGCACTGAGCGCGTTCCCAACGGGATGGTTTGCAGCACCCAACGCGCAGTGACCCTGCGATGAGGTAGACATACTCGCGTGCCAACGCTGTTTGTGGTGATGCCGATTTTCAATGAACCGCACACGCTTCGCGCCTCGCTTGCGCGTGTGATGTCTGTTTCTTTGCCACTGTCGTGGCGCCTCGCCCCGATTCTCATCGACGACGGATCTGACGCGCTCACAGCGCAGACGATTGATGCCGTCGTGCATGAGTCCCACCCTCCCCTTGCGTTCGAACGTCACGAGAGCAATCGCGGAAAGGGTGCAGCTCTTCAAACTGGATTCGCGCGCGCACTCGCCCTCTCGCACGACGACGATGACGTCGTGATCATTCAAGATGCCGATCTTGAATACGACCCAAACGACTTCATCGCAATGATCTCTGCGCTCGACCCCGCGCCCGCCAAGTGCGCGGTGTTCGGAAATCGATGGCATCGTGGATCGACTCGCGCAGGATGGAAGAGCCGATTGCACCGCCGCGGCAACCGCATGCTCACCCGCGCGAGCAACCTCGCGACGGGGCTTGTGGTCTCAGACATGGAGTGTTGCTACAAGCTCTTCTCTGTGCGCGTGCTTCGTGAGATTCTCCCCGCGCTCACCGAGAATCGCTTTGGTATCGAACCGCAGATCGCCGCGGCCCTTGCTCGGGCCAAGGTTCGAGTGGTCGAAGTACCGGTGGCCTATTGCGCGAGATCCTTCAGTGCCGGCAAGAAAATCGGCCCACTCGACGCAATTCGGGCGGTTTGGGTAATTGCGCGGTCAAAGTTTCGCCACTAAGTAAACACCACATTTGCATTTGCCTTGCGCCGAAGTACCTTTGAGCGATGAGAATTCTCCCCATCGTTGCGGCAGTCTTCGCCACATCCAGCGCGCTCGCAGGATCATTCAACTTTCAAGTTCTTCCAACGAGCGTTGCGCAGCAGTCGCTCACGGTCACCTACCCGCTAGCGGGTACGTTCAAAGGCGACTACGACGCAACAACCAATCCGACTGGAACACGGACTATCCCAGGCTACTTCGGTGGATCTGGCAACAACCTAATCGCTTACACCGCGTCGACGCAGATGGGCGACACGCTGAATTCACACCCCGCAGGATCTTTCGTTCTCACACTCAACGAACCAGGTGCCGTTGTGATTTCGATGTTTACCACCGACTTGATCAATGGCACTCCGGGTGACGTTGGCATCGACATGACGATTACCTATCCATCGTTTCATACAGTCGCTCCAAACTCGATTTATCCATCGGTGGGAGCGATCACGATTCCCATCGCCTCTGGTTATCTCAAGGTCGCCAGCGCGGTGCAGAGTGGTCCGGCGATCGGCACCCGCGTTGAGACAACCCCAAACACATACACCGTCACTGTGCTGATTCCTGTCCTAGTGGTCGCCTCTGGAAGCGCGAGCGGGCAACCATTCGGCGCAGATCCAACGCCGGGCGTTATCGCGCTCACTGGAACGCTAGTTGTGAATGGATCGACGGCGACATTCACAGCAACATCATCGATGTCTGAACCAGTTGGTCCACTTCCTCCGCCACCGCCAATTGTCGATCAGGCATTTCCGCTTCCAACGGTTCTTCCCGCTGGCGGCACAGCGAATCTGCTGCTCTCTGGAGTCTTTTCTGAGGGCAACGGAACTTCGACGCTCAACCTCTCGATCAATGCTGCTGGCACGGCCGCAGCCGTGAGCGGCGACCTCAACGGCGACCAACTCGTCAGCGCGATCGACTTGGCAATTGTGCTTTCAGCGTGGGGAACATCGAGTCCCGTTGCCGACATCAATCAAGATGGCACGGTCAACGGCGCCGATCTGCTGTTCGTGTTGAGTAACTGGACGATCTGAAACCGCAACAGTTGATGTCCCCAAGAAAACGTTGTGCCCAATATGCGTCAGGAGACTTTCACATGACGCCCTCCACAACCCATTGCATCGTCCACTTCGTCTCACTTGTGATCGCCGCTTCAGCCTCCGCTCAATCTGTTTTTTCGGCGGTGACCCCGTGGAAGATCAATACGACTGGACAAACTGGATTCCAAGGGATCGCCGCAGATGTGCAGAGCGTCCGCTACGGACAGAGTTACGTGTACATCGCTTCAAGCGGAATTCCTTCCTACACAATTGGCCCCTGGCCGGGCAATCCTGGTTCTCCGACAAATCAGAATTGGTCCTTTCGGATTCCTCGCAATCCGACGCTCGCCGCCACGATGCCGACCGTTGGGATGGGGCACGTTGGGGTCTTCGTCAACGGAGTCACGATTTTCAATCCCGCCGATGCGCGTTCGTACAACAATCTGAACATCTGGCATCAGAATGCGATGTGGTTCGAGGCGGCTGGTTTCGACACCGCACTGGGTCATCCTGCGATGGTCGAGTACCACCATCACCAGCGCACTCCTCAACTTCCATCGGGAAACATGACGCAGCATTCTCCGATTCTCGGCTACGCCTTCGACGGATTCCCAATCTACGGGCCCTACGGCTACGCGAACACCGATGGATCGGGGGGCGTCGCGCGCATGACGACTTCGTGGCGCAAGCGAGATATCACCCAGCGCACAACGCTTCCAAATGGCACGCAACTTCCGGCGAATCAGTATGGTCCACCCGTTTCCGCAACCTATCCACTGGGCGCGTACATCGAAGACTTCGAGTACGTCGTTGCGCTCGGTTCGCTGGGTGAGAACAACGGCCGCACGTGCGTCACCCCCGATTACCCACTGGGCACATTCGCCTACTTCGCCAACATCAATGCCAACGGGGCCAATGAGTACCCATACCTCATCGGGCAGAAGTATCGCGGAACGCTCGTGACTGGAAACACTGGCCCCAACAGCGGACACAACACGCCAACAGAAACTGTTGTGACTTTCTGTTGCACTCCGTGCGAATCTGACTCCGACCTTAATCGCATTGTCGATGGCGCAGACATGGCGTCGCTGCTCTCGCACTGGGGCACGGTCGGCGGAGCTGGCGACATCACGCGCGACGGACGGGTCGATGGCGCTGATCTCGCGACCTTGCTGACTGCGTGGGGAGTTTGCCCGTAAGTTGCCGGGTGTGACGCTTCGAATACTCGCGCAGTTGCTTGTTCTTTGCTTGAGCGATTCCTCGCGCGGTGATGCACAGTTCTCTGGGATCGATCCAATTGATGTCGTGCGTCACGTCGTTTCCGAACAGTGCGCGTCATGTCACAGCGGTCAGGGACCGGGTCCATTTTCTCTGCTGACCGATGTTGACCTCGCGCGACATGGGCCCACAATGGTGCGCGCAGTCGAGACGAAGTTGATGCCGCCATGGCTGCCAGCCGCGGGTAGCAGTGGATGGCGCGATGCGTGTCAACTCGCGCCCGAGGTGCTCGCGGCATTTCACGCGTGGAAGGAAGGTGGATTTGTGATCACGCCAGCGACACAACTGCCCGCGCACGAATTCACGGCCAACAAACTTCCGTTGCCGATCGCGCCGGCTTTGACAGTCGATGTCGCTTTTGGCTGGACCCCAAACGCCCAAGACCCTGACGCGCTTCGCTCATTCTCGGTGCCACTCAAGAATGAAACCACACTGCGAATTCGGGGGTGGATCGCGACGCGCGAGAGTCCAACACTGCCGGTTCGATACAACCTCTTGGTCTCGACCTCTCCCGTCGCAATGGCGCTCGATGAGGCTGACCCTGGAATCGGATTTGGTCGACTCGGCGACCTTCCAGAGCGCACCAGCGGATCGGCTGGTGCCATCGGCGTAGATGGACGATTCGAACTGCCCGCTGGGTTCGCCATTGAGATTCCACCCCAAGCAACCCTTGTTGCCGAGGCAATCGCGAGTGGAAAGGGACGATCGCTCTCGGCGGGGGCGACGCTTCGAACGATTCCCGCGCGAGTCGACGATCGCATCGTGCATGACTTTTGCGTCATCCCAGATCGAAGCGCGCCTGCGATCCGCGCAGATACACGCGTGCACGTCACAACTGAACCGCTTGATGCGCCGCTCGATCTCGTCGCGATCATCTTGCGCCCCGATATGCGCGCGCGTGCGCTCGCGCTGCGGCGCGTGGACGTCGCCGGCAATGAGTCAACGCTTCTTGAGATTCCTAAGTACATCGCGATGCTGGACCGTGGATATGTCCTTGCCGCTCCGCTGCGGCTCGCGCGCGGAGATCGCATTCGATATGAGATCACCTACGACACCGCCAACACGGCACGCCGCGCGACACCCGTGGCGGTTCTGCTCACTGCCCAGCCCCTCGAACACACTGCTGACGAGCGAGCCGCTCCCCCGCCGACACTGTCAGGCAGCGCCGATGGTCGCGCGTGCGAAACGCTGGCCATCGACCTGATCGCGCTCGACTCAGATGAACCCTTTCGAATGAGCCGCACTGAGATTACGCAGAGGCAGTTTCAGAATCTTCTCAAGCGCAATCCATCGCTCTTCGCAACGGGCGAGAACCCGCTCGAGCGCCCGGTCGATTCGGCGACTTGGTTTGACGCCGCAGAGTTCTGCAACACACTCTCGACGCGCGAAGGATTACCAACGCGCTACGAACTCACTGCCATCGAGCGCACCGCTACCGGGGCGATCACAAGTGCACTCGTTCGAGTCACGAGCGCCCGCAGCTATCGACTTCCCAGCGAGGCGCAGTGGTTGCAGTGCGCGTGCGCAGCGGCTGCCCGCCCGTTGCAGACGCCGCCCGATGACGCAGATGTCAAGAGCATTGCATGGCTGAGTCCATGGGCACAGAACATCTCGCACCCAGTAGCCACGAAGGCGGCAAATGCACTGGGATTTCACGATCTTTCAGGAAACGTCTGGGAGTGGTGCGAAGATGCATGGGATGACCACACCGCGCAAGGTCCTGTGCAGCGTGCGATTCGGGGGGGAGCATGGTGCGATACGCCTGCAGCAGCCGCGTGCGATTTTCGAAGTGGCATTCCCGCTGGAACAGCAAACTCTCCCTTTGGTTTTCGAATTGCACTGGATGGCTTGCGGGCAAAACTCCCTTGACCTACCGTAGCGCATCGGAATGAACACAAACACCACGCTTGAAGTCTCGCAAGAATTGCACAACGGGGTGTTGTCGATTTCTCTGCGCGGGCGACTCGACGCAAGTGCGCGCCGAAGCGCTGGCCAACCAGTGATGAAGTTCGTTTTCCCAACTCTGCTCGCCATGGCCTGCACGAGTTGTGCCCATCAACCCAGCCCTTCGGCGCTCGCGCAGCAACCTCTGGTCCACCCGCAAGCTGCTCCCGTCGATTTCGCGCGCAGTTGGCCAAGAACCGCAACTCTGCATGTTGCGCAAACGCTGCGAGTGGTGCTGCCGTTGCAGGGTGGCACGGGTTATTGCTGGCGAGTCGGCGATCCACTTCCTGCTTGCCTCGCCCTCACCAGTGAAACCACGTTGAGTTCTGTTGGCGCGGCACTCGGAGCGCCCACCGAGCAGATACTGACATTCACCGCCACGAGCAGCGGCGAGGGAGACCTCATCTTTCGATTGATGCCCCCAGGCAGCAAGACTCTGGATGCCGTCGAAATCCGCACAACACGAGTCTTGGTGAGTGCGCCGTAACGGAGTATCGTGCCGACATGCGAGACTACTTCTCAATGACGACCGCTACAACGATCACGCTCGCTTCACTCATCGCCATCACTGGATGCAAAAACGACACTGAGAATGGCGCGCTCATTGGGGCGGGCGGAGGCGCGCTCGCCGGCGGACTAATCGGCGGATGGGAGGGCGCGGCGATCGGCGCGGGAGCGGGTGCAATCGGCGGCGCGGTCGTGGGCAACCTCATGGACAAATCGAAAGAGAAGCAACAAGCCCAAGCTGACTCGCAGTCCGCCGCTCAAACCCAAGACCAGCTCGCGCAAGAGAAACTCAAGCAAGAGAAACTCAAGACGCAACAACTGCAACAACAGTTGAATCAGTCGCAGTCGGGTTCGCCAGCGCCAACAACTCCCTGAAGTTCGCCACGCGCCGACTCAGAAGCCGATGGCGTTCTTCTCGCCCTGCTTGGTGATTGTCTTTTCACCCTCCCACACCAGTCTTCCAGAGGCAGTGTCAGCGAGCGACATCTGAAAAATGTATGAAATCTGCTTCGTGCTTCCAGCCGATGTTGCATTCTCAAGAATCTTTGCGGTGATCGTGAAGTCTGGCAGGTCGACCGGAGTCTGCGACTTGCCATCGAGAAAGCGCTTCGCCTCGTAGGTCTCTTTCGCCATCGGATCTTCGACTTTGCCGCCGAATCCGACCGCTTGTGTTACTTGCACCTTTCCAGTCTGCAAGAGCGCAATGCGAATCTTCTTCATCAGTTGATCGGTGTCGAATTGACGACTCGTGTCGTTGATGATGCGCGAGATTGCCAGCGCGGCTGGTTGCCGGGGCGCCTTCGCGAGCACTCCACTGTCAATCATGCTGGTTACGAGCGCCTCACTTGCCTGCTCAAAGTCTTGAATGTTGACTTGGTTCATGCTGACGACCAAGTTTGTTCCCTTCGAGTCAACATATTGTGTTGGACGGCAACCCAGGGTTGCGATCAGGGTGCACAACGCGGCGAGCAGGGATGGATGGGCGGATGTTGTCAAGGTAAAACTCCAAACTAGGTGAGGGGTGAATCGATCAAGGCGCGCTCGAGTTCCAAGGATAGTTCGTGTCAGAAATCTGCAGAATCCAATCGGACACCTGCGGACTCGGCGCAGTGGCATCCACAACGATGGTCTGTTTTGGCAAGATCATGAGACTCTTCCACGAGTCCATTCCACCAATGCGCATACCTGACTTGTCGAACCACTCGAAGCGATAGGAAAACCGCTGCTGTTGCAGCTGGTCGGAGTAGATCGAGACTTGCACTTTCTTCGTGTCGCCGTTCACGACACTCTCGCGTGCCTCGACAACGTTTGCCTTCGAGTCGAGCCACCAATTGGGCGCAGTCTGAACAACCCCTGCAACCGCTCCATCAGGGGCACGCTTCGGGCGCACTGTGTTTGTGAGATTGCATCCAGTTGATGCCACGATGGCGCCCAACAGAATGATGGCCATTGGTGGCAGCGAGAACGGGCTGGTTATTTTCATTGGCGCGGGATCCCAAATGTGTGCACCGTGGGCGGAGTGCCTGGGGCGACGCTCTTAATGTAGATGACAGAAACCATCTCCGAATCAGGAGTCACTGGATCGAGTTTTGTGCCATCGGCGAGCGTGACCTCGATCTTGCCACCCGTCGGCGCCAGATACACGCGTGCGTAGTAGAAGTGCTTGGGCAGCGACTCCCAAGTGCGCAAGTCTGCGCTGTTCATCGCGACCTGATAGAGCACCGACGCGATGTAAAGCACCGCCAGCACTCCTGCGGCCGATCCGCCGTTCTGTGAATTGTTCGCGCTTTGCGATCCTGCGTAGAGGGCGTACGAGACAGCCGCTTTCGACGCACTCGAAACAAGCGTCGCCAGGATGGTCGCTGGCAACCTGTTTCGAAAGTCTGCGGTGACGATTGCATCGACGTTCGTCAGAATGGTGCTGGTTGGCGACTGTGATCCAATGCGCGCGGTGAATCCCGCGACTGCCGCTTCGTGGTACTCGAGTTGTGGAAACGCCGCGCCAACGTAAGGCACGCCCGGTAGGAAGAGCGGGATATCGATGCGCAACTCTTTGCGGCTCGGCGCGAGGCCACTCTCCATGACGATGTAACAGACTCGCCGCGTGGATGCTCCGACTGCAAGATCACTTGCAAGCCTGGCGTCTGCCGCTAGCGGTGCGCCGTTCGCACGACCCAACATTCCCGCCGCGCGCGAAAAGCATTGGCGGGCCTGTTCAAAGTCTGACGGGGCGCCGCGGCCGAGATAGAAAACTCCCCGCAACCACGTTGCGACGGGCACCTCGTAGTCGGCGTATCCCTGAAACTGAGCCATCGGCGCATACGCGACATCGAGTTTCTCCTGAAACTCAGCACTTTTTAGCGTCGACTCTGGGTCGTACTTCGACGCATCCCCATTGTTCGCCGCCCGCCACTGTTCGTTCTCTTGATCGATGCGCTTGCGTTCCCGGTCAACTGCATCTTCTTGCCACTTTCGGGCGCGCACGAACTCAACCCCAGCCTTCTCAGGATGCCCCGTTTGCAGGTGGTTCATCGCCTGATAGGTGCACGCCAAGATTCGGTCGTAGGTCGTTCCGCGATAGGTCCGGACGGATTGATTCGTCATCGCCGCGGCAACTTCTTCGGTGACCTTCGTGTCTGCAGCGATATCGAGGTAGGGCTCCATGCGGTCCCACGACTCGTCGAATGCGATGATGCTCGCGTCCAACTGCCACGCTGCGCGCGCGACCGATCCCTGTTCAAGATCAAAGATCACCGCGTCGACCTCATCCTCGTGGTACTTCTCCCAGACCGACTGCATCTCTGAGGCTGCTTTCGAGAAGTCGCCATCGTCGTATGCGGCAACCACATCTTTCATACGGTTGTGATGACTGCAACCGAGCGCGCCACCTGCGACGATGATCGCTGCTGCGAACAACCACAATGGTCTGATGGTCCCGCTCATCTGTTTAGGGAACAACGGGAGCAACTAACTCTGCGGCGGGCGCAGCGGGCCACCAACCTGGCACGATGTATGTCGGTGGTTGATTCGTGTTGATGGTTGTCGAATTCTGCATGTCAAGCACAACGCGTGAATTGCGAATGAACTCAGCCGTCGCCCGAATGACCTCGACATCGGCATCAGTCAACTGTTGCGCCTGCGTGAGGTTCTGCAAGAACTGCAGTTGCGATTGCCAGCGCAGGAGTCCCTCATCGGTCAGTTGAAGCGCGACTGTGAGATTCATCCCAGATTGCACATTTACCGTTCGAGACCACGGCCGAAAGCCCTCGCATGAGATGGTGACCTTGTGCAGTCCTGGAAAGACGTTCATCAACTCTGGCGCACTGCCGACCACAACGCCGTCTATCTCGACTGATGCGTTGGTCGCAAGCAAGTTCCAATTCACGCCACTCACGATGTATCGACCCGTCGCGGGGTCGGACACGACGCCTGGAACCGACATGTCTTGCATCGTGCAAACCACCCGCAATGCCACCTTCTCAGGAAGCGCCGCGCCGCCCTGCAACGCCGACTCGCTGCAACGCTTCGCCAGGCTGTCGCCAACCGAATGCGCACACCTGCGAATCACGACATCGATGAGATCGCGTTTCTGTTGCAGCGTTGGAGACTCGCGAATCTTCTCAGTCGCTGTGACCGAATCGCTCGTTATCACTTGTCCCTCTGCGCGACCGAGCAATCGATAGGTCACATCCATCTGAGCCGAACGAATACTTGTTGTTGCGCCGTACGCCTCAGCGTCGATTCGGTCGTTGATGTATGCCGTGATAGAGGCGATCATGATGTAATCAACCCCCATCTGCTGCGCGAGTCGAAGGGCGCTTGTCTCGTCGCTGAGCAGGCGGTCCAAATCTTTCTGTGGGTCGACTGCTGTACCCGCATTCGCACCCGCCGCTGCGAATCGCGCGACAGCGTTGAGCGTGTCTTCACGACTCACCGTGGTGAAGCAGAGTCGATCAACTTCGGCTGCGATGTAATCCTCGAGCACCATCACCTTTTCTGGCGCGACATCTGCGGGACGATTCTTCACGAAGATCGCCGCGGTGTATCGCTTGCCCGTTGATTGCACGGGCGGGAGTGGCGTGACTGGCGTGAGTGGATTGTTCGGCGCAGGTGCGGCAACTGGCGCACTGGATGGTGCGGCAACTGGCGCACTGGATGGTGCGGCAACTGGCGCACTGGATGGTGCGGTGCTCAACGTCGGACAGTTCGACTCAGTCGTACGACGCACGATGCATCCCGCTGCAACGCCGAAGTCCCCGCCGCAGACTCCCGCGCGCGATGAACGGGTATCGGCGGATTGAATCTGAATCCATCCCACAGAAACCTCTTCATCGCCAATCGACTCACCAGTATCTGGATCAACGAGTGCCTGCCCTTGCGCAAAGACTTGCCAGATCTGACCCGCTGCAACACCCGCACCTGCACCACGGCTGATTGTTGCGATGCGGTCGGTGATTGCGAGAATCTTCGCCGGCATGAGGCGATCAACGATGTCACGGGCAACTTGTTCGGCAGTCGACCGCGCAATCGACAAGATCATCGAGTCGGTGAAGCGTCCCCCCTGCACGGTTGTGTTCGTGGGGTCGTTGATGATCCGCTGATCGTCGAATTGCGAATTCACACTCTCGACGAGCCTTCCACTCGTCGTGTTGTAGACCTTTGTGACGACTGCCAACTTCACAAGCCGACGGGTCATCTTCTGCCCGAGTCCCTCGAAGTGCGCCGACTCGATGTAATCCTGAAAGTCAGCGATTTGTGGCACGATCAACCAGCGGATTCCCCGCAGCGAAAAACTCTTCGCTGCCTGTGCATCCATCGCGTCGATGTTTCCGCTCGTTGCGAAATCTTGCTCGCGCAGGAGTTGCGGCCAATCGTTGCGCGCGATCACGTCGAACTTTGCAGTCGCGCCGATGGCCGCAGTCAACTGTCCATCGAGCGACTGCTTGACGCGGTCGAGTTCGAGCAACTGCTCGCCGTCGCGTGCTGCGAGTGTTTGAACGAGCGCCGGCAGAACTTCGACCGTGCCAATGCCAACGGCAATTCGCCCGGCGGGCGCTGGCGTTTGCGCGAGCAAATGAGTTGTGAGTGCGAGTGTCGTGATCAATGAGGTGAGCATGGATGGATTCTCCCGAATGTGGGGAGCGAGAACCGATGTTCCCGCGCCCCCACAGTCTAGAGCCCCGCCACTGAAGTCAAGAGACTGAAGTCAAGAGACTGAAGTCACGTCACTCCCGTTTGCGCGATCCCGCCGCAGCGGTGGCAAGCCCTGCCGCGCCGAGCAAAGCAACTGCTGGAGCTGGCACCGCAACACCTTCGACGCGCACGAGGTCGAATCGCAGCGTTCCTGCGCTTGAGTAGTTTGCAGTCGCTCCTGTGGCTGCGTAGGCACTCGTTGTCGGCGCGAAGACGCTCACCATGCGCACCGCAAACTTGGCATTGCCGGCGACGCCGCTGATCTTGCTCAGATCGCAGCGCCGCTGGGCTTGCCAGACATCTGCGCCGAGAGTCGCTTCGAAGATTCCACTTTCGGAGAGACCATCGCTCGTGTACACGGCGCCATCCAATGTGTATTGCAGTTGTGTGAACCGACTTGAAGAGCCCGAGTGTCGCTCGTACCAAGTCACGACGATCGACTCATACCCTGCCGTCGAGAGTGCGAAGGCGGCTCCTCGCTCACAGCTTCCCGTGCCCTGCGCTGCGAATGCGGCGAGATTCCATCCCTTGTTTTCTGCTGGGATTGATGCGCCGTCGTCGGCCGCAGCACCCGCCGAGAACGCCGACGAAACTCCACCAATTGTTTGTGCAAACCCAATTCCGGTCGCAGTATCAGTCGTTCCCTTGGGGCCGTTGAAATTCCATTCGCAGAAGACGATCGCTCCTTGCGCGCTGCTCGCGGCAACTAGGGTCGTCAGCACAACGCTCATCATCGATAGGACTGCTCTCATGTTCGAATCTCGCTTTCATGGCGCACGAATATGCAACACGCGCACGACGCCCACGCCCGCTTCTGGATGACGCATCCAGCATTGCCGTGCGAACCTATGGCGGCGCCGAGTGACATCTCTCATAGATGTCCTTTTTTCTTTTGTTGGCGCGCGCACTCCCCTGCGTCAGCGTCCAGCGGGCGCGGTCGGATTCGCGGCCGCCCGCGCGGCGAGAACACGCTTCGACCACCGCGCCACCTTCAACATGATTGCGATGATCGCAATGACCACCACCAACGCGACAACTGCCGCAACCAGTGGCAGCAATATCGCGAGCACCGCGAGTGTGACACTCGCGATTGTCTCCACAATCGAGAAGATCGGATTCAGAATCCCACCACTCACCGCCGTTGAGCCAGCCCGAATCGTGCCCGATGCAATATGCACCCCCGTCGCAACACCGCCCCCCACAACCGCAGCGAGCGCCCACGTCGCCCAGGGTGGAACCGCGGTTGTGTCCATGCCAGAAGCTGACGCCAATTGTGTTGCCATCGCAAGAGTTCCAGCGACGGCTGCGACCGGAGTCCCGGCAACATCAAGCACATGATCGAGCCACGGAATCAGCATCCCCAATATCTCGAGTACGCACGCAGCGCAAAAGCAGATCACCGCGGGCATGGTTCCAATCCACGAGAGCGATTCTCCTGGACTGAGCCATCCAAAGTGCACCGCGAGCGAAAGCAACGCGAGTGGCGCGAAGATGCGCATGCCACATGCCGCGCTGAGTGCAAATCCAACGACCACTGCCAATGTGTAACTGAGTGTTTCTTCCATAGTTCTTTCGGTGCCGTCAGGGACTGTCAATGACCAAGGGTCGTTCGTACAAACCGACGAGTGTTGCGGTTGAGAGCACATGACCTTCAATCGCCTTCTTGAATTGCTTTGCCGTCGCCCCCTGCTTCAATTCGATACTCGCATCGAGCGCATAGATAGTGAATGTGTAGTGATGCACACCACTGCCCTTGCCCGGGGCAGATCCCCAGTAACCAGGACGTTCCTTGCCCCACGAGGTCACTCCCTGCCGTGCGCCCGCCGGAATTTTCACTTCAAGGTCCTGCGGCACCCCCGCAGTGAGCGCCGTTGTCGTTGCAGGAATACCCCAGATGATCCAGTGCACAAATCCGCGTGCTTGTGGATCGTCCATCATGATCGCAAATGTCACCGTCGCTTTGGGCGCGTCACTCCACGCGAGTGGAGGCGACGTGCCCGCGCCATCGGCAGTGCATTCTGTTGGAAGTGCGGTGTTAGTCGCGAAGAGCGTGCTCGTGAGCGCGAATGGTTTTTCGGCAGGAACGGGCGCAGGCGCGGGCGTCTGCGCTATCGCCACCGATGCACTCAGCGCAACACAGAACATCGAGTACTTCATCATGTTGCAAATTGTAACCGCACGCGAGCGCAGAGAGCCAACCAACCTCATGAATGCGTAGCCTCAACGGATGTTTCAGACTCAGCCAATTCGCGCGGGATGCACAGCAGCGATGGTCATGCTGCTCGGCGGCGACCAAGTCGCTGTCACCCCCGAGGGGCGGGCACTCATCGCGGCACTAGACCTCAAGGCAGGTGCCGAACTTGCGCAGAGTGCGGCGCGCAAATCTGCCGGAGCCGCGCAGCGCATTCGCCTGCGAAAGGCCTGCATTCGCGCATGGATGCACGAACTCGCGCAGTGCGATCCTGACATCACATTGCAACTGATTGTCCCAGGCGCAGGACTCGCCCCCCTCGCCCTCGATTGGTGTGCGACCCACCCACACTCCCACGCAATCGAACTCGACTACGAACAAGTCGATGCGAAACGGGCGTTGATCGCACAGTGCGCACCACCCTCGATTGCCAAGCGCATCACCTGTGCAACGTGCGATCTGCGCGCAGTCGAGGCGGCGCGCGCTGTTCTGGGCGCGAGTGGATGGCGCCCCGAGCGTCCTGCACTCTGGGTCTTTGAAGGACTCTCCTACTACATCTCGAGCGCTGAACTTGCTGCACTAATCCGCCTTGCATTTTCAGGATCACGCGAATCGCGGGTGATTATCGAATTCAGTGGACCCCGCCACGAACTCACCCAAGATGCGCGGGCGCAGACCGAGCGCTATCACCAGTTCATCGCACACACGATCGGCGCGCAAGACCTCGAAGTCACTGATATCGATGCTGTGGCGCAGAGTGCGCAGGCGCGCATCGAACGACTCGTCGATCCATCGATGCTCGAAGAGACCCTGAACTTTCCCCGCTTCTTTCACACCCCCCGTGAGAGCGCGATGCGCATGGCGATGCTCATGGCACGCGCATGAACCCGCCTCCCATGAACCCACTGTTGCTCGAGCGACTTCGGGCAATCCTGCCTGCCGAGTCGTGTGAATTGCTCAAGCCACGACCGACGCCGATTTCACTTCGGCTCAACCCACTGCGCGCTCCTCCTAACGAGACTCTTGCCGCTCTGCGTGCCGCACTCGGCGCCGCCGGCCACACGCTCAACCCAGTTACGTGGTTTGCACTCGCTTTCACGACCTCTGCAACTGTTCGCACCCTGCAAGAACTTCCCCAACACGCCGCGGGCGCATTTCATATTCAGTCTCTGTCGAGCATGATTCCAGCACTTGTGCTTGATACGCAGCCAGGAGAAATGGCCCTTGATCTCTGCGCCGCGCCTGGCAGCAAGACTTCACAGATTGCTGCGATGATGAGCAACCGCGGACAACTGATAGCGATCGATTCGAGTCGCCCGCGCTGCTATCGCTTGCGTGAAGTGCTGCGCGTGCTGGGCGCTCAAGCCGAGTGCCTTTGCGCGCACGGCGAACGTTGGGGGCGGGGGCATCCCATGCAGTTCGATCGGGTGCTCGTTGATGTTCCATGCAGTGGTGAGGGACGCATCCACGTGGGCGACTCGGCCGCCCTCGCCGACTGGTCACTTACGAAGGTGCGACGACTCGCCTCGCTTCAGAAGTCTTTGATGCACTCGGCGATCGATGCTCTGCGCCCAGGAGGCACGCTCGTCTATTCGACGTGCACATTTGCTCCAGAAGAAAACGAATTGGTTCTACAACGCGCGCTCGATCGTTACAAGGATCGCATCGCAATCACTCCCATCACGCATGCTCTGCCGCCGAGCTGCCCAGCCGTCACTAACTGGTTGGGACACGAATTGCATCCAGCGATTGCCAACGCTCGTCGCATTCTGCCGCCGCTCGAAGGATTCTTCGTCGCTGCGCTTCGCAAGCGTCAATAGCCACCGAGCTGATCACTCTTGCGTCATCGCCGCAGGACAAGTTCGCCCGCAGTTCTCCCAACTCCGATCACTCTTGCGCTATCGCCGCAGGACAAGTTCGCCCGCGGCGAGTTTGCAAGCCGAGCAAGTCTGCGCAGCTCGGCGCAGCATGTCTGAGTCCGCGGGCAATTTGGACTGCGGCTCTCACACTCCGACCGCCCTTGCCCGCGCCCCTCACAATCAACGCTGAATGTCTGGCTCCGTCTCAATGGGCGCCTCAATGAACACGTCCACCAGTTGCCCCGGCATCAGTTTCGTCGTGTGTGGGTTATCAAGTTCGTACTCCACCTCCATCACTCGCACATCGACGCGCTCAGCAGAGTCTCCACTCAACAATCGTTTTGGAATGATCAGCGGAGTCCCGCGCAGAAACCGCAGTGCAAACACGCCGCGTGATCCCCCACGCGCACTCGCGACTGCCTTCGACTCGGGACGAAAGCGCCACGCATCCATCTCATCGATCTGCACCCGAACATGCAGTGGATCGAGTGCTCCAATGGCGACAACCTGTTGCACCGATCCAGGCACGACGTGCTCTCCTGGGTCGATATCGATGTAGAGCACAGTTCCCGCGATCGTTGACTTGACCGACTCGCGTTCGAGCTGAGTCTCTGCCCGCGCAGCCTCAGCTTGCGCAACTGCGACCTCTGCCGCAGCAACCGCGAGATCTTCAGGCCATGCCCCCTGCTTCACCTGATCGCGCCGCGCACTCGCGGTGTCGAATCCTGCCTGAGCCGCAGCAACCTCATATTCGAGCCGCGGTTGTTCATTGCGACTCGCCGCGGTGTTGATGCCGAGTTCTTCGAGTCGCGCAAGACGACCTTTGGCATCAACGAGCTGCGCCGCTGCCGAAGCGACGACCGCTTCACTCTCGCGCAATGTCGTTTCACGCGGAAGCGCCTTCACCGCCGCCAGTTTTGCCGAAGCGACCCTCAATCGGGCATTCGCAGCGCCTAACTCAGCCCGCGTTTGCCGTGAATCAAGACGAAAGAGCAGCTGTCCAATCGCCACCGACTCTCCCTCAATCACAGCCACTTCTTCGACGACTCCCGCGAGCGCTGTTCCAACGCTGACGATGTCAGATGACGGCAGCACTGTGCCAATTCCCGCGATGCGTTCTTCAAATGGACTGTGCGGTGGATCGACTGCTGTCGAACCAATGGGCACCCGCGGCACTTGCGATCGCACTATGTAGACCGCGAGTCCGATACCGATTAGCGCAACGGATGGAATCAGCAGGTAGCGCACTGGAATGAGGGCGCGCATTTTGGCGGAGGGTCTAAGCATGGGATTTGTGTTGCGATGGGGTTTCGATTCTGTCAACGCGTCCATCATCCATATGAATGATGCGATCAGCGAGATGGTAGATGCGATCGTCGTGCGAGACGACGATCACTGCGCGATCGGGTGCGCGACCCGCCGCGGCGACAAGTTCCATCACGCGCTGTCCTGTGGCACCGTCGAGTGCGCTCGTCGGTTCGTCGCACACCAGAATACGGGGTGCGTTGATGAGCGCCCGCGCGATTGCGACGCGCTGCTGCTGTCCCCCAGAGAGTCGCGTTGGACTCGACCGCTCACGGCCGCCGAGGCCAACGCGCTCGAGCAATTCCGATGCCCGCGCGACCGCAGTCCGGCGATCGCTCCCCTGCAGAATCAATGGGATCGCCACATTCTCAGCGATGGTGAGAGTCGGAATCAAGTTGAACTGCTGAAAGACAAATCCAACATTGCGCAAGCGCCACGCCGTACGCGCTTCAGTCGAGAGCAACTGCGGATCTTGCCCGAATACTTCGAGCGCACCAGCATTGCGGGCGAGCAATCCCGCGATGATCGAGATAAATGATGTTTTGCCGCATCCCGATGGTCCCACGAGCATGACGATCTCGCCGCAGTTCACTTCGAGGTCAGCTCCGCGCAAGGCGACAACTTGCGTATCGCCGGTGACGTAGACCTTTTCGACGCCGCGCGCATAGACCGCGCACAAAGATGGATCGCTCGTTGGCATTGTCATCCCTGAAAGACATCTGCTGGATCAAGTCGCAACACCCGCCACATTCCAAGCGCAGCGCTTGCTGTGCAAATGAGCGTCACCGCAAATGCCGCGATCAGTGGAATCTGCCACGTCATGCGAAAGGCGAGGCGCTCTCCTGGAATCATCAATCCAAAGCTGCTTGTGATTCCGATGCCAACTCCGAATCCCAAAATCGCAATCGTCAACGCTTGCAGCGAAACCATGCGAAGCAAGACTCCGCGCGATGCGCCCATTGCCTTCATCGCTCCGAAGTATTTGAGATTGTCGAGCACAAAGTTGTAAAACATCTGTCCAGCGACTGCGACTCCTACGAAAAATCCGAGCACGATCGCCGTTCCGAAGTTGATCGGGATGCCCGTCTCGCGCATCCAGTAGCCGAGCGTCTTATCGATGAACTCCTGGGACGAATACGCTGAAAGACCAGTCTGCTCTGCGATCGCCGTGCGCACGACCTCTTTCTCTGCCCCTGGTTCGAGTTTCGCCAGAATCATCGTCACCTGCCGCCGTTCACGCGGGGCATACTGCGAGGCTCGGTGAAATGTGGTGTAGATCACAGGCTGACTTTGAAAAGTCTGCGTTGCCTTGCAGATTCCAACTACTTCTGCGCGACGATCGTTGAGTTCAAGCGTATCTCCAACCCGCAGAGGTCGCGGCTCTCCACCCTCGGGTGGTCGCTCCATCTTGAACTCGCGGCGCGTCGCCCGCTCGTCGACGATGATCGCGTCGGGCTTGCGTAGGTCTGTTACCGATCCTTCGATCATGAATGGAGGCGCGGCGATCAAACTTGCGTCGTCGATGCCGATGATCTGCGACATCTGCCGCTTGCCATCGGGCAAGTTCACAACCAAGAGTCCCTTGTAGAGCGGCACTGCCCACGCGATTCCGGCAATTCCTTGCACCCGCTGCACCGCGGTCGAACGCAGCGGTTTGTTGTCATCGAGAAAACGCTGCGCAGGATCGACAATCCACAAGTCTGGCCCTGGCGTGTCGGTGATAAAGCCGAACGTTCGCGACATGATCCCGACAAAGATCGACGCCTGCTGCGAAATCAAGAGAGTCGAGAAGGCGAGCCCCAGAAGCATCCCGTAAAACCGAGCGGAATCACCGAACAACATCTTCAAGGCAAACGTGTACATGCCACCGAGACTCTAGCCGAAGCGAAAATAACCTCGTACAGTCCCCGAGTCACAGTGATCGGCGAATCGCCTGTGACTCGCACTACGAATTCGCCCACACGGACTAGGCCCAGACGACCAATGCGCGCAGAAGACATCTTCAACATCCTCGTTCGACAACACGCTGAAATGCTGACCGCGTACATCCATTCGGTGGCGTTCGACCACTCCAATGTTGACGATGTCTTTCAAGAGACGATTATCACCGCATGGAACCGGCTTGACGCCTTTGACCGTGCGAGACCATTTGGACCATGGTTGCGCGGAATCGCCCGAAACCACATCTTGAGTAGCGCGCGCGGAAAACGCCGTTACAGAGCCCATATCGACGCACTGCAGCAGATTCGCATTGACGAACAATTCGACCAGGTCGAAAACTCGCCAGGCGACTCTTTCAGCGACCGTTCCGCGGCCCTGCTCGATTGCCTCGAGAAACTGCATCCAGATTCACATGCAGCGGTCGACCTTGTCTATGTGCGTGGGCTCGATTCGACCGCTGCCGCCCGCTCAGTTGGAGCCTCCGATGAGACATTTCGCAAACGCCTCTACCGAGCAAGGCTGACCCTTGCTGAATGCCTCAAGATGAAGTCGCTTTTCAAACCGTCTGATGGAGTACCAGCATGACCGACCTCCCCACCAACCCCATATCAGACGGCGATGATCGATATTCACAGAATGACTCGGCCCAACCTACGCAGGGGGTCGGTGCGCCGCTAACTGCCGATCAGGTCGCAGATGGCATGGCTGTGCATGGATTGCTCGCGCTCCGGCAACCGGGTGAGAGTGATCGGATCAAGGCGCGTGTTCAGCGCGCCATTTCGACTATTCGTGAAATGAACGACTCGCGCCGACTCTTCTGGCGCAAACGCCTCGCTTGGGTTGGAGGATCAGTCGGAATTGCCGCAGCGATCGGCCTGGCCGTGCTTTATGTGCCTGCAGGATCAGATTCGAGCGCCTACGCGGCACTCGAGTCAATCCGTGGAACTGCTCGACAAGGGGGTCGCTCGTACGCAGTTCGCTTTGAAATGGATGGTCTCGGAGGTCCGCCACCCGCTGTTCAGCACCGAGATAACGAAATGAAACCGATTCGTGCAGCCGAACTCGCCGTCGGAAACGGCGGTCGGTGGACACTGCTCGTTAGCCCGCCAAACATGCCTCGCGCGCGTGGTGCGTTCGGTTGGGATGGCAGTAGTTATTGGGCGGTCGACCCTGTTGGTTCGGTTCGCACCTCCGCGACCCTGAAAGAGCTACGAGTGCCGCCGTTCATCTCAGTTCTTGAGAGTGGAACCGCCGATGCCGAAGAAGATCTCGAGTTACTCACTCTCGACTCAATGCTGTCGAAGCTCGACAAGCAGTACAAGGTTTCGTTCGATCGCGATAGTGATCGCGTCGATCGCAATGGTCGCCCCGTGACAGTCGTTACCGCTGAGCGCCGTGGAAAACGTGACTTTCGCTCACCTCACACGGTGCGAATTGTCGCAGATTCAAGCACATTTGAAGTGCTTCGTGCCAACTGGCAGTGGTCGCAAACTCCCCTACCAGCTGGTGACCATTCTGCACCCGCCGGCAACCATCGCATGAAGCGGATCTTTCTTGAACTCACCGACACCCCACCGCACGGCGACGAGTGGTTCACACCCGAGTTTCACGCGAGAGCTTTGACAGAGATGTCACGCTCGGGGGGTCCCCCACGCCTAGGCAGTGGCGGCAACGCCAAGCAAGGCCGCGATTGAGCGATTTCCCTCCTCGAATCGCTGCCATTACGCCAGGACGGGCAATAGACGCCCTGATTCGGAAAATTTTCGCAAAATGCACGCCATAATTTTTGCATCGACCGAATCTCGGGTTAGGTTGTAGTGTGTCCGCTCGTTCGGGTGGGCATCGCAAGAGGACTTCCCTAAAAGTTCCCATTGCGAAGACTCGAGTGTTTCGTCCCTTTTTCACCGGAGTTTTTAATGCAAATTTCAAGTCGTTTAAACAAGCACCTCGCTGTTGCCGCTGCGGCAGCCGCCTGCGTTAGCGCTGCTAACGCCGTCATCATTTACAGCGGAGTCGTCAACATCGTTGTTCCAGCGAACGTTGACGGCGTTTACATAAATGTTCAAACCGGGCAGTATCTCGCCGGCGCAGGCGCGGGAGTTCCTGGATGGGATTGCAATCCCTATGGGACTTCATTAACTAGCGTCGCGCTCTATGCGGCGGTGGGAACTGGTTACATGCGCAATCCTGGCGCTGGAACTAGCACTTCCCGCACAAACATCGCTGCAGGAACCGCTATCGGCTCGACATCCTTCTTCTACGGAAGTTCGAATGCAACCATCGGAACATTGGTTGGTCAATGGACTGCGAATACGACTGGAATCTTTGGATTCAAGTTCGTAGCCGCAGACACTTTGACCCATTACGGTTGGATGCGTCTCGCCATCGGTGCCAACGCAGCAACGCGCACGATCGTGGACTATGGATTTGAGTCAACCGCTGCTACAACGATTCTCGCTGGAGCTGGTATTCCAGCCCCTGGAGCGGTTGCGCTTCTCGGTCTCGCAGGTCTCATCAGCCGTCGTCGACGCGCCTGATACGACTCGCACACGCTTGAACGCTTGGGCGTGAAAGTTTGAGGTGAAAAAGTTCACCGGCGGTCCCGTGACCGCCGGTGTTTTCTTTTTTGCCAGACGCCGTTCTTTGGAACAAACAGCGAGCGACCCTCGCTAAATCTTCCAAAGAACACGCGCGATTCAGCCGACCCTGTTGCGATGAAGGGCGGGGTCGACCGCTGTGGTCATTGCCGACTCGTCGAGCTGGCCTCCCAAAAACGCGTTGATCGCATGTGCCTGCCCCGCCGGGTTTGCGATGAACTGCGCGTGCTCAAGCGAGAGCACCTTGAAGTTTGGCCGCTCGGCGAGCCACGAGTCGACGCTCTTGAGTTGAGCTTCGAAGATCGCAATGAGCCGATCGGGTGCGAGTGCCGCGCCACGCCGTCCACTTCGCTCAAGCATTACCGCTTGTGAACGAATGACCTCATGCAAGTTGCGACGCATGAAAATCACTCGATACTCGCGGTCGGTTGGCAGTTCCATCAGCAAGAGATGGATGATCTTCACAACCTTCCCATGCGCTTCATCGAGCCATGCGGTGTCGCTCTTGAGTTGCTTCACCCGCTCAAACTCAAAGTAGCCGCGCGGATTGTCCTCGTCGGGGGTGCGAATCGCATCGGACATCGCGGCGATGCCCCCAGCGCAGAGCATCTGCATCGCCATGCTCGTTCCAGAGCGCGGCAATCCAGAGACAACGATGATTGGCGCACGATCGGACATCACACCGAGTCTAGTGCTCTGCGCTATCACTTCCAGCGAATGATCGCGAGGTCGCCACGAGTGTCAGAGTCGCTTGGAGCTGGCAACGAACCGAACACATGAAGGCGCTCGAACTCGCCCTTGCTGACGACGAGAGAAAGCTCATCGCCGCGGTTGATTCGTGCCGCGACGTCATCCCACGAGATGATCCGCGCGCGGTCGTCTGGCATTTCGAGTTCGTTGTCGAACTCCCCCGGCGCGCCGACAATCAGAATGTCGCGCCGTGCTGTGACCCAACTCACGCTGTGACCCAATGACGCCGTTGTGACAAGCGTGCGCGAGGCGACGAGCGCCGATTCATTGGCCGCGAGTGCGACCCAAGGCAACTGAGTCTGACGCACGAATGCGTCGGGAAAAAGAAATGGAATCAACATGAGCATCGCAATGGGTGCAGTCGCCGTGCGCGTCAACCAGAGTCGCGTGTCGCGGGTGCGCCAACTCAATGAGTCGATTTCTGCCCAGACGATGAGTGCGAAAGCGATGGCGACGAGACGAAGTGCGCTGTGCGATGACCAGAGCGGCGGTAGTCCAACGGCTTCGACCCCGAGGATCGCAATCACAATGGCGAGTGCGGCGAGCAGGCGCAAGATAAAGCGCCCGACCTTTTCGCCTTTGCCTGCGACGACCCTGCCCGACTCGTGGGCGCAAACAAGCCCGAGCGTCACAAGAACTGCAAGCGGCGCGTATAGCGGCAAGATGTACGTGGGAACTTTTCCCTTGCTGAACGAAAGCGCGATGAGCGGAGCTGCGATCCAGCACAGACAGAAGCGTGTGCCATCGCTTGGTGCGCTCGCCGCAGTGAGCCCGCGAAGTCCCACGTAGACGCGCGGCCAGAGAAGTGTCCAGAAGATTCCGCCGATCGGAAACAACACAAGCAAGTACCACCAGGGTTGGGTGTGTTGATTCGCATCGGGTGCAGCGAAACGCCTGAAGTGTTCGATGAAGAGAAACGCCTCCCAGAACTGTGGCTCAGATCGATGCAGCAGAAGTGCGACGGGGGTGACAGGAAGTGCTGCGAAAAAGAGCGGAATCCAAGGCATGCGGATGATGTCGATCCAGCGGCACTGCCAAGCGAGAAATGCCAGAGCCGAGACCGCGGGGATCGCAAACCCCAGCAATCCCTTGGTGAGGAAGGCGAGTGCGGATGCGACGCCCGCGAAAGCGAGCCATCCGAATTGTGCGCGACCACGCGAGGTGCATGCGCCGTAGAACGCTGCGAGCGTCACCGCGACAAACGCTGTAAAAATGGGATCGAGCGACGCAACGCTTCCCAGAACCTGCGCGCCCATGGTGGTGGTCTGCACGAGAAATGCCGCGACGCCGACATCGCGGCGCCCGGTGATGCGCGCGGCAAGCCATCCGGCAACGAGCGCCGTGATGCCCGTTGCGATGGCCGATGGCAGACGGATTGCGAATGCGCTCTCGCCAAAGAGTGAAATGCTCGCGGCCATCATCCACATTCCTAGTGGAGGTTTCTCGTAATAGTGAAACCCCGCCATGCGTAGTGAGAACCACCCACCGCTCTCTGCCATTTCTGCGGCGATGATTCCGTAGCGTGGCTCGTCTGGAGAAACCAGTGGACGCACGGCGACAACCAGCACGCTAACGGCGACGAAAACGAGAAGCGACCAGATGATCTGTCGGCGCAGCGTCATCAGGAAGTCTCCGCAGCGCGTGTACAAACCCATCCCTCGCGGCCTGCGATTGTGCCCTTGGCGATTGCTGATGGTTTCGGTGGAGCTTGCCTGCCGATCCAATCGCTGAGCGGTTCAAACCGATGACCCGCTGCAATCGCCCGATCGAGAAACTGCGTGAAGAGTGCGGTCTTTGACCCACCTTCGCTCTCAGCATGAATCGTGAGCACGTGCGGATTGCCGTCGCTGATGCGCGTGAGTAGCGCTTGGTTCCACGCGGCATCCGCGCCGGCGCCGCGACCAACTCCTTCGTCGTAGGTTGGCAAGTCAACGGGCACTTGTGGTTGATCGATCGGCGCGCCGTTGACAATCGGCAGGAAGGGCGAAGCGGCACCCCGACAATCGCTGCGAAACGCAAAGAGGCGCGATGATTTCAGGGCAAGCACCCGTTCGGTGCAACGCCAACCCGGCACCGCCGCAGTTGTGGGGATATGACCAATGATCGTTGCGAGCGCTTCGGTCGCGCGAGTGATCTCGAGGTCGAGTTGTGCGTCGGTGAGCGCATCAATCCCATTTTGCCAGCGGTGGTGATCCCACGCATGCACTCCCATCTCATGGCCGTCCCTATCAGGATGGCGCAGAGTCTCTGCGAGACGCCGACTGATGACTGGACCCGGCCAGAGCGTGCCGCGAAAGATGATCTCCCACCCATAGAGACTCGGCGCGCCTGATCGAAGCATCTTGACTGCGAACGCGGGGCGAATCATGCGCGCTATGTGGCGTCCCATGTTGTCGGGTCCGAGCGTGACATACCACGAGGCACGAATCTTTCGCGCATTGAGCGTTGCGAGCAGGCGTGGAATTCCATCGCGTGTTCCGCGAAAGGTGTCGACATCAATGCGAAGACCAATCGTCACGGCGTGAGTTATGCGCGCAGGGCTGGATTCTGCGCCTTCTTCGCCGCGGGCACCACAAGACCATGTTCACGCGCGTGCTGTTGCAAGAACCAATCGAGCGTGCGCTCAATGCTGGTGTGAGTTGCGACTGTTGGGGTCCAACCAATCAGAGTCTGCGCATTTCGAATACTGGGACGACGATGCTGCACATCTTCGTACCCCTGTCCGTAGTAGGTCGTGCTCTCAATCTGCTGATAGCCCGCGAACGGCGGATAGCAAGCGCGCAGTGGATGGCGCTCAAACGCTTCGACCAGCGACTCAGCGAGTTCTTTGATGCTCGCCTCATTATCTGGATTGCCGATATTGAAAATGCGACCATCGCAGCGATTCTCTTTGTTCTCGATGATGCGAAAGAGGCACTCGATGCCTTCATCAACTTCCGTGAAGCAACGCCGCTGCGTGCCGCCATCGACCAACAGAATTGGCGTTCCTTCAACCAGATTCAAGATGAGCTGCGTGATCGCGCGCGAACTGCCGACGCGCGCTGAGTCGAGCGAGTCGAGGCGCGGACCGATCCAATTGAATGGACGGAAGAGGCTAAAACGAAGACCGCGCTGCATGCCGTATGCCCAGATCACGCGATCGAGCAGTTGCTTGCTTGCCGAGTAGATCCACCGCTGGCGGTGAATAGGACCAGTCACGAGCGGCGACGACTCTTCATCGAAGAGTTCGTCGGTGCACATTCCGTAGACCTCGGATGTGCTTGGGAAAATGAGCCGCTTGCCGTACTTCACACAATCGCGCACGACGCGCAGGTTTTCTTCAAAGTCGAGTTCAAAGACGCGCAGAGGGTTTCGCACATACTCAATCGGCGTGGCGATCGCGACGAGGGGAAGAATCACATCGCACTTGCGCACGTGAAACTCGACCCACTCCCGGTTGATCGCAATGTCTCCCTCGACAAAGTGAAATCGTGGATGCGAGGTCAGCGTTCCGAGGTTCTCGCTGTTGAGATCCATGCCGAAGACTTCGTAGTTGTCGTCTAGTAACAGTCGCTCTGAGAGTTGGCTGCCGATGAATCCATTCACGCCCAGAATCAGTACCGACGTGCGCTTGCGGGTCTTGGCAACTGCCTTTGCACCCAGACGCATGCGAGGCAAGAGATTCAAGTCTTGCGCGAGTTGCGATCCAGATGACCACACGCCCTCAGCGCCCTGCCCCTCTTGGATTTCAAGCGCGCCATGACCGCAGGCGATGACCAAGGGCGACGACGAGAGAATCTCTCCTGGTTGACCTGTTGCGGGTGCCCCCTGCACGACCTGCGCCCGCCAGACCATGATCTTGCGGGTGCCGGCGAATGTGAAGGCTCCGGGCCACGGATGCGTGACAGCCCGCACGAGGTTGCGAAGTTCACTCGCAGGTTTCGACCAGTTGAGTAGTCCATCGGCAGGAGTGCGCTTGCCCATCACAGTTGCGTTCGACTCAACCTGTCGGGTGCGGGGCGCCTTGCCACTCTTGAGAAGCGGGATCACTTCTTCAAGGATCGACGCGCTCTCTGCGGCGATGCGCATGGTGAGCGAACGCGCGTCGTCGTCACTGCCGATAGCGATCGTGCGCTGCGCGATGATGTCGCCCGCATCGGCCTTGTCAGCCATGAAGTGCACGGTGACCCCTGTTTCTGTTTCGCCATTCGCGAGCACCCAGTTGATCGGCGCGCGACCGCGATACTTTGGCAAGAGTGCCGAGTGCAGATTCACGCATCCCGCTGGAAAGAGCGCCCGAATCTTGGCGCCAACCATGTTGCGGTAGTGAAACGACATCAAAAGTTCAGCATTCATCGCCCGAATCCTCTCGAGCCAAATTGGATGGTCGATCTTCTCTGGGGCATGCACTGGGATGCCATGCTGCGCTGCGATGCGCGCGACGCTCGCATACCAACCACCTTCGGCGGGATCATCGCGGTGGGTGAAGACTGCTACCACCTCGAGTCCACTGCGGATCGCTGCTTGCAGCGAGGCGGCACCAATTTCGTGATAGGCAAGAACAACGGTTCGCATGAGAGATCTCCGACTCAGGTTAGGAATGACGCTCGTGCGAGGCATGCGGTCGACCCACAGTCGACTCGTTGCGCTCGCCCAAGGTTTCTCCGACGATTCGATCCACGATGTACCGAGGACGCTCGCGCACATCGGCGTGGATGCGTCCGATGTATTCGCCCATCAAACCGAGCGCGACGAATTGCGCGCCTATGAAAAAGAAGGCGACGGCGAAGAGGGTGAAGACTCCGTTGCCAGCCCACTCTGCTCCGTAGGCAAAGCGCAGCACAAGCAAGAGTGCGCCGAAGCCGATCGAGAGTGCTGACACCGCTGCGCCAACGATGGACAGCATCCGCAGCGGAGCCGTCGTCATGCAGGTCAACAAGTCGAACTGCAGATTGATTAGCGTGACAAACGAGTACTTGCTCGTGCCGCGGGCGCGCTCGGCGTGCCCGACTGGAATCTCGGTGACGCGTTTGGCAAAGAGATTGGCGAGCACTGGAATGAATGTGTGTCGCTCGCGGCAGCTCAACATCGCGTCAACGACACGACGGCGGTAGGCGCGCAGCATGCAGCCGTAATCGCGCAATTTCACCCCAGTCGACTTGCGCACCATCATGTTGATGAGTCCGCTGAAGACCTTGCGAAAGAGTGCGTCTTGGCGATCTTGGCGAACCGATCCCACCACATCGAACCCTTCGTCGATCTTGGCGACAAGCGCGCCGATCTCTTCTGGCGGATTCTGCAAGTCTGCATCGAGCGTGATCAATATGTCGCCCTGCGCAGCACCAAAGCCGCACAGGATCGCGTTGTGCTGTCCGTAATTGCGATTGAGCAGCAGCACCTTGATCTCGCCCGCGTGCTCGCGCGCGGCAGTCGCGAGCAGGTCGGACGATCCATCGCGACTTCCGTCATCCACAAGAATGAGTTCCCAAGGGCGACCGAGCGCTCGGCATGCACGCAGTGTTCGCTCGAGCAGTTCTGCAATGTTGTCTCTCTCGTTATAAACGGGAATCACGACGGTGACCGACGCGAGTGCGTTTTTGGTGCTAGTCATCGCGTCCCTCCGCTCACCGTCGCGCGCGTTTGCACAAGTGTCTCTTTGATCGCGGCAATCACGCTGAATGCATCGTCATCGGACATATCTGGGAAGCACGGGATGGTGCAGATTCGCTGCGAATTCCACTCGGTATTGGGCAGTCGACCCATCCACTCGGAGCGATTATCGCGGTACCAACGCTGGGTGTGGGCCGCAAGAAAGTGGATGCCCGTACCGACGTTGCGGCGCTTGAGGCCATCCATGAATGCACTGCGATCGAGACCGCAAACGCGCTCGTCAACGCGCACAACAAAGAGGTGCCGCGCGTGGCGATGCGGCCACGTTGGATCATCGAGCGGAACGATTCCGGCGATCGATGCGAGTTGTTCGCGGTAGAAGCGCGCGATCGCGGCGCGCCGCTCGATGAACGCGTCAAGTCGCGGGAGTTGTCGCACTGCGAGCACCGCATTCATGTCGGGCATGTTCTGTTTGAACCCAGGCTCTTGCACTTCGGCTTGTGGCGAGCGACCCTGTTGACCGCGGTCGTGCGCGTCGACGGCGAGTCCGTGAAAGCGAAGTCGTCGAACGCGATCTGCAAGTGCGGAGTCGTTGGTCGTCAGCACGCCGCCCTCACCAGAGGTGACATTCTTGATTGGATGCAGTGAGAAAATTGCAGCGTCGCTGCCGCCGATCTCGCGGCCCTTGTACTGGGTGCCAATGGCATGCGCGGCATCCTCGAGAAGGGTCACGCCTCGGCGTTGACAGACTGCGCGAATCGCATCGAGATCGACTGGCGCTCCCGCGTAATGCACGGGAATGACTACTTTCGTGCGCGGAGTAATCGCTGCCTCGATCGCAGCGGCGCTTACGAGCAGTGTGTCACGATCGACATCAACAAAGACGTTGCGCCCACCGAGCAGTTCGACGATGTTGGGCGTCGACACCCAGGTCATCGATGGACCAACCACTTCGTCTCCGGCACCAACGCCCATCGCAAGCAGAGTGAGATGCATCAAGGCAGTTCCCGAACTCGCTGCGATCGCCTCGCGCGCACCAGTGCGTGCCGCGATCATCTGCTCGAGTTCACTCACCTTGGGGCCAGTCGTGATCCATCCACTGCGAAGCACATCAGCGACTGCGGCAATGTCTTCTTCTGTGATGGATGGCCTGCAAAACGGCAGGAATGATGGACGCATCACTGCACTATAGACGCAAAGCACGCACTTCCAACGCTTCACTCACTCGGTGGCGCGCCGATGATGAGAACGCGGGATTTGATGACGAAGCGGCGACGGGGCGCAGCGAGTGCGGGCGAGCGCGATGGCGGCGCACGCACAGCAGTGCGATGCGACGACTGAGCGCGAGAACGCGCGCGAGAACGCGCGCGAGAACGCGGGATTTGATGACGAAGCGGCGCAGCCGCTGAGGCACCAAAGCACGCGCGGGCGAGTCGAGGTGCGACGGGGCGCACGAGCGCAGCGAAGTTCGCCACGGCGCGCCGATGATGAGAACGCCATTCTCTCAATCATGCTCGCCCCGCCCTCTCAAACCCACTGCAATCGCCGCAGCATGATTGGAGAGAATGCAGACCGACACAAACGAGAAAACGGAAGGCGCTGGGGCCTTCCGTTTTTCGAGTGAAGAGTCGGGCTGGCGGGATTTGAACCCACGACCTTTTGACCCCCAGTCAAACGCGCTACCAAGCTGCGCTACAACCCGAGACGATTTGCGAGTCTAACGCCGCACCACAGACCATGCGTCTACGGGCAGATCTCTACGGCGAACGGGCTTGTTTTGCCCGTAACGAGGCGATTCCGCACAACCTGGAACGGACAGGGAGAGATTCGAACTCTCGATACGGTTACCCGTATACAGCATTTCCAATGCTGCTCCTTCGACCACTCGGACACCTGTCCAGGGGGGGCTAGTCTAGCGAGATGCAATCGAGCGACAATGCGGCGACACCACTTGAGGGAATCATCCTTGTGGACAAGCCCGAGGGTCCAACAAGTATGCGGGTGATCGAACGCATTCGTCGCGCTGCCGGTGGCGTGCGTTGCGGTCACGCTGGCACACTCGATCCACTCGCAACGGGACTACTCGTCGTTGCGCTTGGGCGCTTCACGAAAGAAATCGATCGCCTCATGGGCGGCGACAAGAAGTACGAAACCGTTATCGATCTCTCGGCCTTCACTGCGACCGATGACCGCGAAGGCGAACGCATCGAAGTCGACAGCGCTGCGCCTCCCACCGCATCCCAGATCGAGCAAGCCCTCCAGTCATTTCGCGGATCGATCCTGCAAACCCCCCCTGCATTCAGCGCTGTCAAAATTGGTGGACGGCGCTCCTACGACATCGCGCGCCGGGCGATGAAGGCGGCGCCATCCGCTGAACCCAGTGACGAACAGCCACAATTCACCCGATCAGCTCCCCGCCCCGCACACGTGCATGACCTCACATTGCGCGCATTCGAATGGCCACTCGTGACCATCGACCTTCACTGCGCCAAGGGTTTTTATGTGCGCAGTCTTGCCCGCGATCTTGGAACGGCACTTGGCACGGGCGGCTATTGCCGCTCGATTCGCCGCACCTGGAGCGCCCCTTTCTCGATCGAACACGCCCGCCCCTTCGACTTACTTCCCGCTGCAATCACTGCGAGCGACTTGATTCGCATCCCCTGAGAGTTGCACCGTCGCAATTCGCCGCTGATCTTCTCGGCGTGCGTACAAAATCAAGGTCGCCATCCCAATCAAGAGAAACATGTCGGCGCCGTTGAAGACCCACGGAAAGATCTCACTACTTCCACCTGGCCAGGCGAACTCGAAGGGCAGATGTCTGCGCGGCAGCATGTATAAAAAATCACGCACAGCGCCGTAGACAATGCGGTCATAGAGATTCCCCATTCCCCCCGCGAGAATCAACCCAATTGCGACGTGCGCCCACACTGCTCCAGCGCGCGTCCACCAGCCGAAAATAAAGACCCCCGCAGCAACAGCAATTGCGGTGAATCCGATGAAGAGCCCGCGCGCATTCTGGCCGATTCCAAAGACCGCGCCGTGATTCACAACAAGATGAAAGTCGAGAATGTCTGGCGAGATCGCCCGAACTCCCTCGTGCCACGGCAGTCGGTAGGACGGCTCTGAGACCACTTCACGCGGCGAGAGAATCACTGCCTCGCCAGCGACGTGCGCAAACGCTTCAGATTTCGTCCATAGGTCAACACCGAGCGCGGCGATCCACACCACCGCCAATGTGATCCAAGCGCGAGGCGAGCGCCACGCAGCACCCGGTTGTTTCACACCCGACCTCTGCTGCGCTCCTCAACACGTTCAGCTTCAATCGAGTATCGCGCCCATGGCTTGGCATCGAGTCGACCCTTTGGGATCGGCTTTCCCGTGCGCATACACAATCCAAATGTGCGATCTTTGAGTCGGCCCAGAGCATCATCAACTTCGCGAACGAGCTCGCGATCTTGTTGTGCAAACTCGAGGGCGAAACTCTGCTCGAAAGTGTCGGTGCCGATGTCTGCCATATGCAACGGCATCGTCGATAGATTGCCATCATTACTTTTGAGGGCTTCCTTTTCGGTGATTTCGACCCGGCCAACCAAATCAGATCGCGCCTTCAGTAATATCTCGTGATAGCGATCAAGTTCCCGGGAAGACAATTTCGTCGACCCATGTTTGATGATTCTGACATCGCTCTCGATCGCAAGCGCTGCCGCCTTCTCCGCGTTCGTTGCAGACTTCTTCTTTGCAACTTTGATGCCCTTGGTCGACATCACCCGAACGCGGCGGCCATTGATGAGCACAAATCCTGTTGCGCTCTTCTGTGCAGCAACCGCCTGCACCGCTGCTGCGGAGACAGAAATCGCGTTGGCGAAATCGATCTTCTTTTTCGGTTCCTTCGGCCGATCGTTTGGACGAGCAGGCTTGGGCTTCATCTTTGGCTTTGCAATCACTGGCGGCGGCGCACCCTTAGATCGCTTCGGTGGTGGCGGCGGCTCTCCCACGATGCTCTTGGGCATGACGTAGATGAGTTTTGGCGGAGGCAATTTCGTCAACTGCGGGGCAGTCGGTGGTGGTTGTTTTTTTGTCTGCACTATTGGGATCGGCTTGGCGGCAGCCTTGGGCGGGCTGGCCTTCGCAGCCAGCTTCTTGCCAGCCGCATTCTTGGCTGCCGCGTTCTTGGCTGCCGCATTCTTGGCGACTGGTTTCGCCCCCTTATCCTTCTTCTTTGGCATGGTTTTTTTGTTGGCAGGCATCGTGGGCTCCTCTCCCAAACTCTGTTCACTACACCGACTCGGAAACCGCGGATTTTAGCGGTATTTTGTGCAAAGTCAACCCCGCGAGCAAGTCACGCCTTCTTCGACGACGACCCGATTCTTCGATACTTTTCATACCTGCTGCGCACGAGCGTTTCCTTGTCGATTCGCGTCAGTTCACTCAATTGCGCCACGATCCACGCCTGCACCGCTTGTGCCGTTGCTTTGGGATCGCGGTGCGCCCCACCGAGCGGCTCTGGAATCACCGCGTCGATGAGTCCATTTCGCAGATTGTCACGCGAAGTCAGTGCGAGTGCCTTCGCCGCGAGTGGGTTGGTCTTTTCATTCGCCTCCTTCCAGAGGATCGCCGCACATCCCTCTGGAGAGATAACCGAATACCACGAGTGTTCGAGCATTGCGACGCGGTCAGCGACGGCGATCCCAAGCGCTCCGCCTGACCCTCCTTCGCCGATCACCACCGTGACAATCGGCGTGCGAATCCTGCTCATTTCACGCAGATTCACGGCGATCGCCTCGGCCTGCCCCCGCTCTTCGCTGTCAATTCCGGGATAGGCGCCAGGCGTGTCAACTAGCGTCACGATTGGCAAGTTGAACTTCTCGGCCAATCTCATTTTCAGCAGCGCCTTGCGGTACCCCTCGGGGTTCGCACATCCAAAGCGGCACGAGATGCGCTCCGCTGTAGTGCGGCCCTTCTGATGGCCAACCAAAAGCACCTTCCATGGACCAATTCGCGCAAATCCAACCACCATCGCTGGGTCGTCTGCGAAGCGCCGATCACCATGGAATTGGCTGAAATCGCGACACATGAGGTCGGTGTAGTCAAGTGTTTGGGGGCGGGCGGGGTGGCGCGCGACACGAACCGTCTGCCAGGCACTGAGATCTCGATATGCCTTCGCGAGCAGCGTCGAGCGGGTCGCCCGCAACGTCTCGAGTTCGTCACTCGACTGCGACTGCCCAACTGTTTCAAGTGCAGAAATCTGTCGCTCAATCTCAACGATCGGTTGTTCGAAATCCAACATCGCTACCGCACCCGACATTGCCTTTGACATAGTCCGAAATCTTACCAAGTCTGATAAGGTTCCAGTATGTCAGATGCCATCGCAGTCCTTGGGTTTGGCACGATGGGTTGCGCCATTGTTGCCGGGATGATTCGATCCAACCTAGTTGCACCGCAGTCGATACTCGTGATCGACCCAGATGCGCACGCGCGTGAACGTGCATCCAATCTTGGATGCCGCGTCTCGACCGACCCAACTTCTGCTGCGGAGTGTTCGCGATTCATCATCGCCGTCAAACCGCAGTCGTTCTGTGAACTTGCACTCGCGATTGGGGCAATTCAATCTCCAACGCTTGTCATCTCTGTGATGGCTGGTGTTTCCATCGCTCGGGTGCGAGACGCATTTGGACCCCATGCGCGTTGCATGCGCTGCATGCCGAATATTGCGGCACAAATCGGCCTCGCCGCCACCACCTACGCATTTGCCGCCGAGTGCACCGAAGACGATCGCGACTTTGTGCAACGACTTCTCAGTTCAGTTGGAACATCCGTTGAAATAGTTGAAAACATGTTCAACGCGGCAACAGCGGTCGGCGGTTCTGGGCCGGCCTATCTGTTCTTGCTCGCTGAAACGATGATCGATAGTGCAGTTCGCCTCGGATTCGACCATGCCACTGCCGATCGACTCGTTCGTCAGTCCTTGCTAGGCGCTGCGACACTGCTGGCGCGCGGTCCACGCTCTGCGACTGAACTGCGCGCGATGGTCACAAGTCATGGTGGCACCACTAGCGCGGCGATGGCGATCTTCGATGCGCACGGGTTTCGCACGATGATGCACGAGGCACTTCGTGCCGCAAATGATCGCGGGCGCGACCTCGCGAGTTCTGCGGCATCACACCACGTCGCACAGAACAACGCCGCAACGGCACCGCGGTGACCTTGCCCACTCCCGCTCATGGCGGCTGCGACGAGTTCGCCGTCGACCTAACCGATGTCCGCAAGACGTACGGCCGAAGTATTCGCGCGCTGCAAGGGGTGACTCTGCAGGTGCGGGCTGGCGAGATCTTTGGGTTGCTCGGTCCAAATGGTGCTGGCAAGAGCACGCTCGTCAAGATCATGATGACCATCGTGCGCCCTGACTCTGCGCACGGAAGGGTGCTCAATCGTGCGGTGGGAAGCCCCGAGGCACTCGCCCGAATTGGATACCTGCCAGAACACCATCGCTTTCCGACATACCTCACTGGTCGACAGGTGGTCGAATTCAGCGGAGCGATGTCAAACGTCGACCGTCCGACCCGCAAGAAGCGCGCAAGTGAACTGCTCGATCGCGTCGGAATGGGCGCATGGAAAGACCGCCCACTGGGCGTGTACTCCAAAGGCATGCGGCAACGCACCGGGCTCGCCGCCGCACTCGTGAATAATCCTCAACTCGTGGTGCTTGATGAACCAACCGATGGGGTTGATCCCGTGGGGCGCCGCGAGATTCGAGACCTTCTTCTTGGATTCCGCGATGAGGGACGCACGGTGCTCCTGAATTCACACTTGCTCTCTGAAATTGAAACGGTGTGCACGCGTGTTGCGATCATGGTGCAAGGTCGCATGGTCGCGCAAGGCACCATCGACGAACTCACCGCCTCGAGCCGTCGCTATGAGATCATTGTTGAAGGATCCCCCCCCGAATGGTGCGGCGCGGGGGCGACCATTCAATCGATTCCCCCGGGCCAGTTGCTCGCCGCGGGAATCACCCAAGAGTCGACGCGGCTCGTTTTTCTCGGGCTAGACGCGCAAGGAGCGCAGCCGATTCTCGATCGCCTGCGCAGCGAGTCGCGCACTATCGTCGCAGCGCAGACCGTTCGCGAGTCACTCGAAGACCTCTTCATGCGTGCGGTCACCGATCCAAACACAGGATTGATCTACCGCCCAGGATCCGCCACATGATTCAGACGATCGCAATCTTCATCGCTGCCTACCGCGAACTCAGCGCCCGCCGCCTCTTCTGGCTCGCAATCTCGATCACATTGCTCATCGTCGGACTCTTCGCGTGTCTGGGTATCAATGAATCTGGCGTCACATTTCTGGCGTGGACGCTCGAGAGTCCGTTCTTCAACACAACGACGACCTCGCCCGAGACTTTTTACAAGCAACTATTTGTGCGTCTTGGAATCGAGTGGTGGCTTGGATTGATTTCTACGCTTCTGGCACTCGTGACCACTTGCGGCATCGTTCCTGATCTGGTCGCACCAGGTTCTATCGACTTGCTGCTAGCGAAACCGATCCCGCGGACGCGGCTCTTTCTCACCAAGTATGCCACTGGACTCCTGTTCGCCGCACTGCAGATGCTCTTGTTCTCAACTGCGAGTTTCGTGGTGATCGGATTGCGCGGAGGTGCGTGGGAACCTTCGCTCTTCATCGCCGTGCCGATTGTGACTTTCTTCTACAGTTTGCTGTTTAGCGTCTGCGCGCTGGTGGGAGTCATCACCCGATCCTCTGTCGCGTCACTGATCCTCACCCTGCTCGCTTGGGCGGTCATCTTCACGCTGAACTTTGCTGAGACGATTGTCAATGGTGGTCGCATCGCAAACCAGATGGAAGGGCAAATGATCGAAGCGGCACTCGCCAATTCGCAAGACCCGCCGGATGAAGAGACGCGGGAAGAACTCACAACTGATCTCGCTGAAGTAAAGGCGCACGAACCTGGCTGGAAGACCGCGCATTTCTGGCTCTATTCCGTCAAGTCGTGCCTGCCAAAGACAACAGACACGCTCGCGCTGCTCGATCGATGGCTCATTGATTCTGCCTCAATGCCAGCGCGCGACGCGAGTTCGACAGAGAGCGTTCAAGAAGGCTTTGGATCGCGCCGCGTGCGAGGCACCTCCATCGGAACCGCGGTCAGAGAACAGCAGCGATCCCAGTCGATCTGGTGGGTGCTTGGAACGAGTGCGCTCTTCGAGGCAGTTGTCTTGGCTCTCGCGACCCTTATCTTTGCCCGCCGCGACTATTAGCCGGCATTGCCCGTTGGCTTCGCTGCAGTCTTTCGCGCTGGCAACGGATACTGAGAGACGTACTCCGGCTTCAAGAAGAAATAGTAGAGCGTGCCTTCGCAGTATTGACCGCCCGCAAGAATCTCCGCGGATGGTCCGATGCCCATGAAGATGTCAGCGCGACCCGGGGCGCGAATGGCGCCGCCAGTGTCCTGATCCAGCATGAATCGCTGAAAGGGTTGGCGCGATCCACTGTACGAACTCGATTGAGTACTCACGAACATCACGCCACCGGGCGGATAGACGCTCTTGTCAGTGGCAAGCGAAACCTTATCTGTGACCTTGACTCCGAGGCTGCCCGCCGGCCAATTCTTGCCGTCATATTGCTGAAAGAAGGTGAAGCGATTGTTGAGACTCATCGCGGCCATCACAGTCGTTGGGTCCTTCTCGTAGAAACGTCTAATCGATGAGAGGTTCAACTGACTCTCGGGGATTGCGCCCGATGCAACGAGGCTCGTGCCAAGTCCAACGTATTCGCCGTCTGTCGCTCCGGCATATCCAATGAAAAGCACCTTGCCATCAGGCAAGAGCAACTTCGCACTTCCGTTCACTTGCACGATGTATGCGTCGAGTGCGGATGGGAACCACGCGAGCTCGAGTCCATTGAGCATGCCGCTCGATTGAATCTCGGCGCGGGTCGGCCACGGAACAACTTCGCCCTCTGAAATCCGTCGTCCCAGCGCCTTGCCTGTGACTGGATCAGTCTCGAGTTCTTTAGGGCGGCGATAGATCGGAAACTCAAATCCGGCCGTCATTGTCAAACTCGCCTTGAATTCAGGCGCGTAGTAGCCAGTAAAGAGAACTCCGCCCTTTCCATTCCATCCCTTGGTTTGCCAACAGTCAAACATCTGCATGAACGCGCTGTTGAATGCGGCTTGATCGGCGCTCTCATTGAGAATCTGTCGAAATGCAATCACGCTCGATGATGCTTGATCCCACGTGCAAACTTCTGGAAACGGAAACATCTGCGGAAACCGCGCGCGACTTGATGGGCTCTCGTACCACGTTTGATCTTGCGCAAGAGCTTCTTGCAAATATGCGTCGCGTGATTTCCACGCACCAGCCAAGTCTGGCCACGCCTCGCCTGGTTCAAGCTTGCGAAGTGCGCACTCTCCTGGAGCGAGCGGTCGCGCGAAGTCTGCGACCGGAAGCGGCGGTGGCGGAGTCTCGCAACCGAGCAATCCGGCGGTCACTCCGCAGAAAAGGAGAAATGAAAGTTTGAATGAAAGCCCGATAGTTCGTGTGCATCCTTGCATAGCGTGCATCGTAGCGATTGCCCAGAGAAAAGCCCATCAAAGGGGCAAGTCTGTGTATGATTTGGCGACCAATTCTTGGAGCCCCCATGATCACAACACACCTACCGACCCTCGCCTTCTTCAACTTTTCAGGATGGGAACTAGCCATCATCCTCGTGCTCGGACTGCTGATCTTCGGTCGACGGTTGCCCGAACTCGGGCGTTCAGTGGGCAAAACGATTGTTGAGTTCAAGAAGGGACTCGCTGATGTGCAGACTGAGGTTCGCGATGCGACCAACCAGTCCGCCGCGAGTGGACAGCCAAATCAGTCGCTGCCCGCCAATTCCAAATCGGACTCGCCGAGCGGGCAGACGCGACCCACGAGCGACCCGTACGCACAGGGTCAGTACCGACCGCCACAATCTTGACCAAAAGCTGATCCCAACGGAGCCGATCGACATGGCAAATGTTTTGGTCCTCGGTTCTGGACTTGTCGGCAGCCTGATCGCTGCCGACCTCGCGCTGAGTCCCGGGTTTCGGGTTTCAGTCGCTGACGCGCATCAGAGTTCGCTCGCAAAGACGCACCGGCGCACCGCCCTTCTTGCGAACTCTCGCAAGCGCCCTCATGCGAGAGTGACTGAAATCGTCGCGGATTGCGCCTCAAAAACCGAACTCAAGCGACTCGCAGCGGGCTTCGACCTTGTGGTTGGAGCGCTCCCCTCTCGGTTCGGATTTGAAACGCTCAAGACGCTCATCGAACTCGGCGTGCGCTGCGTCGACATTTCTTTTATGCCCGAGGATTTCCTCGAACTAAGCACCTTTGCAAAGCGCAAGCAGACTCTGGCGGTTGCCGACTGTGGAGTCGCGCCGGGCCTGAGCAACATGCTCGCCGCAGCGGCGGCCAGAGCCCTCGCGCCATGCGACCGCATCGAAATCATGGTTGGCGGACTCCCAACCGACCGCCACTGGCCCTTTGAATACAAAGCTGGCTTCTCGCCACACGATGTCATTGAGGAGTACGTGCGACCATCCCGGGTTGTCGAGCATGGCAAGATCATCACCCGCGAAGCATTGACAGATCGCGAATTGATCTCGGTGCAGGGGCTCGGTTCGATCGAGGCCTTTCTCACCGATGGACTTCGGAGCCTCGCGACGACACTCAAAGTGCCGCACATGAAAGAGCGCACCCTGCGCTGGCCAGGGCACGTCGAATTGATGCGGGTCTTTCGCGAAAGCGGCTTCTTCTCGACGACGCCCATCGCGGTCGGCGACCAGATGGTGCGTCCTCTTGACCTCACTGCTGCCCTGCTCTTCCCCAAATGGACGTTCGGCGAAGGCGAGGTCGATCTCACCTTCTTGCGGGTCATTGGTGAAGGAATCAGCAAGGGACGGCACGTCCGCATGATTTTCGAGATGCTCGATCGCGCCGACCTTGCCAACGCCTGCTCGAGCATGGCTCGCACAACGGCCTTTCCCGCCACTTCAATCGCCCGCTCGATCGCGCGCGGAAAACTAAAGGCGCGGGGAGTTCTCGCTCCTGAGCACCTCATCTCGTACCCCGGGATCATGAAGACCGTGCTCGCTGACTTGAAAGTCCGCGGAATCGAAGTGCATTGCGAGATCGAAGAAGCAGCGCAATCCGCCCCCCACTGAATCCGATATACCAAACAAACACCAAGCGGTATTGCGCTTCGTGTGGAAACCTTCGACCACCGAGCACTCAAGCAACTTGCCATCGCGTGGCTCTTCGAAAACGGGTGCCGGGCTGTCGCGCAGGAAGTGACTTCTGCGATTCCACGCTGGAGAGTTGACGCTGCTGGATGGCGCCACACATCGCTCGCTCCCGAAACAATCGTCATCTAATGCAAGCAGTCGCGCGCTGATTTTCTTCGCGATGATGAGTCTCTCGACGAACTGATGAACGAGCGGGCACGACTTCGTGCCCGACGCACAGACATCGAAGAGAAACGGGTGAAGGTGTACGAGCCGCATCTGCGAGCATCCGATCCTGGGCTCTTCGAAGACCACGAAAAATGGGACTTCACGCGCAGTCGTCTCGCCGACTACCGCCGCGTGCTGGTGGGATTGCGCCGCGCAGTGCGTGACGCGGCGCACGAGCCTGTGCACATTCGCGAGACGATGGCTGCTCCTCCACTTGTGAGTCGCAGCGATCGACGCAATCGCATGCTGCGAAACATCGCGGTCGCAGCGAGCCGGTCCGCGTTTGGACACCTTGCTCCCAAGCCCGCCCCGCTCGAACCAGCGCAAAGCAAGTCTCAAAGAAAAATAGATCTCTTTTCGTAAGTCGCTCTGGCCCGCTCATAGGTTGCGGGCGCGTTGATGCACAGAGCGGCGTCGTTCTCCATCGGCGAAGAAACTGGAGGACTATATGAATCGACTTTCCCGTTGCAACATCCGCCTTCTTGCCCTCTCTCTCGCCACCCCTTGGCTTCTTCTCAGTCTTGCGGGGCATGCACAATCTGGTGGATCGTCGGGTGAACCACAACCCTGTCCGCCGATCGAATGGTTGTGTGACGAACCAAACCACGATGGCGGTCCGTTCGGTGAAGACCCCACTTGCACGTGTGGTCCAGGTGAATGGATTCGCGCCGATCGTGCGCCAGCGCTCAGTCCGCGAGCGCCTCAGCGTTCGGTCACTTCCACATCTGAGAATTTGGTGAACTGGACAACTGCGTGTACGCGCGAGGCATCGAACGGCGCAGCTGCAGTCACAATCGAGATCTCGGGCTCGAGCACATTCTGGCACTCAGGAACCAAGGCGCGTGTGCACACCGCGAACTACGCAGGAGGATGGCGCGAGTCGTGGCGTGGCGCATTTCCAGCCTGCCCGCGAATGCTCTTGCTCTCGGCTAGCGGATTCGGAACGCTCGGAATCTCGGCAGGTTGTGCGGCGCGACCTGGCTGTACTGCTTCAGTGACGTGTTCCGCAGCGGGGGTTGCGACAAGTAGAGGCGACGCGAGCGCGTCAATCAGTGGTCAGAGTGTGCAGGGATCTGTCGGCTACAACCAGAGCGATCTGCGCACAGAAATCAGCGGCAATTTCGGTGGGTCATTCGACTTCTGGGATGCCCAACTCGAAGGAACGATCTCCACTGAACGTCGTTGGTCGGTCAAGGGCCAAGGCTCCGCTTCAGGATCACTCTCGTTCACGGTCGTACCAGACCGCTTCTACTGCGCATTCACCAACCTGCCCGTCATGGCTAGTTGGAGCGCATCGGTCGTGGCGACTGCAACGGTGAGCGTCGATGAGAATGGAACCGCCGCAGCAGCGGCTGGAGCAGCGATCGCGCTGGCCGTCCATTGAAACACCTCGCCCGCATCGTCGTGGCATTGTTGTTCGCTTTGACATCGTCGCAGACTTCATGGGCCCAGTTGCAGGAGGGAAGCGCGGGGGCGCGCCCCCTCCTGCACGGCGCCTTTGACGATCTCGTGCGATCGATGCAAGAGCGATTCGCGCAGGAAGACCACGCAATGTTGGTCGGTCGAAAATTCTCAGTCGATTGGTCGCTCGCGCCCGCACTCTTGATGCGTGAGATCATCGCAGGCGCTCCACCCGAACACTGGTGCGCACTGCTTGATGATGGTTATGGCGAGTCGGCGGCGCTTCCCACCGCCACCGAGGCTCTTCCGCCCGAAGTTGCGCGTGGCTGCGCGCTGCTTCGATCGCAGGCGAGTGAATTGCAGTTCGAGTACGTCGCTGAGCGCGCGCAGGGCACCGGCGCTGAAGTTCCAGCGGCGATCGCGTGGAAGTGTTTGCTCGATCGAGACTCGGTGCGCATGCGCACCATCTGGTACGAGCCACAGATCGGCCTGCGCGGCAGTGACTTTCCACTTCCCGCAGATCGCACCCTGCTCGAGTGGAACAACCGCACGATGCGTGTGCGAGTGTTTGGCGAGTCGGCCGATTGGCAGGTCGAGTGGCCCAGGCCAAAGGAGACTCCTCTCTTTGATCACGTCGGAGATGCGTACGACCTCTTCGACACCTTGCGGGCATGGCAGTGGGCAAAGCGATCCAACACGACAGCCATCGAGCATGGTGCAGACGGGCAACAACCAACGGTTGGGGCGAACACGAATCGACATGCGCTCTGGTCGCGCGAGGGCGAGCAGACGTGGACACTGTCACTCGATCTGCGACCAGCGATGGCGATTCGCCGCGCCGGATTCATCGTGCAAGCCGATGGACAAAAGAACGACTCTCTCCCTAAGGCACGACCCGATGCGCGGGTGCCAATCATCGCAGCGAACACACTCTTGAAGATTGCATTTACTGCACAGGATCGTTCAAGTGCAGACTCAGATAGAGGCGCCGACTCTGCAATCTTTCTTCCACGCCGTCTTTCACTCCAAGTCGACACAGTAGAGGTCGCGCATGCGACATTTCGGACGATCACAATGGACGCAGCGCGAGATGAGTCGACTCCCGATCCACTCATGCCAACGAGCGCGTGGAGCGATGCGATCATGCGCATTCGCCTCGCGCAAGAATCTCCCGTCGCTCCTGCCCAATACCCAACGACACTTTTGGCTGCGCGGTGGCCAGCGGCGGTTGTGCGAGCGCGACTCACCGCCAACGCCTGGATCTTCGCGCTGCGCGGCGACATTGAAGGACTGATGGAAACCCTCACGGCCGCGCAGATTCTGCGGCAACGAGATGGACTCGGCCATCACCACCTCGCGTCACTTGCGACATTTGCTGAGTCGATCAACATAGCCAATGGCAGCGATCGCGTGATCAATGCCATCGCGGCGCGCCACGTATTTGCGGCGACTGAGCTCTCTGACGAGGCGCTGGCACCAGCATGCCTCGCTGCGACTGGCTCTGGTCGATTCTGGGCAGCACTCGATATCGCCCGCGCCGCACTCCGGCGCTGCGAGAGCGGTTCGGTGCAGGCGCGGCAGTGGCAGGCAGCAGAGGCGCACCTCGTGCGGTGGCGGGCTGTCCCTTCGTTGCACATCGCATTCGGAGCCGACCCTGCGGTTGTGCTGCTGGGAGAACGCTTGAACAGAGATCGACTTCCTCCATTGGATTCATCGCAATCGCAAGAGGTTCCGCACGCGACCATCCAAGGTCGCGCAGCAGGTGCCGCTTACAAAGTCATTGAGCAGATCCTTCACCCGACGGCGATCACTCGCGCCCTTCAATGACATCAACGTCTGGCCGACTCGAACGAAAATCACGCACCCCTTGAGCAGTTGTCGCGCTCGACCAGATGTAGAGTTTTTTTAGCGACTTCAGTTCGCGCAGTGAAGCGAGGCCGCGGTCAGTGAGCGGTGTTGCGACGAAGTTGATCGACGCCAGATGCGGCATCGTTGCGACCAACACTGCCACTTGATCGCCCGCGGCGGTGTGGTCAAGTCGCAAGACGCGCAGTTGTTGCAGTTGAACGATCGCCGCCCCCGCAAGGTCACTGATCGCTCCATGTGCAAGATTGAGGATCACAAGAAACTCCGCGAGTGAATGAAGCGCGCGAATCTCGTCGTCACGAATGGGCGGAGTCGCAAGGGATGCGTCCACTTCGAGATTCGCACTACCCGCGGCGATCTGCCGCGCAACTATTCCACGCTGCGCGAGGGCCCGCGCTTCAACTTGAACACGCTGCAATTCGTCTGGAGTGATCGAGCGTTCGGGAATCAACCACCGACTCTCCGAAACCGCTCCCGGTGAGACAACATCGCCGCCATGCGCACCCTCACTGATCCACTGCCGGATCACCGCGATCTCTGTCGCCGAAAGACGATCACCTTTGGGGGGCATCGCGCTCTCGTCATCGGCAGGCAATTCGATGTTCGTCACCATCAGACTTGCGAGCGGATCGCCAGCCTTCACGACCCACTCCCCCGCCCGCTCGGTGGTCATGCGCGACAAGTCATCGAGTCGCACTCCCCCCTTCTTCTTTCCGTTTCCGTGACACTCGTAGCAGTGTGACTTCAAGATCGGCACGACCTGCGTTGCAAAGTCGATCGATCCCACTGCCCGAGTGGTTGCGGCAACACTCGGCGCAACCGCGCCCGTTGGTGCAACCACCGCCGCGCTCTCTTCGATACCGAGTTGCTGCTTCGCCGCACTCGTCGCCGCCTCGCGCTGCGACTTTTCTGTCTTGTATAGCGCCGACCAGAGCGCATCAGAGATGTATGAATCCCCGTACACCAGCGTGCCACCAAAGTGACCGGTGAGAGAGACCACCGCCGCGGCCGCGAGTAAGCCCATCCGCCAGACTCCAATGCGAGGGCTCTGAGTCTGCCGGCGAATCACTGTTCCACTCATAGCAAGCAGCAGAAAGAGCGCCGCAGAACCAATGCCCAACCAACGATGCAGGAAGAGCGTGAGGGTGAGTTCCATTCCCTCAAACTCGGCGCTGAACCATCCGCTTGTTGCTGTCACACTCGATGCGACTGCGGCAAACCAGAGTGCCGTCAGCGCGAACGAAGAGAGTTCTGGATTGCGGCGAACAATGCGCCAACATTCGACGATTGCGGCAACAACCCCCAACGCGATGGGAAAGTGCACCAACGCGGGGTGCAACCGTCCAAGCAGAGTGAGCCATGCATCGAAGGGAAACTCCGCCAACATCATCCATTCAAGAATAGCGGCATCACTGCGGCGCTGATCGCAGCGACGCTCCCGAAGCGCGGCGGATTGCCTCGACGCCAAATCGCGCCCGCACCCGGTCGGCGACTGAATCGAGCCGTCGCTGCCGCTGCGCCTCAGGTTCGGCGAAGAGCGTCGCAGAATCTTGAAGGGGTTCTAGTCCGCTCACGCTGACACCGATCAATCGGATCGGCACAACGCCTGCCCGTGCCCATCGATCAAAGATCGCACAAACCTCCGACCACAATTCGCTTGTTACATCCGTTGCGATGGCACGTGACGTGCGCTTGGTCGAAGTCTCAAACTTGCCAGAACGAAACTTCACCGTCACGGTGCGCGCGGCGAACTCTTGCTGACGCAATCGAATCGCGACCTGTTCGATCTGTTGCAGCAGCACTGCGCGCAGTCGTTCGCAATCGGCCGTGTCGCTGTCAAAGGTCTGCTCTTGACCAATGCTCTTCGACGCTCTCTCGGGCTCGAGACTTCGATCGTCGATTCCCTGCGCGAGTTTCCACGCCTGCCGACCTCCTTCGCCCAGATCGCGCACAACCTGCTCTTCGCTGGCGCATTGAAGGTCGGAGAATCGCTGATATCCACGCGCGCGAAATCTCTTCTCTGCCACGGGACCGACCCCCCAGATTCGCGCGATGTCGAGCGGCGCCAAAAAAGCGCGCGTCTCGTCGAAGGGAACAATCACGACCCCACGCGGCTTCTTCAAATCAGATGCGATCTTTGCGACGAACTTCGACGATGCCAACCCGACCGAGCAGTGCAGTCCTATTGCTTCGAACACCCGGATTGGAATCGTGCCTGCCGTCTGCGCTGGATCGCCGAGCAACCGTTGGGTCCCCGTGAGATCGACAAACGCTTCATCGACCGAGAGTGCCTCCACCAGCGGCGAAAACTGATGCAAGACTTGCATGAACTGCGCAGATAGTTCGCGGTAGCGCGCATTCCGCGGCGGACGAACGACCGCGTGTGGGCAACACCTTTTGGCCTCAACCATCGGCATCGCCGAATGACAACCAAACGCCCGCGCCTCATAACTCGCCGCAGCAACCACACTGCGCGGTCCACTGCCCCCCACCAGTACCGGCACTCCAGCAATTGCAGGATCGTCAAGTTGCTCAGCGCTTGCGAAGAACGCGTCGAGATCGACGTGCGCAATTGTGCGGCGATGCGTCACGCCGCGAGGCTACGCCCTAGCGCACGACGAGCGAAATGCCTGCCCGCGCAGCAGAAACTCGGCGATCTGTTCTGCACTATCGGGCGGTGCCATCTGTTGCAGCGCCTTGCGCATCGCATAGCGCTCTTCTGCGCAAGCCATCAATGCGAGCACCCGTGCGCCCAATCCCTGCGCATTCTTTTGGGGATCAATCGCATCTAGTTCCAACGCCGCCGCTCCAACGCGCACAAGCGGCAGCGCATTTTCGCGTTGATGCAAATCTTTGTGATAGGGGTACGGGGCAAACACAGTCGGCACCTGATTCGCCTGCGCTTCGGCAACCGAACTGGCCCCAGCCCGACTCAGTGCAAGGTCTGCCGCTCCCCACGCGATGCCGATGCGGTGCATGAATGGCACGACTGCTGCCCGCACGCCAGACTCGCGCCAAGCGCGTTCATAACGCGCCACTCCCCCCGCAGGATTCCCACCGCACAAATGCAAGACTTGCCAATCGCGAAAGCGCTCAGCGTGCACGCCCGCGAGCAAGACCGCAAGCTCGTTGAGACTTTGCGCTCCCTGGGATGCCCCGGTGATCAACAAGACTGGAACATTTGGATCGAGTCCCAGTTCGGCACGACAGAGTTCTTTTGATGCGGGGGCGAGTGCGATCCTGCGAATGGGCATCCCGATGATTGCCTGTGCGAAGTTGGGAATGCTAGGAACAGCAACGGCCGAGACCGTCCGTGTCGCACGTCGTGCGACGAGGCGATTCGCGCGGCCAGGGGTCGCATCTAGATTCACTAACAACACTGGAATTCCAGCTCTTCGAGCTTCGCGGGCGACGACAGGAGTGACGAATCCACCGAGCGAGACGATCCAATTCGGTTTGGTCGCTGCGATCACTGCGCGCGCGTCTGCCCGCCCACGAAAGAGTCCAAGTATGAATCGCGCGAGTCTCCTGGGGTCGGTCGAGAATGGTTCAGCGCGAATTGGTGAAAACTCTGCACCCGCTTCAGTCAACATCGCGGCATCAATCGGCCGCCCCGAGCAGGCAAACACCAAGCGTGCGGCAGGATGAATCGATCTAACGCGCTCGGCGATGGCGAGCCCTGGCGAGATGTGACCACCAGTTCCTCCTCCCGCAAACAAGATGACGGGGACCGCGCCCGACCCCGAAGTTGATTCTGAACCGTCCATCGGCCAACTCCCTTCATTGACTCGAACCGCGACCCCAGTCATTGCGCTCGCACCGCCACTGAACTCTGCGTCGCCCAAGTCGCATGCGTTGCAGGCGATCCTTGCACCTTTTCGCTCCCTTCACCCCCGTGGGCCAAGAGTGCCGCATCGTCGAGCGCCTCCTCAAGCGCATCTTCGCGCGCGAGCTTCCGATCCATCGACATGATGAGACCCAGCGAGAAACAAGTCAGCATCCAACCAGTTCCTCCGCGCGAGAGCAGTGGGAGTGCGATCCCCTTCGTTGGTGCGAGCCCCGTCACAACCAAGATGTTGATCAGCGCCTGAAAGCCGAGCGTTGCCAGTACGCCCAATCCGACCAGTTGTGAATATGGGGGCAGTCTTGATGTCTGACCAGTCGCGCGTTTGCCGCGCACCGCTCCGATGATCAACCAACCACACCAGAGCAGTAGTGCATAGAGCGCAATCACCAGAAATGCGCCAATGATTCCCGTCTCTTCACAGATGATCGCGTAAATGAAATCGGTGGTGCCTTCGGGCAGATATCCGAACTTTTGCACGCTGTTGCCGAGCCCTCGACCGGCGATACCACCACCGCTGATTGCCCCCATCGACTGAATGATGTGGTAACCGATCCCTTGCGAATCTGCATACGGATCGAGATATGCAATGATGCGATTCACTCGGTAGGGACTCACGATGATGAGGCCAATGAAACCCAAGATTGCAACAGGCGCGAGTAGCGCCGCGTGCCACCAACGACAACCAGCGGCGACCACAACGATCAGCGCGATCAACATCACCAGCGTCGCAGTGCCGAGATCTTCAACCGCAATTCCCATCGCGACGAGTGCCGTGAAGGCGACCGGCGGAACAAATCCACCCCAAAATGACTTCAGTTTTTCGCCGCGGCTGCAGCACCACCAGGCGAGGATGAGTGGCATCCCCCATTTGGCAATCTCGCTTGGCTGAAATGTGAGCGAACCAACACTCACCCAGCGGCTCGCGCCATTCACCTCGCGGCCGATTCCAGGCACGTGCACAAGCACGATTCCCGCAAAGATCACAACCATGATCGGCCAAACGGGATTCCAGAACCCCTTGGCGATGCCAAGTCGTTCGACCGGAATGCGCGAACCGATCAACAGGCATAGCGCCGAGGCGAGTGCAAAGAGTGTCGAGCGACCACCAAGAATCGCCTCGAAGGTCGTCTTGCTGTCACCCGTCACATCCAAACTCGCTGAGTTGACGAAGACCACTCCCATGACGAGAAGGCAGATGGCACACAGACCGATACCTTGTCCAGCTCTTAGCACCTTGGATTTATCGGCAACTCACCTCGATTCCCCCAAAGTTTGCGTCGGACATGAGTACGCTCGACCTCCCTTCCATGCTGCCGGTATACCTCGAAACATTCGGCTGCCAGATGAATGAGCTCGACAGCGAACTCGTGCAGGGACAACTCGGAGCGCTGGGGTACACATTCGTCGACCGAGTCGAAGACGCGACTGTGATTCTCTTCAACACCTGCTCAGTGCGCGAGCAGGCCGAGCAGAAGGCGTACAGCCGCATCGGAATCGTCGGCGCTCGAAAACGCGCTGGAGAAGAGCTCATTCTGGGCGTGATCGGCTGCATGGCTGAACGGGATGGACTCGACCTCTTTCGGCGCCATCCACAGGTCGATCTCATGTGTGGACCGGGCGAACTCGACCGTTTGCCGCAACTCATCGACAATGTGAGGCGCACGCAGGTGGCGCAGCGGTACGAACTAACTGAACCTCTCGCACTCGCTGACCGAACGGCACTTGCGGGCAATAAGAGTCGCCGCTCAACAACGCTCGCTGCTGCACAGGACAACCTTGAGTCTCTCGATCTTTCGCGCGCATTCGACCCTGTTTCGCGCGGCACCACGCGGCACAGCGCGTATGTGCGAATAACCCGTGGGTGCAACAAGTTCTGCACCTACTGCGTCGTTCCAAACACACGCGGCGCAGAGATTCACCGCCCTCCAAACCACATCGTCGACGAGTGCAAGCGACTCGTTGATGCTGGTGTTGTCGAAATCACACTGCTTGGGCAGACCGTCAATCACTATCGGTACCAACACGGAAGCGCCATCACGATCGATGGACGCGAAGCGCCGCAGGTGGGTCCAGGGCTCTCGGCATTTCGTACCGCGGCAAAGACGGGCGCCCGCATCACTACCTTCGCCGACCTCTTGCGACGAATTCACGAAGAGGTGCCCGCGCTCAAACGCTTGCGTTTTCTCACGAGTTACCCGCGCGATTTCGGTGATGACATCCTCAGCGTTATGCGTGATTCGCCGCGGATTTGCCGCTATTTGCACGTACCTGCGCAAAGTGGATCCGATCGCATTCTTCGCTTGATGAATCGTGGATACACCGTTGGCGAATACCTTGAATTCGTGGAGCGGGCAATGAACATGCTGCCGGGATTGTGCATCGCGGGCGACTTCATCGTTGGGTTTCCAACTGAGACCGACGACGACTTCGAGGCCTCGTGTGCACTGGTGCGGCGCATTCCCTTCAAGAACAACTTCATTTTCAAATACTCGCCGCGCCCTGGAACGATGGCATTCGATCGAATCAGAGATGACGTGCCAGACGCCGTAAAACGCGTTAGAAACAATCAACTCCTGGCGCTTCAGACGGATGTCTCGCGCCGCGTGCACGAGAGCTTCGTCGCAACGCGAGTGGAGGTGCTTTTCGACGAGGTCCGAGTGAACCGAATCGCTCGCGAATCAGGCCCACTCAGCCAGATGACCGTACTTGGACGAAACATTTCCCAATCCCCTTCCGCACAAACCATCGACCGGGATCAAAACGTGCAGTGCGTTGGAAGAACGGCAGGAGACATCATTTTTGCTCTTCCGTGCGATTCAGAGGCGTCGGCAGCCGTTTTAGTAGGAAAAACTGCGTTTGTGGACGTTTTGAACGCCACGCCACTCTTGCTTTGCGGTGCGCTCTCGGCTTCTCCCGCCGCTGAGACTCCCCAATTTCATGGTTTTTTCAATCACAAAATTTGACGAGACTCAAATCGGGGATAGTTTGAATGTGGAGAGTCTGGAAAAAGGGATGTGTCGATCCTGTTTCGCTTCCCCCTTTATTTGGAAAGGTCTCTTCCCTATGAAATCCTATGCAGTTCTTGGTGCAGTGGCTCTCATCTCTTCAGCCGCAAGCGCAACGTTTACCGGTGTCACAGTTGTTGATACCACGGTGGGCGGTCGTACCGTTTCGTCCATCTGGGCGAATTTCAGCTCGTCCACCGAGCGCATTCTGAACGTCTTCGACTTCATGAATATCTCTGGAACCATGGGTGCACTGCACACCGACAACGCCTTTGGCGATGTCGACAGTGATGGCGACGGCTACGCCGACGTCTTCGGCGCAACCGGAGCTTGGTCACAGACGTGGAACAGTGCCGCAGGCATCCCATCTGACTCATTCGTTGCGATCGGCGCCCCTGGTCCAGTTGCGCTCGACCCCGGCTTCACCGGCCCATTCATCAGCACCGGCATCGCCAATCTCTCGGGTTGGTATGACAGCACCCCAGGTACACAAAACCTTGCGGGCGCGACCATGAAGATCAAGGTCATGCAGATTGCTCGTCTCACCGGTAGTGCTTACTACACAGGCAACTTCACCGTTGGATATGCCGCTCTCGGCAGCACAACTGCTCTGTTCGGAGCAGGAACATTTACAATCGGCATTCCAGCTCCAGGCGCGGTTGCGCTCCTCGGTCTCGCTGGTCTCGTCAGCCGCCGCCGTCGCGCCTAATGCACGACTGACGGTTGAGTTCTCGGGTTTGACCTGAGAACTCTCATTGGGAAGCGATTTCAACCACCACCCCTAAAAAAGGTGGTGGTTTTTCCTTTTTTAACTTGCATTTGTCTGATCTCGGCGCATACTCAGGGCGTTGCTTGATAGCGACTGCCCACACTGGTGCAGCACTATGGGAGAGCAGATCGCCGCTGGGAGGCGCCGATCTGAAAACGAAGGAAAGGGAATGAGAGATGAATTATAGATCTAGAATCGTTAAGGCCGTCGTCGGCAAGCTCTTTGGGATCATGACGCTCATGACGTTCATGACTGTGTCCTCGCCCCAAGCAGAAGCGAGTTTTACAAATGTCTCGGTATCTGCTGCTCAGATTGCCAATGGACGGTACGTCTACAGCGTCTACGCGCACTTCTCCGCAGCGACCGATCAGATTGCCAAAGTGAAAAACTGGCACGTCACGAGTGGAACGATGATGAATGTTCAGCACTCCGACGCTGCCATGCCGCTCGGCTCATGGAATCCCATCTGGTCGACGGCTGAAGACGGGGCCGTGGCGAGCGATTCGTACGTCTCGATCACCGGACTTTGGAACGACCAAGGAACGGTCTTGAGTTGGACGAACGGCGGGTCATCCATCGTAGCCGGCGCCTCGTGGGGTCTTCCCGCCATGAGTTCTGGCGGCGTTATTGTTGGATCAACGCTCAAAGTAAAAATCATGCAGATTGCGGGCCTAAACTTGGTTCCACAGATCTTTCAGTTTTCTGCTGGTCTTGATGTTGATTGGCGATCATCAGCCACTATGCCAAACCAGACCGGCAGCGGAACATTCACGATTCCGAGTCCTGGGTCACTGTTGCTCGGCTCGATCGCGCTTGTCACAAAGGCCCGTTCGCGCACGCGCCGCGACTGATCCCACCCACGAAACACGCACGAATCATTCTCTGCACTCGCATTGCGCCGACGGCTCATCCCGTCGGCGCTTGGGGTTTTGCGGCGTCGTTTTGCCAACACATAACCGAAAACTATCCCAATGTGTCGCGAAAATGTTGCCACAACCAATTTCTTGGGTTACCATATCGCTGTGGTGGTGCTCTGTACTCGAACTGCGTCGCGTGACGCTGTTCTCGCATTCATTCATCGGAGAATAAAATCGTGAAGACTGGAACAATCGTCGGTGTGCTCGGACTTGGTGGACTGGCCGTTTTTATTGGGCAACTAAATGCGACTGCGCTTCCAGGTGGTAGCGGTGGCGATGGCGGTGTTGCCGCCGGACCAGACGTGATTGTCGGCGCGCTACCTGACATCTCTCACTACGCGCCGGCGATCTGGCAGGGCGTCACCTACTGCGCATACGCAGTCGGCACGACCAGTTGCAACATCGGCAACCAACAGTTGCTCTGGGAACCGAATCCAGCGACGACGCATCCTGTGATGCCTCAGAACATCTACCGCGTCAAGAATGGCGTGATCAAGCAGATCGGACAGAGTTGGATCAAGCACGGCTTCTGCGCCCTTCAAGGAACGCTCTGCGGCGCGTGCACTCCAGCGGGTGGCGGTTGCCCAACAGTTCTGGGAATTGGATGCTCCGATCCATATTCTTCAGGTCTCAATGGCGGACAGAGCGACCTCAAGAGTCGGTATGGAGTCAATGCATCAACTGGTGTTTACTCTGGAACGTACGCAGATCCTCCGATTCCATCGGGATATCCAAGCACGATTCGCGAGCGCATCACCGTGCCTAAGAACGATCTCGATTCGACGATGAATGCCGGTGCCCAGTACTTCATCGAAGGTCAATATGTTCAGGTTCAAGATGCAGCGGCCGGCAACGACAATAACAACGCGTCGTACCGCAAGATCACTGTCAGCACCACCTACTCGACCACGACCGGGTATGCGTTGACCCTCACGGGCGCAACGTTTCAGCAGATCCCTGCGATCTACGCTTGGCAAACAGTGCACACGGATGTCGCGATTCGCGAATACGACGTTGCTGGAGACGGTCGATTCATCATCGGAAGCCGGGCAACTTTGAATACTAATGGCACTTATCACTATTCGTACGCGGTCTTCAATCTCAACAGCGATCGCAACGGTGGATCGTTCTCAGTGCCATTGGCAACGGGCGTCGTGCTGACCAACATCTCGTATCACGCGCCGTTCAACCACTCTGGCGACACGTACACGAACGTCCCTTGGACGTCGACGACAACGGCGAGCGCGATCACCTGGACTTGTGAACCGAATACCAACGCAAACGCTCACGCGATTCGCTGGTCGACGATGCATACGTTTGAGTTCGACGCCAATTCCCCGCCAACGGATGCTTCACAGGTGCTCACTCTGGGTATCTGGAAGGCTCCAACCGCATCGAGCACTGCAACGTCGGTTTCTGTGCAAGGCAAGAAGCCGCTTCCAGTGGCTCCTCCTTGCGCTCCTTCCGATCTCAACTGCGACGGCACGATCGATGGCGCTGACCTCGCAACACTGCTCAGTTGCTGGGGATCGGCGTGCGGCGACGTGAACAACGACGCCGCAACCGACGGCGCAGACTTGGCGATCATGCTCTCGGCTTGGAACTAAATAGTTTTTTCTCGCCAATTATCAAACCGATTCTCAAACCGCCCAGCACCCGCTGGGCGGTTTTTTGTCGCCGAAATCTCTCCATTTTTCTGTGGTTTGGTGGATGAATCCTACGCATGGGTTACATTTCGCTCATGCATACCCCACAAATCGGTCGCCCAACTGGCGCCGTTGCTCTATCACTTGCTGCAATCGTCGCTCTAATGGCACTCAATGCCGGAGCTGACGTCTCGAAGAAGAGTGCCCTGGTGGGCAGCGCGGACCTCACCATTCGCGAACTCTCGCGGTTTCAGCTTTGCACGCTCGCGCTGCCAACTGATCTTCCAGCCCATGCTGAATTTTTGATTCCAGTACAGGATGGCTTCGCGACCGTAGCGATCGACAAGGTGTCTATTCGCAGCGACCACTTCAAAGTGCTCGTCGACTCAGGCGGTGGCGTACTCACTGAAGTTGCCGCGCCAGCGATTCGTACCTACCGCGGATCACTCGCGGGACGACCAGGGACCATCGTCACTGGCTCTCTCCTTCCCAGCGGGTTCAGTGGCGTGATCCATCTCGAAAACGAGACGACTTGGATCGTTCAACCGCTCAGCGACTTTCGACCTGACATGCCAGCCTTCGGACAACATGTGGCCTACTCCACCGCTGATGCGATTCCAGATGGCCGCGGATGCGCGCTAGGTCGTCCAGGATTCCCCATGGCGAAGTATCAATCGCCTCTCTCTGCTGCAATCGACGCCGGGGAAACATCCAACGAGGGTGGCATCGCAGGAACAACCCCTTCGCAAGTCGAACTCGGATGTGAGACGGACTACGAGTTCTTTCAGAAGAACTCTTCGAGCGTTCCCAACACTGTGAACGACATCGAACTGATCGTCAGCAACGTCAACACGGTCTACGACCGCGATGTCAACATCACATTTGAACTTGGGACACTCGTGATTCGATCGGATGTAGCCGATCCATACACGACGACAACGATCGATGGGCGGCTGACTGAATTCGGCACGAAGTGGGCAACAGCACCGGAGTCCGGAATCTATCGCGACATATCTCACATGTTTTCGGGTTACAACTATGCAGGAGGCGCAATCGGACTCGCGTACCTCGGAGTGGTTTGCAATGCGATTAACAACGCCCAGTACGGAGTGGTCGAGAGCCGCTACATCACGACGCTTGGGTATCGAATATCGCTCTCGGCACACGAACTCGGTCACAACTGGGATGCGACGCACTGTGACGCTCAGGGCACTGCCGCATGCCACATCATGTGCTCATCCAATGGTGGATGCGGTGGAATCACAGGAACAAACCTGAAGTTCGATGCGTTGACGATTTCAGAAGTCGGCACCTACCTCGGACAGGTCGGATGTGACTTCGCTCGACCAGCTCCCGCCGCCCTTCCATTTACAGAGACGTTCGCAGCGACAACATTGGCGACCGCTCGTTGGACATACAACGATGGTGGTGCCGTGAATGGCAATGCGGCGTCTGAGCCTTCGGCACCATATGCGCTCAATCTCGCATCGGCGGGAACAGGCACCTACGACGACGATGAGGTTCGCACGAACTACATGTTGCTCGGTGGTCTCGCAGCAGCCACGGCGAGTTACAAGGTTGAGCGCACTGGAGTCGAGGCCGGCGAGACATTGATCGTTGAATATCTCAACAACACTCTGGACTGGACAGCTCTCAACACGCTTACATCCGATGGCACCAATCAAGCGACCTTTACGACCTATACCCACTCGCTTCCAAGCAACGCCCGCCACAACCAATTCCGCTTGCGCTTTCGGGTCGACGGCAACGACGCTGGCGACAATTGGTTTGTGGACGATGTGAACGTGTATGTCGTCGCGGCTCCGACACCACCAGCCAATGACGAGTGCAATGCCGCGACTGTTGTGACGC
>SIAR01000005.1 GCA_009691705.1 Phycisphaerales bacterium
ATCTAAGCGGGAAGCCCCCCTGAAGATAATTATTCCATGTCGCAAGACGAAAGACCCCCGGTAGACCACCGGGTTGATAGGCCGCATGTGTAAGCGAAGTAATTCGTTGAGCTAAGCGGTACTAACGGTCGAGTGCTTGGCCTTGTCTATCAGGTTCCGTCTGACGGAACTGAAGCAAGTGCAACCAGCATTAGGTTGTTTGTTTCAAACATCCGGATTGAAGATCTGATTGCAGATCTTCTCGGGTTTGATTCCGAAATGAAATTCACATGTCTTGTGAGGCGTACTGCGCCTTTCATGCGACATCTGCCCTCGACTTCCTCCCTGAGGGTCCGAAAGGACGTTTAGGGATTTGTCGGTGACGATAAGCGAAAGGAAACACCTGTTCCCATCCCGAACACAGAAGTGAAATTTTCGCTGCCGATGATACTGCTCAGCGGGAAAGTAGGTCATCGCCGACTTCATGAGCCCTGGCCGGGAAACCGGTCAGGGCTCTTTTTATTGTCTTCGTTTCAGTTTGTCCAGGTTGTTTGAACCTAGGCTGTTTGAACGATGTTTGAACAGTGGTTAGTATCTCTCAGAACTGGGGCGCCCCTGTTTGTCTGATGTCATTTGCGTCGTCGTCCGTCACATTCAAACCGGGGGAGTTTGAAGTGTCAAAAATGTACAAGGTCTATATCGGGAATCTCGAAAACGGAGTGACGTTGGAGCAGCTGAAAGTGTTGCTTGCACCATTCACAGACCTCGAAGATTTGGTGCTAATTACTGATCCAGAAACTGGTCAAAGCCGCTGCTTCGCAATCGCGATGTTTCGTGATCCAGTGCGCGGGCAACTTGTGATAGAGACACTCAACGGCAAGATGTTGGTTGGCCGTCCATTGGTCCTCAACGAGGTTGCCAAAAAGCGAAAGGGACTACCTCCCAAGAAAGAGATGAAGCGCCCTGATCGAGATCGGGGAACCCAGTCGTTTGGTGGGAGCCGCGGAGTCGGAACCAGTGGCGGTGGTGATGCTGGTCCACGTGGACCGGCGCGAATTCCATCTGGCCGTCCATCGAGTCGGCCGTTCGGTCGCGGGAATGTTCGGCGGGACTTTGGAACTTCAGGTGGCGCGAGCGGTGGAAGTGCTAGCGGTTTTTCTCGTGGACCACAGAACCCAAGTGAGTCGAGCGGTTTGAGTCGACCCGGCGGATCTGCTGGGTTCTCACGGCCTTCGCCGATTGGGAGATCTGGACCGTCAGACGGGGCAGACCCGCGCCATAGCGGGGTGAATCCACAGGCCCCACTGTCGCCACCCGCGGTTCCAGAGAATCCAGCGCCGAAGCCCACGCGCTCCGCTACGCCAAAGCCATCGACAGTGCGTCGATCAGACGCACCAGAAGAGGAAACGCCGAAGGGCACGTGATGGTTGTGCGGTGATGACGAAGAGTGGGGCGGCTTCGCACGAGGATCCATTTGCGGCGCTTGGGTTGGCGCGATCATTCGTGATAGCCGAAGCAACCATCATCGGAGCACAGGTTCGAGCGCTCGCGAAGTCTCATCCCGATCGCCAAACGGAGGGGGTTGATCGAGAAATCGCAATTGCCAAGAGTGCGCTCATCAACGGCGCGTCGGCGATCTTGCGAGATCCGATGACTCGAGCGGAGGCTCTGATCGATCTTGAGAATCCAATGGGCGCGGCGGTGTCGTTGACTCCAACTCAACTCGTCGAATTGCTTGAGCGGCGCGAAGAAGTTGAGATCATGGACTCGCAATCGCGTCGCCGCGTTGCAGAGACGCGGCATTGGGTTCAGGCCGAACTCAGCACCGCGTTCGACTATTTGGCAGCACAGCACGCATCGCACCACTGTGATTGGGTTAAGGCTCGAGCGGCAGTTGCATACGTGCGTGCGTTGCGGCGCCTCTCACACGAGATTGATCGCCTTGCCGAAGCGACCCCGTTGGATGGCGCACAGTGAGCCTCACGACCAATGCGATGTGGGCAACGTTGCCGGCGCTTGTGGGACTGAGTGCAATCTTCTCGGGGTCAGAGACTGTGTTGTTTGGATTGACCGCGGATGATCGCTGGCGCATACAACGCGATCGCCCGAGCATTGGCAAGATCGTCGAGCGGTTACTCGCGCAACCGCGTGGGTTGCTGCTCACGATTCTGCTCGCGAACACCGCTGTGAACACAGCGTTTTTCGCGGTAGCAACGGTTGTGCTTGAAAGCACTGAACTTTCCATGATGAGTCAAGTCGCAGTGGGAATGGCGGAAGTGGCCGGTCTGATCTTGCTTGGCGAGGTCTTTCCAAAGATCATCGGAAACTCGATGCGGGTGCGACTTGCGCCGCTCATTGCCTTGCCGATTCTCGCTCTCGCATGGCTGATGACTCCCGTGCGCGTGTTGATCGAGAGAGTCATTTTTGTTCCTCTCCACAGACTCGCAGCCCCCTCGAGGGCGTTGGCTGGTCCAACCGCCAAGGAGTTGAGGGATTTCGTCTCAGCGGCACGATTGCAAGGCGACATCTCATGCGAAGAAGAGGCACTGCTGGGCAGACTGTTGATCATGCGCCGAGGGCGTGTGCGCGATGTGATGACTCACCGCACAGAAATGGTGCATGCGCTGCGCCGGGCACCAAGGAGTGCGATCGTTGCACTCGCGCTGAAATCTCGTTTGAAGCGCCTGCCAATCGTTGATGGAACGCAAGATCGAATCGCAGGAATCCTCGACGTTCGTGGATATCTGCTTGATGCGCGCGGGGTCGATGTTGTGATCGACGCGCACCTGAAGCCTGCGGTCTTCGTGCCAGAGATCGCATCGCTCGAACAACTGCTTGAGTTGTTTCGCGTGCAGCGGTGCAGCATCGCGATCGTGGTGGACGAGTTCGGTGGCACTGCTGGAATCGTGGCACTCGAGGATGCGATTGAAGAGATCGTTGGCGACATCGTCGCAGCGGATGAAGTTGAGATGATTGCTCCCGAGCCGATCGACGCTGATTCGTCACGAGTCGACGCAAGGATGGCAGCGTCGGCATTCTGTGCTCACTATGGGTTGCCTCTGACACTTTCGCGCGCCTCGACTGTCGGTGGCATCGCGCTCGAAGAGTTCGAAGCGATGCCGCAAGTCGGACAATCATTTCACTTTGGAGCGCTCGAACTTCGCGTCGAGCGGGTCGAGAATGGCAACGCCCGGTCATTCATAGTGCGCCGAATCGGGAGAGTAGATCGCGAGCTAGAAGCGGGAGAGTCATCATGACGCTCACTATCGTGCTCGGACTCGCATCGCTCGCGATTTGCGGACTTCTCGCTGGAATGGAAACTGGCATCTACACCCTGAACCGGGTGCGGCTAGCTGTTCGTGTCGCGCAGCAGCACCGTTCAGCGAAGCGACTGCGAGCGGAGATTCAACATCCCAGCAGACTGCTTGCGACGGTGCTCGTTGGAATCAACTTGGCGCACGGAGGACTCAGCGCCGCAACTACGCACTTCGTTGAGTCGATCACGCAGGATCCCTTTCATATAGCGCTCATCAACACGAGCATTGTCCTACCATTCGTGTTTTTCTTGGGGGATGCGATTCCAAAGGAGCTCTTTCGTATTTTTACGAACACCTGGACCTATGGGTGCTCTTCGATCTTGTTGGGGTTGCGAGTCATGCTGACGTGGACCGGCATCGTGCCGATCATCCGAGTGCTTAGCGATTTGCTTGCCCACCTGCTGGGCTGTCGCAGCGACCAGCATGGACCAACACGCCAGCGCATCCTTCAATCGCTTCGTGATGGAATTGAGAGCGATCACATCAAGAATGTGCATCTTGAGATGGCGGACAGATTGTTTGGGCTTGCTGATAGAACGGTGCAAGAGTGCGCGATTCCGTGGAGTCGTGTCACCACCATCTCGGCGGAGGCGTCGGCTGTGAGTCATGCGACTCTCTTTCGAGAATCTCCATTCAGCTACCTCCCAGTTGTCGCAACGAATGATGGAACGGTCCAGATCGTTGGCATCTTGTCGTCGCTCGAGGCGATACTCAAACCGAACATGCATGCCAGCGCACTCGCGCAAGAGGCGCTGTTGGTTGATTCGAAAACGCTCGTGATGGAAGCGGCCCGCCAAATGCGGGCGGCCCGCCGCCCACTAGCGGTCGTGTGCGAAGCTGGATCAAGCGTGCCTATTGGAATTGTCACACTCAAAGACCTTGTCGAGCCGATTCTGGGGGCAACCCCGAGTTGGTGACTCCTCGGGAGAATCTTTGCGGATTCATTTGCACTCGACTCTGGGGAATGCCATCTTGTGGATGTCGGTGAATGTAAAGAGGCGCCCCGTCGGGCAGACGCGTGTGCGCCAATTGCCAACATCCAAAGCAAAGCCGCTGAGGCGACGGGGAACCGCAAGGAACACTCTCCCATGCGCAAGTTGATCTCTCTCAGTGCCAGCTCGAACCGAAGTGTGGCGACGATCCCCACGATCATCGCAAGCACTTCTGATTCCGCTCGCTCGACTGAGACGCTTGCGCACGTGGAAGGCTTTGAGTTATGAGCGACTCTTCGGCGGAGGGAAACCGTCAAGGCTGAATCGCGGGATGGATGGAAGGAAAAGTTTGGAGGGTAGGAAATGGTTAAGGCGGAATGAGGGAGGTGGGTCTCGGGTTGGTTCGACGCTGGGATGCGGCGAGGGAGGGAATGAAAACTGGCGCACTGCGCCACATGGATTGGGGATCTTGGCACAAGCCTGGTGAAAACTGGGCTTGTCGCTTTTTGTACGCACTCTCAAGAGAAATTGGATTGGCTATACTCGAACATCCTGCGCCAGTAGCTCAGCTGGCTAGAGCACACCCCTGATAAGGGTGAGGTCGATGGTTCGAGTCCATTCTGGCGCATTCACAGTGGCGGATCCCTTTGTGGATTCGCCGCTGTGCGTTTTGCCTGTGATCACCGAAGGATTGGACCCAATTGGCAACGCACCATCTCGCTATGATCCTCGCCCTTCCATTTCATTCTTCAACGGAGTGCTACACAAATGCGTCGCGCAAAAATCTCAATCATCGGAGCTGGAAATGTTGGTTCAACTTGCGCGCACTGGGCCGCGGCAAAGGAACTCGGCGACATCGTGTTGCTCGATATTCCAGAGCGCGCGGGAGTTGCGAAAGGGAAGGCGCTCGATCTGGCGTGTTGTGGTCCCATTGAAGAGTTCGACGCGAAGGTCATCGGTACATCGGACTACGCGGATACTGCGGGCAGCGACGTGGTTGTTGTCACCGCGGGCATTCCTCGCAAGCCTGGCATGAGCCGCGATGATTTGATTGCGACGAATGTGAAGATTGTGAAGGAGGTCGCGGAGAAGGTCGCGCAGCATTCACCCAATGCAATCATGATCGTGGTGAGTAATCCACTCGATGCAATGGTCTACACGGCGTGGAAGGCATCGAAGTTTTCGACCAACAGAATTCTCGGCCAAGCAGGATGCTTGGACGTGGCGCGCTTTCGAACGTTTCTCGCGCTCGAGATAGGTTGCTCGGTCGAAGACATTCAGGCGCTCCTGCTGGGAGGACACGGCGATGACATGGTGCCGCTCGCTCGGTTCACGAGCGTGCACGGCATTCCAGTGGACATGCTCTTGACGGCAGAAAGGATTGAAGCGTGTACCCAGCGGGCGAAAGTTGGCGGTGGCGAGATCGTTCAACTCATGGGAACGAGCGCGTACTTCGCCCCTGCCTCGGGAACGATTCAGATGGTTGAAGCAATCGTCAAAGACAAGAAGCGAATCCTTCCCTGCGCGGCCTATTGCGAAGATGCGTTTGGTGTTGCGCCAGGAGCCAAAGGTGCGGGGTACTTCATCGGAGTGCCATGCATCTTGGGCGCCGGTGGAATGGAGCGGGTGGTCGACATCAAATTCAATCCCGCAGAGAAGGCGCTCTTCGATGAATCTGTGCAACACGTGAAAGACCTGGTTGCAGTAGTGCAGAAGACATTCCCTGAACTAACCTAACTCGTTGCGACCTTCCACAACGTACGCATCGCAAAGGACGACAATATGACCAACTATTCGAATTCGATCAGACGCAGTGCTGGGGGACCATGGAGCCTTGGTGCTGGCGGGGTGGGTGGTGCGAAGCCAACGAACGCGCCGCAGACTCCCCAGCCAAGCGGGGCAGCGGCTCAGCAAGCTGCGCAGGTTCAACTTACGCGTCACGAGAAGCGTTCATTTGTTGCCCAAACTGTGCACTTGGCGGGGAATGCCTACGTCGACTGCACCTTTGATTCGTGCACCTTGATTCTGTCGAACGCCCCGTTCGTGTTCAGCGGGCAGTGCCGAGTACAGCGGTGCAACTGGCGTATCGAATACGACCTTCTTTGGGGAGCGCCAGCGATGCGGGCTCAGCTGCGGCAGATTCTCGATTCGATGGACTCGGTAGTCGATCCACCGCCTGCAACAGCGTGAGCGAGATTCCTCACCTCATGGACGGCAATCTGCCGATTCCAAAGGGTGCGAGTTTCATTGCCGTTTTTCAATCCAGACCCTGGATGGCTCTTTCTCACCGCGGGAATCGCACTGATTGTTTGTGCTGCTGTGATCCCCGAGGCGCAGAAAGTGCACCAGATGCGCTCACAATTGCAGACGATTCGGTTCGCAGAACAGCACAACTTTGCGCGCATGCAAGCCTGCTCTCGATTTCTGGACGATCTCAAGGCAGGTGACCAGGGATTGGTGCGTCGCCTTGCCGCGAGCCAACTCAATCTGATGCCTCGGGACGAGACCGCGCTGCTGATCGCGACCTCGATTGACTCAACTCCCAGCGATTGGATCGAAGCAAGCGTGACACCGCCGATCGACGAGTCAGATCCGTACCCAGACACCTTGCTCGCGCGATGGACGCTTGGTCCACAGCGACTGTGGGTGATCGCGATGGGTGCGTTTTGTGTCTTCTTGGGACTCATCTTTGGTCCCGCGCCGCGAACGCCAGAAAAAGGGGCGTAGTTTTGTGAGTCGGTTGGCGGGGGGCTAGGTTGCCACCCGAGGTGCACGATGCCAACGGACGCAACGATCTTGGATGAGGGAACTATTCGCGCGGCGCTCGCGCTCGACCGCGGTTGCAGATCGTGGCGGATGGCCGCGCGGGGTGCCGGCGGGCTTGGCGCACTTGCCCATGATGCGCGAGCGGGTGGCTCGACCCTCGAGCTTTTGCTCGAAGCGAGCGATCCAGGAAGCGGTGGGACCGCCGTAGCACTACGCGAACGTCTCGCACGGTGCGATCCCGATGGTGAGCGTGCTTCGATGGAGTTGCTTGGTGTGGGGCTCGTAGCTGTTGGTGACAGCGACTATCCGCCGATGTTGGCTGCGTGCGTTGATGCTCCAGTGGCACTATGGATTCGCGGCGCGTTTCTGGCGAATGACGCATGGTCAGTCGCTGTGGTTGGGGCGCGTCGGGCAACTGCCTATGGGATCGAACAGGCTGGAAGATTTGCGGCGGGTCTCGCCGCAAGCGAAGTGACAGTCGTATCGGGAGCGGCGCGTGGGATTGATGCGGAGGCGCACCGTGGGGCTCTTCGCGCGGAGGGTCGCACGATCGCGGTGGTTGGCGGTGGGCTTCGTGATCCATATCCGCCTGAGCACATCGACTTGCTCGACGAGATTGTGGCCACAGGAGGGGCAGTCGTGAGCGAGTGCCCGATGATGGCGGTGGCAACCCCCGACCGATTTCCGAGTCGCAATCGAATCATCGCGGGGCTGAGCCTTGGCACGCTCGTCGTCGAAGCCGCGGTGCGGTCTGGCGCAATCTTGACTGCGAATCTGGCATGCGAATGCAATCGACTTTGCATGGCTGTGCCCGGGCCAGTGCAATGTGGTCGTTCAGCGGGATGCCATCTGTTGATTCAGTCGATGCAGGCCTGTCTTGTCGAAAACCCCGAGGATGTATTGAATCATCTCGTCAGTCACGCAACGACGATTCAAGGGGCGCAACTACTCAGCGGTGCCGGCTTCGATCCTCCGCGCGCGGCGGCGCGCCGAGTTAGTTGAATCCAAGCGAATAGAAGAGAGCGGAGAAGAGAAGATCGGCAATGACAATCGCCACAGTTGTTTGCACGACTGTGTTTGTGGTCGCCCGACCGACGCCCGCCGCGCCCCCTGTGACGCGCAGTCCATTCGTGCAGGCAATCAGGCCAAGCATCGTTCCAAAAACCGCTGCCTTCAATAGGCCAGTGTTGAAGTCAACTGGGCAAAGTTGCATGAGCGTGTTTATCTTGTAGACCTCGTATGGAATGTCGAGCACAAGCACCCCGACCACTCCGCCGAAGAAGACTGCGCAGATATCCGAGAACACCGTGAGGACAACCAGGCTGAGCATTGTCGCGATCACGCGTGGCATCACCAAAAACCGGATGGGGTTGAGTGCCATCGCTTCAAGCGCTTCGATCTCTTCGCCAACCTTCATCGTGCCGAGTTCAGCCGCGATTGATGCGCCCGCGAAGCCGGTCATCACAATTGCAGCGATGAGTGGACCGAGTTCACGAAAAACGGCGACCCCCACCAGGTTTGCGACCTTGTCCGTTTGTCCGAACTGTTCGAGGCTCGGTGCCGTTTGGAGTGCCAAGATCGTGCCGATGCAACCCGAAACGAGAAGGACGATGCCGACTGAGCGGATCCCCACCCGCACAAACTGCACCGCAAGCGCGTGCGCACCGAAGCGGGCGCGCCGCTGAATCAATGATCGCACGATCCAGACCAGCACGCTAAAGAAGAGATTCGCCCACGAGCCGATCAGTCCTAGCACGTCGGACCAGATGTGCCAATACCGGTTGACGACTCTCGTAAACATGTTGGCGTGTGCGATTGAGCTCATGGGCGTGGTTATGCGTTTGAGGCATCTTTGAGTGTGGCGACGATCGTAAACATGCTCACGAGTTTTGTTATCTCGAAGGCGCTGTGGACTTGCGGAGTGACCCCAACGAGCACGAGTTTAATCTTGTTGCGCATCGACTGTTGCAGCGCTTCGACGAGTGTGGCGATTCCCGACGAATCCATGTAGGCAACCGCGGAGAGATCGATGATGAGCCGCTCGGGACGATCGCGCATGATGTTTGCGACTGCCTTTCTAACGGCGGGGGCGCATGACATATCAATGTCACCACCTGGTCGAAGCACCGCCGCTCCAGCGACGGATGTGAGATCCACGGTGAGTTCTCGGGTCACGGGGTGCAATTCTCCGACTGAGTGGGTGATGAGTTTTCTCGCTCTTCAGGTGCAAGTAGTTTGACAAGCGTGAGTCGCATTCCGCCGCCAGGGCGCATTTCCCATTTCGATTCGGTCATCGTCTCCTTGATGATGTGGACGCCGAGGCCTCCGGGGCGAACATCAGCAAGGTTACGTCCCTTGATGAGCGTTGGGTCGACTGAACGGCCGAGGTCTTCGAGCACAATGCGAAGTCCCGCTGGCTCGTGGAGTCGCCAGATGTTGAGCCAAATCAAGCCATCGGTTCGCTCGCTGTAGCCGTGGCGAATAACATTCGCCAGAGCCTCGTCTACTGCTAGTGAGAGGAGTCCACGTGACTTTTCTGAAAAGCCGATGCTTTTTGATAGACCATCGACGAACGCACGGATAGGAGAGAGCAACTTTGGGTCGCTGAATAGTCGAACGCTGATGCAGGGTTCACGATCCATGGCTACGCACTAGGCAATCATGAGTTACCACTGAGGTCGCGGCCGAACGGGGGGATAAATCGTTGAGGCGTAGGCCTGCATTGGCGGTGCGAGGTGCTGCGCGATCGTCCACTCTTGCCAGCGCTTGTATGCGGCGACGCGCAGCGGTTCTGGATCGTCAAACCGATAGTCGAGGTCTTGGTCGGTCAGCCGTTTCAGAGCACCGATTGCCATGAAGCGAAGTAACTCGTCGTCCGAGCAGAGGCACTCAACAATCGAAGGGATGTCACTGCGGCGATTGAACTTCACTGAATCTTCGATTGCGTAGATGCGGGCGCCTGGCGCCGGATTTGAGAAGCCGCCTTCGGTCGCACTCGGTGCACATCCTGCGAGCGTGGCGAGCAGAGCCCAGCACACTCGCCTTCGAATCACCCAACCGGTGCTTGGCTTACTGTTCACTCGCGTGAGGATACAAGATTCTCCGTTACTATCCCTCCCCTCCGCGTTGGACGTTTGAAGTGTTCAGCGGGAGTAATGAGCACGCGACATGATGCACCCATCCAACAGCATGAACGAATCACGAACTGAAACGGTGCTCATCCTCGACTTCGGAAGTCAGTACGCGCAGTTGATCGCGCGGCGTGTGCGTGAAGCAGGGGTCTACAGCCTGCTCGTGCGTCCCGATGCTCCGCTTGCAGAGTTGATGGCGCACAAACCCGCAGGAATCATCCTCTCGGGAGGACCTGCCAGTGTTTCTGACGCGAATGCCCCGCGGTGCGACGCCGCAGTGTTTGAAGCAGGAATTCCGATTCTGGGAATCTGCTACGGAATGCAATTGACCTGCCAGACGCTTGGCGGGCGCGTCGACCGCGTGCCTACGCGCGAGTACGGACGCGCCAACATCACCGTGATGGACGATCGAGATCTCATGATGGGGGTGCCATCCAATGCCACAGTGTGGATGAGTCATGGCGATCAAGTATTGGGATTGCCGGCGGGATTTGCGGTGCTTGCATCGACTCCTACCTGTCCGTTTGCCGCCGTCGCCGACTCAGCGCGCCAGATCTTTGGCGTGCAGTTTCATCCCGAAGTGACCCACACACCTCACGGGATGGATGTGCTGCGCAATTTCCTCTTTCGCACATGCGGGTGCAAGGGCGCGTGGAAAATGTCCGACTACTCAACTGCGGAGTGTGCGCGGGTGAAAGAGCGCGTAGGAACTTCGCGGGTCATCTGCGGGCTCTCAGGAGGGGTTGATAGTTCGGTGGTTGCTGCGCTCTTGGCCAAGGCAATTGGATCGCAACTCGTCTGCATTTTCATTGACAACGGACTGCTTCGCAAGAACGAGCGCACGCTGGTCGAGTCGACCTTTCGCGATCACTTCGACGTTGACCTGCGGGTGATCGATGCGAGCCGCGAGTTTCTTGGTGATCTCATGGGAGTGACCGATCCACAAGAAAAGCGAAAACTGATTGGTCACAGATTCATCGATGTCTTTCGGGAAGCATCCAAGAGCATTCCGGGTGACGTGAAGTTTCTCGCGCAGGGGACGCTCTACCCAGATGTGATCGAGAGCGGGCATGGTCATGCAGGCACTGCGGCAAACATCAAGTTGCACCACAATGTCGGTGGGCTTCCTGAAGATCTCGGATTCGAACTGATCGAACCATTGCGTCACCTCTTCAAGGATGAAGTGCGCACTCTGGGAGAAGTGCTCGGGTTGCCCCCCCACATTGTCTGGCGCCATCCCTTTCCTGGGCCTGGGCTCGCTGTACGTTGTTTGGGTGCGATTGCCGAATCTCAGTTGCGGATCTTGCGAGACTGCGACGAAATCCTGCTCGAAGAAATCGTTGCGGCCGATCTCTACCGCAAAACTGACCAAGTGTTTGCTGTGCTCTTGCCAGTGCGTACGGTCGGCGTGATGGGTGATGGGCGCACGTACGACTCGGTCGTCGCGATTCGCGCCGTCACAACGCAAGACTTCATGACTGCTGATTGGGCGCGATTGCCCTATGAAGTTCTTGCGACGATCTCAAGCCGAATCATCAACGAAGTGAAGGGCGTGAACCGAGTTGTCTATGACATCTCAAGCAAACCGCCCGCCACGATCGAATGGGAGTGAGCGGGCGGTCAGAATCTCGTGAAACTGGCGCTCATTTGCCGCGTCCGCCGTCACCGCTTGACGCACCGCCGGAAGAATAACCCGAGCGAACTCCTCCTCCGACAGGGCCAGCATTTGGACCGCGAACGAGTGCAGCATCACTGGAACGATTCCAAATCTTGTGCACACCCACTGGAGTGAAGTTGTCGCCGCCGAAACCAGTGTCGGCGGGATATCCATTGAGATCGTAGTAGCCGTCCGAGTAACTGTTCCAATTCGAGCCCCCGTAGTAGCCACCACTGCCAGAATATGCCCCTGGGTAGTACCCGCCGCCCGCACCCGCGTATTGCCACGGGGTGTTCACTCCAACAGCCTCAGGTGAATTCACCGAGACACCGCCACCACCCACGGCGGCGTTGGCGGATTGTGCTGTCTGAGAAAACGCGCCCTTGTCGCCATCGCCCTGACTGCATATCTCATTGAAGTTCAATCCGGTGTTGTGCGGCATTTTGTCCCATTGCTCATGCAGTTCTTCGAGGTGCTTGTAGTACGCCGATGCCTGCGCGTTCAAATTTGCGTTCATCGCTGCATATCGAGCGGTTTGCGCCTTGCGCTGCGCCGCGGCGTAGGTCGGCGCCCATTGTTGATAATCGTCGAGCAGATTCTTGGACTGCAAGAACGCGGAGCGCAACGCGACCTGTGCGAAGCGCTGGTTCTGTGAGTTCCAACCGGCCTGCGCTTGGATCGTTGCTGCCGAAACTTCGCGCGTCAGCAGGTCGAGGTCTTGCATTGCCGCATTGGGAGTGCCCTTGAGTTGCTCCTGGTGCAGCGTTGTCTGATAGGCCGCGAGGAAACTCGTTCCAGGTGGCAGACTCTTTGTGGACGCTGCATAGGTCTTCCATCCATCGGTGAGAACCTTCTCTTTGATGAATGCATCCATTGCATTGATGCGGTCTTCTGAATTGGTTCGCACATCTCCCAGCGAATCGATCATCGAATGCAGGGCGTTCAATTCAACCGTGAGGTGCCCCAGCGCCATGTTGATTTGTGGGTCAGATCCGGTCGCATCTTGCGCGGACGCATTTGCAGGCGCCGCAGGCGGATCTTGACCAAAACTTGGGAGCGATGAGAAGAGCGCGATCGAACTCGCGACGGTGAGAATGCTCGGAACGTTCATCGCCGCATCGTAGCGATTCACACCGAGTTATCTCGCTCTGCTATTGTCATGGAGAGGTTCTGTCCAATGGATGATGCCCAATCAAGACGAGGAGTGATTCGCACGATGGTCGGCGCGGCCATCGCCACTGCGATCGCCCCGACTGTTGCACTTGCCCAGTTGCAGGATGGCGTTGAGAAAAAGTCCGCGGCCGCGAGTTCACGCAACAGGGTCAGTGTTGCGCAGTGGTCACTGCATCGGATGCTCAAAGACGGCACCTTGGCGCCGCTCAATTTTCCCGAGTTCGTTCGCACGACCTTTGGCGTTGCTGGGGTCGAGTATGTGAGCACCTTCTATCGAGCGATGGCTGCGAATGGGAGTTGGGTCGCCGACCTGCGCAAGCGGGCGGATGCAGCCGGTGTCATGAGCTTGCTCATCATGTGCGATGGTGAGGGCGATCTGGGCGATCCTGATGCGAACGCTCGCCGCCGGGCGGTCGATGCGCATCGCAGATGGCTCGATGCGGCGGCGGGGCTCGGCTGCCACTCGATTCGGGTGAATGCGCGCAGCGTGGGAACGGCGGATGAGCAGTGCGCGTTCTGTGCCGATGGATTGGCTCAGTTGAGCGCAGTGGCGTTGCCGATGAAATTGAACGTGATCGTGGAGAACCATGGAGGATGCTCGTGCGATGGCGCGTGGGTAGCGAGAGTGATTCGACAGGTTGGCGCGACAAACTGTGGCACACTTCCCGACTTTGGAAACTTTCGCTGCGAAGATGGAACGATGGCAGATAGATATGCGGGCATCGCGGCGATGATGCCATTCGCGCGCGCCGTGAGTGCCAAGAGCCACGACTTCAACGGGGATGGGTTCGAGACGACGACCGACTACACCAAGATGATGGGAATTGTTCGTGGGGCTGGGTACACGGGATGGGTGGGCGTCGAATACGAGGGTGACCGGCTCACAGAGGTTGAAGGCGCCAAAGCGACGCGCGATCTCTTGCTCAAACTCGGTTGCATCTTGTAGGGGCGGGGAAGTATTGCCCTCGGATATACCTTGCCCAATCTATGACTCCCTCTTCGATGTCGCACTCAAATTCCCCTCCTCCTACAGGTCAACAGCGCGATGCCGCGATTCTAGTCACAGGCGCAGGGGGCGAGATGGGGCACGGTCTTCTCTCTGCACTCTGGTCGACCCAAGGACGGCGCGCCGTCATTCTTGCGCTCGACGTTCGTGAACTTGCTCCTGAGATTCGCGCTCACTGTGATCATTCGTTTGTTGGAGACATCTGCGATCACGCACTGCTCGAGCGATTGCTTGCGATGTATGAGATTACTGAGATCTATCACTTGGCAGCGCTCCTTTCAACGCGCGGAGAGTTCGCCCCAGAAACGGCGCATCAAGTGAACGTGGGCGGCACGTTGAATCTGCTGCACCTCGCTGCCGAGCAGGCAAGATCGCATGGTCGAACAGTCAAGTTCTTCTTTCCAAGTTCGATCGCGGTCTATGGACTGCCCGACCTTGCCTCCAAGCGTGCGGCGGGGGATGTGGGCGAAGATCAGCACTGCGAACCACACACGATGTACGGCTGCAACAAGCTCGCAGGTGAACATCTCGGCCGGTACTACGCGCAGCACTACAGAAAACTCGCCAAGGATCGGATCGCGCATCCAGTTGATTTTCGTTCGATTCGTTTTCCAGGAATCATCTCCGCTGAGACGATGCCGTCGGGCGGTACGAGCGACTACGGTCCAGAGATGATTCACGCCGCTGCCGCCGGTCGGGCGTATTGCTGCTTTGTACGGCCCGATTCGAGAATTCCGTTTATGACCATGCCAGAGGCAATCGATTCGACGATGCGGCTGATGAGCGCCCCAAAGTCGACGCTGCGTCGAACGGTCTACAACGTCGCGAGTTTTTCTCCAAGCGCCGACGACTTCGCAACACTTGTGCGCCGCGCCTTCAGCGCCTCTCAAATCTCATTTGAGCCAGATCTTGGACGGCAGTCGATCATCGATTCATGGCCAGAATCCTGCGACGATGCAGCAGCGCGCGCGCAGTGGGGCTGGGTTCCCCAACACACGCTTGCAACGGCGTTCAGCGACTACCTTCTGCCACGGATTTCGAGTCGTTATCCCCAGACGAAGCCCGACGCGCAGACTGCGTGAGCGCCGCGGCAGTTAGCCCTATCCTTTCGGAATGCCCATGATCGCGCCACCGAACTTTCCATCACGTACGCAAGAGATTCTTCAGTCATTGCAGCAGAGTGGACAACTCAAACAACTGCAGATGATCGAAGGACCGATGGACGCAACGGTTCGCATTCGTGGCCGTGGCGAGGTTGTCTGCCTCTGCTCGAACAACTACCTCGGGCTTGCGAACCATCCCGAAGTGATCGAAGCGGCCCACGAAGGATTGCGCAGGTATGGCGCTGGAACAGCCAGCGTGCGCTTCATCTGCGGCACATTTGATTGCCACGAACGACTCGAGTCGCGCATCGCGCATTTCTACGGCGTCGAAGCGTCGTACACATTTACGAGTTGCTGGAATGCCAATGAGGCGATCTTTCCAACGCTCTGCGAGCCGGGTGACATGATCATTTCTGACGAGTTCAACCACGCCTCGATCATCGACGGAATTCGCCTTGCGGTCTCGATCAAGAAGGGACTGTTGCGCGGCGTCTACCGGCACAATGATCTCGCATCGCTGCGCGAAAGACTCGGGCAGGCGCGGGCGAATCCAGAAGTAACGGGAACGATTTGGATTGTGACCGACGGCGTCTTTTCAATGGAAGGCGACATCGCAGACCTACCGGGAATTCGGGCACTCTGTGATGAGTTCGGCGCTTTACTGGTGGTCGACGACTCGCACGGCACAGGCGTCATGGGAGCGGCGGGTCGTGGCACGCACGAACACTGGGGGATGGCCGCGACACAGGTTGATTACTTCACTGGCACACTTGGGAAGGCGCTCGGTGGTGCAGCGGGTGGTTACATCGCAGGATCACGCGCGGCGATTGACCTCTTGGTGCAACGCGGACGACCCACTCTCTTTTCAAACGCATTGCCCTGCACGGTCGCATGCAGTGCAGACAAAGCGATCGAAGTGCTCATGCGGGAGCCAGAGCGGGTGAATAAGCTGCGCGCGAATGTTGCGTACGCGCGTGCGGGAATCGAGTCGAGTGGATTCTCAGTTCTCAAGAGCCCAACTGCGATCTGTCCAATCATCGTGCACGACACAGCGAAGGCAATCGCGATGAGTCGGCAGTTACTTGATTCTGGTGTCTTTGTGATTGGATTTGGGTATCCCGTCGTGCCAGAAGGACACGCCCGCTTGCGGGTGCAGATTTCAGCGGCGCATGAGAGGCATCACCTCGATGCGCTCACCGCAGCACTCAAGAAACTCAAGGTCTAAGAGTCGATCGCCGCACGTGCGCATGCCAGGCGCGACAGAATTGGTGCGCGCTGACAACCTAAAAACTAACCTCAAAGGTGTAGCATTACCATGTGATTGTTCGCCGGATCATAGAAACCACCCTTTCGCAGTGCGCCTACTTCATCGCTTGTCCGCGAACCCGCCAGGCGATCCTCGTCGATCCAGTGCGAGATCCAGCGCGGTATGAGGCGATCGCTCAGGAACTTGGGGTCACGCCCATGGCGGTGCTAGAGACGCACGCCCCTTCGGACTATGTGTCGGGTATCTGCGAGATGCTCAGCGCCCACTCCGTGAACGCGTTTATTTCGGGCGAAACCGATCCGCCTGATTGGTACGTGCGCGACATCGACCGTTGGAAGCGACGGGTGACGTTCTTGAAAGATGGAACTTCGTTTTCAGTTGGGGACCTTTGCGTGCGGGCGATGCTGACTCCGGGTCATGCGGCGGGAGCAATGAGCATCGAGATTGAACACGCTCCAAGTGGAGTGCGGGTCGTGTTGACCGGCGATGCGCTGCTGCCCGGTGGTGCGGGACGAACAACTATCAAGGATTCACAGGCGCTGCAAGCGTCACTGCGCAGGCTGGCGCAGTTGCCCGATGAAACGATCGTGCTCGCCGGCCATTCTGGGGGAAGTGCGTGCGGCCACGCGGTGGACTTGCCCGGCGAGACAACTCTGGGAATCGAGCGTCGATTTAATCGGGTGTTCAAGGCACTCGACTCAGACGCAGCGTTCATCGCAGCGACTTGCGACAACCAACCAGAGCGTCCAGCTTATTTCACGCAAATAGAAGAACTCAATCACCGCGGTCACGCGGCGCTGTTGCGCGAGTTGCCGCCCACTCCAGAACTCACTGGCGACCAGTTCTTGCAGCTGATCTCGTTTCCAAGAACGGTCGTGGTCGACACACGTCCGTGGAATCTCTTCACGCACGATGGTGCTGATGGCGCATTACACGCGCCGTTAGACCAACAGTTCGCCCCGCTGGTTGCAGCTGCGGTGCGCCCTGATGAGCGCGTGGTCTGTGTGTGTGAACAGAGCAAGATCGCAGACATCGCGCGCGTCTTGCATCTCATCGGAATCGATCGAATCGATGGATGGATTTCTTCTAGCGATTACGGTCGACTCGACCATGAGATCTTGAGCCTCGGAGATGTGGATGACATCTCTCAGCAGGCGGCGCACACGCTCTACACGGCAGGGGAGTGTCTCATGCTCGATGTGCGGACTGTTGCAGAATGGTTGCGCGGTCGTATTGCCGGGGCACGTCTGATGACGATGTCACAACTCGCTGAGCAGGTGCATGCACTTCCCCGTGATCGACAAGTCGTCGTCTATTGCCGCCGAGGTAGTAGAAGTGCCAGAGCGTGCGCATTCTTGCGCCGGCGTGGCTTTCGAAGCTCGACCCTGCTCGGCGGGTATTGGCCGTGGCTGGGTCGCGGGTTTCCGGTTGAAGGTGTTGCTCAGCCAGTCACTGAGAGTGTTGGCTGAAGCAATCCGCCCTGCACTGAGATGATTGAGATCTGACTCGCGATTCGTTGGCACATCGCGTCGAGATCGCTGGCGAGTGTGGGGTTTGCGGTCCAATTCTTGAGCGGAGTTCCTTCGTCACTGTTACGGCGAAGATCCATGTGAATGGGGATCGCCCCAAGAAATGGCAGATTCATGGTGCTCGCCATGATTTCGGCGCCGCCCCGTCCAAAGAGGTCATAGGTCTTGCCATCGTCACCGATGAAGTACGACATGTTTTCGACAACGCCGAGCACGGGCACGCCGAGTTGTTGAAACATGCGCACGGCGCGCCGCGCATCGTCTTGTGCAACGCGCTGCGGTGTGCACACGACGACCGCTCCAGTTAGTGGCAAGAGTTGCGCGAGCGTGAGCGGGACGTCGCCCGTTCCAGGTGGTAAGTCGACGATGAGGTAGTCGAGCGCTCCCCATTCTGTTTGCAAGGCGAGTTGCTTGAACGCGCCGTGGGCCATTGGTCCCCGCCAAATGAGCGCCTTTTCTGGATCGACGAGTTTTCCAATCGTGATTGCGCGAATGCCGTGCACCTCAAATGGCACGAGCATCTCATCGCGAATTGCGCCGGTGAGTTCGGCGAGGCCGAGCATCGTTGGGGCGCTGGGTCCGTAGATGTCGCCATCGAGCAACCCGACCCGTGCCCCGAAGCGGGCAAGTCCAACAGCTAGGTTGACACTGACCGTGCTCTTGCCGACTCCGCCCTTGCCAGCGCCAACCGCGATGATGTGCTTCACATTGGGAAGCGGATTGCTCGCGTTCTTCGTTGCCGCGGCGCGAACTTGCGCGGTAAATTCGACCGAGATCTGAGGAATCGCCGCGCCAATTGATGAAGCGCGCGCACGCACTGCGCTCTCGATGTCGCCGCGAATCTTGTCCTTCATTGGACATGCTGGCGTCGTCAATTCTATTCCAATGGTCACGGCCGATCCGTCGATGCGCACGTCCTTCACCATGTTGAGCGTGACGAGGTCTTTGCCGAGGTCAGGATCCTTTACGGTGCAGAGCGCTGCGTGGATGTCGCGTGTTGTGAGGGTCATTCAGAAAAATGGTATGGTATTTCGTGTCCCATCCACGGCGCTGCGGGCAACTCCCACCGAAAGGAATCCACATGACTCAAAAAACATTTTTTACCTCAATCTTCACACTCGTAACGGCTGTTGCACTTGCGGGTCCAATGCCGATGGCATTCTCTGCCGTTGACGATGATCCGATGACTGCACCCGATGGCACCAAGGCGCCACCAAATGGAAAGCGTCCGCCGCGAGCTGGGGCAAAGCCAGGCTCGGGCGATGTGCTATCTGGTCCAGAAGTTCCTCCAGAGGCTGGCGAAGGAAACGGCGCCTTCGGTGGTGCCGACGGCAAGAAGGGACAGCGTCAAGGGCCAGGCGGCGGTGCGATGCAGGAAGTTCGCTTGTTCATGGGGGCGCTAGCGTCGATCGACACGCAACTCACCGAAGAACAGCGCACACAGATTCAGGCGATTCGCAGTGACATCGAAGGCAAGATGAAGGCTTGGAAGGAAGCCAATGGCGAGCAACTCGGAAAGCTCGAGGAGAAAATGCGCGCCTCGCGCGGCAAGGACCGACCCGCCAACCAAGGCAAGGATGGCAAGCCTGAGGGTGCGCCACCACAGGGCGGCGCAAAGCCCGACAAAGCCACGATGGAAGAAATGCGAAAACTTCGCGACACGATGCCAAAGATGGAATCTGCCCGCGACTCGATCATGGCAATCCTGACTCCGCAGCAGCAGGAAACTCTGAAGTCGAACATGGTTGGCATGCGCAAGGCAGCGGAGAAGCGCGGTGAACGCGAGGGTGGCAAGGGCGGTAGAGGTGGCGAGGGTCGCAAGGGTGGCGAGGGCGCACCTGCGAAAGCTCCTCCTGCAGCCGATCCGCCAAAGGGTGATTACAAGTTTCCCCAATAAGTCTGCGCAAAAAGTCTGCGAGAGTTGTTGAAACTAACTCCCAAGCGCCCCATGTCAAACATGCGGGCGTTTTTTTAGCCTCCGCCAGAAACGATGACGTCGTTGTACGTCGTGTACACATCGGGCTTTCGTGCTTCTGCCGAGGTGAAGGCGAAGGCGGTAGCCGCAGTGGGACCATCATTGATCTTGGCGAAGTAGATGCCGTCGGGTCCAGGTGAGAAGAGAAAATACTTGCCACGTGGCGTGCCCGCGCGCGCATCCGCGAGCGCGACAAACGTTCCGAAGGCGGGATGCCGCAGAATTTGGGCGAGATAGGAGCGTTGATCTGCGGGGGTTCCAGATCCAAAGACGCTCGAAGAAACCTGGTCGACTCCGAGCTCTCCCAGCGCAGTTGAACTGAGATAGGGAGAGAGTGGCTCGAGATAGAACTGTGGCTTATCAGCGAGGAGTCCTGACACGAGTCCGCTCGATCGGGCTGAACGCACATAGCCGATGGGCTGTCCCCATGCATCGACCAAATCGGGAAGCACCAACTGCTCGCCAACCTGTCCAGTGACTGGCTTGAGTTGATTGTCTTTGGGGGCGAAGAACGAGTCGTACTGCTTGCCTTCGATGCGCGGTCCCTTGCCGATGTCGATTGGATTGACCTTGATCCTGATCTGACCGGTGCCGGTGGTGCCAGTTGTGCCGAAGATGTACTCGGTTCCGAGAGCCGTGCCGTAGGAAGTGTCGTCGCTGCGAACCGCGCCACCCATCAGGTGCAGCAACGCATTCTCAGTTCCGCTGATCGGCGAGTTTACTGTCGCGGCAAGCATGTTTTCAGGAACGATGCCTGGGTAGTAACCGAATTGCGCCTGAAAGGTGTCGCATGCTTTGGCAAACTCGTTCATCGTCGCCTGTGTCGACGTAACACGCGCCTTGGTTGAGACCTTGCCCAGCGCGGGCAGCAGGATGCCGATGAGCACAAGAATGATTGCGATGGCGACGAGCAGTTCAACGAGTGTGAACGCTCGGTGCGGCGAGTGAAGGCTGGTCGGTGGTATCGCGGTTTTCATAAATTTGGTTCTGTCGAGCAATTCTGCTCTTGATCATACGCAGGGGGCATGCGACCAGTTGCCAGCGAGACCTGACGAAGTGCCTCGTAAACACCGCAGGCGACCGCCGTGGCGAGGTTCAAACTGCGCGCCCGCTCGTGGGAAACCATCGGAAAGGTGACGCAGTGATCGGTGCCAAACTCACGCGCAACCCACTCGTGAATCTCCGGCGAAACGCCTCCTTGTTCCTGTCCAAAGAGCAGATGATCGCCAGGCTGAAAGTCTGCGTCCCAATGCGGTCGAGTCGACTTGGTGGTGAAGAGCCAAAGTCTCTTTGGATTCTCGCGGGCGAGGTAGGCAGTCCACGACTCATGCTCTTTACAGTCGACATGTTGCCAGTAGTCGAGCCCAGCTCGTCGGCACGCCTTCTGCGACATGTCAAATCCGATGGGATGCACGACATGCAAGCGACAACCGGTCGCCATCGCCGTGCGCCCAATGTTTCCGGTGTTCTGTGGTATCTGCGGTTGCCAGAGAACGATGTTGAACAGAGGATCGCACACGCGCCAATGAGCGTAGACGCGCGGGGCACAGTAGCGAAATCAAACCGTCGCGCCACAGAAAAGTCTCTATGATTCTCTTCATGGAACTTGTCTTGCTGTCGAATCTGCTCTGGATCATCTTTCTGTCAGGATGGTGCGTGCTGTACTTCATCCAAGCCAAGGCCGATCGCCGTTGCGGCGGTCGCTACCCGGACTACAAAAAGCCCGATTAGCTCAGTTGGATAGAGCACTGGTTTCCTAAATCGGAGGTCGACGGTTCGAGCCCGTCATCGGGCGTTGTCGGCTTGACACGCGCGTAACTCGCGCTTACCCAGGTGGTGCAACTTGACTTGAAACCTGCGTTGCGATGAGAGCATCGAGCGCGTCTACAAGTCGAACGAGTGCTTTGGAGAGATTGCGCGCAAATGCGCTCTCGGCGGGTTCGTGGTCGTCGACAAGATCAGTGACAACTTTGACAGCGATGAATGGAATCGCATGATCGCGAGCGACGCGCGCGATCGCCGCCGCTTCCATGTCCTTGCATGTCACCCGCTCGCGCGCGAACAGTGCCATTTCACTTGGTGTCGCATCTAGGCTCGATCCGGTTGCGCAGATTCCATGCTTCGCGCGCATTGCGGCGCGAAAGGCTGGATGATCGCTGACCGTGCAATCGCCAATGGCGAACTGTTCAAGTTTGGGGATCGCCACCCGTTGATCGTGAAAGAAGAAGCGCGTTGGCATGTACAGGTCGCCAATCGCTCCCCCTTGCGTTTGGAATCCGCCGCATGCGCCGGCACTGACGAGCAATCTGGGATGGCACGCGCAGATGGCGAGGTGCGCCACGAGCGTCGCAGTCTCAGTGCCGATGCGATCGCAATGAAAGTGCGGGTCGCGACCATGTGTCACGAGCGCGATGGACCGACCGTGCGCGGTTCCCGTGAAGAGTTGGGCGGGGGCGTTTGGGGAGAGTGCTCGGGCGGGAGCCAATCTGAAATGCGAGATCAACGGCTGCGCTTCAGCTTGCATCGCCAACTGAATCAGAAAATCGACCGAGGCTGGTTGCATTGTGTTGCGCGCGCCCCACCCAGCGAGGTGGGTGGGGAAAAACTGAGTGGCGATGGACGGACTTGAACCGTCGACCTAAGAATTATGAATTCTCCGCTCTAACCAACTGAGCTACATCGCCGAGGGTCGGGAAGTATATCGACGGGCTCGATTAGGAGCGGTTCGATGAAGAAGCCGTAGCTGTGTTGGCACGCACCCACCGCTGACCGAGTGCACTCTGCGCGAATGCAGGTTCGCGCTGCGCGATCGCCGCAGCGATCAATCCCATGAACATTGGATGCGGCTTCAGCGGACGGCTGAGCAACTCTGGGTGAAACTGGCCGCCGATGAAATATGGGTGCGTCGAGACGGGAAGTTCGAGCACCTGCATGATGGGATGCTTCGGATGACGCCCGCTGAAAATGAGTCCGCCTGCTTCAAGCCGGCCCACAAACGCTGGGTCGACTTCATACCGATGGCGGAAGCGTTCGTGCACCGTCTTGGATTGGCCAAAGAGAAACGACGCGAGCGAGCCCGGGGTAATCAGCACGTCTTGGGCGCCGAGTCGCATCGTTCCGCCCATGATTCCTTCAATGCGTTTCTGGTCGGGGAGTTCGCTGATAATGACTGTGCCTGTAGTTGGATCGAACTCGCTCGAGTTCGCATCGGCCAGTCCAAGAACATTTCGTGCGTATTCGATGACGGCGACTTGGAATCCCAGGCAGATTCCTAGGAACGGAATGCGCCGAGTGCGCGCGTGCTCAACGCAGCGAATCTTGCCTTCGACTCCGCGCGATCCAAAGCCGCCGGGAACGATGATGGCATCAGCGCCTTCGAGCAGGTCTTTCGCGCAAACGGCCGTTGTGACATCGGAGGTGTCGAGCCAACGCACGTCAATATCTGCGCAGAGTTCAACTCCACAATGTTCGATTGCCTTATCGATCGATGCGTACGCGTCGCGCAGCGCTGCGTACTTTCCAGAGATACCGATGGTGATCTTGTGGTCGCGCGGCGCACTCAATCGCCGCGCGAATGCACTCCACGCCGATCGTGCCGAGTCTTCGATTCCAGCGTTCACACGCTCGTGGAGGCCGAGGATTGAGAGGATCTCGCGATCGAGACCTGCCGCGCGCATTGCATCTGGAATGACGTAGATCGACTCGCGGTCATGCATCGAGAAGACGCGCTTGAGCGGCACATTTGAGAACATCGAGATTTTCTGTGTGACCTTTGGAGTCACAGGATTCTTCGCCCGGCAGGCGATGATGTGCGGCTGAATACCCGCTTCCATGAGGCGCTTCATTCCGAGTTGCGCCGCCTTTGATTTCTGTTCGCCGAGAATAGATGGTTCCAAGATGTAGGTGAGCGCGACGAAGCAGGTGCTTCCATCGCCCTCTTCGAAGGCGAGTTCGCGCAGTGCTTCGATGTAGAAACTGTTTTCGTAATCGCCAGCGGTTCCGCCGACCTCAACGAAGATCACATCGAACTGCTGGCCATTTGGACCATTCATCGCCAGTTCGCGCAGTTTCATTTTGACCACGCCAGTGACGTGCGGAATCATCTGCACATCGCGGCCGAGATATCCGCCGCGTCGTTCGCGTTCGAGAATCTCGGTATAAATCTGGCCGGCAGTGATGAAGTTCTTGCGCGAGAGATTCTGATTGAGAATGCGCTCGTAGGTGCCGAGATCCATGTCAGTCTCGAGGCCATCCTCGAGCACAAACACTTCCCCGTGGCGATATGGATTGAGCGTGCCAGAATCGATGTTGAGGTAGCCCTCCATTTTCATGGGAGCGACGGAGAGTCCCTTGTCTTGCATCAATTTTGCGAGGGAACTCGCAAAAATTCCTTTGCCAAGTCCACTCATGACGGTTCCAACGACCACCACAAATCTTGTGCGCCCGCGAACGTAGCCGCTAGGCGATGGCGAGAAAAGTTCGCTGGACTCTTCGCTGTCGGAGAACTGTCTCAAGAAGTGTGAGGTCGAGTCTGGCTCCGAATCGTGCATAGCCAATAGTACTCACAAGGGCATTGCGGGTACAAGACACGTATGAAGAGAAGTCTAAGATTCGTGACGCTTTTCGTTGTGATTGCCGTCGCGTGCGTGCCGGGGCAGCTCGGGCAGGGGGCGCAACCTGCGTCAATGGTGCGCGCCCAAGAGCGCGAGAACTTTCCTCCCAATCCACAGGTGCTTTGGAAGCATTTACGGTTGGACTTGCGCATTCCAGACCTAAACGAGCCTGCGCTTGAAGGGGTGGCAACCTACCGAATTGCACCAACGGGCCAACGGACCGAGTCGCTGCGGCTGAATGCGCAGGGGCTCGAGGTGCTGTCAGTGCGTGAGCGCGGTGCGAAGGGGGGTGCGCTTGAATGGTCGCATGATGGATCGATATTGCAGGTGCGCCTCGCACAGGCGATTGGTCCCGTGATTGACGGGGCGCCAAGCCCTGAGAGTGAGTTCTCGATCGAGTATCGGTTGCGGGATCCAAGCCTCGGGATGCGATTCTCTGTCGCACTGCCAGGGGTCGATGGATTTCCGCCAGTTCCAGCAGAAGTTCACACGCAGGGTCAACCTGAGACGAATCACTATTGGTTTCCCGTGCATGACTTTCCTAATATTCGCATCGCTTGCGAGGTGGTGATTGACGTGCCGGCCGGGGTGAGCGCGAGCTCGAATGGTCGACTAGTTGAGCATCGATCAACCGACGGGCGCGAGATTTGGCATTGGTCACAAGACGAGCCGCACGTGCCATATCTCGTCTCGGTTGTGGCGGGACATTTTCAGCGCATCGAGTTGCCGTCTCCCCAGAGTGGAGTTCCGATGAGTGTCTGGACGCGTCCCGGGCATGCCCAATTTGCGAGCGCGACCTATGCCAACACCGATCGCATGATCGCGTGTTTCGAGCGGGTGTTCGGTGTGAAGTATCCGTGGAGTCGGTACGACCAACTCGTGGTGCGAAACTTCTCGGCCGGTGGCATGGAGAACACATCGGCGACGACGATGAACTCTGGTGCGCTGCTTGATGCGACTGCGCTCTTGGAAGGAGACATGGATGGATTGATCTCTCACGAACTCTGCCATCAGTGGACAGGAGACTTGATGACGTGCAAGTCGTGGGAGCATCTCTGGCTCAATGAAGGGTGGGCGACCTACGGGACGGCGCTGTGGATGGAAGAGCGCGATGGTGCCGATGGCTACTACGACGCGATCTTGGGAAGCGCTGAAGTTGCTGAGGCAGACACGGGAATCGCCAAGGCCGATGGCGCTCTGCCGCAAGGAATGTGTTCGAAGTTTTATAAGAATCCTGGCGAGACCTTTCGTCGAACCGCGAATCCATATTCGAAGGGGGCGTCGATTTTGCACATGCTGCGTCAGCAATTGGGCGACGCCGTTTTCTTTGCGGGTGTGCATCGCTACACCGCGCGGTTTGGCGAAAAACTTGTCGAAACTGCTGACTTTCGCACCTGTCTCGAAGAAGTGAGCGGGCGCAGTCTCGAGCAGTTCTTTACCCAGTGGTGCTTTCAATCAGCCACTCCGCGCGTCAAGGTCTCGTCGGATTACGACGTCGCGGCACGATTGCTAACGCTGCGGGTCGAACAGAAAGTACGGGGAGGCGCGGGGGATGCCATGGTGTTTTCACTTCCGATCGTCGTGCGCACTGCAACGAGTGAGCGCACCATTGAAATCGACATGAGAGGCGAAACGGGAAGTCGCCAGCTCGAGCTTGATGGTCCTGCGACGATGATCGCGGTCGATCCCAATCTGTGTGTGCTCAAGGTGCTCGAGGTCACGACCGCAACTCCCCTACTGATCGAACAACTCAGGCACGGACCCACCAACGCATCTCGTCGGCAAGCGGCGCGAACTCTGCGCACGCGCGATACCGTTGAGGTTCGCACTGCCCTCGCCGCCGTTGTGCGCGATGGCAAGGCGCGCTGGACGCTGCGCGACGAGGCAGCCTCGGTGCTCGCATCAATGGGATCGGTCGAGTCGCGCGCGGTGACGCGTGAACTATTCGACGCGATTGTGGCTCCAACACTCGGCAAGTCGCCCCAGGATGCCGCCGCGATGTGTCCCGCCCAACTGCGTGCGACGCTGACCGATTCAGTTGCGGTTGCTCCGATCGAAGAGGCATCAACGCGGTTGATGGCGGTGCTTACCACTGACCACGGGTACGCCCCGCGCATTGCCGCAGCACGCGGATTGGCGCGCATGGGAGGAGTCGACTTCGCGGCCGATCGCGCCACAATCAGAGCCAATGACGCAGTTCGCGCTGGGCTCGAAGCGATGCTTGCACTCTCGACTCCTAATGAGCGGGTGCGAAGCGCTGCCCTCGAAGCGATTGGGTCACTCGGTCTAGTGCAATCGCAAGAGCGCGTTGCTCAACTAGCCGCGCTCGGGCACGTCGAGCGGCTGCGTCCAGTTGCGATCGCCACGCTGGTGAAGGTCATCCCCGCCACCTCTGATGGCCCAGCGCGCGCCAAGGTGATCGCACAACTTGTTGCACTGCTCGACGATTCTGAACCGCGGGCGCGAGACGCTGCAGGTGAAGGACTCGCGGCACTGCGTGCCCCCGAAGCACTGGCGCGGTTGGACGCCATGGCGACCAAGGCGCTCGATGAACAGATACGCGAGCGAGCAGCGGGTTGGGCGAAGGAGATTCGCGCTGAGGGGGCGGTACCGCCAAAGTCGTAATGGCGAACCCCCTAGCGTCTAACGGTTGCGGCATCGCGCGACGAATGCGGCGTACTGCGCGGGGGTATCGATGCCTTGCGACCGCGCAATTCCATGAGCGACTGCGATCGTGTAACCATGCTCGAGCACCCGCAACTGTTCGAGATGCTCAGTCTGCTCGAGTGGAGTTGCGGCGAGCGCAACGAATGTGCTCAAAAACGCCTTGCGATAGACGTAAACTCCAACGTGTTTGAGCGGTTCAGCTAGTGGATGGAGAGTGCCATCGCGATTGCATGGCACGAGCGAGCGAGTGAAGTAGAGAGCGCGGTGATTGCGCGAGACAACGCACTTCACAATGTTTTGGTTCGAAGGATCTTCTCCCGCAGCGAATGGTGAGACGACGGTCGACATCGATGCTTCGCTATCTGCTTCAAGCGCCGCGATGGCGGCATCGATCAGTTGTGGCTCTACTTCGGGTTCATCGCCCTGCACATTGACGATGAGGTCGGCGTCGAGATGCAGGGCGGCCTGGGCGATTCTGCTCGTGCCATTGGGATGGTCACTGCGTGTCATGACGCATTCCGCCCCGAACGCCAGCGCAGCCTTGCGAATCGACTCATCGTCAGTCGCGATGAGCACCGAAGTGACGCGGGCACACTGTGCTGCGCGCTCAAAGACATGTTGAATGAGGGGCTTGCCAGTCTCGCAGGCCAGCATTTTGCCTGGAAAACGAGTCGAATTCATCCGCGCGGGGATCACTGCGACCACCCGAGGTGCACTCACGAGAGCTCCTTCACCAGCGCGTCGAGATACTTTCGGCGTTGACGAATGTCGCGAAAACCGATGTCCTTTCGCAGGATGCCAGAGCAGATTTCAGCGGCGTCGCGCGCATGGTGGGCGCTCTTCTCACTGCGCGCAAGCTCGATGAGCGAGAGCATCAAGTCATATCGAATGTCTTGCTCGCGTTCAGACTGTGTGACATCCATCGAGGCGATGGCGTCCTTGTATTCGCCGATCGCTTCGGTGTGCCATCCTGAAACTGCAAAGCAACGGCCGAGCATGTGAGCCGCAGCAACGCGCATCTTTGGTTCTTCTTTGGCGATCTGCAGGCATCCCATAGCTTCTTCGAACTCGCCAAGTTCAAAGAGCAGTCGCCCGAGTTCAGATTTGATTGCACGGTCGGTCGGATAGACCGCCACGCGCTCGCGATATTCAGAAACTTGCAACTCGAGCACAGCCTTGCGAATGCGCACGACGTTTGTGTGCGCGGCCTCGTCGCTAGGGGCGTTCTTGGCGACTGCTTCAGCCGTCGAGAGTTGCCGTCCTGCCCGCATCAGTTTGATGTCGCCCGCGGCCATTTTGAAGCGATATTCCTTTGATGTCTCGTACGCAGCGAGGTAGACCCGATAGGCGAGCGATTCGTGCTCGGGCGTTCCCATGCGCCGCAGTGCAACGCAATACTTCTGAACGAGATCGGGGCTGGTCGGATTCGCATCGAAGTCGGTTCTGGTGCGTTCGAGGTTGCGCTCTTCGGTGCCTGCGCTTCCGGTGATCGCGTCTTTCTCGGCGAGCGCTTGTTGCTTCTCGAGATCTTTCACATTTCCGCGGAAGTTGCCTGGCCCACCTTCGCGGTCGTATCCGCCAGCATCGATCGCGCGCTGGGCAAGAATCTGTTTGAACTCGCGGTCGAGTTGGATGTCCGTTGGATCAGCCTTGATCGCCTGCTCGACGCACAACTTCGCCTCCTCCCAGGAGCCGACGCCGATGAAGAGATCTTTGGCGCGCAGGAGAAGTTTCTTGTTTGGTTTGTCGCGCAGTGTCACAGAGAGCAGATTGAAAACCTTTGGACCGACCCACGCGCCGAACGATGGCTGCTCGGCCTTTGAGGCGGCGGTCATCATGTCGAGGGCACGGTCGAGATTGTTGAGGTCGCGCATCCACAAGAGTTCGGCGACGGCAAGGCGATCAGTGGGAAGCGGACCTTCGAGTGGGCGAATCTCACCGGCAGTCGCGGGCTTCCCACCATTGGCGTGAAACAACTTGGCGCACGCATACATCTCCTCGTGCACCATCAGGTCGGTTGGATCCCATTTCAGAGAGCTGGCGTAGTAGAAGAGCGCAACGTCGAAGGCGGATTGATCGCTGGCCTTCACGGCGCGCTCGACATATGGGCGCGCTTTCTCTGGGCAGGCAACGAACTTGACCTCGCCAGCGCTATCTTTCTTTTTCCAAGGGAGAATCACTGTGGTTTGTCTCGGGTGGGGTTGAGCCTTTGAAGAGTACTGGATCGGTTGGTGATTCGCCGCGGCGATCCTCTTCGAAGCGAATCTCGATTAGCCTTGTCCACCATCGGCTGACACCTATGCGAACTATCGTGATGCATCCTCACCCTGCTCTACGCAGCCGCGCCCTGCCCGTTGCCAAGATTGATGCGTCGATTGAGACGTTGGTGGGTGAGATGATTCAGACGATGCACGACGAGGGGGGCATCGGGCTCGCAGCGCCTCAGATTGGCGTCTCCAAGCGCGTCTTTGTAACGGTCGGCGAATCAGAGGATGGCGGCGACGAGCGGGTCTTTATCAATCCAAAGTTTTTGCTGATCGATGGGCTGCTTGAGGCATCCGAAGAGGGGTGTCTGAGTTTGCCAGAGATTCGTGGATCGGTGCGCCGCCAGCCGCATGCTGTGATCGAAGCAACTGGGCTCAATGGAGAAATTTTCACCATGGAAAGCGCTGAATTGATGGCGCGCTGTTGGCAGCACGAAGTGGATCACCTTGATGGGATCTTGATCATCGATCGGATGTCGCCAATCGATCGGCTTGTCAATCGCAAGCGGCTTCGAGCCCTCGAAGCAGCGCAGGAGTCGGAGTGAGTTGCTCGCCCGATTCGCGAATCGACCAGAGTCGAACCGGGGTCGTGTTGCTTGGGAGTGGGGATTTTTCAGTCGCTCCATTTGAAGCGTTGCGCGCGCGAGCCGCAGAGATCGGCATCGAGATTCGCCTCGTCGTTTCGCAGCCTGATCGTCCGGCGGGTCGCGGTCGTATTGAGCAGCCCACGCCAGTGAGCCGTTGGGCGGCTGCGCACGGGCTGGCCGTGATCCGGCCAGCGAATGTGAATGCGCCGGAAGTGCTCGAGAAGATTCGATCACTGCGCGCGGGTCTCTTTGTGGTCGTGGCCTTTGGACAGAAACTTTCGCCCGAACTCTTGCACGGGGTTGGGGCGATCAACCTGCACGGATCGCTTCTGCCCGCCTGGCGGGGGGCTGCGCCGATTCAGCGCTCATTGATGGCTGGCGACGCGAAAGTCGGCGTGAGCGTGATTGAAGTTGGCGAGAGGATGGACGCTGGCGGAATCTTCGCGACCGCTGAAACGACGCTCATTCAAGGGGAAACGGCCGGCGAATTGCATGATCGACTGTCGCTGCTGGGAGTCGAGCCACTGGTGAAAGTTGTAGCGCAGTGGATCGGTGGAGCACGCGGCACCCGCGCCCAAGACGAGTCGCTCGTGACGCGGGCACGAAAACTCTCCCGCGCAGATGCATGGGTCGATTTCACGCGCCCTGCCAGCGAGGTGAGCGCACGCATCAACGGATTGAGTCCATGGCCAGGAGTCGACGCGATGATCGCTGGCCACTCGGTTCGGATACTTCGTGCGCGCATCGCCCAACCACTCGCTCCAACTTGCGAGGGCAGGATCGCAAGTGTTGGCGAGATCGCCAGCGACGGATCTGTCGGCTGCGGATCGGGCGCGGTCGAACTTCTCGAGGTTCAAGCACCGGGAAGTCGCGCCGTCACCCTGGCATCATTTCTCAATGGACGGCGACTCGCTGCTGGTGCGCGGGTCGAGTCGCCGGCGAAACCGACCGAGGGCGGCGGGCAGGCGTGATGCAGGTGCCATCCACTTTGAATGATCTTGCGGCAAGCGAACTCGAGTATCCACTCGATGCTTCGCTGATCGCCACGAACCCCGCCGATCCGCGCGACCAAGCGCGGATGCTCGTCTTTCATCAGAAGTCGGGTCGGGTGGAACATCGAAAAGTGGCTGATTTACAGGAGTATCTGCCGGCGGGGAGCGCGTTGATCGTCAACCAAACGCGGGTCGCACCACTGCGCTTTGTTGCGCGCCGACTCAGTGACGGGCGCGAGACGGAAGGACTCTTCTTGTGGCGCGCTGCCGATGAGCGTTGGGCTGCGCTGATCAAGGGATCGAAGAAGTTTCATCCTGGTGATGTGCTCGAACTCTGTCCAGCAGCGGAAAGCGCTGGGTCGGAGCGTGATCGAATCACACTGCATTCGCGGCGCGATATGCACTGGGAGGTCGCGCTCGCCTCAGGGAGTGATGCGGCGCGAATATGGGAGCGTTCTGGTCGCATCCCAATTCCGCCCTACATCTTGCAAGCGCGGCGAGCGGCAGGGGTGACAGGCGGTGATGAGAGTCTCGACCGATCGCAGTATCAGACTGTCTTCTCGCAAGAGTCAGAGTTGCCGAGTTGTGCCGCTCCCACAGCGGGATTGCATTTCACGAACGAGTTGTTGTCGCGCATCGCGGCGCAAGGCGTGGAGCGCATCGCGATCGAGTTGCAGGTTGGCACTGGAACGTTTCGTCCCGTCGACGCAGAACTGCTCAGTAAGCATCCCATGCACCATGAGCACTGCCGGATGAGTGCGCGCGACGCGCTGTTGCTTTCGGCGGTCAATCGCGACCTATCTCTTGTTGTAGGAACGACTTCGGTTCGGTTGCTCGAAAGCCTTCCCCACGACCTGCCACCTCAAATCGTTGCCGCTGCACAGGCGATGGTCGCCGCGGGGCATCCCGCAGGCACCGTCATGGACTTCGTAACCAACATTCTGATCACCCCTGGGTTTGAGTTTCAGTGGACGAAACGGCTACTCACAAACTTTCATCTGCCGCGCTCGACCCTGCTGGCATTGGTCGGTGCGATGGTCGGTCTCGACCAACTGAAAGAGCTCTACGCGCTCGCCCAAAGTGAGCGTTACCGCTTCTACTCATTTGGTGACGCAATGCTGGTTCAGCCTTGAAGCGCGACGACGAGAAATGCCGATACTGGAGGTGCGGATTCGTGCATGAAGTTGTCTCATCTCATCGCCAATGTGGACGGCGTCTCGGTCTTGCGCTCGGTTGATCCGACAGTGCTATCTGTCACGGATGACTCGCGGCAAGTCGCGCCCGCGACGCTATTCATCGCCCGCGCCGGGAGCAAAAGAAACGGGCTCGATTTCATCGCCGATGCCGTCGCGCGCGGAGCAGTCGCGGTCTGCGTTGATGCCAGTGTTGATCTCAACGGGGTGATCGCCCAGTGTGGGAGGGGTGGTGAAGGTGTTGCGATTCTGCTTGCGAGCGACGCCAATCGCGCTGCCCTGGCGCTTGCGCAGTCGTTTCACAGATTTCCCACCCGTGCGATGCGCATGATCGGCATCACTGGCACCAACGGAAAGACAACGACTGCATTTCTCACCCAGCATCTCATCAACCATTCGGGTGTGAAGTGTGGGCTTCTAGGAACGGTGCTCACCGATGATGGGTTAAGGCGCGAAGCGGCCGAATTGACGACTCCCGGCGGTACCGAACTCGCCTCGATCTTCGCGCGCATGGTGCGAAATCGCTGCGAATGCGCGGCGATGGAAGTTTCGAGTCACGCACTCGATCAAGGACGCGTTGAAGGCATCGATTTCGCGGTGGGAGTTTTCACGAATCTCACGGGAGATCATCTCGATTACCACCAAACGATGCAGGCCTACGGCGCGGCGAAGGCGAGACTTTTTCGCACGCTCTCGGCAGGTAGTTGCGCAGTCGTGAACGGCGATGATCCTGCGCACGAACAGATGGTGCGGGGATCGGCTGCGCGGGTGCTGCGCTGCAGCGCGCGCGATGAAAGTGCCGCGTGTTTTGTTGCGATTCAACGGGTGACGCTTGGTTCGATGCGATTGCAACTGCGCGGTCCGTGGGGAGATCTCGAAGTCGATCTTCCAGCAATTGGACGGCACAACGCGATGAACGCTCTGCAAGCAACGGCAGCGGCTTGGTCGGTCGGGGTCGATGCGCGCGCGCTTGCGAGCGGACTCGCGGGAGCGATCGCCCCTCCAGGGCGGCTTGAACCAGTCACGCCACCGAACGCCCCCTTCGCCGTGCTCGTTGACTACGCCCATACCGATGACGCGCTCTTGAACGTGCTCACGGCAGTGCGTCCCGTCGTGACCGATGGACGGTTGATCGTGGTCTTTGGATGCGGCGGCGACCGTGACCGCACGAAACGTCCCCGCATGGCGCACACCGCAGTCTCGCACGCCGACCACGTGATCATCACGAGTGACAATCCAAGAACCGAATCTGCGCAGGCGATCATCACCGAGATTTTCAGTGGGATTCCAGCCCATTGCGCCGCAACGGTCGAGCGGGAGTGTGACCGTGCCACGGCGATACGAACGGCGATAGCGATGGCGAGACCAGGCGACCTCGTCTTGATCGCGGGCAAGGGCCACGAGGACTATCAGATCATCGGGAAGCAGAAGTTTTCATTTGACGATCGCATCGAAGCGCGGGCAGCGCTTGCGGCGCTAGCGACGCGAACCATTCAAGGAGTTTCAACATGACGTCTGAACCTGTGTGCGCCGACCGTGGTTTCATGACACCACAAGAGTTGCGCGTGTCGGTCGCAGGCAGGTGGGCCGTCGCGCCAGCATCGTCGGACCCAACGCGGGGGGTCGGAACTGATACACGGTGCGATCTCTCTGGCCGAGTCTTCTTTGCATTGCATGGCGATCGTCACGATGCGCACGATCACTTGCTCGAGGCGGTGCGGGCAGGCGCGCGCATTCTGGTCGTTGAAGAGTCGAAGTGGCGCCGCATTCGATTGACAACGACCCAACCATGCGCAGTGCTCGTCGTGCCAGAGACGCGCGCGGCATTGCAGGCGGCCGCCGCGGCGTGGCGCCAAATGCTCACTGGAACCCGCGTTTTTGGCATCACCGGCAGTGCTGGAAAGACAACGACCCGTCGACTCATCGAGGGAGTGCTTGCGACCGAGTTTCAGGGATCGGCGAGCCCAAAGAGTTTCAACAATGACGTTGGCGTTCCAATCACGCTCTGCGGCGGACGGCGCGGCGACCATTACCTCTTGGCAGAGATCGGCATGAATGCGCCGGGCGAAATCGCGATGCTCAGCGCACTTGCGAAGCCTGACGTGGCAGTTGTGACGATGGTTGGCCGCGCTCACCTCGAAGGTCTTGGATCGGTCGACGCGATCATGCGCGAGAAGTTTTCACTGGTTTCAGCGCTCAGCGCAGGAGGACTCGCCGTCGTGCGCGGCGACAATTCGTTGTTGGATGCTGCGCTTGAGGGAGCACTGCCCGCGGGAGTGCGCGTGATTCGCTTCGGCGAGGGTGTGGCAAACCATGTTCGACTGCAACGGCGCACGCCGCGGGTGGGTGGCGGACAACACCTCGACATCGTCGCGTGTGGCCGCAGTTTCGCGGTGGAGTTGGCGCTCGAAGGGGCACACAACGCTATCAACGCGCTCGCAGCGATCGCGATGGGAATCGACAGTGGGCTTTCGGATCAGCAGATATCGCGTGGGCTGGCGAGCGTGCGTCCCAGCGAGATGCGCTTCGTGCGGCAGCAGTTTGGCGATCTCACGATTTACAACGACGCGTACAACGCGAATCCAGACGCGGTGCTCGCGGCGCTCTCGACTTTCACAGAGCTTGTGGGTTGCGCTCAACGCCGCGTTGTCGTGCTCGGAGACATGCTCGAGCTCGGAGCACAAGCGCCCGCCCTGCATGAAGAGATCGGTCGCGCAGTTGCGCGCGGAGTCGGTGGAAGCGCTCCCGATGTCGCGATCTTTGTAGGACCACTGGCAGCCCACGCCGCAGCGGCCTGTCGAAGTGTTGGCGGGTGCAAGGTGGTTCAAGTCGCAGAGTTGAATCCGCTTGGTGTCAGTCGGGTCGTAAGCGAATTCGCGACGGGTGATGCGATCCTATTGAAGGGATCGCGCGGTGCGGCGCTCGAGCGACTGCTCGCATCTCTCCAAGAGCGACTGGCTGCCTGATGCTTTACAACCTCACCGTTGCAGCGCAGAGTTGGCTCGATGATCGCGGTCTGTCGTGGCTGGTGATGGTGATGTATCAGCTCGAGTTTCGCGCTCTCTTTGCGGGATTACTCGCCTTTGTGTTGGTGCTCTCATTTGGACCGCGCATCATTGGTTGGCTCGCGAAGCGCAGGATTGGCGACACTCCTGAGTTCGGCAACGATGGAGTCAACAAGTTGATGGAGAGCCGCGCCGGCACGCCCACGATGGGAGGCCTCATCATTTTGGGAGCATTGCTGGCGAGCACGCTGCTGCTGAGCGATGTGATGCACAATCGATACATCCACCTCGGAATCATCGTGGTGCTTTGGTTGGGCATGGTCGGTGGCTTCGATGATTGGCTGAAACTTACGCAGAGTCGTCGATCGTCCGGCACCCGCGATGGTCTAGTTGCGTGGGAGAAACTGCTCTTTCAACTCGGGCTTGGACTGGTCGTTGGATTCTTTCTCTTTCGAGCGAGTGGGCTCGATGACGCGCACGTCTTGAACTTGCCGTTTCAACGCACATACGTTCCGACCCCCTCAATCGAGACGATCATTCAGCCTCCTGCGCTTTCGAGTGGCGTGGTCGTGCTCGGCATCGGGCTCTTCACGATGCTCACAATGATCTGGATTGCCGGCGTTTCAAATGCGGTCAACATCACCGATGGGATGGATGGTCTCGCCACCGGCACGCTCATCATCGCGAGCCTTGCGATGATGGCGCTCGTGTGGATTGCTGGCAGTCCGCGCGCCGCATATTTTCTGATGGTTCCGAGTGTGGCTGGCACAGGTGAGTTGATGGTGATGGCAGGCGCGATGGCGGGAGCTTGCCTTGGATTCCTCTGGTTCAACTGCAGTCCGGCCCGCATCTTTATGGGGGATACGGGCAGCCTCGCACTGGGAGGACTGCTCGCATACATGGCGGTCGCGGTGCGGCAAGAGTTGCTGCTGCTCTTGATCGGCGGCATCTTTGTTCTTGAGATGGGAAGTGTGATTGCGCAAGTCTCGTGGTTCAAGTGGACGCGCCGAAAGTATGGAGAGGGACGGCGCATTTTTCGGTGTACGCCGATTCATCATCACTTTCATCTCGGTGGATGGAAAGAGCAACAAGTTGTTGTGCGCTTCTGGCTGATCACTGTCGTCTTGACGATGGTGGCGCTCGTGAGCCTGAAGTTGCGCTGAGCGTCTCAGTCGCCGTGCAGTTGGCGCAGGCGGGGTGAGAGGCGCAGCACAAGTTGCACCCGTTCAAACTCACGCACCCATTCGCCGAGCACTGTTGCGCTCTCATCCGGCGGGGGAACGGCTCTCGGCAGCTGACACGCTGCGCCGAGTTGATTTGCGGCGATGTGCCTGTACCGACTTAGAGTGCGATCACCCAGGAGGTGGACGAATTCGAACTCTTCGCTGAGCCAGAGCACTGTCGGCACGCGATTGCCGCCCGCGATGCGAACTTCGTTCGAGAGATCGGCGTGTTCATCGCGATCAAGAAAGACGAGGTCGACCATCGGGCACCTCTGCGCGATGACAGCAAGCATTGGACCCTGCACCGCGCAATCTCCGCACCAGAGTCCACTGAGGCACATGACGGGCATTCGGCGCGTGAATGAGGCAAGAAGTGACTGATCATCGGGTGGGAGTCGCAGCGCCGCGCCCTGACGGGTCCAGTTCGCCGCATGCGAGGGGCTCGTGGCGAGGTAGTCGGCGTACCCGAGTCCCTGCGCGTGTTTGGATTTGAGAAATGCGGCGAGCATCAGCAGGATCGCGGGTGCATCGGGCTATCAACTTCCGAGTGCCAGCACAAACGTCGCGCTGGCGGTAAGCAGTTCTGCGCGCGACTTGATCAATTCGAAGCGCGAATCGAAGAGGTCAGATTCGGATTGCAAGAGATCATTGATAGTGACGAGTCCGTTGAGGTAACTCTGGTAGACGCTCTCGTACGAATCTTGCGAAGCAGTCAACAGTGCTACGCCAGCCTCGTAGCGCTTCTGCGCTGAGAAGAACTCGAAGTAGCCGGTCCAAACTTCGCCTGTCGTTTGCAAGCGCAAGTTCTCGAGAAGCGCTTGCGCCGCGCGCACTTCGCTGCGTGCCTGCTGCAGTGCATGCGCGCGTTCGTATCCATCAAAAATCAGCCAACTGGCCGTCAGTTTCGCGGCGTAGGTTCCAAACGTGCTCGACGCATCTTGGGGGGTGTTTTGTGGGGCAGTTTGAACGTGGTAGTTCTGGCTCGAAACTCCCCCAAATCCCTCGAACGAGACGATGGGCAGAAAATTCGCCTCGGCCCGCTTGACCGATTCTTCGCGGGCGCGCACTTGTGATAGAGCAGCGACGATGTCCGGTCGTTGCTCGAGTGCCTGACGAATTGAGCCGTCAATGGCGCTGGTGAGGTTCTCGGGAAGTGGCAGATCGCTGAGGCGAACGATTTCGCATGGGCGATCCGCCGGCACTCCCATCGCAACCGACAGACGCGCCTGTGATCCGTAGACGTCCGCTTTGGCATCCTCGAGGTCATAGTTCGCTTGCAAGAACTGCTGGCGCGCCTGCAAGACTTCAGGGCGGGTCGCAAGACCGACGGTCATGCGGTCTTCTGTGGCATCGAGTTGCTTGCGGGCAGTTGCGACATTTTCGTGGGCGGCTTCGCGCAGTGAGATTTTGGCGTCGAGCGTGAAGTAGGCAACTTGCACCTCATAGACCAGTTTCTGCATTGCGCGATTGAACGTGTAGTTCGAACCAATCAACTGCGCGCGTGCGCGGGCACTATCGGCGTCACGCCGTCCGAAATCCATGAGTACCCAGTTCAATCCAATGGCGGCGAGTCCAAGATTCTGCTGGTTTCGAATCGGGCCGATGATGTCTTGTTCTGGACCGACCGAACCCGTCAAGAAGATGTCTGGCATGTACGCGGCATCGGCGATGCCGACCGTCGCCGCTGTGGCTCTTGCTGATTCCCACGCGGCTCGGGTGACTGGGCTGTTCGAGAGCGCTGAGTCGACGCAGCGGGGCAGCGACATTCGCGCCGATTCTGCGGCAGCGCCGGGCCCATCCGAGCGTTGCAAAATTGGCAAGATCGCAGGCTCTGTCGGAACTGCAGCCAAACTCACCGGCACGGCGAGTGGGGTGGCCGAAGCAGTAGCGCCGTGTGGAGTGAAGGCCACCGCTGAGTCTTTCGAGACGAGTCGGTCGATGTCCGCTGCGACGAAGGGACCGTCCATCACACATCCACTCATTACCTCACCAGCCACGAGTGTCGCAAGTGCGAGTGGGCAAAGTGTTCGCACGGGCATACACGCAGGGTAACACCTGCGTTAGTCTGCGCACGATGCGAATGCGCGGCGAGTTTCTGTTGGCTCTCCTCGGCATCGTGGCGATGTCGGGGTGCGATCCAATTCTGAGCATTGATGGAGCGTTCTTTCCGGCGTGGCTGATGTGCCTCGTCGTTGCAGGGATGCTCTTGGCGATCATTCGAGGTCTTGTGCGGAGAGCGGGTGTTGAGCAATTCATCGGTCCAAGGCTGGTGGTTTACTTCTGTGTCTATCTCTCGTGCACGCTCGCGCTTTGGCTAGGGTTCTTTCGCACATGAGCGCCGCGCAACCACCGAATAACCCAACGATGGCGCCAGTGCGGGGATTCATCCCCGTCGCTCTTTGCCCGATTGTTGGACGGATGTTTGGAACTGGCGCGGTTCTGTGCGCCATGGTTCTGTCGTTTCTCACCTGGTGGGAACTCGACATTCGCCCGCGCACCGATGATGCCTATCTGCGCGCGAACATCGTTGGAATCGCGGCAAACGTTGCGGGATATGTGACTGACCTTGCGGTTGTCGACAATCAACAGGTCAAAGTCGGCGATCTGCTCTTTCGCATTGACGTGCGACCATTTCAAGCCGAACTCGATGTTGCCCTTGCCAATCTTGGCTACGTCGAGCTCGAGATTAGCGCACTCACCAACGCGATCGTGCAGCGCGAGGCAGAGGTAGTGAGTGCCGAGGCGATCGCTGATTACAACGCCCAGTATCTCGCCCGCATCGAACCACTCTTGCCAAAGCAGTTCGTCACACCCGATCAGATTGATGCGGCGCAGCGCAACGTGCGGGCTTCAATGGCAGCCGTCTTGCAGGCGAAGGCGGGGGTCGCCCAAGCGCAAGCGAACCTCGGCCAGATTGGCGATGTGAATGTTCGGCGTGCGAAAGCGCAAGCGACGGTCGTCGAGAAGCAACTGAATGTTGGATATTGCGAGGTGCGATCGCCCGTTGCTGGCTATGTGACGAACTTCAACATCTCTGCTGGGCAGTATGCGCAGCGCGGATCGCAAATCTTCGCGCTGGTCGACACGACCAACTGGTACTTGCTGGCGAACTTTCAAGAGACTGACATTCGCGCCATCGAGCCAGGAATGGAGGTCGAGGTCTATCTGATGGCGTACCCGAATGCGAGGTTTCGCGGCACCGTGCAGGGCATTGGATGGGCGCTCTACGACCCAGATCAAGGATCGCATGGAGTGTTGCCGACTGTTTCGCCGACACTCGATTGGGTGCGACTCGCGCAACGCTTTCCTGTACGCATCGTGATGGAAGGAACAGAAGCAAAGGCTCCATATCGCATGGGGGCGACCGCCACGGCGATTGTCGACACGAAGAAGAAGCGCGAAGTGCCAGCCATTCTCAAACCACTATTGCCTGATGCGATCGAAAGATGGCTCGACACGTTGACCGTGCCAGCGACGAAGCAGTAGTGCTATTTTTCGTTCGCCTTCCACTTGCGGATCAAGTCGAAGGCTTGCAGCGGAGTGATCGCATCAATCGAGAGTTCGCGCAGTTCGCCCAGCAGTGGCGGCTCTGGCGGCGCTTGGGTGGGAGGGGCGAAGAGCAATCCCTGTGAATCATCGTGCTTTGCCCGCTTGCTCGGCGCGCTTTCGGCCGTGAGTGACTCGAGGATGCGCCGCGCCCGCTCGACGACGGCCGGGGGCAAGCCGGCAAGTTTTGCAACGTGAATTCCGTAAGACCGATCGGCGCGACCCGCTTCAATGCGGTGCAGAAAGATCACTTCATCTTTCCACTCGCGAACGCAGACTTGCAGATTAGCGATGGCCGTGTCGCGGTCTGGGAGGGCAGTGAGTTCGTGATAGTGCGTTGCGAAAAGCGTGCGCGTTCCGCGCGCCGCGAGCCATTCTGTGATTGCCCATGCGAGGCTGAGTCCGTCGTATGTGCTTGTGCCACGACCGATCTCGTCGAGCACGACCAGGGTGCGATTCGTCGCGTGATGCAAAATGTTTGCAGTCTCAGTCATCTCGACCATGAAAGTGGATCGTCCCGTGTGCAGTTCATCGCCAGCACCGATGCGCGCAAAGATGCGGTCGCACAGGCCAACCGTGGCGCGCGAGGCTGGCACAAAACTTCCGGCGAGTGCCATGAGTGCGATGAGCGCGTTCTGCCGGATAAACGTCGACTTTCCAGCCATGTTCGGCCCCGTCACCAGCGCAAGTGTCGCATTTACGCGTTCTGCGCCGGGTGCGTCGGCGTCGGTGCGAGTCGTCCCCCCGAGTGTGCAGTCGTTGGGGACGAAGGATCTTGCGAGCGATCGATCAAGAACAGGATGGCGTCCCCCTTCAATACGCAAGATCGGCTGGTCGACGATCTCAGGTCGGACGTAGCCAAAGCGCGTCGCACTCTCGCCGAATGAGCAGAGGCAATCAAGTTCAGCGACGATGTGCGCATAGGCCGCGATCGCCTGGGCATTGTGTGACACCGCGGTGAGCAACTGCTCGAAAAGAATCTTCTCGCGTTCGATGGCCCGACTCTCTGCACTGAGCACCCGCTCTTCAAATGCCTTGAGTTCTGGAGTGATGTATCGCTCTGCGTTGCGCAGAGTCTGGCGGCGGGTGAATGTGACTGGCGCACGCGACGAGTGCGTGTGTGTGATCTCGATGTAGTAGCCAAAGACTCGATTGAATCCAGTGCGAAGAGTCTCGATGCCTGTTTCGCGGATGAGTTGGGCTTGGTAGTTGGCGATCCACTCGCCAGCATCGCGTTGCAACGCCTTCGCCTGATCGAGTTCGTCGTCGACGCCCTCGCGCAAAAGTCCACCTTCGCGTAAGTGAGTGGGGGGACTCTCGACGCATGACTGCACGATGTGGATGCCAAGTTGCGAAAGTGCGCCGCTGATCGCGGCGAGTCGTGCGCAGGTCTCGGCGAATGCGGGCGTTCCTTCGAGAATCTCGATCGCGCTGCCGGCGGCGGCGAGCGAGCGGCCGAGCGCGACGAGATCACGCGGAGTTGCACGGCGCATCGCGACGCGTCCGTGAATGCGCGCGACATCTTGGATGCGCGCGAGTACTGAGGCGAGTGATTCGCGCAGTGGTTGATCTTGCGTGAGTGCGGCCACCGCACTGTGACGACTCTCAATGGCATGACGATCGCGCAACGGAAAGCACAGCCATTCGCGCAGAAGACGGCGTCCCATGGGGGTACGAGTTGCGGTGAGTGTTGCGAGAAGCGACCCATCCACTGTGCCTGCCAGCGAGGTGCGTTCGATTTCGAGCGCGCGCAATGTCCAGCCGTCGAGGATCACCGACGTCGCGCGGTCGACAATGCGCGGCGGTTCGAGATGGGCGAGTGTTCGGATTCCAGCCGCGACTCCAGCGGCGCCATCTGCGGCTAGCCCCGCTTGTGTCTCGGTGAGGTATCCCAGAAGCCCGCCTGCGGCGCAGAGTGATGCGCCGTCGAGTGACCACGCGCTGAGTTGTGCGATTCCGTAGTGGCGACGAAGTGCCGCCGCGCACTCTTCGCTGCTCATCGACCATGGTGAGCGGGTTGTCACAGATGCGCGCAGTGATCGGGCGATGTCGGCGACTGCGATGCCAACAGAGCCGCCAACCGAAACGCTGCACTCTTGGGCGCAGACAACTTCTGCCGGAGCGGCTCGGGCAAGTTCGTCGGCGAGAGCATCTAGTGCGCAGGGAAGCACGGAAAATGCGCCCGTCGAAAGTTCAACGACTGCGACTGCGGCGCGACCGTCGACGATTGCGACCGATGCCACCACATTGCGCGCGCCCTCTTCGAGAAGGGCTTCATCGACGCGTGTGCCTGGAGTGACAACGCGCACAACCGCGCGCGCGACGATCCCCTTGGCCTCCTTTGGATCTTGAATCTGCTCACACACCGCAACGCGCTCGCCCTGTTCGACGAGGCGACGCAAGTATCCCTCGGCGGCGTGAAACGGAACGCCGGCCATTGGAATTCCAGATGTGCGCTCTGTCAGTGTGATGCCGAGCAACCTGTGCGCGCGGATCGCATCGTCGTCGAACATCTCGTAGAAGTCGCCCATACGGAAGAAGAGGATGCATCCGGGATGTTCGCGGCGAAACTGCATGTATTGCCGCATCGCTGGCGTGTCGCGATTGGGCACGGGCGCATCTCTCTCTGGTTGAATTGTCTCTGGCGCCACGAACACAAGATTACTGAGCGCGGCGACGCGACCGTGCGAGCAGGAGGTCGATTGTTCGTTATACTTTTCGAGGTTCGGGGTGGTAGCTCAATTGGGAGAGCGCTTGAATCGCATTCAAGAGGTTGTGAGTTCGATCCTCATCCACTCCACTTTCGAAACCCCCGCCGATATGGTGGGGTTTTTGATTGAATGACGTGATTTAGCCGCGCCCCATCCTATCCTTCGCGCTTGTGAAACCCAGTGCCGTGCTGTTGCTCATCGACAATTACGACTCGTTCACGTGGAATCTCGTGCAAGCGTTCGGCGTGCTCGATGGAACGCTCGAGATTCGGGTCGTGCGCAATGATGCGATGAGCGCAGCTGCCGCGGTCGCGCTCTGTCCGCAGTATCTCGTGATTTCGCCGGGTCCTTGCACGCCGCGCGAGAGTGGCATCTCGTGCGAACTTATCGCGAGATTGCGCGGCGAGATTCCGATTCTTGGAGTTTGCCTTGGCCATCAGGCGATTGGCGATGTGCATGGGATGACCGTCGGGCGCAATGATCGTCCTGTGCATGGCAAGACATCGGCGATTTTTCACGATGGGCTGGGACTGTTCGCGGGTGTGAGTTCTCCCACGACGGCGACGCGCTATCACTCGCTGATTGTTGAGCGCGCTAGCGTGACGCGCGAGTTCGAAATCTCTGCCTGGACCGACCGTGATGAAGTGATGGGTCTGCGATGGAAAGCCCCGGCAGGCTGCGCGCCACTAGAAGGGGTGCAGTTTCATCCAGAGAGTTTTCTTTCTGTGGATGGTCCGACGATGCTTGGGAATTTCTTGAAGATGGCCCGCCCCGACCGTACCGCCGTAACTCATTCGCCTGGAATGTGAGTCACGACGCCCTCCCAAGGGCTCGACGCGCTCGCGTATCTGCGCTTGGGCATCCGCCCCGCATGCGCACCCATCCAACCAGAATCACATGCCATGCGCATCGCACTTGCCATCATCACCGAGTCACCGGCGTGCGCGATGGCAGTGTTGAGAAGCACGCCATCTGCGCCGAGTTCCATCGCCAGCGTGACATCGCTTGGCGTGCCGACGCCAGCGTCAACGATTACCGGGTAACTCGGATCGCCACCCGCCGACTTGTCTTTGAGCAGTTCGAGGATGATCGAAATCGCACTTGGATTCGAGATGCCGCGACCCGATCCAATTGGACTTCCTGCGGGCATCACGCTTGTCGCGCCAGCATCGCGCAGTCGCACAGCCATTATTGGATCGTCACTCGAATAGCAGAGCACTTCGAATCCATCGGCGACTAGTTCGCGGCAAGCTTCGAGTGTTCCCACCGGATCGGGCAATAGAGTGCGTTTATCTCCCAGCACTTCTAGTTTCACCCAGCGCGCGCCAGGATTCTTTAGTTGTTCCAAGATATCGCGCCCGAGCCGGGCGACCCGCACGGCATCGGCGGCGGTGAAACAGCCGGCGGTGTTGGGAAGGATGGTCAGTCGAGAAGTGTCCATCGCATCGAGCAGCGACTTGCCGTTCGCATCGATAAGTCGCTCCCGCCGCACGGCGACGGTCACGACATCACAACCGCAAGCAGCAAGGGCGCGGTTCATGGTCTCGTCGTTGGCGTACTTGCCAGTGCCGACAATGAGCCGCGAGTGCAGGGTGAACGATCCAACCCTCAGAGGCGGAATCGGGTGAGTTTCTGTGGTTTCGAGAAGTTGCGCCATTGGTTTCATCCGCCTCCGACAAGTGTGACTATCTCGATGCGATCGCCATCGCGCACTTCGACTTGTGTGCGCTTGCTGTGGGGGACGAGCCGCGCATTCACCTCAACCGCGCAGGGGACTTCGCTGGTGCGGAATCGCACGACGACCTCTTCAACCGTTGAGTGGACCGCAAGAGTTTCTAGTTTTCCGTTCACGGTGATCTGCATCAGAGTCGTAAGATTAGCGCAGTGAAGTATCTCATGAGAACACCATTCATTGTTGCGCTCACGCTGGCCGCGCTGACCGGATCGGGCTGCGGCGCCAAGCGCGAAGACACGAGTACTCCGCAGAAGGCACTCGACGCGATTGCCCGCATGATCGAAGAGGGGCATCCAGAGGGACTCCCCCAGATGATCGAAATCAAGGCGCGCGACGTCACGTTTGATGATGGCGTCACTGAGGCGAGTGCCATTGAGAATGTCAAAGACAAGATGGCGCAGATGATCGGACAGTTGTGGCGGGTATCGAAGAAAATCAAGGCGCGGTTTCCAGAAGAACTCTCGAAAGAGGCTGCCGTCGGGGGGCAGATCGCGGCGCGCGAGGGATTCGACTACCGCGAACTCGCCAAGCGTGTGCTGGGCGATCCATTTGGATTTCTCAGTGAACAGCGGGCGCGCATGACCGTCGAAGATCTCGGGGATGGCACCGCCGCAATTCTGTTCGACGACGAGCCTGCCTACGGCGGACTTCTGACGATGGTCGAGACGCCAGATGGTTGGAGGGTGAGTGTTCCCGTCGACACGTTGCGTTCGAATGAGTATTGGCCCGACACGCGCCACGAATGGGCGGTGATCGCATCGATGATGCTCGGCATCGAAAACTCGCTCTGCGATTTCGAGGCAGAGTTCGACGATGGAAAGATTCGCTCGGTGCGCGAAGCGGGGGAACGGGTTGGAAGACTCGTTGGTGAGTCGGTCGTCGTGCAGAGCGTGATCTACGCGATGATGAAACGCAAGGATGACGCACCCGCAACGCGTTGAATCAATCGCGTCGCCACCTCACTCCATAAACAACAGCGTGACCAGCACAAAGACGGGGACGAGCACCGCGAGGGACCATCCCATGTACCCGAAGAAACTAGGCATTTTTACGCCACTTTCTTCAGCGATTGCCTTGACCATGAAGTTGGGTCCATTGCCGATATAGGTGTTGGCTCCCATGAAAACTGTCCCGAGTGAAATGGCAACGAGTAGCGGCCCGCTCACGGTGATACCACCCGTGAGCGCGACCATAGCCACCGCCGGGTCGACTGGAAGCGCCGTCGCCGTCGTCAGAAACACGAGATAGGTCGGAGCGTTGTCGAGCAGGCTCGACAGAATGCCAGTCATCCAGAAAAACTGGGTTGGTGTGGTGATGCCGAGATCTGATCCACGGTGGGCGAGAACCGCGAGTGGCACTTGCATGGTGAGAAAGATCCCCATGAAGAGCAGGGCGACTTCGACGATCGGCGACCATGAAAACGAGTTGAGTTTGCGCAGGGCGCCACTGGTTGTCCAGAGGCTCAGCACTGCGAAAAGAATCATCGCTCCTTCGCGGGAGAACTCTGGAATCACGAACGTTGTTCCGATGAGGGGCTGACCGGGCAGTAGCAGGATGACCGCTGCCAAGATTCCTGCCAGCCACACGAAGTTGACGCGGCCACCGATGTGCAGCGGATGACGCACGACCGATTCGAGGCGGATGACACGCGCACTCTCATGGCGCACCATCCACGTGTCGATCATGAAGTAGATCGCCAGCAACACGCCCACCGTGAAGAGCCATGGCTGCCAGAGTTGGAGGGTCCAGAAGAATGGAATTCCCCGCAGATATCCCAGAAAGAGCGGAGGGTCGCCGATGGGCAGCAGTGTGCCGCCGATATTGGCGACGAGGAAAATGAAAAACACCACCGTGTGCGAAACGCGCGTGCGATGGCGATTTGTGTCGAGCAAGAGTCGGATGAGCAACATGCTCGCGCCGGTCGTACCAAGCACGCTGGCCAGCAGCGCCCCAGAGGCAAGAATGATCGTGTTCGTTCGCGGCGTCGCCGCAAGATCACCTCGTAACACGATTCCGCCAGCGACGACATAGAGCGATCCGAGCAGCACCATGAAGGGGATGTATTCACTCAACAGGGTGTGGTGAAAGAGTTGCGCGCCCTGCGTCGCCCCCTCGGTCTGCCACACAAACAGCAGTGTGAGCAACCCGCAACCACCTGCCACGAGCGCTTTGTTCGGGTTGGCGTGCCACCAATGCTTTGTCGCAGAAAAGAGCGGCAGCACCGCAATGGCGAGCAGAAGTGCGACGAATGGCAATGCGCCGAGCGGCCAGAAGGGTTGAACTTGCTCCATTCACGGAAGGTTAGTGCAGGGTCGTGGCCGATCTAGTGTCGGCGTTCTTTGATGAAAGCAAGAAAAGACGATCATGCTCTCTTGAGTCATTCCGCCAACCACATTGTTGTGCTCACACCGCCTCAAACGAACCCCGGAGTTTTCAAGGGCGGAAGCACAAGAATCCCCTGATTCGCGCTGTCGCTGCGCGATTGTCTGGTGGTTAGACTCGCCTGTCTGATGGTTGTCACCCTCCTCTGTGCGTTCGTCTCGACCGCAGTGGCACAAGTGGTGCCCGTTGCAGTTCCATCGTCGAGCGAACTTGCTGGCGCATATCTCTGGCAGTGCACCGAATTGCAAACACCTGTTGGGTGTGCGATCACCCGCGATGGCCTCGTCGCAGTCGCCGACGCCGCTGGCGAAGTGGTTGGACTGTCCGCGGTGGATGGAGCGGTTCGCTGGCGCACTTCGCGGGCTGGCGACGAAACCCTAGTGAATCCTGCAGGAATCGCGGTGCTGCCAGATGGTTCATTGCTCGTGAGCGATGCGCGTCGCGGCCGCGTCGATCAGTTTTCGCAACAAGGCAATTGGATAGCACGCTTCGCTGAGCAAGTCGCGCTCACGCGCCCGACTTCGATCGCAGTTGGCAGGCGCAGTGATGGTGCCCACTGCGTCGCAATCGTCGACGACGCATCTCACGAGATCGTGATCATCGGCCAAGATGGCATCGAACTCTGCCGCATCACGCGCCATCATCTGCAGATGAATGATGGATCTAACGCGCGGCCATCCCATGTCGCATTTGTGGCAGCGGGAGCGCTCGCTGTGAGTGCATCCGAGCAACACCAACTCTTTGTCTTGGACATCGCGAACTGCGACTCACCAACTAACGCCGCACCAGTTGTGCAATCATCGTGGGGAGGGCGCGGTCCATTTCCTGGGCTCTTCAATCAGCCGATGGGAATCGCGAGTGACGGCGCGTGGCTTTGGATCGCCGATCAGTTCAATCATCGCATTGCACGGCAGTCGCACACTCTCGCGGTGCGAGGCGAAGGCAAACTTGCCTATGGACAACACGCGGTCTTTCCGCGGGCGGGCGAGGGGGCGGTGCACTATCCGGTGGCGATCGCAGTTGGGCGCGACATCGCGCTGGGTGCGAAGCGCGGCGCACTCGCGGTCGCCTGCGAACCATTCGAGCGCCGCGTGCAAGCGTTCGTGCCCAGCGCTAGCGAGGAACCGGCTGACTTGCGGCTGATTCTTCCCAAACTCGCGGGAGTGCAAAGTCACTTTGGCGCAGCAGCAACTATTGCTGGTCAAGAGGGCAATCAGCGCTTGTTTATGCATGACCCCGAGTCTGCGACGGTTGTCGCGTTTGATCTTTCGCGCGGGCAACCGATTCATGTCTCGACAATTTCTGGCGCGGGCACCAAACCGCACGAATCGGGACGCATCGACGCACTCGTCGCGCTGAGCGGCGCGCAGGATGGACCCCAGCGTCTGCTCGTCGCCGATGGTGCAAATCGCCGGCTTGCGCTTTGGGAACTCACCGATCCTCCAGCGGAAGTCATCTTCGAACCATTCATGGCAAAGCTCGTCAAGACGCGCTCGTACGCGCGACTCGATCTTCCCGCTGACGCAATCATTGTCTCGCTTGCGCTCAGCGGCGACAACATGGTTCTCGCGCTGTGCGCCGATGGCCCGCACATCGTGACACTTGATCCCTCCCTGCGCACCGCAACGCTGCTGCCCATCACCGCTCCAGACACGACCGCCCGTGCCGTCGCAATCGCGTGCGCCAGCGATGGAACCATCGGCGTTCTCTTCGACACCCCAGCGATGATCTGTCAGTATCGATTCGAGAGCGACCGCTGGAAACCCGTAGGAACTGTGCCACTTGCTGCGGTCGCTCATGCGCGCAACCTCTGCGCGGGAGTGGCGGGAGAATGGTGGGTGGACGACGACGCCAACGATTGCATTGTCGTTGTGCGGGCCGATGGTTCGACTGCCACAATTGGATCGCGCGGCGTCGCCGATGGCGCATTCTGGTTGCCAACCGCGTGCGCGCGAGATGCGCGTGGGGCGATGTACGTTGTCGATAGCGGCAATCATCGCGGTCAACGGTTCAGTTCGACGGGCGAGTGGCAACTGACCTTCAGCCTCGGTCGCACATACACGCGGGCGCGAGGCGCCAATGAAGTGATGGGAGTACGCAAGGCGCCCAGCGCTCTACCAACGCAGGGCACCAAACAATGAAGATATTTCTGGCGACCATCGCACTGCTCCTCGCCCAGGGGTCGCAGCCGAGCGCTCCTGCGCCCGCGGCTGCCTGGCGTGCGGTGACCAGCAACGATGGGTCGTGGATCGTGCGTTGGCGGCTGATTGTCGAAGGAAAGCCAGCAGAAGTTCCACTTGTACGCAAGCGATTCACAATCGAGTTGCAGGTCGAGTCGAAGCTCGATCCCACGATGAGAGCGCGGGCGCTGACGGTCGATGCACAAATGCCAGAACACTTGCACGGGATGAATGTCGCGCCGACGGTCGCGCTCGATGATGGTGGGCAAGGTGGCGCTGCGCTGGGCACCGCCCAGGGGATGCTCTTCCATATGTCTGGTCGTTGGGAGGTCGATATCGACATCGACGATGGAACTACCGTGGAGCGCGCGCAGTGGAACATCGCACTTCCATAATCGTCACGCTCGCATTTCTGTGCGCGTGTGAGCCGTCCGTGCAGTTGACGAATTCGCAGGTCAACCTCATCAAAGAGATGGGATTCCCTGGCGCACCGCCGCTCGATCCAACGAATCGCTACGCAGACGATGCCGGGGCGGCCGGGCTGGGACATGCTCTGTTTTTCGATCCAAACCTCTCGAGGAATGGGGAGATTTCATGTGCGACATGCCACCTACCAGAGCGCGGTTTTACCGATGGGCTCGCGCTCAATCTCGGGCTCTCGCAGGGTGTGCGCAATACGCTTTCGCTCTTGGACTGCGCGCATCAGCAGTGGTTCAACTGGGATGGTCAATTCGATTCGCTCTGGAGTCAAGCGCACGGTCCTATGTTGCATCCTCGCGAGATGGGAAGTTCGTATGAGCACATCATCGATCGCGTGCGAGGCGAACCGATCCTCTGCAATCAGTACGAAAAAGTCTTTGGACTGCTGCCTCAACCGCCACTCACAGAAAGTCAGAGCGAAACAATTGTCGCGAATCTCGGCAAGGCGATAGCGGCGTACGAGCGAAAACTTGTCACAGGACGGAGCCCTTTCGATCGGTGGGTCGAGCGATGGAAGCAGGTGGGGGCACCAAGCGATCTCGCGGGGGTGACTCTTGGCGGGTTTTCAGCCGCGGCGCAACAGGGACTCGCAACATTCACAAGCCGCGGCGAGTGTTGGAAATGTCATGTTGGACCGCTGCTCAGCGACGGTGAGTTTCACGCGCTCGGCGCCGCTCCGCGCAACGATCTCATCGCAGATTCAGCGCGATTTGGCGCGATCGCAAAACTGCAGTCGAACCGCTATCGCTCAAGCGGTGCGCACTCGGATGCCGCCCAAGGCGAGCAGGCCAAAATCGTCGAAGCCCTCGTCGCGCGGTCCGATCAGTGGGGGGCATTTCGCACGCCAACCCTTCGAAATATCGGCAAAACAAGCCCGTATTTTCACCAAGGGCAATTTGCAACACTGCCAGAGGTCTTGCACTTTTATAGCACGCTTGAGGGGGCGGTCACGATGGATCACCACCGCGAATCAGTGCTGCGAAAGACCGATCTCTCGCCGGACGAAATCGCAGGCTTGCTCGCCTTCCTCAAGACCCTCGATGGGGACGATCCGCCGATTCAGTGGACGATCAATCCCTGGAATTGACGCGAGGAAATCGCCAGATCTCGCCCGACTGCGAGTGGAATTGGCTCGCGACCGTTGTAGAGTGAAAGGGTGAAGATATTCTCCTTTATTGGCGCGCTCGTTCTGACCTGTTCATTCACCGGCCTCGTCATCGCCCACGAGGATGATCCCAAAGAGCAGAATCAAGAGCCACCATTCTTCGGTCCGATTTGGAGGGCAAGCGATGGCGGAGTCGCTGGAGGAACATTTCAGTATTCGGGGGTGAACCTGCAGGCGTGGCTTCCATTCACCGCCATCAGTGCGGCAGCCACCAGCGCGAGTGATGCGTGGGGATATGTCAGTGCAAGCGGTCGCGAGTATGCGATTCTTGGCATGAGCAACGGAACTGCATTCGTTGAGATCACAGTTCCCTCGGCATCGGTGCTGACAAAGTTCATGCCTCGACCAGCGAGCGCGAGCGACAGTCTCTGGCGCAACATGAAGACCTACCAGAACTACTGCTATGCGGTGAGCGAAGGCGGCGGCGGCATCCAGGTGTTTGACCTTGCGCAGATTGACAGCGGCATGATCACCGATTTGGGAACAGTCACAACGGGTGGTGTCGCGTCATCGCACACAATGATCATCAACGAAGCGACGGGCTTTCTCTACCGAATGGGTGGAGGATCCAGTGGCGTGCGTTGCTACAGCCTGGCCAATCCCGCAGTTCCGACCTACGTTGGCGCGTGGAGTGCGAAGTACACGCACGATGGTGCCGTCTTCACCTGGCCGACCGGTCCATACGCGGGGCGCGAAATCTTACTGGCGTGCGGCGGACTCAATGGCGGGCAGACTGAAACGGGTCTTGACATTCTCGACATCACCGACAAAGCAAACATCGTCGTCATTGGTCGCGCGACCTATCCCAACGCTGCATATTGCCATCAGGGATGGATTTCACCTGACTACAAATATTTTTACATCAACGACGAGATTGACGAGGCAAACTTCGGCGTGCTCTGCCAGACCAAAATCATCGACATTCAGAATCTCGCCGCGCCGTTTCTTGCCGGCACTTATTCGAATGGGCAAGTCTCAGTCGATCACAATCTCTACATCAAGGGCAACGACCTCTTCGCGAGCAATTACAAGAGTGGCTTGCGCATCTACGACATCACTAATCGCACGTCGCCATCTGAGCGGGCGTGGTTCGACACCTACCCAACTGAAAACGCAACGGGATACGCGGGATTGTGGAGCAACTATCCATACTTTCCAAGTGGCACGGTCATTGGCAGCGACATCCAGCGCGGGCTCTTTGTTTGGACTGTTGGCGCAGCGCCATTGACCATTGCATATCCGCAGGGGATTCCCACAACGGTCACTCCTTCCGGCGGATCGTTCAACGTCACAACAACGCTCGGAGCGGGTCAGACGATCGCGGCTGGCGGTGCAAAGTTGGTTTTCAACACTGGTGGTGCAACGAATCAGACGGTGCCATTGCAAGTCACAGGCGCGGGAGCGTGGAAGGCAGCCTTCCCGGCGCTCGCGTGTCCATCGACGGTGGGATTTGCTGTTGAGTTCACGCTGACTGGTGGAACGATCGTGCGCGATCCGGTGAGTGGACTTCGAACGGCATCGGTGAACTATGGTGAGATTGTCGACTACACCGATTCAATGGAAGTTGGAACGGCGGGATGGACCGTCGGAACGACCGGCGACAACGCCACGAGTGGAATCTGGGAGAGAGGCGATCCAGTTGGAACAACCGCACAGCCCGAATCTGACAACACGGTCGCGGGTGTCGCGGCATGGATCACCGGCTTGGGTGTGGTCGGTGGCTCAGCGGGGGCGGCCGATGTCGATGGTGGAACAACGACGCTCACCTCTCCAACAATCAATGCAACTGTGATTGCCGATCCAGTTTTCTCTTGTTACGTCTGGTATTCGAACAACCTCGGCGGAGCGCCAGGTCTAGATTCGATGCCAATCTTGCTCTCGAACAACGGGGGAACTTCCTGGACACAGGTCGATCTCGTGACGGCGAGTCCGGCTGTGTGGACTGAGAAACGTGTTCGCATCGCAGACTTCATGACGCCAACCACGTCGATGAAGTTGCGATTTCAAGCGCGCGATCTCGATTCGGGCAGCCTGGTCGAAGCGGGCGTTGATGACGTGCGCCTCATCGGATTCAATTGCACTGTGAGCCGTCCCGCCGATCTCAATGGCGACGGCATCGTCAACGGATCAGACCTCGCAGTGATGCTCTCACAGTGGGGCAGTGCAGGCTCTGCAGATATCACTGGAGATGGCACGGTCGGCGGCGCTGATCTTGCGGCGCTGCTCTCTGACTGGGGTTGAGATCGACGCGACACGAAACCCCTTACCGCGGTGAGATTGTGCCGTTCAACCGTCGATTTTCACCGCAGTGGGGCAGTGCTAGTTCACTTCGTGACGGGCGCGGTGGCTAGACTCGCCAACTGAAATGGCGCGTAACCGCGAGAACAAGATGTTAATTTCGACCCTTCTCCTAGTCGCCATTGCTTCGGGTGCCGCCGAGAGAAACCCTAAGTCCGCGGTGGATTCGTTTGGCGAGTCCATCAAGGGCACTGCACTCTCGATCGACATGCGTCGCATCGCCTCGGCGAAAGACGCTCCAGCAATCTGGATGAGTCGCACCGAGATTCCATGGGAAGTGCTCGATGTCTGCATTTACGGCTTCGACACAAAGGATGGCAAGAGTGATCCGGCGAGTGCAGATGCGGTGACGCGTCCGACGAAACCATACATCGCGATCGATCGCGGCTTTGGGCACGCGGGGTGGCCGGCAAACTCAGTGAGTTTTCACAACGCAAAGGCGTTCTGTCTCTGGCTCTCAGCGAAGACAGGCAAGACTTATCGCCTACCGACCAATGCTGAGTGGACGCTCGCGTGTGAGAATTCGAAAGTCGATGCGGCTTCGCTCGAGAACCATGCGTGGTTCAACGAGAACAGCGCTGGAGCAACGCACAAAGTCGGATCGAAGAAACCTGACGCGCAGGGACTCCACGACCTCTACGGAAATCTTGCCGAGTGGTGCGTTATGCCAGATGGAACTGGCGCGGTTGTCGGAGGTTCGTACCGCGAGGAGCGTGCGGAGCTCTCCTGCACTGCGCTCGAACACGACACCACCAACTGGAATCTGACTGATCCACAACTTCCGCGCAGCATCTGGTGGCTTGCAGACGCGGGATGGATCGGCTTTCGAGTCGTCTGCGAAGAAGCCCCGCCACCACCACCAGCCCCGCCACCACCACCAGCCCCGCCACCGCCACAGCCACCAATAGGAGTAACACAGTGGACAACGCCCATTCCTCTCGCCGAACATTCGTAAAATCTGCGGCAATTGCGGGGGGAGCCGCACTTCTTAATCCCACGCTCGGCGGCGCGCCCGCTCGGCACGATGACCGCATCAGAGTGGGACTCATCGGCTGCGGAGGTCGCGGAACAGGTGCCGCGGCGCAGGCGCTTGCTGCCGATAAGGGTGTCGTGATCTGGGCGATGGCCGATGCTTTTCGAGACCGACTCGACAGCAGTCTTGCGAGCCTCGGCAAGAGCGAGAGCAGCGACCGCGTGCAAGTCGCAGCAGAGCGGCAGTTCATCGGAGTCGACGCGATAGACCAAGTGTTGCCTCTTGTCGATGTCGTGTTGCTCTGTTCGACCCCCTCGTTTCGTCCTGCCCAGTTGGCAAAGGCCGTCGCTGCTGGCAAGAACATTTTCTGTGAGAAGCCCGTCTGCGTCGATTCGGTTGGATACCAATCGGTGCGTGAGAGCGTCAGGATGGCGCGCGAGAAAAACCTCTCGCTCGTGAGCGGTTTCTGCTGGCGAAGTTCGAGCCCCGAGCGCGCGATGGTTGGTGAGATTCACGGAGGGCGACTTGGTGAAGTTGTCGGCATCACCGCGACCTATCTCACATCACCTTTAGGAACGCGCCCCCGTCAACCGGGATGGAGTGACTTCGATTTTCAACTGCGAAACTGGCAACACTTCAACTGGCTCTCTGGTGATCATCTTGTCGAACAAGCGGTGCACTCGATCGACAAGATCAACTGGGTGATGGGGGGGCGCCATCCTGTGAAATGCACAGCGCTGGGAAGCCGTTTCTGTCGCGAAGACAAGCCGGAATTCGGCGATATTTACGACAATTTCACCGTGGTATATGAATACGAGCATGGACCGCGCGCGACGATGATCGCGCGGCAACAACCCAACTGTTACAACGACAACACCGACTGGATCACTGGCACGAAGGGTTATGGATGGATCAACGGGTGGGCTCCAACACACTGGATCAAGGATTATTCAGGCCAGACGCTCTGGGCGTATCCCAAAGATGGACCGACGCCAAACATGTATCAGGTTGAACATGACACGCTCTTCAAATCGATTCGTGATGGACGGTCGATCAACGAGGGAGAGTTCATGGCCGACTCATGCTTGATGGCGATCATGGGACGGATGTCTGCATACACCGGTCGCCAAGTGACGTGGGAGGAAGCCGCGACTGGCAGCGAGAGTCTCACGCCGGCATCGCTGGCAGATCCGCTGCCCGTTGGAAAAGTTCCACATCCAGGCAGCGCACCGACTGGATCTGCGGCATCATGACGCGACCAATCGATCGACGCTCATTTGTGAAGGCGACTGCCGCAACCATCGCTGCGGCGAGTGCGATGGGAGTCTTCTCGCCAAACGCCAGCGGCGCGCGCACCGTCGCTGCGCGTGGACGACGAGAGATTCGGGTGGGCGTGATCGGTTGCGGCGGGCGCGGCACGGGGGCGGCCGGCAATGCCCTCGAAGCGTCGACTGCTGTGCGCATCGTTGCGTTGGGTGATCTCTTTGCCGACCGCATCACCAAGGCACAGACCCAACTCGCAGGATTCGGCGACCGTGCCACTGTCGCTGCTTCCCAGTGTTTCACGGGGTTTGACGCTTATCAGGGAGTGATCGCTGTGCCGTGCGACTATGTGATCTTGGCGACGCCTCCAGGGTTTCGTCCGATCCATTTTGCGGCGGCGATCGCGGCGGGTAGAAACGCGTTCGTCGAGAAACCAGTTGCGGTCGATCCAACAGGAATTCGAACGATGCTCGCCACCTCGGCAGAGGCCGATGCGAAGGGATTGCGAGTCGCTGCTGGCACGCAGCGCCGACACGAGTGGTCCTATCTCGAGGCGATGCAGCGCATAAAAGAGGGGGCGATCGGTCGCGTCGTCGCGGCGCGCGTCTTCTGGAACATGGGATCGCTCTGGAACGTTGCTCCCGATGCGGCGCGTAGCGATGTCGAGAATCAGATTCGCAACTGGCTCTATCACACCTGGCTCTCCGGTGATCACATAGTTGAACAGCATGTGCACAACATTGACATTGCAAACTGGGCAATGGGATCGCACCCCGTTCGATGCATCGCAGTCGGTGGTCGTCAAGTGCGCACCGACACGAAAGCGTTCGGTCATGTGTTTGATCATTTCGCCGTTGACTACGAGTATGCCTGCGTCGACGGGTCGACGGGATCGCGCTTCGCACTCAGTATGGCACGACAACAGGATGGCACTGCGGGACGGGTTGAAGAGGTGATCTATGGCTCAACGGGAGTCGCGCGACTCAGTTCCGGCTCAGCGCGAATCACCGCAGAATCAGCCGAGAAATCATGGACATTCAATGGTCCAAACAACAATCCGTATGTGCAGGTTCACATCGATTTGCAGAAGGCGATCATCGATTCGACGCCACTCAACGAGACGACCCAAGTCGCAACTAGCACTATGAGTGCCATCATGGGACGGATGGCCGCGTACAGCGGCGCTGAGATCACTTGGGATGACGCGCTGGCGAATCCGATGAATCTGATGCCGCCTTCGTTGCAGTTTGGACCGTTGCAGCAGGCGCCGGTGGCGATTCCTGGAGCGAGTGCCATCCCTTCGTCGCAGTGATACGCGCGGCGGTGGGCGCGCCGTTCGCATCCGCGCGCAGTTCGATGACGTAGGCTTCGAACCCTCCCAGCGCATCCACGAGCCGCGCCTGTTGGTTGAGCAGCGCCTCTCCTTCAACGCAGAGTGCCGTAGCGAGCGCGTCGGCGACTGCGCCACTGCGACTCACCACTGTTGCCGCGATTCGCCGTGTCACCGCGCGACCAGTGCGCGGGTCAAAGATGTGGGAGTGACGCTCGGCGCCCATCTCAAGGTGCTGCGATGCATCACCACTCGTCGAGATCGACTGGTTGCACAACAGAACTCTGTGAGTGGCGGAGTCACCGAGTTCGCTCGCGATCTCGATCGACCATCCCAGAGTGCCTGGTGGGGGATCGCCACACGCGATGTCTCCCGCGACCGCGCACAGCGCGCTGTTCACTCCGCGACTCTTCAGCGAATCGACCGCTGCCTGTGCTGCAAAACCTTTGCCGATGGCGCCGAAATCGAGCCGCAGGTCTGCGATGGCACAGGTCAGCCGTGGAGGATCTTGCTGCAAAGTGAGCGCTGCAAATCCGCACCGCGCGCGCGCCGCCGCAATGGCCTCGTCAGTTGGAAGCAACTTCTGGCGCCGCGCATCGCGCCAGAGTTGACTCAGTGCCCCCGCCGAGAGATCGAACGCACCATCGGTTGCGCGCGTGACGCGCAGTGACTCGCTGATGGCCGCTGCGAGGTCGGCGCTGATTACCGTCGAACTGCCCGCTTCGCTGGGTATCCGATTGACTTCAGAGCTCTGCAGGTAGTCGCTGAGCGTTTCGTCAAGAGCGCGCACCCTGTCGAATGCCAGTCGCGCCGCTTGCACGGCTTCATGCTCGCAGGAAGCAAAGAGTTCGATGCGCACATCGCACCCCATCGCGATTTCGGTGAATGAAAATCGCGCGCGTTGCTCGGGCGCGATCACAATCAGTAATGCCAAGGCGCAGAGCATGCTGCAACTACGCGCGCACGTTCGGAGGCAGATCTGGATTGCCATCGCGGACGCTGCGAATCTCGTCGAGGCGCGCAAAGAGAATGTCGACGAGCTCAGGGTCGAAGTGTCCTGCAGACTCCGCTTGGATCAGTTCGAGCACGCGATGTTCTGGCCAAGCCTCTTTGTATGAGCGGGGGCTACCCAACGCATCAAACACATCGGCAAGCCCGACGATTCTGGCAAAAAGTGGAGTCTCTTCTCCGCGTCGACCACGGCGAGTTCCATCCTCTTCGATGCCTGGATAGCCCTGGCCATTCCACCGCTCGTGGTGCAACAACGCAACCTCACGCGCGGCGTCGTCAAAGTCTGAGGGCGAATCTCCAAAGAGATCTGCGCCGATTTGCGCGTGACGTTTGATCTCTTCGAACTCGTGCGGTTCGAGCTTTCCGACCTTCTTCAAGATCAAATCTGAGACGCCGATCTTTCCGACATCGTGCAACTTTGCCGCGGTTCGAAGTCGATCGCGCTGCCGTTCGAACGCCGGACCTTCGAGCCCTCGCCGCCGCGCCCACTCCTCGAAGATCAAGGCCGAGTATCCAGCGACCCGTTCGACGTGTCGACCAGTCTCGGCAGGATCGCGGAGCTCTGCCATGCGAATCATTCGCAACACAGTGCTCTCAGTTAGTCGCGCGCGTTCGATTGCCACTGCTGCGACGCTTGCGAAGTGTTCCACGAGTCGGATGTCTGATTCTGAAAAGGTTGTGGACTGCAGTCCGTCGATGCTGAGGGGATTGATGAGCTCCATCACACCCAATACGTGGCCCGCTTGGCTCTTCAGAGGCACCGCCAACATCGCGCGGGTGCGGTATCCCAAGACTTGATCGAACGACGAGTCGAATCGATAAGGGTTTCCGATAGCGATCTGATAGCAGTCTGGAATGTGCAGATGCTGACCGGTGAGGCACACCCATCCTGCCAGGCTTCGGTCGGTGATTGGCAGCCGAAACGCCGAGACTTGCGGGGTATCACCAGTGCCCGTGCGCTGCGCGATCGCCTGATTATGAAAGAAGGCGAAGCGCAGGAAGTCACCCTCACGCAAGAACACCGTGCCCGCCTCGGTGCGAACGAGGTTGCGCGCCTCCGAGAGGATGCGATCCATCAGAGTATGAAAATCTTGAATCTGGTTGAGTTCAATGCCAACTTGCAAGAGACCACGCACGCGGAGTTGCCATTCGAGGTCAGAAGGAGCGTCGCTCTGCTTGGCGAGTTGCAACTTGTGCTGCTCAAGCGCGCGATGCGCACTGCGCAGTTCACACTGCAGCGACTCATATGCCGCGGTGCTGCGATTTCTGCGCACAACGTTGAGATAACCCATCGAGTGTCCGCGCACGCGGGCGACCAACTCGGCAGTGCTCACCGGATAGACAATAAAATCAGTCGCGCCGTGCACGAATGCCGCCTCACGTATTGCGCAGGTTGCCGCAGAGACAACCACGATGACTGGCACTGCACCCACCTCGGGGCTTCGTGCTAGAGAGTTGAGCGTTGCGATCGGATCGAACCCAGGCTCGCGAAGATCAAGCAGGATGACCGTCGGGCAGGTGCGCATTGCCTCATCCACCGCGTCATTCGCCCGCGAGCAGTAGGTGATTGTGATTCCCCCCGCAGCGGCGAGCAATTCGCGCAGCGCAATAGTTGCTGTGTAGCCGCCGCCCACAAGCAGCAATTCATGCTCGTCGCGCGGTACGGACTCGAGGGGGGATGAGTCGTGAGGATTTGACATTGTTTGGACTTCGCAAGGGCCGCGCGCTAGCCGCGGCGTGGATTGCGACCTCCGTGCGATGGTTCGCGACGCGCATGTTCATTCTCTGGGATCGGTTCGCGCGGTTGCCCGACTGCCTTCGCCGCCATCGACTCACTAGTGCCTGGCGCATGCGCTTCAGCGCGCGCAAAGATGATTCGACCGCCCGCGGTCTGAAGAATGTTGTTGATGACTCCCTCGGCACGAGATCCCACGAGCTCGGCAGCACCGTCGATCACAACCATCGTTCCATCGGCTAGGTGTCCAACGCCTTGTCCGCCTTGTTCGCCAACCCGAGTGATCTCGACAGCGACGATTTCGCCCGGGAAAAGTTGCGGCTGCAGTGCCAAAGAGATCGCATGCAGATTGATGGTGACGATGCCGCTGATGTTTGCAACCTTTTGCAATCCTGAGTCGCTGGTGGCGATGCGCATGTGCTCGCGCGAGGCGAGTTCAACGAGCATGCGATCGACTCCCCGTCCATCGAGGTCAATTGGCTCAATGCGCAAGTCAATCGAAGAGTTCTCTTGCATGCGGGAGATCACGTCGAGTCCGCGCCGTCCCTTTGCCCGTTTGTGCTTGTCACTGCTGTCGCAAAGGTGTTGCAGTTCATCGAGCACAAACTTTGGAACGACCAATGGCGCGTCAAGAATCTGGCTCGTGGCGAGTGCCTCGATGCGTCCATCGATAATCGTCGAACTATCGAGCAGAATTGCCGCAAGTCCGCTGGGCTGCTTGTTGAACTCAACATAAGGAATGACGAGGCGAAAGTCATCTTTGGTGGTCAAGACGATCGAAACCGAGAGGTAGCAGAGCACAATGCCCAATATGAGCTTCGACAAACCCAAATAGAGTTGCGCAGGACCGCTACTGATTTCCCACGCCCGCGCGACCGTATCGATGAGCGATCCGATGGCGACGGCGGCGATGAGGCCGAGGCATATTCCTAGATACACACCAGCGACCGATGTCAATCGTTTCTCGGGAGTGAGGTGGTCGAGCAGCAGCACCACCAATCCGATACTGACTCCGGCGATGATGAGACCGATGACGGTGGGATGGCCAAAGTCTTCGACGTTGCGAGAACTCGCGACGGTGACCGTCGTGACCACCACAAGCATAATGATGAAGATCAGCCGCACGGCGAGCAGCAGAAACGGGCTCTCGCGACCGCGCCGCATCGGCTTGTGCGCCGACTTCGGTCGACCCAAGTCACTCGTCGGCTGCGTGGGCTGTTGATCGGGCAGAGCAGGCACGCAACGAGTGTAGGCAGTGGTGCTAAGATCACCGTCGGTCATGAGGAGGACGGTCGGGTCCGCTGGGCGGACGGCTCGTGAACCTGGTCAGGGCTTGACGGCAGCAGCCATAAGCGTCGTCGCCCGTGCCATTGGCTACCTGGCCGTCCTCCACGTGACCTGTTTTTTATGACGACCAAAGCAACATCTAAAACGCGCGCAAGCGAAACGACGCCCGCATCCACCACGAGCGCTGCAACGCCGCTGGCCACAAGTTCGGACGGGAACTTGTTCGCGGCAGAAGCGCTGAATGCGCCCTACCAGGTCTTCGCGCGCCGCTATCGATCGCGTTCATTCGCTGAACTCATCGGGCAAGATTCGATCGCCAACACTTTGCGCAGCGCAATCGCGATGGGGCGAACGGCACACGCCTATCTCTTCTGCGGCACGCGGGGGGTGGGAAAGACCTCGATGGCGCGCATTTTCGCCCGTGCCCTCAACGCCGTGGACTCTCTTGGGGAGCGCGACGCGATCGCTCAGTCGATCATGCGCGGCGAAGATCTCGATGTCGTTGAAATCGACGGAGCGAGCAATCGCGGCGTCGACGATGCGCGCGATCTCATTGCCGGGGCTGGAATGGCTCCCGCGCGCAGTCCATACAAGATTTACATCATTGACGAAGTGCACATGCTCACCCAGCCGGCCTTCAACGCGCTGCTCAAGACGATGGAAGAACCTCCCGCGCATGTGAAGTTCATTCTCTGTACGACCGAACCGCACAAAGTTCCCGCGACCATTCAGAGTCGCTGCCAGCGATTCGATTTTCGATCGATTCCAACCACGCTGATCGCCGACCACTTGCGCAGTGTGCTCGCCGGCGAGAAAGTCAGCGCGGACGAAGCGGTCATCTTGCAAGTTGCTCGACTCGCCAACGGTTCGATGCGGGATGGACTCAGCCTGCTCGATCGACTCGTCTCGGCGTCACCGGGTCATGTCTCAGTGGCACTTGCGCGTGAAGTGTTGGGATTGCCCGACGAAGAGTTACTTGAGTCGCTTGTCGCGGCGATCGCACAAGGCGATCCTCCGGCAGGTCTTGAGGCAGCTGCGAAGTTGCTCGAGCAGGGGATGTCGCCCGACCATGCCCTCGACACCATCGCAGCGCGATTGCGCGATGCACTGCTGATTCGCACCTGTGGCGCGCAGAGCGCGATGGTCGATCTTCCGCTTGAGGCACGCGAGCGACTCGCAGAACACGCCAAGCATCTCGATCCACCAGTGCTGGTGCACCTCATCACGCTGTGCGACGGGGCCGTACGAAACATTCGTGGTTCATCGGTGCCGCGGGCGCTATTCGACGCGGTCATCGCTCGATTGTGCATGGCGGAGCACTTCGTTGCAGCGGCGACACTGCTCGCGGCACCATCCGACGCGCCAACTGTAAAAAAAAAGTAGATGACTCACCGCGGGCGAGTGTTCCCATTGCGCCACCACCCATTGCGCCACCACCCATTGCGCCACCACCCATTGCGCCACCACCCATTGCGCCACCACCCATTGCGCCACCACCCATTGCGCCACCACCCATTGCTGCGCAACCTGTGCGGACAACTTCGACCCAGGATGCCGACGCGATTCGGCGCCATCCACTCGTGATTGAAGCGGCGAGAATTCTCGACGCTGCCATCGCGCGGGTGACGCCGCGCACGCTGCCCACACCCACGCCAGCTGATGAACTGCAAAATCCGCAAGTTGAGGAGTCGGCGTGATGGCGCGCGAGTCGAACCAACGTGGTGCCTATCCCGAGAGCGTGAACCGCTTGATTCAAGCCTTCTCAACGCTTCCTGGGATCGGTGGACGCACCGCCCAGCGACTTGCATTCTGGGTCTTGAAGTCGTCGAGCGAGGAGGCGCTTGCGCTCGCGGATGCGATCACGAGCGTGAAGCAATCGGTGCGCCACTGCCCAGTCTGTTGGAATCCAGCCGATAGTTCGCCCTGTCACATCTGCGCCGATGAGAGTCGCGACGGGTCGATCGTGATGGTCGTTGAGCAACCCAAAGACCTAATCAATCTCGAACAAACAGGACGCTACCGCGGGCTCTACCACGTCCTGATGGGACGACTCGATCCACTCGATGGAGTCGGCCCAGAGAGCATCACGGCAGCAGATCTTCTGGCGCGGGTGAATGATGCGAGTCGCAACGCGCGTGGCGTCGAAGTGCGAGAGATAGTGCTGGCGTTGAATCCTGATCTCGAGGGTGATTCAACGGGTCTGTATCTCGCTGAGATTCTCAAAGCGCAAGCAGTCAAGGTCACCCGACTCGCCCGCGGGTTGCCAAGTGGATCGCAGATCGAGTTCGCTAACCGCGCCGCACTCGCCGACGCGATTTCTCTGCGGCAACCATTTTGAATTCTGACGATCGCCGCGGGCACCCTGTACGATTGGATTATGCGCTTCGAACTCTCTCAGCTTCCCCAAGCGCGACTTGGGCAGCAGATGAAACTCGCGCCGCGAGTTCTGCAATCGATGGAGTTGTTGCAAATGCCCCTGGCTGCGCTCGCAGAGCGCGTTGAGGCCGAACTCGAATCCAACGTCGCGCTTGAGCAGGTCGAACCATCTGAGTCGCAAGCGTCCGAAGACGCAGCGTCGGGCGTAGACGCAGTCAACCAAGCCACAGCGGCTGGACCAGCCCCAGCGGGTGCCGATCGCTTTGAGCGCGCCCAGGAGTGGCACGACCGGATGGGTGACGATGAGTCGGGTGAGACTTGGCGCGAGGCGGCGCGGCGCGATGGCGAATTCGATCCGCGCGCAGCAGCACTCGCGAGTCTGCCAACCCGAGGTGAAAGTCTTGAAGAGATACTGCTGAGCCAGTGGGCGCTCTGCGACGCAGCGCAGCCGATCATGCAAGCGGGGCGGGCGCTCTTGGAGTTTGTCGGCGAAGATGGCTTTCTGGTGCGACCGCTCGAAGAGATCGCCGCAACTCTCGCTGCAGCCTCGCCAGATGCGCCAACGCTTTCGCTTCTCACCGAAGCGCTTTCGCGTTTGCAATCCCATCTTGAACCCACTGGTGTTGCCGCCCGAGATCTCACTGAGTCATTGCTTCTGCAGCTCACAGAACTCGAAGCGACGCTGACGGCACACCCTGCAGAGACGCGCTTTCAAGATGCACGCATTCTTGTGAATCAGTACATGCCCGATCTTGCCCAGCGCAAAATCGCAGTGATTCGTGCCAAGACGCAGTGGTCTAGCGAACGACTCGATCTGGCACGCGAAGTGCTACGCCATCTCGATCCCTGCCCGGGGCGCGCGCTCAAGATTGAGAGTTCGCCAGTGGTGCGTCCTGATGTGATCATCGATTACGACTCTGAGGCCGACGTGTACACCGCCAGACTCGCCAGCGGAGTGCTTCCGAACTTGCGCGTGAGCGAGGAGTACCTGAAGTTGGCGCAAGCAAAGCGCTCCGACCCTGCGACAAAGTTGCTGCTGAATGATGGCATTCGCCGCGCGCGCTGGTTCATTGATGCAATCGAACAGCGCGGCGCGACACTCTTGCGCGTTGTGAATGTTGTGATCGCACGGCAGCGCGAGTGGCTCGACACGGGGGGATTTGCGCTCGAACCCTTGCCGATGACTGAAGTCGCGCGCGAGATGAAGATGAATGTCAGCACGATCAGTCGTGCGGTCGCCGGCAAATGGGTCGAGACTCCCCGTGGAAGTTTTGAACTGCGCAAACTCTTTGCGAGCGGCACTGAGACTGATTCGGGCAGTGACATTTCATGGCTCGCCGTGAAGGCCAAGGTCGGTGAGATCATTGCTGCCGAAGACAAGACAGACCCACTCTCTGACCAAGCGATCGTCGAAGCGTTGAAGGCAACTGGCATTCCGCTCGCTCGCCGGACGGTCGTGAAATACCGCGAACAACTTGGGATTCCGGTCGCCCGCATTCGAAAAATCTCAACCACAGACTGATGCGCTGTCAAACGTGCGACTACGAACTCTGGAATCTCATTCCAGCGGCTTGCCCTGAATGCGGCACCGGCTGGTCGTTCGAGCAGTTTCGCTTTCGCGCCGGGGCGGCGCAGTTTCTCTGTCCGCACTGCGAGCATGCATACGGTGGCAACGACGCCGCGGGACTGCCAACGCCGCGTCACTTCACCTGCGTCGGCTGCCAGCAAGAGATCATGCTCTCGCAGATGCGGGCACTTCCCGCGCCGGGCAGCAACCGCGACGATGCGATGGAAGATCGGCATCCGTGGATGCAGCGCGCGCGCATCGGTCGTTGGCGGGCATTTCGCCAGACGACGAAGCAGTCGTTATTGTATCCAGCCAAACTGGGATCTTCTCTGCCCGCAAACCTCACGATCACCGCGCCGCTGCTGTACTCGGTCATCTGCAACACAACGGCGCTGGCCGGGTGCGTACTCGTGCCAGTTACGGTGATGACCATCATTGAGCTCGCGACGAGCGGTTCAACTGCAGTGCCGATGACCTCCTACGTGCCACTGCTCGGTGGCGCTCTTGGACTTGCGCTCTTGCAATTGCTAATTCTTACGTGGTGTGGATGCGCGCATCTGCTGCTTCGAATGACGGGTGAGACCCGCCACGGATGGCGACATACAACCAGTGCGCTGCTCTTCTGCTCTGCACCGATGCTCTTCGCTGCGATCCCGTGTTGTGGTGTCTACGTTGCTGCGCTAAGCACGGCGTGGATGCTCGTCGTTGCCATCTGCGCCCTCGCTGGTGCCCAGAAAGTATCCGCCTACCGCGCCGCGTTGGCGGTGTTGGTTCCATCACTAGGACTGCTTGCGATCGTTGGCGCATTTTTCATTTTGGCGCTCACAACCGGGGTGACACTCTCTGGAGGGACTCCCGCGTCAACACTTCCATCGGCTCAGGGGGCCGCTGCAGCCGACGTCTCGCTCGTGCCTAGCGATGCGCCTAACTCAGACTCGCAATTGCTCCCAGCGCCCTGAGCGAAGTCGCGCGAGAAACAACAGTCCGCGCACCACGAGTTCTGCGCAGAGGGCGATCCAAATGCCCAGCAGTCCATAGCCCATCCACACTCCCAGAGCCCAGGCCAGTGGCAATCGAATGAAGTAACTGCTCACGATGGTGATCCCTAAGCACGCCGCGGTGTCGCCGACTCCGCGCAGTCCATCGCGAATCACCATCGTCAGCGCGAAAAAGACTTGAATCGTGCCGCAGGTAAAGAGAATCGGCGGCACTTCGCGCAGGTGAATCTCTTCGCGGCTAATGATGCGCGTCAGAGGTTCGCCCAGCGTCATGAAGGCGATGCCAAGCAGACCCATGATCACGCATCCAACAATCGTGCAGGCATTGATTGCCTTGCGCGCGTTGACGACATTTCCAGCGCCCATGTATTGACCCGCGAGTGCCCCCGCCGCAATGCCCATCGCAAATCCAGGCAGGAATGAAAAGGATTCCCACTGCACGGCAATCATGTGCGCTCCGATGAGTCCATCGCCAGGATTTCCTTGCGCGATGCGGTCACGCGCGATGGTTCCGATGAAGATCATCACAAAGAGATTGACTCCCCAGAGGGCGATGCCTTCCGCGAAGTTTGGCACTCCGATGCGGGCGACTCGCCACATCATCGCTGCGGTCGGGCGCAAGTGCCTGAGACGGGGGTGAAAGTCGCGCGCGCCGCGGTGAAGTGCGCGCAGAGTGAGCAGGGTACCAACTACGTATGAGAGCGCGGTGCCAACGGCGATGCCATAGACGCCCCACGTTGCCCCATCAATGCCCAACACGTTTGGCACTACGACCCATCCCGCGTCATACTGCGCTCCCGAAAGCACCCACGATGCGATCACATTGACGATGTTGACTGCGACTGCGATCCACGCCGGAATCCAAGTTTCTCCGGCGCCATGCAGGCACATCGATCCAACCGTCATGATCCCGGTTGCTGGCATTGCCACGGCGAGCACGCGTACGAACTGGATGCAGAACTCCGCAGAAGCGCCGTGCAATCCAGCAAGTTCGGCAAGTGGAACGACTGCAAACCAGAGCGCTGCGCCAATCAATGCCCCCCACAGCAGACTGAAGGTGAGCGATTGTCCGCAGGCGCTCTCACCTTCTTCTGGATTCCCCGCTCCCATCGCCCGAGCAATGACCGCTTGCGCTCCGACCCCCAAACCGGCGAGTGCGATACCGATGAACCATGCCACGTACGAACCGATGCCGATGCCGTCGAGAGCGGCAACCACCGTCGCGCCTGGCAGACTGCCAGCGATCATCTTGTCGACGAGTCCAACACATGCAGCGACGAGTTGCTGCAGAAGCACTGGGATAGCCAACAACCAGATCGCCGACCACATCGAACGTCCCGCGAGTTTGCCACTGCGAATCGTGCCGTCGAGCGCACGCTCTGCTTCTGAGAATGCGATCGTCGCATCCATTGGATCGTCGGGACTGACAGCCGTCGCGGCTTCACCGCGCTGGCGCACGCGCGCAGCCGCATCTTCAACAGCATCGGCAGATTTTGAATCCAACGTCATCCCGTGGGTGCTTGAACAGCGGGAACAATCGGCGCCTCATAGGTACCGCGGGCGCCACCATCGTTGAGCCCAGTGGGAATGCTCGGACTCTCCCACTTTGGAATATCCCAGAAGACAACGTAATCCCAGAAGACCATGTGGCGTTGGTAGGTCGGATAGAGGTAGACGTTTTCTGCCACAAATCGATTCTCGACCGGTGTTGTCCAATACCACGAAAGCCACCGCGCGCGGCTGATGCCAAGGTCGTTGCCAGTCATCATGCGCAGACTGTCGAGCGCGGCGAGATTCACCGTCAGTTCAGAGTGATCGAGCGCCGCGACCAGCGCCTGAAAGACGTCATCCTGTGGATACTGCCCCAGCGCGATGGCGAGTTCGACCCGCGTCTCTTGCTCTTCCGATTCGTCTTCCAACTTGCGCCACATCGCCTCAGTGACCGAGGCGTTGTGAAGCCGTTGCAAGCCGAGTGCCGCCGCGAGTCGCACATGCGCGAACGAACTCAATAGTCGCTGCGAGATGAGTACTGCATCTTCGGGATTTCCAAATCGCGCCAGCGCTGCGATCGCTGCCGCTTGCACGAGCGGATCGCGCATGTCTTTCACATAGAAGCGGTAGAGCTTGACGTACGCGTCGACGCCGCCGAACGATGAGGTGCCCAGCAGCGCAACGCCGCGGCGCATGTTTTCTGCATCGGTCGTATCGACCGCCCACTGAGCCGCTTCTTGCGGTGAGGGCGGCGTCAGCACATCGCCCATCGAGCGAAAGTCCGATACAATGGTGTCACAACCCGAGGCGAAGGCGAACGCAATTGCGGCGAGTGCGCAGGGGGCAATCCCATTGAAACGAAAGATCGTTGGCAGGCGTGTCATCATCAAGGCACTCAACTGCCGGGAGTCGGTTGACCACAATCAAACGTCACTGGCACGAAACAGAAAAACGTCAGGTCGCTCGCCGAGCTATTGACGAGTTGATGGATGTGGTTTGGGGAGATGAGCAGAATGTCACCCGCCTTGCACTCGTGAAATGTCCCGTCGTACTCAACACGCGCCTGGCCGCCCGTGATGATGACCTCATGCTCGTAGTTGTGCTGATGGCGGGGGGTCATTCCTCCCGGTGCCACGGTGTAGTGGCGCATCGCAAAAGTTGGCGCCGCATCGGCGCGTCCGACCATCAAGCGCATCGAAACGCCGCTGGCGCCAGCCATCGTGACTGCGACAGGATTCACCTCTTCGACACGTCGCTTGAGCATGGTTGAGAGAGTAGCGGCTATGTTCTCCCCGTGGCGAAACTACGCATCAAAGGATTTCCCCTCGGCGCATGGCAGACGAATTGCTGGCTCATCTGGATTGATGACGATCCGATTCGCCCAGGATGGATCATCGACACTGGCGATCATCCTGCGCCGCTGCTCGAAGCCTTGCGCGCACAAGCCATCACTGTGCAAGCGATCCTCTTCACGCATGCGCATCTCGATCACATAATGGGTCTGGAAGAAGTGGTCGCCGCGGTGGGGGAGTGTCCGCGTTACGCCCACCCGCTCGAGCGGGAGTGGTTTGGCGATCCACAACTGAATCTCTCGGCATTCGCAGATGTCGCACCAGTGTCAGTGCGGGCACCGACGCACGAATTGAAAGATGGCGAGGTGCTCAGTCTTGGTGCAACCAAGTGGCGGGTCGTGCACACCCCGGGTCACAGTCCTGGATCGGTGAGTTTCGTCTGCGATGCGGCGAAAGTTGTGATCGCAGGAGACACACTCTTTGCAGGATCGATCGGGCGATCAGATTTCGCGTCGGGCGATGGTGCTTTGCTGCTCGATTCGATTCGGGGCAAACTGCTTGCGTTACCCGATGATTTCGTCGTGCATCCTGGGCATGGTGCATCAACCACCATTGGCACCGAGCGGGTCAGCAACCCCTGGCTGCAATAGTCGCGCGTCGCACCAAGCGGTCATTCGTGTGCGCAAGACGTCAAGGGGAAGTGGCCCTGCGCCCAGGAGATGATCGTGAAAGGCACGCAGGTCAAATTCTGTGCCGAGTCGGGTCTCGCACTCGGCGCGAATGCGCCGAATCTCTATCTCGCCAATCTTGTACGCGCAGGCTTGCCCAGGCCATCCGATGTATCGATCGATTTCGCGTTCGATGTTGAGTTGCGATAGCGCGGTGTTGTTCATCATGTATGCGATCGCATCGCTGCGACTCATCCCAAAGGCATGGATGCCCGTGTCAACGACGAGTCGGCACGAGCGCCACATCTCATAGAGCAGCCGTCCAAAGTCGTCGTACGGGTTTTCGTAGAGTCCCATCGGGATTCCCAATCGCTCTGCGTAGAGCGCCCATCCTTCGACGAATGCAGTTGAATCGACGTCGCGACGAAACTCGCGCACTCCTTCGATCTCGAGCGCGAGCGCAATCTGCAAGTGGTGGCCAGGCACCGCCTCATGCAGTGAGAGTGGAATCATCTCGTAGGTCGGTCGTTGGTCGAGCGCGAATGTGTTGGCGTAGAACCATCCCGGCAAACCGGCCTTGATGCTGCCGGGCATGTAGTACGCGGTCGTTTGTGAGGGAGCCATGAACCGCGGAATCTCACGAACTCCATAGGGCAGCCGCGGCAAGATTCCGAAGTACTCAGGTAACTGTGCGTCGATGCGCTTGCAGATGTCGCGGTATCCAGTGAGTAGTGCCTCTGCCGATGCGTGATAGAAGCGCGGGTCGGTGCGCAAGTATGTGATGAACTCTGCGAGAAGTTCGTCGCCACTCAACGCGGCGCGGGTCGGATCGGTTGTGTACCAGTCGGTACGGGGGATGACCTCGAGCATCTCTGTGCGGATGCGGGCAACTTCTTCTTTGCCAATTGTGTTGATTTGCGCTGGCGTGAGATTGGTCGTCGTGAATCGTTTGAGTTCAAAGGCGTAGTAGGCCGCTCCCATAAATTGATCGCGCGCACTCACCGACGCCGGTGCCTTGGGGATGTACTGGGCGGCGAGCCAAGTGCGCATCTCGCTGAGTGCCAAGAGCGCATCCAACCGCGCCTCACGCGCCTGACTGCGCAACACGGCCTGTTGTTCTTTCGAAATCGAATCGGGCATCTTGGCGAGCGGCGCTTCGAGTTCGGCGAGATTGCCGCGCTCGACTGCATCAAACTGGGCAAGCACTCCCTCGAGCACGGGCGCTGGAGGGACGAGCCCCTCGCTGAGTGCCTCCGCCATCATCGCTTGTGTGTCGCGCACTGCGGCCGCCAAGAGCATCATGCGCTTGACGTAATTCTCGAAATCCTGCGCAACTCGAAATGGCACGCTCTGATCAAACTGGGGGAGATCTTGCTGCGGGCCGCCGCGCTGTCCCACCGGCATCATCCAACGCTTGAACTGAAACGCATCAAACGCGTTTTGCAAGTCGCGTCGCAAGAGGTCGTAGTCCAGTTGGTTCTCGGCAGTGAGGGTTGCGCGATTGATCGCGATGACGCGTTCAAGAAAACCTTCAATCTCGGTATGTCGAGTGAGTGCGCCGCGCATTCCAGCCACCGTGATGCGATCTGGTGAGGTGGGTCGTCCTCGCGCGATGGCAGACTCAGGAAAACTGAAATCACGCCATATCTGGTAGTCGTCTGCGAGCGACGAAAACTCGGCATCGAAGTGGCTTGACTGCGGCGCTGACAGTGGGCGGGCGAAGCAAGTGAGCGCGAGCACGAGTAGAGGCACTAGAACAAAGCCGCGAAGGGTGAGTGTGAGCATTGATGCGATCGTCCTGCGTGGCACAGTACTGCACGCCATGGCGCAACCGACGCGCTTGCAAGGGCTATACTCGCCGCCGCGTGCGAGACGACTCTTGAGCCTGATTCCGACTCCAACCGAACAAGGCTATTCGCCGCCGTCCGTGCGACAATTTGCGGTCTTTCTTGACAATAAAGTGGGGAAGTTACTCGAGTTGCTCAAGCTCTTCGAAGATGATTCGACCGTCACCGTCGCCGCGCTCAGCGTGATGGACTCGAGTGACCACGCCGTCGTGCGGATGATTTTTAGTAATGCCGATGCGGCCCGGCACCTCTTGCGCAAGAGAAGCTACACCTTTAGCGAACTAGATCTCATCGTGGTGCAGATCGGGCACGATCAATCGCTCACCAAGCTTTGTCTTTACTTGCTCGGCGCAGAGTTGAACATTCGCTTTGTCTATCCCGTGCTGATGCGCTCACAAGGCGATCCTTGCGTCGCGCTTGCGGTCGACGATTGTTATCTCGCGGGACAGATTCTCTTGCGCAAGCGCTTCACACTGCTCGGCGAAGACGACTTGGTGTAATCGAATTCTCGAATCAGTCGACCGGGAGAGGTTCAGTCACTTCGCGCGGGTTTTCACTCTGCGCGTCGTAGACGTAGGTGCAACCAGGTTTTTCAACGAGACTCTGTTTGTGATGTCCATCGCAGAGCGGAAAGTTCTTTGAAAGTCCACAGGCGCAAATGAACACGGCCTTCTCTTGAGGGTCGAGTTTGATCGGTCGTTGAGCGTCGAACTTGATGAGGCGTGCCATCAACCCAATATAGTCGGTGATTCAGCTTCAACGGTTGCCGAGGTCTTTGAGGTCTCCCAGAGGCGCACCGTGCGCAGTTCGACCCCGCGCTCTGAAAAGGGAGCCTTCAACAGATCGAAGCAGACGGCGGCGATGTGTTCGACGGATGGATTCATCGAGTGAAACTCGGGGCAGTCGATGTTGAGATTCATGTGATCAAAGCGTTCAATCACGTTCTCGTCGACGACTTTTTCGAGAGAACCCATCCCAAACTGCCCTGCCATTGGAACGGCAACCGAGACCTCGAGGTGGTAGTTGTGACCATGACCATTCAACTTATTGCATTTGCCAAAAAAGGCTTGATTCTGAGCCGGTGTGCGAGTGGGATCATTGAGGCGGTGTGACGCCGCAAACTCAAAGACGGCTGTGAGGGTGATTTGTTGCGGCATGGTGCGATCCCATATATAGGTGTGAAAGGGGGATAGGTTCCAGGTGAGTGACTCGAGACGATGGGCGAGAATTAGCTTGACTTCATTGGCCATGGTCAACATCAACACCGCGGGTGAAGGCCGCGGGGCAGATGCGTTTGAAAAGAGAGCCGTTCGCAAAATCTCGGTGACGCCATTGCGCACAGAAGCGTCTAACTCCGCAAGAGTTGCGAGATACCCGCTACTGCGTTCAGGCACGCCGTGAACGCTGACCTCAAACTCGTACCAAGCGCCAAAATTGTCGCTTGAGGGGAACCCTGCGTAGGTGTTGTGCGCCGCCGGCGCCTTGCCATCTGCGCGGCTCGTTGGTTCGACAAACACGCGTACGGCGCGCGTCAGAGTGGTCGAAACTGGCGAAACTGGATCGGTAAGCGTCATGGCAGGGTTCCGAGCGGGCAGCGTTGCGACGAATTCTGATGATAGAGAAGTTGACTTTACATTGACGGCAAACTATTGTTTGGTCATTACCAAGCCCCCGGAAGGGCTCGGCGTGAGGCTTGCCTCCGCTGGGCCTTTTTTTATTTTTGAGTGAATCATTTTTCATCGCGCACTGACTGTATGACTCGTCTCGCTCGCGGCGTGTGGGTATTTTGTGCGGCATTAGCGACAATCGCAGCGATTCGTTGCGCGGCTTTGCCTCGCGAGTCGCCTCACCCGCAGGCGAAACGCACCATCACGCGCGAAGAGTTCATCGACCTCGCCCCTGGAATACGAGTGAATCGCACCAGAAACGAAGTGATTATCCGTGCACAGGTCGCGGCACGCATCGGGTGGATGGAACAAATTGTCTGCAAAGCAGGAACGCGTGAGCATGAGTCGTTGCTCGTTGTCGAAGTCGCGCCGCGCATCATTCATGCCGCGCTTCTCGCCCTGGGATGTGAGCCGGGCTCTCCGGGAACATGGCAGGAATCTTCTCCAGAGAACGATGGAGTCTCGGCATTTGAACTGAAACCTCCCACGGGATCACGCCTCGATGTGCTCGTGCGATACACGCGCGATGGAGCACTTATCGAAGTTCCAGTGAGCGATTGGCTTCGAAGTGAATCACCATCCGGCGAGTCGATTGCATTTTCCCGCGATCGTTTTGTATTCGCTGGATCGCACGTGCGTCCAAATCCCCCCTCGCTGGGACCTGGCGAACATTACGTCGCTGACCACACAGGATCAGTCGTTGGTCTCGTCACCTTTGGCGATGAGGTGATTGCATTGGCCGATGTCATCCCCGATCGTGTTGAGGTTGCGCCGGCACTCTGGGAGGCATACACACAACAAATTCCGCCTGAGGGCACCGACGTCGAATTGATCATCCGTCCAATCGTCGCACCGCCGCGCTAGGATTGCGTGATGCACCGAGAGTTAGCGGCTGAATTAGTTGGAATTCGCCGCCGATACAACCATCCCGATGGGTCATTCATGGTTGACGCACTTCGTGGAATCGATCTCGCGATTCCCAGCGGTCAATACATCGCGATCATGGGGGCGTCGGGTTCTGGGAAGAGCACGCTGATGAACATTTTGGGATGCCTCGATCGACCGACTGCGGGGAGTTACAAACTCGATGGAGTGGATGTCGCGACGATCGATGACGAGCGACTCTCACACATCCGCGGTCGGCGCATCGGATTTGTCTTTCAAGCATTCAACTTGATCTCTGAACTCACGGTGCTTGAGAATGTCGAGGTGCCGCTGCTCTATCAGGGGGTGCCGCGCCGCGAGCGGCGACAGCGCGCGCTCGAAAAGATCGAGATTGTTGGACTCACTGATCGCATCCGGCACCGTCCAAGCGAACTATCTGGTGGTCAGCAACAGCGCACTGCGATTGCCCGTGCCCTCGTCTCGAATCCAGCAGTTCTGATGGCGGATGAGCCGACGGGAAACCTCGACTCAGCAACGGGCGTCGCGATTCTCGATGTGATTGATGCACTGCACGCGCAGGGACTGACGGTCGTACTGGTCACCCACGATGAGCGCGTGTCGGAGCGATCGCAACGCATCATTCGACTCAGCGATGGGCTACTCGTCGTCGATCAACTCGGGGGCCGCACGCAATTGGCGGCATCGGCGTGAGATTTCTTGGGATCGATCCTGGTCTGCTTCGAACGGGCTACGGGTGCGTCGAATTCACTGGAGGAATGCCTCGAATCATCGAAGCGGGAGTGTTGAAGTTGACCGCGCGCAAGAGCGTTGCAGAGCGGTTGTGTGAACTAGACGCAGATCTTGGCGCGTTGATCGAAGAGCTGAAGCCCGATCGGGTCGCAGTCGAACAGATCTTTGTCCACGCCAAGCATCCGCGCACTGCGATCATCATGGGGCATGCGCGTGGGGTTGTGCTGCTAGCTGCTGCGCGCGCGCAGCGTCCCATTTCTGAGTTCGCCCCTGCGACAATCAAGAGTGCAGTAGCCGGAAACGGGCAAGCAACAAAGCGCCAGATGCAACTTGCGATCGCCGCTCAATGTGGACTCGCGAAGCCGCCCTCGCCCGCCGATGTCGCCGATGCGATCGCCATCGCCCTCACCGATGCGCGACGATCATTTCGCACGCAAGCGAGGTAGTCCAGTCGATACGCTTGCGCGGGTGAAGCCACCCGTGATCCTTTTCTCGCGCCGACTTCTGAGCGATCAATTGACTCCAGTCTTGGCCTACCGCCGGCTCGTCGCCCCCGACGAGCGAACGGCCGCGAGTTTTCTTTTCGAATCGGTCGAGCAAGGCGGGGCGGTGGGGCGCTACTCGATGCTGGGCGCACAGCCTGCACTTGAGGTGATCGCACGCGCTCAGAATGTGCGCATCATCGAGCGGGCCGCTGATGGCAGCCACAGCGAGCGCTCACTCACACGCGACGATCCACTCAGCGTTGCGCGTGAATTGCAAACCTGGCAGGGGATCGACGCACGCGGTCCAGTGCCCGACACCTTTCAAGGGGGATGGGTTGGCTACGTCGGATTTGACGCCGTGCGCTGGTTCGAGCCTGAAAAACTGCCGCTCTCGAAGGCGCCGCGCGATGATCGTTCGATCGCCGACATGCACCTCGCGCTCTATCGGGATGTCGTTGTCTTCGACCACGCGACGAAAGAACTCTTTCTGATCGTCGCGCTTCTGCCAGGTGAAGTTCACCCACACGGAATCGACGCGGCGGGCGAACGCGCACTCAACGCACTCGAGTCGCGACTCACCGATCCCTCGACAACTCTCGCGGCGGGACGAATTGAGTTGAACAATGCAGCGACTCCAGTGACGCCGCCGGCGAGTTCGATGAGCCGCGAGTCGTTCGAGGCGGCGGTTCGCACGGCGCAGGAGTACATCGCAGCCGGCGACGTCTTTCAAGTTGTGTTGAGTCAACGGTTCGCTCGCGAAAGTTGCACGGATCCATTTGATGTCTACCGCGCACTGCGCATCGTGAGTCCGAGTCCCTATCAGGTCTATCTGCAAGCGAGCGACTGCATCTTGATCGCGGCGAGTCCAGAAATTCTCTGCAAGACGCGCGCGGGAGAGGTGATCAATCGCCCGCTTGCGGGCACGCGACGACGCGGCCGCACGCCCGCCGAGGATGCTGCGCTCGAAGTCGAACTTCTCGCAGATGAAAAGGAACGAGCCGAGCACACGATGCTCGTCGACCTCGGACGCAACGATCTCGGTCGTGTCTGCGAGGCGGGATCCGTCAAGATCGAACGGTGCATGCAGATCGAACGCTTCTCGCACGTCATGCATATTTCCTCGACGATCACAGGCAAACTATTGCCAACTGCCGATGCCTGGGATGCCCTGCGCGCGACCCTTCCAGTGGGAACCGTCAGCGGCGCGCCCAAGGTGCGGGCGATTCAAATCATTGATGAACTCGAACCTGTGCGTCGCGGTCCATACGCAGGGGGACTCGGAGCCATTGGATGGGGCGGCGAGATGGACATGGCGATCGCACTTCGCACGATCGTCGTGCCGCTCGCAGCGACGACGACTTCTGCGGGTGAGAAGAACTGGACCTACCACTTGCAGACCGGGGCGGGCGTCGTGCTTGACAGCGATCCTGCCGCAGAGTTTGAAGAGACCGTCAATAAAGCCGCAGCGCTCGGACGGGCAATCGACCTCGCTGAGAAAGCATTTGTTTCGCGCAACCGCCCGCAATGACTGCACCCGGGCAACTGCGCAGTCAGCGCCCACTTGAACTCGGTGGGTCATCCTCAAATGGAATCACATCACCAGAGCCTGGGGCGGGTGGTTCGTCTTGGCGAGCCATTCGCCGCACGGGTGGGTGATGCACCGGCGTCACTCGTGGCGCGCGATGCGATTCGCACAGCGCGTCATGCGCGTTGGTCAACTCTGCTTGAATGAGAAGAACGCTCGCCGCTCCCGCGATGCATCCCACCGCAACGATCAGGGCAGCCCCCGCACCGATCTCGTCTGGCAATGGTGTGGGCAAGAGGGTGTTGAGCAGGCGGATGCAAAGCAACGGCAGAAAAAGTGCGGGAGCGCCAAAGATGACCAGTGGGGCGAAGCGGATCAGCGGAGTGGTTGGTTCGGTGCCGCACATCCGTCCGACGACACGCGCGATTTCAAGAGTCAGAAAATTGTTGACGCTGATGAGTAAGAGCCACGCCACCTGACCCAGAGCGAGCAGGACGACCGCCACGATAGGAAAGTTGCTCATCGAACTTGCCAGGGTGAGAAACGCAACGGCACAACCAACGGCAAGTTCGGCATGCACCAAGGGTGTGAACGAGCGCAGATAAGTCGGTTGTTCAAACTGATCAATAAACTTCTCCTGCGCCAATCGGTAACTTCCGATGGCGCGCCATCCTGTGGCAAGCATTAGAAAAACCCAGGCGACACCTCCGAGCATCGGAACTGCAACACACCCGAGCCAAATCAATAGCGAAAACAGCACGCTCGTGCGCAAGGCGACGAATCCATCTGCGGCCGCACTCACGCGCTTGCGCTCGATCGATCGAAAGAGGTGTGACCCATCGCCCCCAGTGTTTGCGCCGCATTCTGGGCAGATGTTGCCGCGAGACCCCCGCAAATCGAACGAGCAGTTGGGGCAGGGTCGAGGATGGTTTGGAGGCAGCGGAGGTTGCATCGCAGGTTTGAGTCGCGCGGGGATTGCCCAAGAGTAATCCCTACGCTCAGACAATCAATCCGACGCCAGGCTGATGGACTGAATTACTGAGATTCGAGCAAAGATCCTTTTGAACTTGGGGCTCAGTATCCGACTATAACTACGGCACAATCGGTGCACGTGTGCCTCACCGACTCCACACCCAAAGGAATGCTTTCAATGGTCGAAATGAAATGTATCGCGGCTGCCCTAGCTGCCGCTGTCTTGGCTCTTAGCGGGTCGGCGGCCGCAGTGGCCGAGGACACGGCGCTTGCCCATTGGAGTCAAGAGGTTTGGGATGCCGCCAAGGCCGACGATCTCGCGCGCGTGAATTCGCTTCTCGAAGCGGTGCCGCCTGGCCAGAGTGATGCCGCGGCAGCGCTGCGCAACTCGGTTGAACGCAGACGACTGCACGGAATCGAGTCAGAGGCTGCACGACAAAAAGAACTAGCCAAGCGCACCGCTGACTTTGCGACCGCGCTGAGCGCGAATGATGTCAACGCCGCCATGGTGGATGCGGTGAACATCAAGTTTCTGCTGCCTTCACACGAGTGGCGGTCCTGGCTCGACTCTCAGCTCGGAGTCGCGCTCGAATCGGCTGCCAAGAGCGCAATTGCAGCGGCAGAGCGCGATGGCGATCTGCTCTTGGCACAAGAAATTCTCTTCCGCCAGAAAGCCCTGCACGACGGAGCAGACACCATCGAGTTCAAAGGCTTAGATGTGCAGCTCGACGCCTTGAATCGACGCGTGCTCTTGATCGCTGAGTTTGCGCCGCGCGAACTCCATCGATTGCGCAAACTCGCCCGGGTGCGACTAGAGGCACTCGCCAAGGCAGAGAGCAAGCCGATCGACGAAGACGATGCCGATATGCCCGAGTACAACGAACTCTTCGCCGATGAGTGGAAGGAGCGCGTTGCCGGAATCACACCACGCCTCGTCATGTTGGGACTTCGTCAAGCGGCGAGCGAGCATGTCACGAATGCAGGTTGGAAGCCGCTGCTGCAAGGTGGACTCGCTTCGGTTGAGTTGCTGCTCAACACACCTCAGCTAGTGGAAAATTTCCCAGGGCTCGCTGATCCTGCCAAGGTGCAAGCCTTGCGGTCTGTCATTGAAGGTCGACAAAGGGAAGTCACGGGAGTCGCTGGGAGAAAACTCGGAGCATCTGACTATCAGTCGACCATCTCGGAAGTGCTTTCGGTCAATGAACAAACGGTGGCGCTCCCAAACGAAGTCATCCTGCGCGAGTTTGGAGACGGTGCGACGACGCAACTTTCGAAGGAATACGAGGATGACTACTCGCAGATCATCTGGCCCGACGAATTGCGTCGTTTTCGCCAGAGCATCGAAGGAAACTTCGTTGGTGTAGGAATTCTCCTTCGCCACAACGACAAGCGTGAATTGCTGATCGTCAATCCACTCGAAGGATCGCCAGCATCGCGCGCTGGCATCCGCCCAGGTGACAAGATTCTTGCGGTCGACGATCAATCGACCGTGGGATGGGCGACTAATCGCGCAGTCGCCAACATCACCGGTCCAGTCGGAAAAATCGTCAAACTCACCATTGGGCGCGAAGGAGTCGCTGAACCCATCAACTTCGCACTGAAGCGCGCCAGCATCAAGATGCGATCGGTCAATGGATGGTGGAAGAAACAACTCGATGCGCGCGGCATACCCTCGTGGGATTGGTGGATCGATCCTGTGGCTGGCATCGGTTACGTTCGACTGACCTCTTTCAATGAAGACTCGCTCGACGATTTCATGGATGCGATTCGGCAGATGAAGCGCGAGCGCACCCTCAACGGACTCGTGCTCGATCTGCGCGGAAATCCCGGTGGACTGCTCAAGAGCGCGGTGTCGTTCGTGAATCTCTTCGTTCCGCAGGGCGAGGTCGTCTCGGTGCAAGACCGCGAAGGCAATCGCACGGGCAGTTTCTCAGCCGAATGGGCGCGGGCAGCGCTGAACGGATTGCCGCTCGTGGTACTCGTGAATAATGGAAGCGCCAGCGCCAGCGAGATTGTCTCGGGAAGTTTGCAGACGCACGGAGCTGCTGTGATCTTGGGCGAACGCAGTTTCGGTAAGGGCAGCGTGCAGACCGTCCAGCCGATCGAGGATGGTGTCAACGAAGCCGCGGTCAAGATCACGACGCAGTACTACGTGCTTCCTTCGCCCGATGTTGAAGGACAGGTCAAGGGCCGCCTCGTGCACCGCCGCGCGACAAGCGACGATTGGGGAGTGAACCCAGATCTCGTCGTCAAAGTCACCCCGCCGCAAGCCGAGAAGAGTGGCGAAACCAGACTCGCCGCCGACCTGCTCGATGAAGCAGATCGCGACGCGATGACGGTCGACATTCGTCCGCAAGTTCAAGACTTGCTAAGCACTGGAATCGATCCGCAACTTGAGATGGCCGTGATGATTCTTGAAGCGCGTCTTTCAGGTGAACTCGAGAAACGTCACTTGGCGCAGTTGCAATCGAAGGAACCATCGAAGGCCGCTCCGCAATAGTGGTGTGCTCAGGGTGCGGTGTGGCGGTTGCTGCAAATGGTCGCAACCCCTATAACTAGGTGCTCAAAGCTGTTGACCGATGTCTTCATTTCCACCCACGACCATCATTTCTAAGATCACCCCACGCGGCGAAATCGCCGCAGTCACGGCGCTGAAGTGGCTGCGCGAGATGATGCTCATCCGCGAATTCGAGTTGCGCTGCATGCAGGCGTACCAAGACAAAAAGATTGGTGGATTCTGCCACGTCTACATCGGTCAAGAAGCCGTTGCAGTCGGAACGCTAGCCGCTATTGAAGCCTCTGACCCAGTCGTGACCGCTTACCGAGATCACGGTCACGCTCTCGCGCGCGGAATGGATCCCCGCCACTGCATGGCTGAAATGTTTGGCCGCATCGGCGGCTGCGCCAAGGGCAAGGGTGGTTCGATGCACATGTTCGATCGCGCCAACAATCTCTTTGGTGGCCACGGCATCGTCGGAGCGCAGATTCCCCTCGGCATCGGTCTCGCATTCGCGACGAAGTACGAAGACGAAGTCATCAACGGTGGAACTTCAAAGCGGGTAACTCTGGCGTACCTAGGCGATGGCGCGCTCAACCAAGGGTCGGTGCACGAGGCAAAAAACCTCGCGGGACTTTTCAACTTGCCAGTGATCATCATCTGCGAGAACAACGGCTACTCGATGGGCACGGCGATTTCGCGCGGCACCACGATGGGGCACGACATCGCATCGAAGGCGTTGGGTTATGGCTTCGAAGGGGTCGTGATGAATGGGATGGATGTGCTCGAGACCTACACCGCGATGAAAGAACTAGTCGACCGTGTGCGCGCGACTTCGCGTCCTGCGTTCGTCGACATGCGCTGCTATCGATACAAGGGTCACTCGATGTCTGACCCGCGCAAGTATCGAACGCGCGAAGAAGAAGAGCGCTATGAGGCCGACGATCCAATTGGACGGTTGAAAGCGCATCTAGAAGGGCGCAACGCGCTCACCGAGGACGATTTCAAGGCGATGCAGCGCGACGTTCGCACGCAAGTGCGCGAAAGCGTCGAGTGGGCTGAGCAATCACCACCGGCCCCAGTCAGCGATTTGTACCGCGATGTCTACCGAGAGCGGTGGGGTCCTTATACCGGGTCGAGCGATCCAGAAATGCTCGGCGGAAGCGAGAATCAAGCCGGATTTGCCGCGACTGATCCAAAGGCGGATCTGCTATGACGACGGCGACCATGCGCGAGATTGAGTTTCGTGATGCAGTGCGCGAAGCGATGAGCGAAGAGATGCGACGCGACAAGCGCGTCTACTTGTTGGGCGAAGAAGTGGCGCAGTACAACGGCGCATACAAAGTCAGCAAGGGAATGCTCGATGAGTTTGGACCGCGCCGCGTGATCGACACCCCAATCAGCGAGTGCGGGTTTGCTGGCATGGCCATTGGATCGGCGATGATGGGACTGCGGCCGATTGTCGAGTTCATGTCTTGGTCGTTCAGTCTCGTCGCGGCCGATCCGATTCTCAACAACGCCCCCAAGATGCTCTACATGTCGGGCGGTCAGTTTGGATGCCCCATCGTCTTTCGCGGTAACAACGGGGCGGGAGGCCAGCTCGGCTCAACCCACTCGTGGGCGGTCGAAGGTCTCTTCTCGAATGTGCCAGGAATGAAGATGGTGATCCCGTCGAATCCATACGACGCGAAGGGGCTCTTGAAGACGGCGATCCGAGATGACGATCCGGTCTTCTTTCTAGAGAGTGAACGGCTGCTTTCGATGAAGGGCGAGGTGCCAGAAACTGAATATCTGATTCCGTTTGGTCAAGCTCGAACTGCCCGTGCTGGCACCGACTGCACGATTGTCTCGTTTGGCCGTCCGGTGAATCTCTGTCTCGAAGCCGCAGAGAGCCTCGAGAAAGAGGGCATTTCGTGCGAGATTCTCGACATGCGCACGATTCGTCCGCTCGATGCTGGGGCGATTGTTCGCAGTGTGAAGCGTACGGGGGCGTGCGTCGTTGTCGACCAATCGTGGAGTTTTGGATCTCCCGGATCTGAGGTTGCGGCCCTGGTGCACCGCGAGTGTTTCGATGATCTCGACAACTATGTGCACCGGGTGCACACGGCTGATGTTCCGGCACCATATGCGTACGATCTCGAACAGGAATACCTCCCAAACGCGCGGCGCATTTGCGAAGCCGTGCGTTCGTGTCTTTACAAAGCTTGAGAAGTTGCGCGCCTTGTGCGCCGAAAGAAATGAACCCGATGCCAGTGCAAGTGACGATGCCCAGACTCTCCGACACCATGGAAGCAGGGACGATCGTTCGTTGGAATGTGAAGGAGGGTGATACTGTTGCATCGGGCGATGTCATCGCAGATGTCGAGACTGACAAGGCGACCATGGAAATGCCTGTCTTTGACGATGGGGTCATCAGTCAGATCATGGTTGAAGCGGGCAAACAGGTTCCGGTTGGAACGCTAATCGCAATCATTTGCATTGAAGGGGATGACGCCGCGAGCGCGACAGCGCCAATCGCAGCGCCAATCGCAGCGCCAATCGCAGCGCAAGTCGCCCACGCAGTTGCCGTCCCGCCTAAGTCTGCGCCGCATATTGCTGTGGCACCAAATGCGGCGTCTGCTGCGCCCGAGTCGCCCGCGGTTGCATCTCAGGAGAACCGGCAACGCATCTCGCCCCTGGCCCGCAGAATTGCCGATGAACTGGGCATTTCAGTGGCAGCGATGCGCGGGAGTGGTCCTGGCGGTCGCGTTGTGAAACAAGATGTGCTCGCTGAGGCAGAGCGCATCAAGAGTGGCGCATCGCCGCGCGGCGATCTCGTGCACGTTGCCTCGGCGGCGCGTTCAGAGCGAGGCGCGGTCGTGGCCATCGGTGCGGGTGGCTCGGAGGTGATGCTCTCGGGCATGCGTCAGGCGATCGCCCGACGACTCGTTGAGAGCAAGTCGACCATTCCGCACTACCAAGTCTCGATGCGATTCAATATGGATCCTCTGCTCGAGCTTCGCACGATGTTGAATGTGCAACTTGCGCCGCAGGGGGTCAAGTTGAGTGTGAATGACTTCATCGTGCGCGCCTGCGCGCTTTCGATGGCGGCGCATCCCTTCTTCAACGCCTCGTGGGGTGGCGATCGAATCATCATGCACGGTGATGTCAATATCGGCGTGGCGATTTCGCTGCCGCAAGAGCGCGGCGGAGGACTCGTCGTCGCCGTTCTGCGCGAGGCGCAGCGCAAAGGGCTTCGCGAAATCTCGGCCGAGACCAAGGCGCTTGCTGAAAAAGCGCGCGTGCGTGGACTCTCCGTTGAGGACATGGCAGGGGCGACCTTCACGATTTCGAACCTCGGGATGTTCGGCGTCGACAATTTCACCGCGATCATCAATCCACCAAACAGTGCGATTCTTGCCTGCGGCGCAGCGGTCGAACAGCCCGTTGTGCGCAACCATCAATTGGTCGTCGGCCACGAGATGCAAGCGACGCTCAGCCTCGATCACCGCGTGATCGATGGCGCGATGGCAAGCGAGTATCTGCAGTCTGTGAAGCACAACATCGAGAATCCCGCGACGCTGCTGGTGTGACGATTCGTGGGCACAGGTTCATTTCAGTTGTTGTGAAGGCTTGTTATTCCTGAAACTTCTCTGTGGTCTAAGTTCGGCACCTCAAAGAGTCTCCTCCACGCCATAAAGAAAGGCAATAATCTCGTTTTTTTTGACGATTCGCTTTTTGGGGTTATTTTCAATGCAGTTCAGGTTTTCCGGTTGATTCGACTTTCAAGGAGTCCAAATATGAAATCACCAAGTCTTCTTCTTTCAATCGTCGCCGCAGTCGCTATGACTTTCGGTATTTCAACTTCTTTGGTACAGGGTCAGGGGAGTTGCGCAGGAGATGTCAACGGCGATCATGTTGTCGACGGCGCAGACCTTGCAATCCTTCTGGGGAATTGGGGTCAGTGCCCGGCAGTTGTTCCCGCGTGGGCAACGTTGTTGGAAGCC
>SIAR01000006.1 GCA_009691705.1 Phycisphaerales bacterium
ACGTGCAATGCGAATGGAAGGTTGCGTAGTGAGTCGGGCTTTGTTTCATTGGGATGCCCCGCCATCATTGCGGCAGCGGCAAGTTGGTCTGCCATGCGCGGCGCGAGTTGGTAGACGCCATCTCCTCCTGCGCTGTAGCCCATGATGTAGACACGATTGGGATCGATCCCCTCAACGATGATCATGTCTTCGATCAGTCGTGTAAAGAGGGGATCGATGTGCGCTTGATGCCAGAGATTCCAAGTGTCTGTTGGCGCGCGCGGCGCAACGTAGATGCCTTCCTTCGGTTCGTAGAGACGCTTCTGGTTCTCCCATTGCTGTGTGTTCACTTCTGGTGGCGCCCCTCCTCCGCCGTGCATTGAAATGAAGAGACTGTGACCGCTCTTGGGTTTGTCGCCGTAGGCCTTGAACCAGATTGGCATCACTGCCCCATTGAGATCGATGACTCCTGCTGTCAGTTCTCGCTTGCGCTCGGCGCGCAGGCGCGAGGAGTAACTCTTCCAAATGAGGTCGCGCGACTTGATCGCATCATCTCTCGAGAGAGCAACCAAAGCGAATGGTTGCTCCCCGATGTCTTTGACGCCTTGTTTGCCGAGGAATAGGCGCAGTTCCTTCAGCGCTTGTTGCGAGGCAGAGGCGCTGACGGTTGCCGTGACGAGTTGCTCGTCGCGTTCGACGGTGAACGACAGTGGAGAGAGTCCTGCGGCAGTCGCGCTGACGGTCGATCCCAGTGGCAGAGTCGCGGTGAGGTGATCGTTTGCGTCGAACCCCTCGTCCCTGGTGGTGCCAGTGAAAAGTGTTTCGCCGCGTGCGTTGGTGATCGTCACGGGGATCGCCACTCGTTCATCGCCAGCGACGGCACGAATTCGCACCCGCGCTTGTCCAGGCGCAAGAGTTTCTGAGGCAGTGGCGTACCGATCAGTCACATTCACGGCCCGTACGACGATCTCCTCGTCTTGTGTCGTCCAGCCAACGGGAAACAGCGTGGGCGACTCACGCCACGTCACGGCATAGATCGCATGTGGCGCCTCGTCGCGGCGCGCTTGCGCTGTGCGATCGGTGAACCATCCCTTGTCGAGGTCGTTGCCGGTGGCTTCTGCTGCGCCAGTGAAGTGCCAACCGTTGTCCCAGATCTCAACCCACGAGTGGTTTCCGCTGCCGTCGTTCCACATAGGAATGCCGGCAAATCGTGCCGGAATACCAACCGAGCGGCAGGCATCGACGAGGAGGATCGCCAGACCAGTACAAGAAGCGAGTCCAGACTCGATTGACTCGCGCGGACTCTGGTCGGCCTTCTTTCGAAGGGTCGAGTACTTCACACCGATGCGTGTGAAGAGTTCGCGGTTGATCACGGCCGTTGCCTCGGATGGCGTCTTGGCACTCGCAATCAGCGGCAGGCAGATTTCTCGCAGTGTCGAACGCCATGGATCGCGCGACTCGCTGATGTTTGCATATGGAAGGATGCAATCCAAGAAGAGTTCTTGCGAGACTTGCGCGTGCCAGGGTGCAGTGCGCCAAGCCTCATGCGCTTGCGCACACTCGTCGAGCAGAAATTCACTCGAGAGGGTTTGCGCATCGCTTGCTGGCATGTGCGCGACGAGCCAACGCATTGCATCTTTCTGGTCGACGGGTGCGAGTTCGATAGCGCGGTCGAGTTGGGCGCGGTTGTCTTGAGTGCGCTGACTCGTCGCAAGCGCGGTGAAAGAGTGAAGCGTGAGGACCGCGCTCAGCAATGCAGTGATCATCGCCCGATCTTACGAGTGATCTCGCGTGTACATCCAGGCGATGACGCCTGCGAACATCACCGCCGATCCCAGAATGCGAACCACCCGAGAAATGCGAAACAAGCGAATGAAAGAGACGGGAAAGTGGTGGGTGCGGTAGGCCCGCTCGGCAAGAAACGCGCCGACAATTCCATGCGCCACCAATACGCCAAACGCACAGACCGTCGCAATGGGCAGCAGGTCAGGGTTCATGATTACGACCGCCGCGTAGACCGCTGCTGTAACTAGGGGAATGACCAGACTGACCATCGACAATCTCGCAACGATTGTGGCAAGGTCGAGTTTGCACTTGTCGTCAAGCGCAAGAACGGCTTGGCGCGCGAAGTACGAACCCGCAATGACGCAGATGAGAAAGACGCCGAGCAGGATGCCGATGGTTTGCTGCATCATGGATTCGTTCCGGTCGGGGTTGCTTGGCTCGTGAGTGCCACTAGCCGCTTCTGCGCATTCAAAATCTGCTCAGCCGCTTGAGGAGCACGCTCGCGCAAGAGCGAAACGATCTGCCGTTCAGAGGCAATCGAAGTTTCAATGTCTCCGCGCAACTCGCTCAGGCGCGAGAGCAACTCGAGCGCCTTGGCTAGGTCGACTGGTTGCGAGCCATCCTGTCGCCGTCCGTCGATGGCGAGTCGGATGTTGTCGATCGCTTCGGCAATGAGGGCCGGATCGCGCACGACTTGGGATTGTGTGGGATCATTTGTTCCAGTTGCCTCGGCAGTCAAGAACTGCGCCAGCTTGTGCTGCGCCGCAGATGTGGTGGCGTGAATGGGGCCGAGTCGCGGCAAGGTCAAGTCCAACGCGCGGCGCTGATGGATGACGGCAAGATCGAACCGACCCTCGGCAAACTCAAGGTCGCCGAGAAGCGCTAGCCCGCGCCCGACTTTCCAGTCGTCTTTGCCGGCGATGTGAATCGTGACCTCGACAAACTCGTTGGCGAACTTTCGGGACTCCTCGAGGCGATTGGCCGCGTAGAGCGAATTCGCCCTGGCATAGAGGGCCTTTGCCAGGAACTCGCGATCATCGTTGCCAAGTTTGCGGTACATGGTGAGCGCCTCATCGGCGTATCGATCGCTCTGGGCTGTTTCTCCAAGTTTCGCGTAGACCGAGCCGAGATGTGAGAGGGTGTGCGCAGTCATGGCATCACCATTGGGCGCCAGTTCGCGCCAAAAAGTGAGGGCTTCGAGGTAGGCGTCGCGCGACTCCCCATACCGCTTGAGAAAGTAGAGCGCTCGACCGTACTCATGCAGCGCAGATGCAAGGGCGGCTAGACTGGTTTCACCGCTCTCTTCGCGGTGGGCGCGCCGATACTCGACGACGCAGCGCGTGTTGCGCTCGGCGGCATCGAATGACTTGAGGGTGGTGAAAAGCGGTCCGATCGTCTCACGCAATTCAGTCAGGATGTCTGGCTGATCCTTCATCTCGACGAGTGCAGTTCCCTCGACAACTTCCAAGAGATCAACGATCGTGTTGACGGTTTTCGCCCCGCCGCCCGTGACATCCGAGACCTTGAGCGACGAAGTAAAGACCTTGAGCGTTTGCTGCGCGCGTTGCTGTTGTCGGACCGCATCCTGCCAGGCGATGGTCACAACAACTCCAAAGGTGATGAGACCGACGAGCGCCGACACGCCAGCCGTGACCGCGATTCGGTGCCGCCGCACGAACTTATGTATGCGGTAACCCTTTCCAGGGGGACCAGCCAGCACCGCTTCGCCGTCGAGAAATCTGCGCAGGTCAGCGGCAAGTGCGCCGGCGCTCTCGTAGCGACGGGTGCGATCCTTTTCGAGGCAGCGCATTGTGATCCAGTCGAGATCGCGCTTCAGTTGGCGCAGGAGCGGCGCGAATTCTGTCTGGCGGGCGGCGCAGATCGCTGTTCGCTCGTCGCGAGCCATCTTCTCAAGCCGCACGCTCGGTCGAAGTGGTTCTGTTTCAAGGAGCGTTCGGTGCAAATGGGCGATGCCAGATTTGCGCAACGTTTCAGATTCGATGGGGGTCTTGCCAACAAGCAACTCGTACAGAATCACTCCCATGGAATAGATGTCGCTGCGGGTGTCGATGTCGATCGTCCCCCCCTCAGCTTGCTCAGGACTCATATAGACCGGCGTTCCGACAAACTGGCCGAATTGCGTTTCAAGAGGTCGATCACCCACGCTCGCCGACACAGCCTTGGCGATGCCGAAGTCGATGACCTTTGGGCGAAATCCTTCGTCTGTCTCGCCAACGAGGATGTTGCCTGGTTTGAGATCCCGATGCACAACCCCCTTCATATGTGCGTGCTGAATCGCGTCGCAGATCTGCGCTAGCAACGCGAGCCGCTGCCGCAGATCAGCGCGCCGGTGATCGCAGAAGGTCGCGAGTGGTTCGCCGGGGGCATACTCCATCGCAAAGTAGGGCTGTCCTTCAGGTGTTGTTCCCGCATCAAAAACCTTCGCAAGCCCGGGATGGTCCATGATCGCGAGTGCTTGCTGCTCAGCCGTAAATCGCGCCAGAGTCGCGGGAGATGCGAAGGCCATCTTGAGAACTTTGAGCGCAACCTTGCGGCGAACGGGTTCGGTCTGTTCGGCGAGATAGACGATGCCGAAACCGCCCTCACCAAGCTGCGAAAGAATCTTGTACCGCGCTCCAGATCTGGGCGAGGCAGGTCCGACGCCGGTGCCAATTGCTGTGCCTCCCCATGACTTTGAATCCATGCTGAATCCCTTGGCGGCGGCCGGCGCAGCACCACCAACGGTGCCAGTCGCGTCTGAGGTGACATCCATAGGGCCGTGGTTTTGGTTTGGGTGAGCCTCTACCGGAAGCAGTGTGCTATCTGGATCGGCTGGGTCGGTCACCTCGGCGATTCTATCGAGTTGGGATTATTAGACCTATTTTGACCAAAAAAGTTTTTGAGAATCGCATGACTCTGACTTGACTGATCGCGCAGAGAAACCATACTGAATCGGTTCACTTCTCTAGGAGGCATCATGCAAACAAAGTCACATTACACATTTGCGTCCGTTCTCTGTCTTGCAACACTCTCGAGTTGGGCCCTTGCTGGCCCCGACTTTGACGAGGGGGCGAAGGATGCGGGAGCGACCGCATCGACCGCATCAACCGTCAGCGCGGGTGAGAATACTGCAGTCACGCGGGTGCGCGGATCGACCTCGTCGACTGCCCTCGTTGGTGCGCCAGACTTGGTGGACATGTATTTGGTGCGCACGGGATCGAATCCTTTCCTATTCAAGTTTGACATGGACATGGTTGCGGGAGGGGCTCCCGTCTGGGCTGCTCGACTGACTATCTTCAAGAAAGCGGTCGTCGACTGCGGAACGGTTGCTCCCCTCTGGGTGACCGTTGCCTATCCGGTCGCGTCGGTTATTAAGTTCAGTGCAGGCCAGAGCTACCCGATTCTTGATGGCAATGTATACATGACTGGTACCAAGCAGAAACTTGGCGCGGTGCTTATGCCAAATGCGGAGTACTACGTTGCAGTGAGTGGCGCGACGAATTACCCGATGGGGATCAATGGATCGTGCGCGGCAGGTAATGAAAACCGCCTCTTCAGTTACGCGAACGGCACTGGAATCTACCCCGCAACGCAAGCCGATCTCGTTACGCGTCTCTCGAGCTGGTCTGACCCCGCAGGAGCGGCGACCGGCTCATGCATCATGCTGACCGTGGGGGTCTTTCCGCTGCCAGCGAGCTCCTGCTCGAGTGCAGTGCCAGTAGCAGGATCGTCAGTCACCAAGGCATTCGACTTTGCCTTTGCACCAACGATTAGCGGCACAATTACGTGCCCATCCTCGATCATCAACCTGACCAAAGAGTTCTTCTACGAGTGGACACCGAGCTGCACTGGCACCGCAACAGTCACGACATGTGGACAAACGGTTGCTGATACTGGGCTTGAAGTATTCGCCATCGATTCGTGCGCAGGTACCGCATGCGCCGCAGCAACGACAACTACTATCGCCTGTGGCGATGACACCTGCTCAACACAAACTACTGTGACTTTTTCGGCCGAAATGGGAAAGACCTATCTCGTTCGGTTGACCCGCGTGTGGGGCGCCGGAACCACAGGCACGGTGAGATTCACATGCGACGCGCCGAATTCAACTGCAGACCTCAACGGCGATGGCACTGTGAACGGCGCTGATCTCGCCATCCTGCTTGGGATGTGGGGTACGAGCGGAAACTGAGTCGCTCATGGTTGTGAGCGTCGGCGCTTGCGAGCGACAATCAGCGAAAGCGCGAGTAGCGCCAGCGACCCAGGGGCGGGGACGACGGTGTATTCAATGACCAGTTTCGGCGCGAGAGCCGCGTCGAACGATTCGCTCGAATCAAACCGGCGCGTTGTGCCAGGGGCGCTCTCGTCGCCGCGCAAGATCCATCCAAAGTTTGAAGTAGGAGTGGTGATCCAATTCTGCACATCGCTGGTGAGTTGCGCAGACGTCCACGAGTAGAAGCCGATGTCGCCGACGGTTTGGGCAGCGCTCGCGATGGTTGAGAAGTCACCACCTGGGGCGGTCCACGCCAGGCCAGGCGAAGAAGCGTGCAGCCAAGTTGCATCGCCTGCGACTGCGGCAGTACCACCGCCTTCGTTGCCCGATGCGTCAGATGTCCCCGCGGTCCATGGCGATGTCACCCGGTGCAGCGAAAAGTTGTGCGCCAGAACGCTCGCCCCCGAAACGTGCAATGTGAGTGTCACTGACGAAATCAGCGCGTTCTCTGGAATGAGGCTCGCGCCATCGAAGGCGATGAGTGCTCGGCGCAGCAGCGGTTGGTTGGTCGTGCCCGCGTGCAGATATTGCCCTGCGCCATTGCCGAGCACGCCTGTGGCACTCTCGTAGAGCGTTGCGTCGCGCGTTGCTGAAATCGTGACCAGCGCTGCGGATGCCGGCAGGGCGATCAGAAGCGGGAGCGCGGCGAGCGGGCACGAGCTTGCGGAACAACGGGCGAGCATTTCGCAAACATGCCTCCAAACCGGTAGAAAGCAAATTCACTTCGATGAAAGAGCGGGCAGCTCTCGCAGCAGCGTGCGCCGTACGATTGCTTTCATGCTGCTAACGCTCTGCATTTGTCTTTCGCCAGCCATCGCCCACCGACTAGCGGCAGTCCCGCCAATAGCGCCCGTTGCTTCACGGATTCCATATGTGGTCAAGAGTCCGCAAGGGGAGCGAACTGACGACTACTACTGGTTGCGCGATGACGACTCAAAGGCGAAGCGGCCCGAGATTCTCGCTTATCTCAACGCTGAGAATGCCTACACCCAAGCGATGACCGCGCATCTCGCGCCGCTCGAAGAGAGATTGCTTGCAGAGATGAGAGGACGGATCAAGGAAAACGATCAGAGCCCCCCCGGTTACGACAATGGATATTGGTACTCAACGCGTTTCGACACGGGCGCCGAATACCCGGTCTATCAGCGGCAGAAGGGATCGCCCACTGCGGCGCTCGCGGGTGTCCCCATCGAAGTGATGCTCAACGGTCCAGCGCTCGGCAAGGGCAAGCCATTTTTCTCGATCGGCGCAACTGAAGTGAGTCCCAACACCGCACTGCTCGCGTGGACCGACGACACCACTGGACGGCGCATCAGCACGCTGCGATTCAAGAATCTCAAGACGGGTGAGACGCTTGCCGATGAGATTCCGAGCGTGATGGAATCGATTGCGTGGGCGCTCGACAACAAGAGTGTTTTCTACATTCAACAAGACCCGCAGTTGTTGCAGACGGGACCGGTCTATCGCCACACTATTGGCACGCCGGCGTCGAGCGATGTGCGTGTCTACAACGAGCTCGATGAAACGCTCATTACCGGCCTTGCGTCGACTACCTCGCACCAGTTCATCATGATTACGCTCGAGGGGTTTGACACGAGTGAGGTGCTGGTCATTTCCGCGAGCGATCCAACGCAACTGCCGACCGTTGCCATCGCGCGTCGTGCCGGGGTTCGTTCGTATGCAGACCACCTCGATGGACGGTGGGTGATTCGCACGAATGATGATGCCCGCAACTTCAAGTTGGTGGAGGTTGATGAGGCGAGTGTGCAGAACTCAGCCTCGTGGCGCACCGTGATCGCTGATCGCGCCGAGACATCGCTCGATGGATTTCAGTTGTTCAATGGAGCAATTGCAGTGGGTGAACGTGAACGAGGCAACGCCGTCGTGCGGGTAATTCCGTGGGGAAAGACGCCGGCGCCCGCCCAGCCTTTCACGATCGCTGCCGATGAGAGTGCCTATGCGATGAGTGTTGTTGGGTCGCAAGATCCGGCGTCGCCTGCCGTGCGCGTGGCGTACACGTCGATGATCACTCCCAACACAATCTACGACGTTGATCTCGCGTCGGGTGCCCGCACACTTCGCAAGGTGCAAGCGGTCATCGGTTACGACAGGTTGCTCTACGAAACAGCGCGGGTGTGGGCAGTGGCGCGCGATGGCAAGAAGATTCCAGTTTCGCTTGCATGGCGCAGAGATTGTTACAAGCGGGATGGCACCGCGCCGACCTATCAAGAGGGGTACGGTGCGTACGGGATTTCGTCAGATGCAGACTTCAGTAGCAACCGAGTCTCGCTGCTCGACCGCGGGTTCTTGCTGGCGACGGCGCACGTGCGTGGTGGAGCCGATCTCGGTCAGGAGTGGTATGAAGATGGCCGCCTCATGTGCAAGAAAAACTCGTTCAACGATTTTGAAGATGTCACCGACTATTTGACGCGCGAGAAGTTCGGCGCGAAAGACAAGGTCTTTGCGACTGGTGGATCGGCTGGCGGGCTGCTGATGGGGGCGATCGCCAATCAAGCGGGCGACAAGTATCTCGGCATCGGATTGCACGTTCCATTTGTCGATGTGCTCACGACAATGCTCGATGAGACGATCCCACTCACTGCCAACGAGTGGACGCAATGGGGCGATCCACGCGAAGCTGCGGCGTATGCGTACATCGGGTCCTATTCGCCCATTGATTGCATCGAGAAGAAGGCCTATCCGGCGATGCTGGTGACCACCGGACTCTGGGATTCACAGGTGCAATACTTCGAGCCAGCCAAGTACGTGGCACGGTTGCGCGCGATGAAGACAGATCAGAACCCGCTGCTGCTGCGCATCAATATGGCTGCGGGACACGGTGGAAACTCAGGACGGTTCAACCGACTCAATGAGATCGCGCTTGAGTTCGCTTTCTTCGTTGATCTGGCCGGAAGCCAGTGAAAAACCCGAAGCGCAAAGCCTCGGGTTTCATTTTCAAAGCGGGTGAAGGGACTCGAACCCTCGACATCAACCTTGGCAAGGTTGCGCTCTACCACTGAGCTACACCCGCAATTCTGTCAGTGGGGTCTTCGAAATCGAAGACCTCACCGATGTGGGGCGATGATAGTAACAGGTTCGACGCGATGGGCAAGCGTTCGGTCACTGCCAGCATGTACAACTATCCGATGCACTACGCATCCATCGTCGTGGCAACCTTGACCTGCTTGATTTCGACCGCTCATGCTGAGCAACTCTCACTTGCACTGGTCTTCGGCGACCACATGGTCTTGCAGCGTGCGATCCCACTGCCGGTCTGGGGCAAGGCACCAGCGGGTCAAGCGATTCGCGTCGAGGTGTTCGATGCAGCGGACAAGAGCGTCAGCATGGTTGGGGGACAAGTTGGTAGCGATGGCAGATGGCGCGTGCAATTGCCACCGCTCCTGGCGAGCGCATCGCCGCTAACACTGCGCGTGACATGCGGCAGCGAATCCATTTCACGCCGCGATGTTCTTGTCGGTGAAGTCTGGCTCTGCGGCGGGCAATCCAACATGGAATGGCCCATTGGCGCGAGTCATGGTGGGGCGGCATTCGCAGCGTCACTGCCGGCAACGGTGCGATGCTTCACCGCCCCGCACGACATGGCGGTGGCACCACTCGAAGCGCAACCTGCAGAGTGGTTGGTTGCGACGGCGCAGAACGCGCAGAACTTCACGGCGGTGGGCAGTTGGTTCGCGGCGAAGATTCAAGAGTCACTCGACGTTCCGGTGGGACTACTTTCCATCAACTGGGGTGGATCACTCGCCCAATCGTGGACGCCAGCGGACATTGCGATCAAACATCCAGTGTTTTCGAAACGCATCACCGCTGAGCAGGCGCTCGGACGCGCTTACGAGCAGCGATCGGCAGCGGAGAAACAACTCGACCTAAGCAACGCTTCGGCCGCATATGACGGTGCGATCGCGCAGTATTGGAAGACCTTGCAAGGACAAGAGCCGGGGTTTGCGCAGCAATGGAAGAGTGCGCGAGTTGATGCGGCGGATGGCTGGTCGACGGGAGAAGTTCCGGGGGAGCACGGATCGACCGTTGGCACCGAGTCGCTCGCGAAGTTCGACGGCGCAACGTGGTGGCGGCGCACTGTGAGTGTTCCGCAGAGTTGGGTGGGTCGCGACCTTCGGATTGCTCTTGGTCCCATCGATGACAGCGACATCGCGTGGGTGAACGGAACAGAAGTGGGACGCACCACCGGACTGCACAGCGCATCGCGCAACTACGTGGTGCCTGCTGCGGCGGTGCTATCGAGTGCGATCGATGTTGCGGTCTTCGTGCTCGACACTGGCGGCGCTGGTGGAATGACAGGGCAAGCGGATCGAATGGTGATTCGTCCAGCCTCGACCGAGGCGCTTTCAGCCGCCGATGCGAAGCCAGTTTCGCTCGCTGGCGAGTGGCAGTGGAAGCGCGGTCTCGAAGGCGGCGGAAACTTTGCGCCGTCTCCACCGACTGGGACGAGCCATCCACTTCTTGCATGGAATGCGTTCGGAGCGATGTGGAACGCGATGATGGCGCCAGTTGCAACATACGGAATTCGCGGGGCAATTTGGTATCAGGGCGAGTCGAACGCAGACAACGCGCAGGAGTATCGGCAGTTGCTTCCGCTGCTCATTCGCGCCTGGCGCGCATCGTGGCAGCAGGGAGACTTTCCATTTGGCATCGTGCAACTCGCCGGATTCCAGGCCGCGAGCGAGAATCCAGTCGAGGGAGTCTGGTCAGAATTGCGCGACGCGCAACTGAACACGCTGCGATTCGTGCCAGCCTGCGGGCTGGCAGTGACGCTCGATGTGGGCGATGCCAACGACATCCATCCGCGCGACAAGAAGTCGGTGGGAAACAGACTTGCCCAATGGGCACTGGCGCAGGTGTACGGAAAGGGTGGCGAGTCGTCGGGTCCAATTTTTCTAAGCGCGGTAAAGCAGGGGGCAACGATGGTGCTGACATTCGATCACGCGGCGGGACTGCAATCAGTGGGCGGTGCGCCAGTGGGCGGATTTGCCATTGCTGGCAGCGATGGAAAGTTCGAGTGGGCGAACGCGACAATCGTGGGTTCTACGGTGATTGTCTCGCATCCGAAGATCACGGATCCAACTGCAGTTCGATATGCGTGGAGCTGCAATCCTGTGCGCGCAAATCTCATCAACGGCGCAGGATTGCCAGCGTCACCCTTCGCGACGGATCGACCAGCAACACTTCCGACTCACTGATCTTTGGTTGGCAATCCCATGCCGCGGCGATCTGGATAGGCAGGTGTTGGCACTTGTTTGAATGGTGCGTCGCGCAAAGCTTTCTCGATCAAGTCGACGGCGACATCGATTTGTGGATCAACCCCGCCGCGCGACGGCCCGCCCTTCATGATTGCGGGATCATCAATGACCAACACATCGGGATCGACGCCGTGTCCTTCGACTCCCCACGATCCGTCGTTCTCGTAGAACGCAAACATCGGCACGCGCACGCTTGCGCCGTCGATGAGGGAAGGATTGCCCGAGATTCCAACGAGTCCGCCCCATGTTCTGGTGCCCACGAGCGGTCCAAGATTGGATTGCCGAAAGAGCCACGGAAACATGTCGCCGCCCGAACCGGCGAGACCATTGATGAGCATCGCCTTGGGACCGAAGTGTCCATCGGGTGGCCAGACCTGGCTTCGCGTGCTGCGCCGCGCCCACCAGTTCGTGGCAGGGCGATCGAGCAACTCGATGAAGCGTGTTGGAATCTGGCCGCCGCCATTCCATCGATCGTCGATGATGAGCGAATCCTTTCCACGCTGTCCAACAAACTGACGCATGAGATCGTTCTGTCCATCGGCGGCGGTGTTCGGAACGTAGACGTATCCGATGCGTCCGCTCGACTGCGTGTCGATGTAAGCACGGTTCGCTTCGACCCACGAGCGGTAGCGCAAGTCGGCATCGCTCTCGAGTGTCGTCACGATGACTGAGCGGGCAGTGTCATCGCGGAATGGTTTTGCGCTCACGAGCAGTGTGATCGTCTTGCCACCGAGTCCGACGAATGCAGCCCACGGCGACTTGAGCATGTCGATCGTTGTGCCGTTGACGGCAAGAATGAATTCGCCAACTTTGACATCGACGCCAGGACTTCGCAGTGGATTGCGCGCATCGGAGTCCCACGCGGCTCCCTCGAAAATGCGCTTGATCTGATAGGCGCTCGCGCTTGATCCATCGGCAGTGGGTGCAGTGCCGACTTCGAAGTCGACGCCGAGCAATCCTGTGTTAGCCGTTGGACCACTCTCGGATTCGGTGGCGTTGTAGTAGGCGTGACCGACGTTCAGTTCAGAAATCATCTCCGAAATGATGAACGAAACATCTTCGCGGCTGTTGGCATCGTCGACGAGTTTGATGTAGCGCGAGCGAACGGCGGTCCAATCGACCTGATGCATGTTGGGGTCGTAGAAGTAATCGCGAAAGATGAGCCAAGCATCACCGACCATTTGCCGCCACTCAGTGCGCGGATCGACCTCCACCAACATTGGTTTCGTGACGACGGGCTTCGAGGCGCCTCCCGCCGCGGCGTCGACGATTCGCGCGCCGCTGTTGCGTTCGGCAACGAGAATCTTCTTGCCATCAGGTGTGATCGAAAACCGCGACCCGGTGGTGAGAACCTTCTCGGCTGGTTTTTTCTCGCGGGCATCAATAATCTTGATGCCGGTGTTGCTGTCGCTGCGCCGCGCGTAGATCAACAGACCCTTGTCATTGACCGCGGTGTTGGCGAATGCGCCCCGCTCGACCCCTGGAATGCGAACCGCGCGCGACTCAATGTTGTCGAATTCAATCACAAACCCCTTGCGCTTTGGTGTTTCTGGCGTTGTCGGCGCAGCAGTGGGGGTGACGTCGACAGGCTTGTCATCGGCTGATTTCACATCAGTTGGCGCCGCATCCGCAGGCTTCTCGTCCGCAGGTTTCTCGTCCGCAGGTTTCTCGTCCGCAGGCTTCTCGTCCGCGGGCTTCTCGTCCGCAGGCTTCTCGTCCGCGGGTTTTGCGTCGGGTGGTTTTGAGTCTGCTGGCTTTGAGTCTGCTGGCTTTGAGTCTGCTGGCTTTGAGTCCTTGGCTGGCTCGACCTTCTTCGGCGGCGCTGGAACCTCTTCGTCACTCTCAAGAGTCTGCCACGCTGCCTTCACGCTCTTGCGCAGTGGAAGCGCAAGCAGCACTTCAGAATTGTCGTAGATCCACGTTGTGTCCATCGATCCATACTTGGGAGTGAACTCCTGATCGCTCGCGTAGTAAAGCCATTCGCCGGCCCGATCGAATGTTGGACTCCCACTCGCAAATGCGGGCGATGTCACCGCCTGCTTCTCGCCACTCAAAACGTCGTACACAATGACCTGCGCAGAACGACCCGTCGCGTCACTCTTGCGGTAGGTGATCCACGAAGAATCATGGCTCCAACTCGGGCTTGGAGGAGAGTTCTCCCACTCTTCTTGATCGATCACCTTCTCGACGCCAGTGGCGACATCGACGAGAAAGAGAAAGTTTGTTTTGCCGCCATAGGTGATAAGTTTCGAGTCAGGACTCCAATTCACATTGGTCTTGAACGCCCCATCACTCTTGGTGAGTTGTCGCTTCTCGCCGCTGCCATCCGCGTTCATCACAAATAGTTCATAGCCCTGTTCAAGCGAGTCTTCAAACCAGGCGATCGACTTTCCATCTGGACTCCACGCGGGAGAACGTTCTGCAATCCCACTCGAGTGGGTGAGATTGCGCGAGATGCCGTTCTCGGCTGGCAGCGTCCAAATGTCGCCTCGCGCCTCGACGATCGCGCGCTTGCCCGAGGGAGAAATATCCCATGAGTCGATGAAAGCACTCGCATCAATCGATTGCGGTCGCAATCGCGCTCGCGCACCGGGCATTAGCACTTCGACTGCGTGCGCCTCGCGCGTGGCGAGGTTGAGCACCATCAAGTTCGAGCCATACTGAAAGACAATCTCTCCAGCCGATCCATCATCAGGACCAATCGACGGCCACTTGATGTCAAAGTCAGCAAACTGGGTGACTTGTCGGCGATTGGCACCCCTTGGATCGCACGACCAAATGTTGAGACGATGCTCTGGTCCAGCGTCGCACAGGTAATAGAGCGTCTTGCCGTGCCACATTGGAATCGTGTCGGTTCCTTCCCACTGCGTCACGCGCAGAGCGGTGTTGTTGGCGAGGTCGTAGACCCAAATGTCTGTCGCCATTCCACCGCGATAACGCTTCCATGTGCGCTGGTCAGTCGAGTGCGGCGTGTATGCGAGAAATGTGCCGTCACTCGTCACAGTTGGATTCGCCCCATAAGGCGTTGGAAACTCACTCGGCAATCCACCGCTGGCGGCGACCGAAAAAATCTGCGGTGCGCGTGGATAGGTGCCCATACCTTGCGCGCTGAAGAGCAGTCGTCCATCGTTCAACCAGTCGGCGGGAACTTCAGTCGCTGGGTTGTAGGTCACACGAGTTGGAATGCCGCCGTCCACAGGCGTGACATAGATATCTCTATTGCCCTCGTAGTTTCCGAGAAATGCGATCGACTTTCCGTCCGATGAGAATCGTGCAAACGACTCGGTTCCTGGTGGATCTGCCACGGGCTGGGCGATGCCGCCGTTCTTGTCGACGGTCCACAATCCGTTGGCGTATGTGAACACTATTTTCTCTTGACTGATATCGGGATAGCGCAACATCGACGCATGGGGAGGAGCGTCCTGATGGGCGGTGACGAGTGCGAGCCCGAGTGATGAGAGCGTGAAGAGCATGATGAGGATCCTTGGAGTGCGCGCGCGAGGAAAGATCCCTGACGGGGATCCCATCTAGAAAAAAACGGTGGGGGTGAGATTCGAACTCACGATGCCCAGAAAGGACATACCAGATTTCAAGTCTGGCGCGTTCAACCGCTCTGCCACCCCACCAAGGGAGTGGGATCGTAGCGAGATCAGCCCGCGGCGATCGGCGGCGTCGCGCAGAGCGCAAGAAGTTTGTTGCGCGCAATCGGCTTGACCGCGTGGTCGTCGCAACCCGCCGCCAGGCAACGGTCGCGATCATGCTCGGTGGCATTTCCCGTGAGCGCAACAATTCGACCCCGGTATCCACGCGAATGCAACTCGCGGGCGGTCGCGTAGCCGTCGAGATCGGGCATCTGCATGTCGAGCAGGATGACATCAAACTCTCGCGCGCTGCCGGCAAGCGCAATGGCGTCGAGCGCAGCCCGTCCGCTGTCGACAACTTCGACGCTTGCTCCAGCCCGCCTTAGGATTGTCGCCACGAGCCGTTGAGAGTCGATACTGTCGTCCACCACAAGAATGTGGCGGTCGTCGAGTCGAGTGATCGTCGTCGGTGCCGCTGCAGACTGTGTGTCGACGCTAGTAGTTGCGATCGGCGCAGTGAGGCGCAGGATGAACGTGCTGCCTTCGCCGGGGGTAGATCTCACGTCAATGCTGCCATCGAGCAACTTGGCGAGTCGTTGTGAGATCGCAAGTCCGAGACCGGTGCCGCCAAATCGGCGGGCCGTGCTCGATTCGGCTTGCCCGTAGTTTCGAAAGAGCATACGAATCTGCTCTTGCGTCATGCCAATTCCGGTGTCGCGCACTTCGATCTCGGCAGACAAGTTGCTTCCCTGGGCGTGCGCGCGCAAAACCACCGTTACGGTGCCGCGTTCAGTGAACTTCACTGCGTTACTAATGAGGTTGACGAGAATCTGACGAATGCGCAGCGGATCGGTTCGTACCAGCATGTCGGGCGCACTTCCCTCGCGAATGACCGAGAGCGCAGTCGATCGCTCGCGCGCGCGCACTCGCATCAATTGCACCACTTCATCGAGAATCTCGGTGAGGCGCACTTCGAGCATTTCGATGTGCAGTTGTCCCGCTTCGATCTTTGAAATGTCGAGAATGTCGTTGAGAACCGCGAGCAAGTGGTCGCCGTTGCGACGAATCGTGGTCGCAAACTCCCGACGCTCATCTTCGGTTGTCTGAGCATCCAGTATGAGATCGGCCGATCCCAGGATGGCAGTCATCGGCGAACGAATCTCATGACTCACATTCGCAAGAAACGAACTCTTCATGTCGTTGGCGCGATCGGCCGAGCGCCGCGCGTTGTCGAGGGCGTGCATGGCTGCTTCTCGTTCAGTGACATCGACTGCGATGAACAGATATCCCACGAGAGAACCATCTTCGGTGCGCCAAGGATTTGCAGCAAGGTTGATGCGGCGCTTGCCGCCGTCAGGGCGCAACCAGGTCCAATCGCGTTCGTGGGCGCGCTGATCATCGGCGAGGGTTGCCAGCGCCGCAAATCCGCCGGGGTGTGCGGCAGAGGGGGAGACCTCAGCGAGTTCAGCTGGATCGAAGAGGCAACTGGCATCTCGCACGCGCACGATGGATGCGGCAGTCCATCCTGTGAGTCGCTCGGCGCCATGATTGAAGATCGTCACGACTCCTGAGCAATCTGTGGCAACCACGGCGACCTGTCGTGCCCCGTTGATGAGTTGCTCGAGTTGACTTCGCGCGCGTGCCGAGAGATTGGCGCGGTGAGCTGAGGTCTGTGCGAAGAGTATGGTTGAACCCAACAGCGTTGACGCAACGACGAGCGATCCCAAAAGCAACTCGGGTAGCCGAGTCTGCGACTGTGTACGCAGGTTGGCATTGGGCTCGAGTTTGATAGTGAGCAGATCGGTGCCGGTGGCGCTGCCGATTCCGCTGCCCGCCGCACCGATGGGAACCGATGTGCCCGCGCTCCGGCTCGACGCGCCGGGCACATTGTCGCTCTCGTAGAGGAGGTCATACTTGTAGCTGACCTCGATATCGAAGTGCGCCCGGAATCCCTGCTCGACCGCAGTCACAGCGCGCTCAATACTTATCAGCGCGAGAAAGCATCCATTGCCATCTGGTGGGACCGCTGCAACCAATGTCGACGGCTTCCCATCGAAGGTGACGGGACCGCCAATGGTGGCCTTGCCCGATTTTATAGCGCGCGCAATCACATCTTGACGCGTTTCAGGCGTTATCAACTGCGATGGATCCAGAGTGACGACTCCATGGGCAGTGTTGATCCACGATGGCGTTCCACTTTCGTCCACCCACTCGACCGCGAGCAGTGTTGGAAAATCCTGCAGGAACTCAGTCGCGCGTCCGGTGAGCACGCTGCGGGGAGTTTCGGCGGGACCACCCGACAATTGATCGAACTCGGTGAAACCTCCGAGCAATTGCGTGAAACTCGCTTGCAAATGCCCCGCGATTGCTTGCTCGACCAGTTCTGTGTGCAGTCCAAGTGCCTGCCTCTCGGTGGTGCGCAGTTTCTGCCAAGCACTAAGGGAGAGTGAGAGCGCGAGCACCGTGAGCACCAAGCCAGACCACCGAGGCATGCCGAGACTTTGCTCTGGTGAATCCGCCCACGCGCGTGCGAGCAGAGCGAGCCCCGCAATCCCCAATGCGATGGCGATCAAGAGTGGGATCGCAGCGAGTTGTTCGGTGGGGAGCAGTTGAGTGGCCGTCGTGGTATGGCTAGCAATTGCGACGTACGGCGTGAGACCAACAAGTGCACACGCCGAGAGCGCGGCGGGCCACCGTCCGCGGGTGGCGCGCAGGGTGGCGCTGAGTCCAGCCACCGCGATCAATGCGATCGCCGCCATCATTCCTGTGGTGGTCAACGTATTGGGCACGATTAATCCCGCGATCGCGGCGCCGAGCAGCAGCGCGAGCAAAATCTGGGCGGTCAATGTCCACCAGCGCCAGCGCGGAAGTAGTGGCACAAGTCCTGCCATCACCAGCAATGTCGCCAGAAGAGTCAGCGTGAGCTCGGACTCGATCTCGGGTTCGCGCTGCTGAACCCCAGGAAAGATCACGGATGAAAGTCCTGCTAGGCCAGCGACAACCGCTGCCACTGCACAGAGCGACGAGATGATTCGCAGCGGGCGGGTCATGGTGGCTGTTTGGTCGAAGCGAACTGCGTGATCAGTGAGGCAATCATCGATGTCCACCCGGTCTGATGCGAGGCTCCGCATCCCCGACCAGTGTTGCCATCAAAGTACTCGTGAAATAGTACGAACTCTTGAAAGCGCGCATCGTGGCGCGCCTTGGGGTGGTCGCCGAGACAGGGGCGGCAGCCCTTCGAATCGCGGCGAAAGAGCTTCAATAGTCGCGCGGCGATCTCTTGGGCGGCACCATTGAGCGTCACCATCTTGCCCGATCCAACTGGACACTCGATGAGAAAGTCGTCGCCGTAGTAGTCGTGAAACTTCATGAGACTCTCGATGAGCAATGCATTGACCGGAAGCCAGATTGGACCGCGCCAATTGCTGTTGCCGCCGAACGCCGACGTTTGTCCTTCGGCTGCTTCGTACCGCACCGAAAGGCTCTGGTCATCGCGCCAAAAAACGTACGGATCATTCTCGAGTGTCCGCGACATCGATCGGATTCCATACTCCGATAGAAACTGCGTCTCGTCAAGCGCACGTTTGAGAAGGCACTTCATCCGGTGTCCACGCAAGAGCGAGAAGAGGCGCTGGTCGCCGCGTCCGGCAGCGTTCCAGTGAGAAACAAGCCCGGCAAGGTCGGGGCGATTCTCAAAGAACCACTCAACTCGCGCCTTGAACTCTGGCAACTTATTTAGAATCTCTGGCTGCATGACGTGAACAGCAGTCAACGGCAAGAGCCCAACGATCGACTGCACCCGCAGCGGTATGGTCGTGCCATCTGGAAATCGCAGGCGGTCGTAGTAGTACTTGTCAGTGTCATCCCAGAGCCCTTCGCCCGTGCCAGCGAAATCTGCCATCGCCGCTGCAATTCCCAAGAAGTGCTCGAAGAACTTCGTCGCCATGTCCTGGTAGACAGCATCGTCCGCCGCGAGTTCGACCGAGATGCGCATCATGTTCAGCGCGAACATCCCCATCCACGCTGTGCCATCGGCTTGTTGCAGTGTTGCCCCCAATGGCAACGTCGAACTGCGGTCGAAGACTCCGACATTGTCGAGACCCAGGAATCCGCCGGCGAACAGGTTGCGGCCATCCGCGTCTTTTCGATTCACCCACCATGTGAAGTTGATCAGCAGTCGATGAAAGACGCGCCGCAGAAACTCGAAGTCGGGCTTTCCTGTTTGTGCCGCATCTAGTTCGAAGATGCGCATCGCCGCCCACGCATGCACTGGCGGATTGACGTCGCCGAATGCCCATTCGTAGGCGGGAATCTGTCCATTGCAATGCATCGAACGATCGAGAGTGAGATGGATGAGCTGCGCCTTGGATTGCTCGGCGTCGATGGCAGCGAGTGCGACGCAGTGAAAGGCGAGATCCCACGAGGCAAACCATGGGTACTCCCACGAGTCTGGCATGCAATAAACGAAGTGATTTGTGAGATGTCCCCACTGCGCGTTGCGTTCGAGTGTGCGTTTCTGCGGCGGCGCAGCCATCGCACTGTCGCCCAGCAACCACCGACGCACGTCATAGATGTAGGTCTGCTGACTCCACAGCAAGCCTGCCCATGCTTGGCGCTGGATCGCCCGAACATCAGCATCAGCGATGGCCGATTGCTTCACACCGTAAAACTCGTCGGCATCGGCCTTGCGCGCCACCATCACCGCATCGAAACTATCTAATGGATTGGTCACGCCAGGCGGGCAGAGGCGCACACGAATCGTCTGTGACTCGCCCGCGGGAACTTTCAGCGTGTAGTGCGCGGCGACTTTGGTGCCCCGGCGATCGGGATTTAGAGCCGCAGAGTCACCATGCACGATGGCATCGTTGATGCCATCCTTGAAAGTGCGGCCATTGCGCTGCTCGTTGTTGAAACGGCAGACATTGCTCTCGTTCTCGCAGAAGAGCAAGTCGGGGGCGCCGTCAAAGTGCAATTGGAGTGATCCAAGGCGGGCATGTTGCACGTCAACTCGGTTCGCTGCGGCTGAAAACCCGCATTGTGCGGGCGTTCCATCCCACGCCCAGACATTTCGAAACAGCGCAGTCGGCAGCAGGTGCAATGTGGCCGCTTCGGCAGCGCGATTGTGCACGGTGATGCACATGAGCACGTCGGTCGGTGCCGCTTTGGCGTAGGTGACCACGACGTCGAAGTAGCGATCATCGTCGAAGATGCCAGTATCGAGCAGCTCAAACTCGCGCTCTAGTTTGCTGCGGGCGGCGTTCACACGCACGAGTTCGTCGTACGGAAAAGCCCGCTGCGGATACTTGTAGAGCATGGTCTGCCACGCGCCACTCGGCAGGGCGTCGGTGAACCAATACTCCTCTTTCACATCTTCGCCGTGGTTGCCCTCGGCGTTTGTCAATCCAAAGAGTCGCTCTTTCAGAATCGCATCTTTCCCATTCCACAATGCCAGAGAGAGACAGAGATCTTGCCGTTCATCGCAGAAGCCCGCGAGTCCATCTTCACCCCAGCGATATGCGCGACTGCGGGCATGATCGTGGGGAAAAAATGTCCAGGCAGAACCGTCGGCTGAGTAGTCCTCGCGCACCGTTCCCCACTGTCGATCAGAGAGATAGGGACCAAATGTGCGCCAAGCAACCCCCTTGGCGTGCATTTCGTCGAGTCGAAGTTGTTCGGCGGTGGCCTTCTGATTCATGTGCTTGCCTGCGATGATTCTTCGGTCACCTGCGGAAGTTCGTTCAGCGCCTCGAGCAACGCTGCAACACTCCAGGCCTGCGCAAAGCAGCCGCCAGGATCGTGGGGAGGATCGCCGCTGAAGACCTCGCTGACCGTTCCGAGCCCAGCTTCGCGCAGATGGTTTGCGAAAGGAGTCATAAAGTCGGTGATCTCGGCGCGGTCGTTCTGCACTGAAAAACGGCTCAGAATCATTGGCGCGAAGAGCCACGGCCAGACTGTGCCTTGGTGATACGCCTCATCACGCTCTGTTGGTCCGCCGCGGTACTGCGATCGGTAACTCGGATTCGCGGCATCGAGCGTGCGAAGCCCTTGTGGAGTCCAGAGTTGAATCATGCAGAGATCAACAATCGACTTGCGCTGTCCCAGCGGAAGCGGTCCATCGTCGCGCAGTGCTGCAAAGAGTTGGTTGGGACGGATCGATCCATCATTGCCGTTCGGAGTGTCGATTACGTCGTAGCAGCACGAGTGATCAAGGTTCCAGAACTTGCCAAAATTCGCCTGCGCTAGTTGCGCGGCGGCCGTGTAGGCCTCACCACTCTCACCCATCGCCCCGGCAAGTTGCGCCATCGATCGCAATGCCCGATGCCAAAACGCATTGATTTCAACGGGTTTTCCGATGCGGGGAGTGATCACGCGCTCGCCAATCTTTGCGTCCATCCAAGTCAATTGGATGCCCGCCACTCCAGCGCGCAACAGTCCATCCGATGGATCAACTTGGATGCCATGACGCGCACCTGCCGTGTAGGCAGTCACGATCGACTTGAGTCCGGGCCAGAGTGTCGCAAGCCACTGGCGATCGCCGCTGAGCGCGAAGGTTTGCCGTACCGCATCGATCATCAGCAAGGGGGCATCGACGGCGTTGTATTCAAGCGGGTCCGTGCTGCGGTCGGGAAACCGATTGGGCAACATGCCACCATCAAGGAAGTCCGCAAATGTTGAAATCACAAGTTGCGCGTCGGCGACGCGGCGAGTTGCGAGCAGCAATCCAGGAAGCGAAATCATCGCATCGCGACTCCAATCGGCAAACCATGGATAGCCGGCAATGATCGAGAGACCCGCGCTTCCATTGCGCCGTTGGCGCTTCACAATGAATTGATCGGCGGCGTAGATCAGTTGGCGAACGACAGGAAAGTCGCCTCGGGTGCGGTTCGTCGCAACCAGCGCCGCCAATCGGGCCCGCTCAACCTCAAGCATTGCATCGGCAGGGGCGGAGTGTTGCGCTGCAGTCGATGCGGTGAAGAGCGAGGATGTGCCTGGGTTCAACACCAGAGAAAATGTCGCGGCGTGCCAGAGCGAATCGTTCGCGTCGTAGCCGCGCGCAGCATCTTCGCGCAGGTGAAAATCATGCCACCAAACGCCCGTTGGCTGAGGAACCGACTTGTCGCACTGCACGAAGAGATCGGTCGCAGAACCATCGCCATCGGCGCACCAGTGCAACTGAATTCCGCGAGAGACCCGCGTGATCTGAGGTGGCGCGCCCCGACCACTGCCGAGTTCGTGATGCGATCGTCGATCGACAAGCACCTCGAGTTCAAGTTTTACTGGGCTCGAAGCGCGCACTACCGTCCAGTGTTGGCAGACAGTGTTCTCGCCTTGCACCATGAACAACCGTCGTTCGAGCAGGGCATCGGCAAAGGACCAGCGCCAGACTGGCATCGACTCGTCGAGGTAGAAGCGTTGCAGCCAGAGATGACCCTTGGGTGAGATCGATCCATCCTTCCACTCATTGGCGGCGAGCGGATATCGCACGCCGCGATAGATCGCCGTGGGAGAACTCTCGCCTAAGAGAAGCGTTCGCTCGGCCGGTGGATTGGTGGCGGCAATCAACAGGCCGTGGTAGCGCCGGGTTCGCACCCCGCCGATGGTTCCCGAGGCATATCCGCCGATGCCGTTGGTGGCGAGCCACTCGCGATTGAATGCTGCGTCGCTGTTGCACACGACGCGACCAAAATCGATGAGTGTTGTCGCGAGGGGAAAGTGCGTCATGAATGTGGACAGATGGACTAGGCCATTGCTGTGGTCATCGAATCACGTTCGCGCCGTCGGCGCTTCAATTCAGCATCGACGAATGCGCGGATGTTTCCGCTCAACACGTTCTGCGGATTGGGTTCTTCGTAGTTGGTGCGGTGATCTTTCACCCGATTGTCATAGAAAACGTAGGAGCGAATCTGCGTTCCCCAACCTCGTTCAACTCGGCCACCCTTCGCTTCAGCGATCTCGTTTTCGCGCTTCTCTTGGGCGATCTGCTCGAGTTTCGACATGAGCACCGCCAGTGCTTGCTTCTTGTTCTGGGATTGATCACGAAAGGTATTGGCAACCACTTGGATGCCAGTGGGCAAATGCACGATGCGAATGGCGCTGGCAACTTTGTTCACATTCTGTCCGCCGGGACCGCTGGCGCGCACGAACGGAGTGATCTCAACATCGCGGTCTGGAACGTCGATTTCGGAATCCTCAAACTCTGGGGTGACATCGACAGTCGCGAATGACGTTTGCCGTTTTCCCTCTGCGTTGAATGGCGAGACGCGCGCGAGGCGGTGCGATCCACATTCGCACGATGAGTACCCGTAGGCGAATGGACCTCGGATGGCGTACGAGACTTCTGCGATCCCAGCTTCGGTGCCAAACGTGCGGCTCATCTCTTCAATCTTGAATCCCATTGAGTCCCAGTAATAGAGGTACATGCGCTCGAGCATTTGCGCCCAATCATTCGCTTCGGTGCCACCAACGCCAGCCTGAATCGAAAAGAAACAATGGCGATGATCGTGTTTGTCAGATAGCAGGCTCTGCAATTCGATGCGCTCCATCTTCGCCACGAGCGAGTGCAAGGTCGCGTCAACCTCTTCTAGCAACTCCTTGTCTCCCGCCTCGCGCGCGAGCTCAAGCCCCACGGCTGCATCGGCGTGTTCTTTCTCGAGCGCTTCGATCGGATCGATCATGGCGCGGATGACTTTGAGTTCGGTGATGGTTTTCTGGGCGCGCTTCTGGTCATTCCAGAATTCGGTTTCGCCCATCAGGGCTTCGAGTCGCGCGCGTTGTGAGACTTTGTCTGGGTAGTTAAAGAGAGTCGCGGATGGTTGTGATCCGCGCCTCGAGGTCTTTTAGAACGGGCTGATGCGTTTCGAAGTACATGTTGCGAGCGTACCGAATTGCGTGCCAATGCGGTTGGATGATTATGATCACACGATGCAAGAATCAGCCATCCCATCACCATCAGAATTGATCGCAGCGCGGCGCGCCAAGCTCGGGCGATTGCGCGGCGAACTTGGTGTTGAGCCCTACGGTCAACGCGTCGACGGTCGCCTTTCGCTCGCTGCGGCGCGCGCGCAATTCGACGAAACGGCCCATGCGACACATTCTGCGGCAGTCGCGGCGGCGAAACTTGTCCCTGGAACGCCCATCGCAGACCCGCGTGGGATGGTGCGCGTCACGGGACGCGTGGTGCAACACCGCGACATGGGAAAGATTCTGTTCATCGGTCTACGCGACTCGACCGGCGATTTACAGATCAGCATTTCAAAGAGCGAGATGCCGTCCAATGAGTTTGAGATCGCAAAGGCGCTCGACTACGGCGACATCGTTGCAGTCGATGGGCGCATCGGTCGCACGCAGAAGGGCGAGACGTGCGTTTGGGCGACGGCACTGACTATGCACTCGAAAAACCTCGAGCCGCCGCCATCGAAATGGCATGGGCTCGAGGATGCCGAACTGCGATACCGCCGGCGGTACGTCGACATGTTTGCAAATCCGCAGACGGTGCGAACGTTTGAGGCGCGCTCGCGCATTGTGAGCACGATCCGGCGCTTCATGGAAGAGCGTGGTTACCTCGAAGTCGAAACGCCGATGATGCATCCTGTGGCAGGCGGTGCTGCGGCGCGCCCCTTCACCACGACGCACAATGCGCTCGGAATGCCGCTGTTTTTGCGCGTTGCGCCCGAGTTGTACCTCAAGAGATTGCTCGTGGGTGGACTCTCAAAAGTCTTCGAGATCAATCGCAACTTTCGAAATGAGGGAATCGATCGCAGCCATAATCCTGAGTTCACTGCCATGGAGGCGTACGAGGCCTTTGGCGATTACCACACGATGCTCGAGTTGGTTGAGTCGATCGTGCATCACTGCGCGACCGAAGCAATCGCACAGCAGTGGAACGCGCGCGCTGAGGTCGGACCAGTGCTGCCATGGGGCGAGATGCGCATCGACTATCGACGACCATTCGTGCAAGTGCGATTTGGAGAGTTGTTTGAACGCGCCCTGGGATGCTCGATGCATGACGTCGAAAAGGTGCGAGCAGCCGCAGTCGCCCACCACATCGCCCACGCCGCAACGAACGATCATTGGCTGCTGGTGAATGAGCTATTCGAACGCTGCGCAGAGGCGTTGATCGATCCACTGCGCCCGACGTTTGTGCTTGATTACCCGAGCGCGACGAGTCCACTGACCCGGCCTAGTCGGGCCAACCCTGACATCGCCGAGCGGTGGGACCTCTTCATCGGCGGAATGGAGATTGGCCCGGCGTACACCGAGCTCAACGATCCAGATATTCAATTGGCGAAGTTCACCGATCAACTCAAGGGGGATGATGAAGAGATGTCGACGTTTCGTTCGCTCGACGAAGATTTCATCACCGCACTTCGCACGGGCATGCCTCCCGCAGGTGGCATGGGAATTGGGATCGATCGATTGGTCATGCTGTTGACCGATAGTCCTTCGATCCGTGACGTGATCTTGTTTCCACTGATGCGCCCCGAAGGATCAGCCGATGCGGCTAGCTGAGCGCGCGCTCTCGGTGGTGGTCGCGCTCTTTATCGCACTTGTTGTTCTGGCGCAGACTCCCGTCCCTGCCGCCGTTGGCGCGATAGAACGCGACGATTGGTTTGCGATTTCAATCGCCGATTTTCATTGTGGATGGCTGCACGAGCAGGTCGTCGTGCGTTCCGGTCACATCGAAACATCCAATGAGATGCGTCTGACGGTCGGGCGGGGTGGATCGCAAGCGACAATCTCGGTGCAGTGGCGATTTGAAGAAGACCTTGACGGAACGCCGATCTCGTGCACCGTCGAGCAAACTTCGGCGGGGGAGAAGTCGCAGACGACCTATCGGTTCACTAAAGATCACATTGATGTGCATGAGCGCGCGGCAGGCAGAACAACGATGCGCGAGATGCCAGTGCCAACGGGTCTCTGGCTCACTCCAGCACAGGTCGAACGCACGATCGGCGCGTCTCGACGAAACGCAGTCGCTAGGGTCGAGTATCGAACAGTCGATCCAGCCGCCGGGTTGAATGTTGTCGACTTCGTCACAACGCGCAGCGCTGAATCAGCAGGGGATGGCAGCCTTTCCCAGTGGAAAACGCGCAACAGCGCCGTTGCGTTGGAGACAATCGAAAGTGTCGACGGGGCAGGGCGCACCATCACCACCCGCACCAAGATGGCGATTGGCGACATGGTTGCGCGCCGCTGTAGCGAGAGTGAAGCCAAGAGGCCTGCGGCAGCGGGAGGGCTCGATGTCATCGGACGCAGCATTGTGGCACTCGCCCGCCCCGAGCCGAAGTTGCTGACAGCGCCTCGGGCGCGCCTCGCGGTGAAATCATCCGATGGCACGCTGATTGTGTTGCCAAGTTCTGGATCGCAACGCATTGAAACAAACCCCGCCGGTGGTCTTTTCGTCGACGTCGAAGTCGGCCGGCGTTCAGCGGCGACCCCCCAAGAAGTCGCGGATTCGCGCTACAGCGCCTCGACAATTCTCATCGATGCGGCAGATCCTGCGGTGCGCGAGCTCGCGTTGCGCGCGGTCGCTGGCGCGGGGCTCACCGAGATTTCACCTGCGTCGGCCCGCGCTGAAGCGATGCGGGCGCTCGTCATGCGCTTCATCATTCACAAAGACCTCGCCACTGCCTTCGCGGGGGCGAGCGCCGTCGTGCAGTCGCGCGCGGGTGATTGTTCGGAGCATGCCATCCTGCTCGCGGCTCTGCTTCGCGCCCAGCACATTCCATCACGCGTGGCTAGTGGACTTGTTTACGCCGACGAATTCGCTGGAAAACGTGGAATTTTCGCCTGGCACATGTGGACCCAAGCGCAAGTCGACGGCCACTGGATCGACCTCGACGCAACGCTCGACAAGCAGTCATTCCATCCCGGGCACTTGCTGATTGCAACCAGTGCCCAAGATGACGCACAACTCGACAGCGACTTCTCGGCGTTGCTCGCGACAATCGGCAACGTCACAATCGAGGTTGTGAATGTTGATTGATGCGCGCATTGAGGGGGTGTGCGGTGATGAGACGCCGCCCTGTCCAGAACTCCCACCACGCGATCAACAGGGTCACAAAGGCACATTTGGCACGGTGCTCGTGATCGGTGGTTGCGTGCAACTTTCCCGTGTCATGCTCGGGGGACCGGTCATTGCGGCCCGCGCGGCCCTGCGAGCAGGCTGTGGATTGGCGCAACTGGCGCTGCCAGAACCGCTAGTCATTTCGGCGCTCGCCTTGCTCGAAAGTGCAACTGCGCATGCACTCCCAGTTGACGCCCACGGAGCACTCTTGCCCAGCGCCGCGGCTGAAGTGCTCGATCCGATTCTCGAGCGGTGTGACGCGGTGCTCGTCGGGCCTGCGCTTGGAGGCGGACCTGCGATCGACCAAATCGTCGTTCGGCTGCTGAGCCATGTACAGACGCCACTCATCATCGACGCCGATGCACTCAACGCGCTCGCTCGCACGAGCGACTTTCCCCGCGATATTCGCGACGGCGCGATTATCTTGACGCCCCACCCGGGTGAATACGAACGGCTCGCCCGCGCTCTCGATCTCGATCCAACTCTGCCCGCCGACGAGTCGCGGCGTGGCGCCGCTGCCGCCGCGCTTGCGCAGCGGGTTGGATGCGTTGTCGTCTTGAAGGCATCCCGCACATTTGTCAGCGACGGCGTGCATCTGTGGTCGGCCCATGCTGGCACTCCCGCGCTCGCCACTGGTGGTACCGGCGATGCACTCGCTGGCGTGATCGCGTCAATGGTCGCACAGTTTCACTCTGGCGCCCGCGCACTGTCGCTCTTCGACTGCGCCCGACTCGGCGTTGCGATTCACGGACTCGCTGCCCGCGCCTGGAGCGCGCGTATCGGTGATGCGGGATTGCTCGCTCCCGAACTCTGCGACGAGATTCCCACGCTGCTCTCCGCACTGCGGGATGGCTAGACTCGCGCACTCACAACGGAAAGAACTCGATGACCACGACGACACAACCTCACATCAACATTCGCGACCTCAAGCCCGGATCATTTCTCAACGGCGTGTACAGCCTCGTGAATCCGCAAACGGCGGTCACGCGCGGCGGCAAGGCCTATTTCAAGTCGCTCATTCGCGATGCCAGTGGCGAAGCGGCGGTGCGCAAGTGGACATTCGACGAATCGGGGCTTCCAGAAATCACGTCGACCGGCTATGCGCAGATCGAGGGTCGGGTTGAGATGTACAACGGACAGTTGCAGATTGTGCTCGACCACATTCAAGCCGCCGAAGTCTCAGTTGCCGACCTCGTCGCGTTGCTGCCTGCAACCCACAAGAACATCGATCAAATGTATGCAGAGGTGAAGACGCTTCTGCACTCGATGAGTGATCCTGGCATGGTCGCGCTCGCCGACGCCTATCTCACCGACGAAGCAATGATGGCCGCCTTCCGTCACGCCCCCGCAGCGACCAATGTTCACCACGCCTGGATCGGCGGACTGCTCGAACACACCCATCAATTGCTGCACCTCGCCGAGCGGATGCTGCCGCTCTACCCGCAACTCAATCGCGACATCGTGCTGCAAGGACTCTTCTTGCATGACCTCGCCAAGACGGTCGAACTTGAGTGGGAAAAGGGCTTCAATTACACAATGGATGGCCAACTCATTGGCCATCTCGTTCGTGGCGCAATCTGGTTGCAACTCAAAGCCGCGCTCGCCGCTCGCACGAGTGCCTTGCGCCTCTCAAACGAGACGATCACGGTGCTTCAGCACATCTTGCTCTCGCACCACGGGTCGCTCGAACATGGCGCGGCGAAACTGCCATCCACCCCCGAAGCAATTTTCATTGCGATGCTCGACAACCTTGAGGCGAAGACCACTATCGCGATTCATGCAGTTGCGCGCGATCGCCTGCACCCCGGCAATGCTGACTTTACTGAGCGGGTGTGGAGCCTAGATTCGCGCATGTACCGCCCCGATCCACTCAAGACAGTCACGACGCCGGCGCATTGATTCGCTGGATGATCGTGGTCGCCATCGCAGTGATGGATGCATCGGCAAGCAGCACAAATGGCCAAGTGCGATCGTGCAAGAGTGCGCGCTGCGCGCCCGCAGCCAACTGCGCTGACTCTGTGTGCTTCAGTGCATCAAGTCTGGCGCGCTGCGAGAAACGAAGTGCGTCGATGTGCGCGGTGAGCGCGCGGTAGCCATCGCGCCGCGCCGCGCTTCGCCGAGGCGCTTGTGCGATGCGGGCGAGAATCGCGGCACGCACGGGCTCGAGCATTTTGTGTGAATCGGGCGCTTGTTCGGGTGGTCGATCGAGTTGGGTTGGATCCCACCACGCCCTTCTCCATGTGACGGCGTTGCCTGTTGTGAGGTCTGCGCGCAGTCCGAGGCGCTCTGGTTCGGGTACGAGGGTTGCCGAAGCAGTTGCAAAGGATGGCAACTCGATCCCTAGAAACGCCCGCCACCACTGCTCTGCCACCCGCTCGTATCGCGCGCCACCCGTCCCATGCACGAAAGTGTCGCAGATCACGCGCATCAATCCCGAAGCCAGAAATGCTCGGGGAAGCAGCACGCGACCCTGCGCGTGTCGGCGCCGGGCTTCGCTGGCGCCGATGCGTTCACGTCGTCCATCGGCGCAGACACCCCAGAGGGGAACTTCAGTCGAATCTCCCGCGATATGCAGCGGTTTCGCACTGTGCGGATCACTGCGAACTGCGGCGTTGAATGCCTGCGCATTCGCGACAGGGTCGCTGAGTATTCGTTCAACTATCGGTTGCGCTCCAGCGCAAGCGATGAGCGCGTTGCTGCTGACGATCGCGCCCGGAGCGGGCAACCACTGCGCGGCACAGATGTGCATCACCCGCGCGAGTTGAATTCCTGCGTGCGGTGCATCGGTTGTTTGATCGATCGCTGTCCGCACGCGCAGGCAGCCATCCACCGCCTGCTGTGAAGCAACATGCGTCAAGTCGATTTCGCGCGCCGCCTGCGATGGGTGCACCGCAGCGACAGCATCTCGGGCCACATGTGGATCGTTTGCCACCAGCCGAATCGATCCACGGCGAACTGCACCGTGGGCATCGCGCAGTGGCAGATCCATTCGAAATGCATCGACTCCATCCTGGTCGCTGAGAAAGTGAATCCAGTTCGCCGGGCCTGCGCGTGCGCCTGCAATGGCCGATGCGGCGATGAACTTGGCGAGAATTCCAGCGTGCCAGAGGATTGGTTGGTGGCCAGCTCCGGCAAGAAAGTGGGCTGGAAGAGCTAGAGATTCGCGCAATTCCCGTCGAAGTGCTGCGGTCGCCTCAGTCAACACCGGCGCAGAGCCATCCGCTGCGCCGCACTCAAAAGTGACCGAGGCTTGACGCGCGAGGAGTTCGCTGTGCTCTGCTGGAATCATCGCACTAAGACGCAGTTGCGCAGAGCGCACACGCACACGCCGCGCGATGCAAGTAACTCAAGCGACCTCGACATCGACTCAACTCTCGGTGCAGCGTGGCGCGGTACACCTGCAGCCTTCGTTCAGGATCATCAAGCCCGTTGCCAAACGACCGACTCGCGTCGAGATAGATGCGCGGAACCGCAATCTCTCGCACCCGCAAACGATTGGCAGCCGCTTGAACCCAGAACTGCATCGGAAACTCATATCCGTTGGCGTCAAGTCGCAGAGCGTTGCAGGCCCGCGTTCGATACGCCTTGAATCCGCAGAACGAATCGGTGAGCGGACTCGCGAAAGCGCCGTCAAGTTGTGCATTCAGTTCGGCGGTCAGAGTGCGGTTAACTTCGCGGCGGTCGGCTGGGGCATCCTGATCATTCTGGTGGCGGCGCAGGTAGCGGCTGCCTGAGATGACATCTGCATCATCGATCATGATCGCCCGTATGAACTCCGGCAGAAACTCTGGTTCGTGCTGCTCATCGCAGTCCATCGTGATTACCCAGTCGAAGTCGCGCATCGCCGACCAGGCGAGCACGTCTTGCATCACGCGTCCGTAGCCGACATTCTTTGCATTTCGCACGAGTTGCACCGGCCACGAGGCGGCACGCGCGGCAGTCGAGTCGGTTGATCCATCGTCGATTACCAAGACCGGAAGATTGAACTGCAAGACGCGCGGCAGCACGCGATCGACCGAGCGCTCTTCATTATGCGCGGGGATTGCAACCAAAATGGATGGAGTAGGTCGCATGTTGTGTGCACACTCTAGGGGAGGCGCGGCGGTGTCACCGCACCAATTCGTGAAACACGCACTGCCGTGGCGCAGTCGCGCGAGATCGAGACTCCCATAACCGTGACGCGCTCATCCCACGTTAGCGCGATGCAACCGAGGTGCGGGGCGATGTATGTGGTGACAACCCTGCGCACTTTCGCCACCCGCAACGCGGCCTGAAACTCGCTCTCAACAACCAGCGTGTCGAATTCGCCTTGCGGCGTCTTGACGCGCGCTAACCCCACGGTTCGTACAGATCGTTCACCTCGTCCCGCGTCGCGTTCGCCGCGCCCATCCATCCAATCAACCCGCATCGCGGCTGATGAAACGACGACTTCGCTCGTCGCGCCGCTCGGCACGGGCAGTGCAAGCGGAGGGGTGAAAAATGTTCGCACACGATCGTGTGGAGAGTCCACCGCGCACAGGGTGAGGTCACCGCCGGCAGTGCGGGCGAGAAACTCGCAGTCGCCGCCGATGTCTGTTGCGCACAACTCTGCGCCGTGCGCCTGCGAAGGTTGAACGCTCGTCGTCACAATCGCGTCCGAGGTTGCACAGCCACTCGCATCCACAATTTGCCACTCCCAGTGCGAGTCGATCGGCTGCATGCGATCGGCGGCAGCGAGTTCTATCGCCCCAGTTCGCGCTGGCAACAGGCTGAAGATCACCGCTGCAGAATGTTGCAGATGGGATGGTGCTGCGCATCCCAGCACGAGCGCCAACATACTGCTCGCGACAGCGATCGAGTGCACCCGACTCATTGCGTCGGCAGGCGTTTTTCAGCCCAAATCTGCTGTAACTGCCGAGGAAGACAGAGTTCGGTGATTACGCCATCGGGTTCGGTTCGCCGCACTTTGCGTCCGTGCGCATCATGCATCGTGATGTCGGCAGCCTCATCAATTCCTGGTTGGGTGACCAGCATCCACTGCCTATCCGTCGAACGCGTCCACGTCTCGACGCGCTGAGGCATCTGCATCGAGCGGGCATCAAATGCGTAGTACGCAAACTCGATACTCGCCTTCCCCTCATGCGGAAGCAACTCGCCAAGCACGAGTGTTTCGGCCTGCGAAAGGTAGATGCCCATTGGCACCGTCCATTGCTTTTCGTCGCGCGTACGTGACTGCGCGTTGGCGTTGATCACCACAAGGTTCTGCCGTGGATTTCCCAGTCCGCGCGGGGAGCGCAGGCCAGTCTGCGCGATCGATCGCTCGGCGAGTTTTCCGCCGCGTTCAGTCACGCGGCTTGTCCACGCTTCGCTGGTGCGGTCCCAGGAAGACCAGAACCGCGCTTCGGTATCGGCAAACCGCCCTGATGCACTGTCGACAATAGTTCGCCCTTGCAGGAGCACCAAGATTCCTGTCGGATTCTCGCTTGGTTTCAGGGTGTTTTCACTCGAAGCATCGCTCAGCGTTCCGCCGCGCACCGCTACTCGGTAGTACCCGATCTCTTGTTCGCGCCCCTTGTCATCGGCTTGCCAGACGCGGTACATCCGCGGTTCAGTGTCGCACAATGCCTGCAGTTTCTCGGCGGTCATCGTTTGAATCAACTCATATCCGCGGCGCAATCGCGCCAAACGCTCCACAGCAATCTGCTCGAGGTCGTCCAGTTGAATCGTCACAAAACTCGCTTCAAGCACAGGGCGAATCGCCCCAAAATCTGCCCCGGCGGCGAGCACGCTGAACACTACAAAGTCAAATGGACCAGTTTGAAGTACGAGCCATCCTTGAATCGCGATGACACCCTCACCCAAATCAGTCGACGTGTAGAGCAGATGCCCTGGAACCTTTGGATGCAGCCAGGGTTGATTCGCAAGGATTGTGAATTTCTGCCCCTTTTTGCGCATCGAATCGAGGTAATCACTCACTTGCGCTTCGGGCGTTGGATCGGCGAGCGACGAAACAAGCGACTGCACTTGCATGTGGTAACGCGGCGTTGCGAGCGAATCATCGATTGTGTAAATCGGCATCGCGCCGGTGATGGGCTTCGTGAGAATTGCACCCTTGGGCGGCTGAATTCGAAGTCCGAGCGATTCGAGCGCCAGAAAGTCTGCATCGAGATCGGCCGAGGTCGCGGTTACCACTGGCGCAATCTTTGGCGGGGTCACAGCAGCAGTCGCCTTGGACTGCACAGCCTGTGCTACAGCGGGGGCCGGGGGCTTCTGTCCAGTTGACGTCGGTGGGATAGTCTTCCGCGAAGTCTGCGTATTTTGCTTGGAAGTCGCGGTATTATTGGACGGCTGTCTCGGTTGATCGGTCGCGCCTTGACTCTGTGCAACCGCAAACGCTCCGCTACCCAATCCAATCGCACTTGCCGCAGCAAGGATCACCCAGAGTCGCGCATGAATTGTCCCCAATCTTGTCGTCGAGTTGACAGTTTTTGGCGAGTCGCTAACATCGCCGATTCGCCCCATATCACGGGCGCACACTATGAACGGAACTATTCGCATAAGACTCGAAGCGTACGACCATCAGGTGCTCGATGCCAGCGCCCGCGAAATCGTTGAGCAAACAAAGATCAGCGGCGCACGTGTAGCGGGACCAGTTCCGTTGCCAACGCGGCGCGAGATTTACACCGTCAATCGATCCCCGTTCATCGACAAGAAGAGTCGCGAACAGTTCGAGATACGCACACACAAACGAATCATCGACATCACAGATTCGAATTCTAAGACGATCGATGCGTTGAATCGGCTCGTCGTTCCAGCTGGTGTGTTCGTCAAGATCAAAGCCTAATTGCGCAGAGCCACTGAAATGAAAAACGCCATCATTGGTCGAAAAATCGGAATGACTCGTTGGTTTCTCGACGATGGTCGCAACATCCCAGTGACGGTCATTTCAGCCGGACCATGCGCCGTCACCCAGATCAAGACCATGGCAACCGACGGCTACTGCGCAGTGCAGATTGCCTACGAAGATGTCAAACCACGCCGCAGTTCGATGCCTGTGATCGGTCACGATGCCAAGGCTGGAGTGACATCCAAGCGCATGCACCGCGAGATTCGCCTTGAGAGCGATGCCGAAGCGGAAGCATTCACACTCGGTCAGACCATCGACGCATCCACCTTTGAAAAGGTGAAGTTCGTCGACGTGACGGGAACTAGCAAAGGAAAGGGTTTCGCCGGAGTTATGAAGGCGTACCGTTTCAAGGGACTCTGCGCATCCCACGGTGTGGAGCGCAAGCATCGATCGCCTGGATCGATCGGAAGCCACGGAACCGATCGTGGTCACGGTGCAAAAATCAAGAAGGGCAAGAAGATGCCTGGTCGCCTTGGCAACGAACGTTGCACGATGCGAAGCCTCGACGTCATCAGCATCGATGCCGAAAAGAATCTACTCATCGTGAAGGGGAACGTCCCCGGCGCGAACTCTGGTTATCTCATCGTTCGAGCTGCAGTCCGGCTCTACAAACCAAAGGCACGGCTCCAGGCCAAGGCATGACGTCACTGACGTTGCGCTGAGTTGCAAAGGCCTGAGTGGGTGCAGAACCCAGGGAACCATGCGACAAGGACATCTCGAACCACATCCAAGTCGAACTCTTCCCGCCACCTGTTGTGATTGGTGTTGGGAGAGCAAGGCGAAAACGGCGGATTCCCGCTGAAGGAAACTCAGAAATGATTGATCTCCCAATCTATTCTCATGACGGTAAAACGGTCGACACCATCCAGATCGACCCAGCCTTGCTCGGCGGTGAAGTTCGCTTCCCGCTCTTGAAGCAGGCGTATGTCGCGGTCCACTTGAACCAGCGTCAGGGCTCGGCTCGTACTAAGAGCCGCGGATCTGTGCATGGTTCAACCCGCAAGATCTACAAGCAAAAAGGAACCGGCAACGCCCGCGCTGGTGCGGTGCGATCACCGATCCGCAAGGGCGGTGGTGTGTGCTTCGCCAAGACGCGTACCCGCGAAGACATGCGTTCATCGCTGCCGAAGAAGATGCGCCGCCTTGCAAATCGCAACGCGCTCTTGGCAAAGTTGGTGGACGGCGAAGTGAAATGCTTCGACAACTTGAACTTCGCCACACCAAAGACTGAGACATTCGCCAACATGCTGAGTGTGGTTGGCATCAATCGAACCTGCTTGATTGTCTTGGATGCCAAGAACGAAGGCGCGCGACAGAGTGCTGGCAATCTGCCATATTCGTCGACCATTCGTGTTGATCAACTCAACGTCTTCGCAGTGCTCAATCATCGTTACTTGGTGATCGATCGCGCAACGCTCAATACGTTCCTTGATGAATCCTGCTTCGCAAACGGCGCAGAAGAGGCTCAATCATGATTCCGACCGAAGTCATCCGTCGTCCACTCATTACAGAAAAAGCCAATGGCGGCGCGAGCGATGCGAACCGTTACACATTCGAGATTGACGCACGCGCGACCAAGACCGATGTGAAGTCGGCGGTGACTGCGCTCTACAAGGTGCGCGTTCTTAGCGTCAGCGTTTTGAACCGCAAGGCTGCCGATCGCGCCTCGAAGTTTGGTCTCATCGCAGGCAAGTGGGAGAAACGCGCGATCGTCCGCGTGCATCCACAGGACAAGATCGAACTCTTCTGATTCACACTGGAGAACCACAATGCCGATTCGCGTTTACAAACCAGTCACGAACAGCCGCCGCAACGCGTCGGTCAACCTGCACGCAGAAGTCACCAAGAAGACCCCAGAAAAGAGTTTGCTGCGTCCTTTGCATAAGACCGGCGGTCGCAATTGCCAAGGCAAGCTGACTGTGATTCAGCAGGGTGGTGGCCACAAGCGCCGCTACCGTCTCGTCGACTGGCGCCGCACGAAAGATGATGCTCCGGCGCTCGTCGTGGGTGTTGAATACGATCCAAACCGCACCTGCCACTTGGCGCTCGTGAAGTACGAAGACGAAAGCGTTCGTTACATACTTGCTCCCAAGAACATCAAGGTTGGATCGAAGATCTTGAGCTCTGCGAAGCAGATTGATCCAGAAATCGGCAATTGCATGCCGCTTCGCCACATCCCAACAGGACTGCAAGTGCACGCCGTTGAACTCGTTCCTGGCAAGGGTGCGCAACTTGTGCGCTCGGCAGGAATGTCAGCGCGCCTGACAAACAAAGAAGGTCGATTCGCGACCATCGTCTTGCCATCGGGCGAAATTCGTCAGGTTTCACTCGATTGCCGCGCAACAATTGGCGCAGTCGGAAACCAAGATCATGCGCTCGTCAAGCTCGGCAAGGCAGGTCGCGCCCGTTGGCTCGGTCGCCGTCCACGCACCCGCGGTATGGCGATGAGCCATCATCAGCATCCGCACGGTGGTGGTGAAGGAAGGTCCAAGGGTGGACAGATTCCTTCCAATGCGAGCAATACGCCATCCAAGGGCGGTCGTACCCGCACCCGCGGTAAGGCCAGCGATGAACGCATTCTTCGTCGGCGATTCAGCCGTCGGTACGGTCAACTCAAGGTCTGATCGCTAGCAGCACACAGGAGATCACCACTATGTCACGTTCCCAAAAGAAAGGTCCCGCAGTCGACGAGAAACTCTTCCGCAAGGTTGAGGCTCTCGCCACCACTGGTCGGCGACTTCCAATCAAGACTTGGCGCCGCGCTTGCACGATTGTGCCAGAGTTCGTCGGCACAACTTTTCAGGTGCACAATGGCCGCGCCTTCATCGATGTCTTCGTCACCGAAGACATGGTTGGACACAAGCTCGGCGAGTTCTCGATGACCCGCACCTTTCGCGGTCACACCAACAAGAAGGAAGGCATCGCCGGCGGCGAGAAGTCCGGATCCTGATGCATCTCGCAACCAACTGAACGAACTGTTTGGAGACCACTATGACATACACAGCATCCCACCAACACTGCCGCATCGCGCCTCGAAAGGTTCGCTTGGTCATTGACATGATCCGCGGACTCGACGTTGCGAAGGCGATGGCGACCCTCGACTTCAGCCCACGCCGTGGCGCGGTGTTTGTCAAGGTCGTTCTTAAGAGTGCCATCGCCAATGCTGAAGAGCGGGATGCCGACATCGGCTCACTCTTTATCAAAGAGACGAAGGTCGACGAAGGTCCAATCATCAAGCGCTTTCAGCCCAAAGACCGAGGGCGCTCTCACCCAATCAAGAAGCGGACGAGTCATATCTACGTGACGGTCGCTGAGCGCAAATCCTGAGGTTTTCAATATGGGTCAAAAAACACATCCATTTGGTTTCCGAGTCGGCATCACTGAGGCGCACAAGAGCCGTTGGTTTGCTCCAAAGGCACTCTTCGGTGAATTGTTGGTCGAGGATTACAAGATTCGCAAGTTCATCGACAAGCGCCTCAATCGCACGCCGCCATTCGCGGCGGTGAGTGATGTGCTCATCGAGCGCACGCGCGAAGAGTTGACCGTGATTATCAAGACCGCCCGTCCTGGCCAGGTGCTCGGACTCAAGGGATCCGGCAAGGAGCAGTTGATCAATGAACTTCAGGCGCTCACCAACCGCAAAGTTGCGGTGAATGTGGTCGAAGTTCGCAATCCAGAAATTGATGCGCGCCTCATCGCTGAAACGATGGCGGAGCAACTCAAGAAGCGCGCAAACTTCCGTCGCCTCATCAAGATGCGCTGCGAAAGTGCGATGCAAAACGGCGCGAAGGGAATTCGCATTCTTTTGGCGGGACGACTCGGTGGGGCAGAAATGAGTCGCACGCTCGACATGCGACTCGGTTCGATTCCACGTTCGACGCTGCAGGCGCACGTCGATTACGCGCTTGCCCACTCATTCACTACGTATGGCGCGCTGGGCGTCAAGGTTTGGGTCTACCGGGGCATGTATTCAGCCGCCGAGGCACAACCGGAATATCAATCCACCGCAGCGGGCGGACAAGCCCGAGCCCGTGGTCGTCGCTGATTTACTAAACACTGAACACTACGAGATAAGACATGAAGCTACTTCCCTCACGAGTCAAGTACCGCAAGCAACAGCGCGGCAAGATGAAAGGCTGCGCAACACGCGGCAACTACGTCGCATACGGAGACTATGGGTTGCAGTCTCTCGAAACCGTTTGGCTGAGCGGGCGACAGATCGAAGCAGGCCGTATCGCCGCGCAGCACTTTCTGCGTCGTCAAGGCAAGCTCTACATTCGCGTCTTCCCAGAGAAGCCGATTTCGAAGAAGCCACTCGAGACTCGAATGGGTACTGGAAAGGCTGAAGTTGAGTACTGGGCAGCGCGCGTTAAGCCGGGCACGGTGCTCTTTGAAGTGGAAGGTGTTTCAGAAGATCTCGCCAAGCAAGCGCTCGCGCGTGTTGCGTACAAGATGCCCGTGCGATGCCGCATGGTCTCACGAAGACTCGCCGTCTAACTCGAAGCAAGGAACCGAATCATGGACATGAAAGAAATCAAGAAACTGAATGACGAAGAGTTGGGTCTCGAGAGCGGTCGCGTTCGACGGTCCATCTTCAATTTGCACTCGCAAGTTGTGACCGAAAAGGTCAAAGACTCTTCGCAGTTCGGAAAACTGCATGGCGATCTTGCCCGGCTTCTGACCGAAGTGTCGGCGCGCCGCGTTGCGAAGAATCCAGTTGTGCGCAAGGCGGTTGCCGTTGCCCAAACAAAGACAGTCAGCAAACCAGCCGGCAAGAAGGCCGCTGCAAAGAAGGTGAAGTCATGAGTCGCAAGTCCCCAGTTGTCATTCCAGAAAAGAGCCCACGTCTCGTTGGTATGGTCGATCGCGATGGTCAGGATCGCACCCGCCGCGTAGTGATCTCTTACTCCGCGCGCCATCCACGCTACGGTAAGTACGTTCGACAACGAACCATCCTGCATGTGCATGACGAGACCAACGACTCGCATATGGGCGATCGCGTTGAGATCGCTGAGTGCCGTCCCGTCTCGCGCACCAAGCGTTGGGCGCTAGTGCGAATCGTCGAACGCGCCCAGATCAAGGCAGAAGTTGTGTACGGCGAAGCGGTGAAGACGAAGGACTGAGTTTCGACATCGCAATCCCAAAGAATTTACGGAGAACATAGAAAATGATTCAAAAAGAAAGCAGAATGGAAGTCGCCGACAACAGCGGCGCCCGAGAAGCAATGGTGATTGGAGTGTTGGGTGCGAGCACCGCGCGCGGTCGTTTCACCCGTCTCTCGATGTCTGTTGGTGATCGTGTGCGCGTGGCTATCAAGGCCGCGATTCCAAACGGCGATGTCAAGTCTGGTGACAAAGCGCTCGCAGTCATTGTGCGCGTGAAGTATCCAGTGCGTCGCGATGATGGTTCGTACGTCCGGTTTGATTCGAACGCATGCGTTCTGATCGACGAAGATGGCAATCCCAAGGGCACGCGCATCTTCGGTGCAGTCGCGCGTGAACTGCGGGAGAAGAATTACATGAAGATCGTTTCCCTTGCACCAGAGGTCGTCTAACCCCATGCCGCTCCATGTCAAAAAAGGTGATGTCGTCGTCGTGACCTCGGGAAACAACCGTGGTAAGTCGGGAGAGATTCTCTCGGTCAACCTCAAGTCCAATCGTGTGCTCGTCAAGGGCGTGAATGTTCGAAAGCGCAATATCAAAGCGACGCAACAGCAGCCCAAGGGTTCCGTCATTGAGAAGGAACTCTCGATTCACATTTCGAATGTCAGCCCACTCGTCGATGGCAAGCCAACGCGCGTGCGCTTTAAGACGAAGGCAGACGGATCAAAAGTGCGCGTCGCTGTCCGCAATGGCAGTGAGTTGCACGTGTTGCGCGGCCCAACCAAGAGCAAGGCCTAAGGAGTATCCATGTCAAAGAAAGTCATTCCAACATCTCTTCCTGAACCGCGACTTCGCCGGGCTTTCCGCGATGAAGTCGGCGCAAAGGTGCTGTCTGAATTCGGTCTGAAGAATGTGCACCAACTTCCACAGATCGAGAAGGTTGTCATCAACGTCGGAGTTGGTCGCCACCTTGAGAATCAGAAGCTCAAGCCCGAATATCGCGATGCAGTCATCTCGACGCTCTCAACAATCTCAGGTCAAAAGCCGATCATGATTCTCGCCAAGAAGGCAGTTTCGAACTTCAAGGTTCGTGAAGGAGCCCCGAGTGCATTCATGGTCACGCTGCGCCGCGAGCGCATGTGGAATTTTCTGGATCGTCTGATCAATCTCGCGATGCCCCGTATCAAAGATTTTCGAGGCGTCTCCGATAAGACTTTCGACCGCCAGGGCAATTTCAGCGTTGGTCTGACCGAACAGGCCGTCTGGCCTGAAATCAACATGGCTGCAGTAAATCACACCCACGGAATGAACATCAATATCGTCTTCTCAGGCAGCGATGCCAAGAAGAGCCGATTGGTGCTCTCCGAACTCGGCATGCCTTTCGTGAAGCCCGAGGAATCGTCAAAGAAGTCTGCAGTCGCCGTCTAAAGGAACCACAGGAAGCACTATGGCAAGCAAACGCGTATTCGCAAAAATGAAGACCACGCCGAAGTTCTCGACGCGCAAGCGCAATCGTTGCGAGATCACTGGACACGCACGGGCGTACTACCGAAAGTTTCGGATCAGCCGACACATGTTGCGCGAGTTGGCACTGCTGGGAATGATCCCAGGCATGCGTAAGGCATCGTGGTAATTCAATTCTCGAGGAACTAATCATGTCATTGCAAGATCTCACAGCCGATATGTTGACCCGCATCCGAAATGCAGTTTCAATTCGCCGCAAGAGCGTGACCTGCCTGAACAACCGCCTCAACCGCGGTGTGCTTGAGGTACTGCGCGACGAGGGTTTCATCATCGGATTCGAAGTGATTCCCGATGGTCGCCAAGGTCTCCTGCGAGTGCAGTTGAAGTATGGACCACGTGGCGAAACGCTTATCAATCGCATCGATCGAGTCTCGCACTCGGGTTGCCGCGTCTATTGCGGTGCCGAAGCGATGCCTCGTTTGCTTGAAGGACTTGGGATCACGGTGGTCTCAACGAGTCAGGGCGTCATGAGCGACCGCAAGGCGCGCGAGATGCGCGTCGGCGGCGAAGTTGTCTGCGCCGTTTCCTAAACCGGCAAGTATGCACGAAAGTAATCCCGAAAGAAGAATCACATGAGCCGAATCGGAAAACAACTCATCACAGTGCCAGCAACGGTCAAAGTTGCGGTGAACACCGCCACGCGGACTGTTGACCTACAGGGTCCCAAGGGCAAGAACTCATTTTGCTACCGACCCGAAGTGGTCGTGGCGTTTAACGCCGCGAACAATTCGATCGCTTGCACACTCGACGACATCTCCCGCATTGACGAAGGCAATCGCCGCGCATATTGGGGTACGACGCGGGCCGTCCTCAACAAAATGGTGAAGGGTGTCCTCGATGGTTACTCAATCAAACTTGAAGTCGTCGGCGTTGGTTGGACATCAAAGCTGCAGGGCAAGAAACTCATTTTGAGCGTCGGGTTTTGCAATCCAATCGATCTGATCGTGCCAGAGGGTGTCATCTGCACCGTCGACAACAACACGATCATCACTCTCGCTGGAGTCGATGCCCAAAAGGTCGGCGCATTTGCGAGTCTCATTCGAAGTCAACGCAAACCAGAACCATACAACGGCAAGGGCATCAAGTACGCCACTGAAGTCATTGCGCGCAAGAAGGGCAAGGCATTCGGCGCCTAAGGCGCGCGAAAGGAAATTCATATGGACATTTGCACACAAAAAAGAACTCGTCGCGCTCGTCGGCGCAAGGGACTCCGAAAGACACTCCGTGGCACGCCTATGCGGCCCCGTCTTGCGGTTTTCCGCTCACCCCGTCATATCTATGTACAGATCATTGACGATCTGGCAGGTCGCACGCTTGCCGCGGCATCATCGCTTGATGTCGAATTGGTCGGCAAGGTGGGCGGGAATGCCGACGCTGCAACTGTCGTCGGCCGCGTCGTCGCTGAACGTGCGATCAAGGCTGGCGTAGAGCAGGTCGTCTTCGACCGCGGCGGATATCGCTATCACGGACGGATCAAGGCGCTCGCAGATGCAGCGCGTGAAGCAGGACTCAAATTCTGAAAAATAGGACACGCTCGCATTCGCGAGTGAACACTTGAGGTTACAAATATGAACGACAACTTTGGTGATGACAGCGGCGTCGATGCAACAACGGTTAAGGTGTTTCGCACCTCCTCAACGGTGGCAGGTGGTCGACGATTCAGCTTCGGCGCACTCGTCGTCGTTGGTGATCGACATGGAAAGGTTGCAGTTGGATATGCCAAGAGCAATCAGGTTCCAACCAGCGTCGAGAAAGCCACTCGCGAAGGCAAGCGCAAGTTGCGCGCCTATCCGTTGCAGGGTCGCACGCTTCCGCATTCAGTCGAGGGTCGCTTTGGCGCCTCGAAGGTGCGGTTGGTTCCGGCGAGTCCTGGAACTGGCGTAATCGCCGGTGCCTCAGTTCGGGCGGTGCTTGACATGCTCGGCGTGCAGGATTGCCTCACGAAAGCATATGGATCGACCAACGCTAAGAATCTCGTGAAGGCCACGTTTGCTGCGCTAGATTCACTTCGGACACGCGAGCGAGTCGAACAGCTTCGCGGCGTCTCGCTTGGAACAACAACCGTTGAAGATTCAATCGCCCGCGGAATTGCGGCGATGCCATCCCAACGTTCTGGTGAACGCGCGGCAGCCCCTGTGAACACCGTTGGTGACGAGCGGCGTCGCGGTGGCGGTGGCGGTCGTCCAGGTGGTGGCGGTGGACGTGGATTTGGCGGCGGCGGCGGTCGACCACGCTCGGACGATGGCGGACGAGCATTCACACCAGCAGCACCAGCAGCACCAGCAGCACCAGCAGCACCAGTTTCAGCACCAGCAGCACCAGTTTCAGCGCCAGCAGCACCAGCAGTGGATGCGCCAGCAAGCCAATCCGAAGGTTCGAGTCCGTCAGTTCAGTCTTGAGTCAGTTTTCTTGATTAGGAGTAATGAGCCATGATGATCCATGATGTCACCGCCAAGGTTGGAAAGCACAAACTGCGCATGCGCGTCGGTCGCGGTGAGGGAAGCGGCAAGGGCGGCACAAGCGGTCGCGGTCACAACGGTGCGAAGAGTCGCGCAGGTTGGACAAGCCGTCCCGGTTACCAGGGTGGTTCAACACCACTCTTGCGTCGCTTTCCAAAGCGCGGATTCTCAAATGCAGACTTTCGAGTCGACTATCACATTGTCAACGTCTCTGACCTCGCGAAGCATTTCGCTGCAGGCACCCACGTTGATGTTGACGCACTCGTGCGCGTTGGACTTGTGCGCGACACCAAGATGCCACTCAAGGTTCTGGGCACTGGCGATATCGCTGTGAAGTTGAGCGTGACCGCAGATAAGTTCTCGACGCAGGCCAAGGCGAAGATCGAAGCAGCTGGCGGAAGCGTCATTCTGACCCCGCATGCAGCCAAGGTGGCCGCGGCAGAACAAGCCGAAGCAGAAGCGCTGGCAACTAAGAAGGCGAATGCTGCGAAGCGCGCGCCGAAGGGCAAAGCGGAATCCAAGGCCGAATCCAAAGCGGAAGGCAAAGCAGCACCAGACGCTCCTGCCTCCGATAGCAACTGATCTCGCGAATAACCAATGCTCCAAGCGTTTGCAAACATCTTTCGAATCCGCGACCTGCGCAACAAGGTGTTTTTCACGTTGGGCGTCTTGGCCATATACCGAATCGGGTTTTGGATCCCGCTTCTCGGCGTCGATCAGTCTGAACTCGCGCGCGCCGCTGAGCGTGCATCGGTCGATCAAACCGGGTTCGGTCGCTTGCTCGAGTACGCATCAATTTTCTCCGGCGGATCGCTTCAGCAGTCGACCATCTTCGGTTTGGGCATCATGCCGTACATCACGGCAAGCATCATCTTTCAGCTTTTGCAGGCAGTCGTTCCAGCCCTGCAAGACTTGAAGAAAGAGGGGATGTCTGGCCAGACCAAGATCATGGAGTGGACGCGGTATGCAACCGTCGGACTCTGCCTTTTGCAGGGACTCATGTGGCTCGGCTTCTTGCGCACACAGAATCTAGTGCAGCCCGAGTTTCAGGTTGGCGGCGGATTGGTGGTCTTTTATCTAGCAGGCGTTTCGGGATTGACCGCCGGAAGTCTCTTCCTGATGTGGCTTGGCGAGCAAGTTGACAAGTACGGAATCGGCAACGGTGTCTCGATTATTCTGACCGCTGGAATCCTCTCGCGCATGCCAAGCGCGGCGACTTGGATCTTCGAGAACTTCGACGCAAGCGTGCAGGGTGGCGATTCGAAAATCGGTCTCGTCGGACTAATCGTTCTGCTTGCCGGATTCCTCTTCGTTGTTGGTGGTGCGATCATCATCACTGTCGCACAGCGCCGAATACCAATTCAACAGGCGAAGCACACTCGTGGACGCAAGGTCTACGGCGGTCAAAAGCACTACCTGCCACTGCGCATTAACCACGCCGGCGTCATGCCAATTATCTTCGCAAGCACGCTGATGATGTTTCCAGCATCTGGCTGTGCGTGGATCGCCTCGCGCGCTGCCGCAGTCGACGCATCCTCGACCTGGTCGAGCATCACAAGTTTTATTGCGCAGAATCTGCAGATCGGCGCGTACCCGTACGTGCTCGTCGAGATCGTGCTCATCTACTTCTTCTCTTACTTCTGGACGACTGTGCAACTTTCGCCAACAGACATGGCTAAACAATTGCGCGAGCACGGCTCATTCATTCCTGGACTGCGCCCTGGACCACGCACCGCTGAATACCTCGAGACTGTGATCTCTCGCATCACGTATGTCGGCGCAGGTGCGTTGGCGCTGATCGCGATTATCCCGACGATCGTGAGCCAGCAATTGGGAATCCCATTCTTCGTCGCGCAGTTTCTTGGCGGTACGGGTCTGCTCATCGTCGTCAGCGTCGCGCTTGACCTTGTGCAGCGCATCGAAGCAAATCTCTTGATGCGTAACTATTCAGGATTCCTCTCGACAGGCACGAGTGAGTCCGGTCCTCGCATTAGATCGGCTCGAGGCTAACTAGATGGTGACCTTTCGAACCACTCCCAGCGAACTTCTGACCAGTGCCGATGTGCGGCGCGGCGGAGTGGCCGCAACGGTGCGTCTCGATACTCCAAAGCGCCGCCCACTCGTCGGTGGTGGACGTCAGGTTGAACTTCGGATGCCCCAAGAGATCGATGCAATTCGCGCGAGCGCATTGATCGCCCGTGCCGCCGTCGACGCGGCATTGCGCTGCGCCACCGTCGGGGCAATGCCCTCGTCACTGGCGGCGGTCGTTGCCGGCGTGATCGCGGCCGAGCGCGCCGAGAGCATCATCCAGAGTCCGTCCTTCGACGAAGTCGATGAAGATGCCCGCACGTTTCCGGCGGCTTGTTGCATCGCAGTGAATGATCGTTTGATTCACGCCGTTCCAACCGATGAGCCGCTGCGCGATGGCGATGTAGTCACCGTCGACGTTGCAGTACGTTTGCGCGGATGGTGTGCTGATGTGGCAGACTGCGTCGTTGTTGGCAACGGCTCATGTGAAAGGCACGCGATGGTCAGCTGTTGTCACGAAATGCTTGAAGCCGCACTCGCATTGATTGCACCCGGCGTTCGCTGGTCACGCGTGGCGCGCGCGATGCAAGACGTCGCCAACGCACGAAGTTTGGGACTCGTCACGGGATACGCGGGCCATGGAGTTGGTCGCGCGCTGCACGAAGCACCCGTTGCGCCCTGTGCACTCGACAGCGCGTTCGAAGCCCGCGGCGACTTCACGATTCTTCCCGACATGGTCTTGTCGGTTGAACCGACGGTCGTTCAACATCCCGACGGTATTCGCTCAGTCGACGCAGATGGCTTTGCCATCGGAGTGCGGTTCGTCTCCTGCGAAGATGGGTGGACAATGCGAACAGAGTCTGGCGCGGCTGGGTGCTCAGTTGAGCGCACCGTCGTCGTCACACGAACGGGGTGCGAGATGCTTGACGAGGTGCGTACCTCGGTCTCGACGCCGTCCAGTCAGATCGCGCATGCAAGTCATGCCGGTAATGCCCGAATGTAAATGTGGTTCAAAGGAGTTCATGGCCAAAGAAGAAAAGATCACGCTTGAAGCTGAAGTAACAGAAGCTTTGCCCGATGCGATGTTTCGGGTGAAACTTCAAAACGGCCAGGAGATTCTGGCCTATGTCAGCGGCAAGATGCGAAAGTTCTTCATCCGTATTCTCCCTGGCGACCAAGTCACGATCGAAATGAGTCCATACGACATGACCAAAGGTCGCATCACATTTCGACGATAAGCACTGCAGTTTTATTCCCAAAGTTTGTTTCAAGATCACGGAGTTACTTATGAAAGTTCGAAGCAGTATCAAGCGCCGCACACTCGATTGTCAGATTGTTGTCCGCAAGGGCAAGCGCTTTGTCATTAACAAGAAAAACCCTCGGCTGAAGCAGCGACAGGGCTGAGCCACCATCGGAGCCAACTATGCCACGTATTGCCGGTATCGACATTCCTGACAAAAAGAAGATCCTCTATTCACTTCAGTACATCCACGGTATTGGACCAAAGGGCGCTGCTGCGATCCTGGCTAAGACCGGGATCGATCCTGACCGTCGGACGCACACGCTTGGCGATCAAGAACTTGCGGCGATCTCGAAGGAGATCGACGACAGTTACATCGTTGAAGGTGCTTTGCGGCGCCAAGTGACGCAAGACATTCAGCGTCTCAAGGACATTCATGCATACCGCGGCGAACGTCATCGTCGCTCGCTGCCATGCCGTGGACAGCGCACCCGTACCAATGCCCGCACGCGCAAGGGTAAGAAGAAGACCGTGGCCGGTAAGAAGGGCGTGAACGGTTAATCCGCGACTCGCACGAGAACAACACTATGTCGAAGAAACCAAAGATTCGCAAGAACGTCATCAAGGGCATCGTGAACGTGAGCGCCACGTTTAACAACACGATCGTCACAATCACCGACACTAACGGCGAAACCATTTGTTGGGACTCCGCTGGAAGCGTTGGCTTCAAGGGTGCCCGCAAGAGCACGCCATTCGCCGCGAGTCGCGCGAGCGAACGTGCCGCTGGCAAAGCCCGCCGCGTCGGCATGCGTGAAGTCGAAGTTCGGGTTCGTGGGGCAGGTCCAGGTCGTGAGTCGGCAGTGACGGCACTGCAGGCGAATGGCCTGAAGGTCTTGTCAATCGAAGATCAGACGCCACTGCCATTCAATGGATGTCGTTCGCCCAAGAAGCGCCGCGTCTAAGATCGAAAATCATCGTTTTGCTTGGTCCCATAGCAGGGGCCGCAGACCGCCCAGCAGGGCTTTGCGGCATCCGATCGGGACTCGGCTCGTTCGGTTCGGCTGGACAACTGCTGGTTAGGAGATTTGAGTCATGCATATTCGCTGGAGAGGTCTTGAACTACCGGGTCGTGTTACCGCCGACAAGAGCAGTCTGAGTTCGACGTTTGGTCGTTTTTCGGCTGAACCATTCGAGCGCGGTTTCGGCACAACAATTGGCAACAGTCTGCGCCGCATTCTGCTTTCGAGCATTGAAGGCGCCGCAGTCACCAAACTGCAAATCGCCGGCGTGACACATGAATTCACATCGATCCACGGCGTTGTGCAAGATGTCTCTGACATCGTGCTCAACATCAAGGGTCTCATCGTTGAGATGGATGGCGACGAACCCAAGACGGTGCGCATTCGCGTGGAAGGTCCATGCGATGTCACTGGAGCCTCGATCGAAAGCGATGCATCGGTGCGCATCCTCAATCAAGATCATGTGATCTGCCGCGTGAACGAAAAGGTTCGCTTCGAAGCAGACCTCACCATCAAGCGTGGACGTGGATATCAACCAGCGAGCGAGCAGTACAACACTGAAGAAGATCAGGTCATCGGAGACATTCCGGTCGATGCGATCTTCACTCCAGTACAGCGCGTTCGTTACCGCGTCGAAGACACGCGCGTGGGACAGCGCACCAATTACGACCGTTTGGTGCTCGATGTGTGGACCAACGGAACAGTCACGCCAGAGATGGCATTGGTCGAAGCGGGAAAGATTCTGCGCAAGCACGTCAATCCCTTCGTTCAATTCGACTCGGTTGGCCAAGACGTTGTTGAGCAGGGGCTCACGTCCGATGCGACCGAGGATGTCAATCTGGAGCGCAAGCTCTCTATGACGCTCGTCGACCTCAATCTTGGGGTTCGGGCAACGAACTGCTTGCAGTCGGCTGGCGTCGCGACGGTAGGCGCATTGATCACCAAGACAGAGGTAGAACTGATGGAACTTCGTTCTTTCGGTAAGACCTCACTGAATGAGATCAATGCACGTTTGCAAGAGATCGGTTTGTCACTCGGCATGCAAATGCCAGAAGGTTTTTCTTCCAGAGGTTGAGCGCCTTGCTCGACCCGCGGACGGATTCGGTCATTGGACCAAAGGAGTATTGAATCATGAGACATCGTGTAGCCGGTAAACAACTCTGCCTCGAAAGCGACCATCGCCGCGCGATGCTTCGCAATCTTGCTGCTGGACTCTTCGAACATGGTGAGATCGTCACCACACTCACGAAGGCGAAAGCGGTCAAGCCATATGTGGAACGTCTGATCACAATCGCACGCCATCGCACGCTCGCATCGCGCCGACTGTTGCACAGTCGTCTCACCGACCGCTCGATCTTCGCGTGGGTTGCAGATCCCAAGGTGAAAGAAGAACGCAAGCAGAGTTCCTACTGGACACTCCCTGCCGCGAGCGAGATTGAGTTCAATCGCTTCGGAGAGTTGCGCAAATCGCCCCGCTTGGTGCACCATCTGATGACGCGCGTCGCGCCGCTCTTTACCGACCGTCCGGGTGGTTACACCCGCATCGTGAAGTTGGATCGCCGACGCATTGGCGATGCGACCAACTTGGTCGTCTTGCAGTTGGTTGGTCGCGAGGGTGGTTCGCAAGTTTCGGGGGGAACCTCGGGACGGCGCTCAACCGCTGATCGTCGCACCGCATTCGCAGCCCAGATTCGTAAGGAATCAGGCAAGGGCGCAGCGACCACAGGTGGCGAAGCCGCAGCGAGCTGAGTTTCTGCATCGCCGTCGGATAGATAATCGAGAACGCACAACGACGCGTGGTTTCTTCGAGCCAGTTAGAACTGGCGAAGAAATCGCGCGTCGTTTTCAAAGAGCCAGCGAATGTCGCTGATGCCATAACGCCGCATCGCGATGCGTTCGACTCCGAGTCCAAACGCATATCCGCGCCACTGTTCAGGATCGATGCCGACGGCTGTGAGAACGTTGGGGTCGACCATCCCGCAGCCGCCGATCTCGACCCACTGCAACTGCCCGCGAATATGCATCTTCATGTCAACTTCGGCGGATGGTTCGGTGAATGGAAAGAAACTCGGGCGCATGCGCACTTCGGCCTCGGGCCCAAAGTACGAGCGGGCGAATTGCAGCAGCGCCGTCTTGAGATCGACCAGCGAGAGCGCCCGATCGATGCAGAGTCCTTCGATTTGGTGAAACATCGAAAAGTGGGTCGCGTCGTGTGTGTCGGGGCGGTAGACACGACCAACAGCGACCACTTTCAGCGGAAGTGGTTGCGATTCCATCGCGCGAATCTGCACTGTAGAAGTCTGGGTGCGAAGAAGTCGCTTCAGCCCAGCCTCATCGCCCATGTAAAAATTGTCGCTTGCATCGCGCGCGGGGTGACCCTCTGGAATGTTGAGCGCAGTAAAATTGTGCCACTCGTCTTCGATTTCTGGTCCATCGGCGACTGAAAAGCCCATCCGTCCAAAGACATCGACGATCTCGTCGATCGTGCGCGAAAGGATGTGACGACGACCCTGCCCCAGAGACTGCCCTGGTTCTGTGACATCAATGGTTGACGCGGATGGCGCTGTGGCCGTCACGCTCTTGCGGGATTCGAATGAACTCTCGAGGTGCCCCTTGAGTTCGTTGAGGCGCTTTCCCAGCAGGGGCTTTTCGTCACGTGGGGCATCCTTCAGGCGCGCCATGATCGATTTGAGTTGCCCGCTCGGTCCGAGATAGGAGACGCGCCACTCCTCGAGCGCCAGCGCTGAATTCGCCGCCACGAGCGCGGAATCAGCAGACACGACCAACAAATCGATTTCATCTGCAATGGATGGCATTGGGAAGGGGAGTGTAGAAGAGTTGGGGCGCGGAGTCGGTCAAACAAAATGAAACCGGGGTGTCCGCGCTCTGAATTTGAAAGCGAGCAGACACCCCGGTGCCCCGGTCTCGAAACGTTCCCCAACGGAAAGTCCCCGAAATGTCGTTCCCCAGAAACTGCCACCAGACCCAAGCGGACGAAACTGAAACTGCTCTCGCAATCCGTGCGCGATCCCTGGAAGGGCTCAACACAGGAGATAGACATTTAGTGGAGGTCTATTGATGAAAATCTTGTAACTTTCTCGTGGGGGGTAGCCAAACCGAGAATTCGCTCTTTTCATGCAAACATCGCCCGATCAACCGACGCCCACCAAGTCCTTTCCTGATACGCAGACGCTTTGGATTTCGCAACGCCTCACCGAGGGGGAAGCTGGACGGATTCTGGTGAATGGCCACGTCATGACGAGTTACCTGCGGCCGCTGTCGGTTTATTGTCATGCGATCGGTCTTGCGACTAGTTTGCGATGCGAGCCAGACGAACTCGTACATGGTTTCTTTGCGAGTCGTTTGGTCGACACGAGTTACCTCAGATCCTGGATCGAGAGCGGAATTCGCCTGCGACTGTGGCTTCGCAACGGTCTGAATCTCTACGCGCATGAGCGGTATCGGGGGAAGTCAAGAGAGCGCACGGAATCGACCGCGCCACCAGAGGCAATGTCGAAGACCGCCGAAGCAGAGCAGTTGTTCGAACGCGCTTGGGCTATTTCAGCGCTCGACCAAGCGATGAGTGAGACCAAGGCAGATCTTGCACGACGGGGCAGATCGAGCGAATGGGAAATTTTCTGGGGACACCACATCGATGGAACTCCATACGCGACACTCGCAGGGCGGTTTCAGTTGACGAGTGCGCAAGCGGCACAGCGCGCCTTCTCGGTGGCTGAGTCTTTGCGCGGAGCGCTCGCGGGAATTCTGCGAAAGGACGGAGCAATCGGATCGCAACTCGACGCAGAGGTTCGCGCGATGATGGAGGCACTCAATGGACGATGAGTCGCCGACTTCCAACCAACCGCAGAGCGTGACCACACCAGTTGCGATGCAACTCTTCTCGGCCATCCTTGGACCACAAGCGCAGCCCGTCGATCTTGTTGCGGCCCGTTGCGCAGCCAAGGACGGTGCGGCGTGGAGCGCAGGGGTATTGGCGCGGCGCGGCGCGACCCTCAAAGGAGTTGCGCAGTGGACGGCGTGGAAGAGTTCTGCGAAGGCTGACTTTGACAGGGTGGAGTTGCGATCCCAGAACCCTGCTGCGCTTGAATCATTTCTTGAATACTCCGCGGCGATTGCCGGCGCGTTAACTCACGAGCACACCTTGATCTCGACGATGCCGCGCGAGGAGATACGCCGAATGCTGCGGGTCGTTGGCGCGGGACTCACCGGCGAATGGCGCGAAGTATTCGATCGCGCGATCACGAGCCTTGCGGAGATTTCACAGGCGACCCCGCGCTAGGTTGTTGATGCTTCGGTTGAAATGCTGGGATTGCAGTGGTTGCAGTGTCAGGTCGTGTAGTCGGCGTTTATCTCAACGTAGCGCTTGGTGAGTCCGCACGACCAGAAGACATCGGAGGCACTGCCCATTGCGAGGTGCAATTCAATGGCGACAGTGTCTGCGGTGAATGCGCCGCGCACCGCTGCAGGATCGCTGGTGGTTGGAGCGCCGTTGGCAAAGAGTTCAATGCCGCCTGTCGAAACGCGAATCATGTTTGGATCGAACGCAATCCCCGCCCGACCCGCAGCAGCGAGAATGCGTCCCCAGTTGGGATCGCCTCCAGTCACGGCAGTTCGCACCAGCAAACTCATCGCAACGGTGCGGGCGACTTGTAGGGCATCACTGCCCGTCTTTGCGCCGTAGACGCGCACTTCTATGCCGCGCTCAAATCCCTCACCGTCGCGCACGACCATCAGCGCGAGATCTTGAGCGACTGCTTCGAATGCGGCGGCGAGTTCGGGCGCCGGCGCAGCACCCGCCTTGCCCGACGCGAGAGCAAAGACGCTGTCGTTGGTACTCGTGTCGCCGTCCACTGAGATTCGGTGAAAGGACCGATCAACCGCAGCGCGCAGATGGTTATCGAGTTGTTGCGGTGTGCAAGCGGCATCGGTGGCAAGCACGGCGATCATCGTTGCCATGTTTGGATGAATCATGCCAGCGCCCTTGGCTACGCCAGTCACCCGACAGGTGTGCGATGTTTCGCCGTCGGTCCACTGGATCGTTCGCGTCGACCACTTGGGACGGGTGTCAGTCGTCATGATCGCGCGGGCAAAGGTTTCACAGGATCCAGATTGAACGGATGCCACCAGCGCGGGCAGTGCGCGTTCAATGCGGTCGATGGGAAGTTGCACGCCGATCACACCAGTTGAGTTCGTGAGCACAGTGGTGGCATTGACGCCCAAGAGTGTGGCAAGGGCAGTCGTTGCCCGCTGGGCACGGGCGAAACCTTCAGCGCCTGTTGCGGCGTTGGCGCATCCTGAATTGATTACCAGTGCCGAGATCTTGCCTCGCGATGCAACGAGGTTTGCCTTGGATAGTTGAAGCGGCGCAGCGCAGATGAGATTCTTTGTGAAGACCGCCGCCGCAGTGAGTGGCGCATCGCCGTGAATCAGGGCGAGATCGCGCACTCCTTGTTTCTTGATGCCTGCAGCAACACCGCCCGAAGAAAATCCAAGAGGCCACGGCGGAGCGTGTGAAAGTGTTGAAAGCGGGGCGCTCGGCGTGGCAGTGGTCGGAGTCATGTCGCGTGAACTCCAAGAGAAAGTGCGCGTGTATCGATCGTCATTGCAACTTCGTCGCAGGCGTTGTTGCGCGGGCAATTCGCACAATCTTTGAGCACCTTCTCGGGAAGCGTGGTCACGGGAACGCTCTTGAACCCACAGCGCCCAAAAAAGTCTGGCACGCGCGTGAGCACGAAGACTTTGGGAATGCCAAGGTCGCCCGCCCAATCGACGAAGTATCTGGTGAGCGACGTACCAAGTCCTCCACCCTTCTCTCCCGGCGCAACACCGAGCGAGCGAATCTCTGCGACTTGGGGGGTGTAAATCCAGAGCGATCCACAGGCAACTACGCGATCGCCGCGCACAGCGACTGCGAATTCTGAAAGCGACTCGAGAATCTCATCACGTGAGCGGGGAAGATGCTCTCCTTGTCCCGTCCAGTGTTGCACAATCGCGCAAATCGCAGGGAGGTCGTTGATATGCGCCTCGCGAATGGTGAACGCGAGCGAAGCACCATCACTCTCCGCACTGCTCTGTCGACTCTCAGTCACGCTCGCGGCCAATTGCTCGCGGGCGGTCGCGACGGACTGTGCGACTTGCGGCGGTGCGGTGCCACCAAGCACGTTTCGTTTTGCGACGGCACTGTCCACCGTGAGCGAGACGTAGACCTCGGCGCCGATGCGCGGTTCGACCAGCTGCATCTCGCTGACAGTAAGTTCTTCGAGGGGCTTTGATTCGAGGATCGCTGCGCGCACGAGACGGCCCGCAGAGTGGTGCGCTTCACGAAACGGAATGCCCTGACCGACTAGGTAGTCGGCGAGTTCGGTGGCGTTTGAGTAGCCGCCACCTGCCGCGATTCGAGCTTGTTTGCGGTTGACGGTGAGCCCGTCAAGAACCGGCGGAATCATGCGCAGACTCAACGAGAGATGCTTCATCGCGTCGAAGAGCGGCTCTTTGTCTTCTTGAAGGTCTTTGTTGTAGGCGAGGGGGAGTCCCTTGAGCACCGTCAAGATGTTGACGAGGTTGGCGATTTGCCGTCCCGTTTTTCCGCGGATGAGTTCGAGGGCATCGGGATTTTTTTTCTGCGGCATGAGACTCGAGCCGCTGGTGACCGCCTCGGAGAGTTCGATCAATCCCGCCTCGCCCGTTGCGTAGAAGATGAGATCTTCAGCGAGTCGCGAGAGATGCACCGATGCGAGTGCGCTTGTAGCGAGAGTCTCAACGACAAAATCGCGGTCGCTTACGGCATCAAGCGAGTTCGCGGTAGGCGCGGCGAATCCAAGGTCGTGCGCCAGTTGCACGCGGTCGATCGCATAGGCGGTGCCAGCGAGAGCGCCTGATCCCAGAGGGCAGTTGTTGGCACGCGCAGCAGCATCGCCGAACCGTTGCCGGTCGCGGTTGAGCATCTGCACGTACGCCATACACCAGTGGGCAAAGAGGATCGGTTGCGCCCGCTGCAAGTGCGTGTATCCAGGAAAGACAGTCGCGCACTCACGGTCGGCAAGCGCGACGAGACTGCGAATTGCGCCGTCGATTTCTTGCTGGCGGCGGGCAATCTGCTTGAGCGTCCAGAGTCGCAGGTCTGTTGCGACTTGATCGTTGCGGCTGCGTCCCGTGTGCAATTTCTTGCCCAGCGCGCCGATCCGCGCCACGAGTTCGCGCTCAACCCACGAATGCACATCCTCGTCGGAGGCATTTGTGAGCGTCGCTGGATTCGCTTCGCCGAATTGCAGGACTTCTGTCAGTGCATGAGTGAGCAACTTGGTCTCTTCGATTGTGAGAACGTCTGCCCGGCCAAGGGCGCGCGCCCATGCGATGCTTCCCGCGATGTCCTCGCGAAACAAGGTGCGGTCGAACGGCAGTGAGTCATTGAACTCACGAAAGAGAGGATCGGCCGCCGCCGTAAATCTGCCCGCCCAGGTCACGCTCATCGCGCGACCTGCCCAGCACACTCGGTCGGAGTGCGGGCGCATGTTCGTGGCGTTTTCGTAGCCATCGCGCTTGCGTCACGCAACGCTCGGATGCGCGTGGGCAACGAGAAGAGGCGAATGAATCCCTCGGCGTGCGTTTGGTCGTAGACCTCGTCGACGCCAAACGTCGCGAACTCTTGGCTGTAGAGCGAATTGGGACTGCGCCGTCCTGAAACACTGGCTGTTCCCTTGAAGAGGCGCACACGCACATCGCCGTCGAGCACCGCCGCTGCCTTCTTGACCCCTTCCCAAAGGGTTTCACGCAGCGGTGTGAACCAGGTGCCTTCGTAGACAATGCGAGCGAACTGCAAAGCGACTTGCTGGCGCCACTGCAGCGTGTCGCGGTCGTAGCAGAGTTGTTCGAGTCCATTGAGAGCCTCGATGAGAATCGTTCCTCCGGGAGTTTCGTATGCGCCGCGGCTTTTCATGCCCACGAGTCGATTCTCGACGAGGTCGACACGACCGATGCCGTGTGCGCCACCGACGCGATTGAGAGTTTCGAGAATTGTGACGGAATCCATCGGAACGCCATCGATCGCCGTTGGAAATCCCGCTCGAAACGAAATCATGACTTCTGCGCCACTGTCGGGTGCGCGGCGCGGATCGCAGGTGAGCATCCAAACATCTTCTGGAGGAGCCTTCCATGGATCTTCAAGATCACCGCCCTCGTGCGAGATGTGCCACATATTGGCGTCGCGGGAGTAGATTTTCTGGGCGCTTGCTGCGCAGGGAATGTTGCGAACTTCCAGATAGTCGAGCATCTGCTCCCGGCTCTTGAGGTTCCACAATCGCCACGGTGCGATCACCGGCAAGTGTGGGGCGAGCGCCGCGAATGTGAACTCGAAGCGAACTTGATCGTTGCCCTTGCCGGTGCAGCCGTGGCTGAGCGCATCGCAACCCTCTTCGAGTGCAACTTCGACTTGCGCGCGTGCGATGATCGGACGTGCGATCGAGGTGCCAAGCAGGTAGCGACCTTCGTAGACCGATCCAGTGACTGCCATCGGATAGGCAAACTCATCGAGAAATGTTTGGCGCAGATCTTTGATGATGCACTTGGTGGCGCCTGAGCGGATCGCCTTCTCTTCGATGCCTTCAAGTTCACGCGTGCCCTGACCGACGTCAGCGACAACCGCAATGACCTCGCAGCCGTAGGTCTCGACGAGCCAGGGGATGATGCAGGAAGTGTCGAGGCCTCCCGAGTATGCGAGTGAGACACGGCGGGGTTTGAATGATGTGGTCATGAGAGCTCCTTCAAAGCAATGAGATAGGTGAAACGATTATCTGTGGCCTTACGGTGTGAGAGCGGCGTGTGGATGTGCAATCGCGCCCCGAGCTAGGTCGGGGCGCAAGAGCGCGAGCATCAGGGCGTTCTGGACGTGCATTCGGTTCTCGGCCTGATCGAACACGATTGACGCAGGCGAATCGATTACCTCTGCGGTGACTTCTTCGCCGCGTTTGGCGGGCAAACAGTGCATGAAACGGGCTTGCGATCCAGCACGCTTCATGAGTGCACCGTCGACGCGGTACGGAGTGAGCAGCGCGATCTTTTCTGTGGCGCGCGCCTCTTCACCCATCGAGACCCACACATCGGTGTAGACGGCATCTGCCCCAGTGACTGCGCCAAGGTCAGCGGTGCAAACAATGCGAGCTCCGCTGCGACAGGCCCGCGCATCGGCGACGCGCATAATCTCTATCGGCGGCTTGCACGATGGAGGGGTGATGACTGTCATCCGTCCGCCAATGGTCGCGACCGTTTCGATCAGAGAATGGCAGACGTTGTTTCCATCGCCGACCCAAACTAGGTGCAATTGTTCGACTGGGATGCCCGTCTCGACCAGCGTGAACAAGTCGGCGAGGGCCTGACAGGGGTGGTGCAGGTCGCTGAGCGCATTGATGACCGGCACAGAACTTGCGGCAGCGAATCGTTGCAGCAGTTGATGCGACTGACAGCGAATCGCCACGACATCAACCCAACGCGAAAGATTGCGCGCGTAATCCTCAACGGGCTCGCGCCCACCGATCGGCGAGGACTGGTGGTCGAGAAAGGTCACGCCGCCGCCGAGTTTCTGAAAGCCCAACTCGAACGAAACACGGGTGCGTAGTGAGGGCTTTTCGAAGAGCATTGCCAGCGAACGTTGCGCGAGTGCTGTTGCGTAGTCGGCGTAGTTCGACTTCATGCGCGCCGAGAGCGCAAAGAGTTCGGCGATCTCTGTGGCAGAGAGGTCGACAATCTGCAAGAGGTCGCGCGTCATCAGAATTGGTTTGGTTGTCGTCATCTGGTGCTGCTCATAATGTTGGGCGAGACAACCGCATGCACGGCAGTGCCGACCGATTGTCCACTGGCAAGGTCAGTGAGAATGGTTGGATCGCGCCACGAAGTGATGATGACTGGAGCACCTATGGCTCGCGCTGTCGTATGCGCCCCGCGCACCTTTGGAATCATCCCGCCGTGAATCACACCCTGCGCGATGAGCCGTTCGATCTCGGCGCCATTGAGCGAGGCGATGAGGGTTCCATCATCGTCGAGAACGCCTGCAACATCGGTCAGAAAAACGAGCGCAGTTGCGCCGACCAGTTTCGCGAGCGCGGCTGCAGCATCGTCGCCGTTGACATTGAGAAGTTCTCCGCCAGCAGATGCCGCGATACTCGAAACAACTGGCAGAAAGCCAGCGCGCAAGAGCGTCTCGATGAGTCGTGGATCGCCTCCCGTGATTTCTCCGGTGCATCCTGGGTCAAAGTCAAATTGTGTTGAGACTCGGGCGCGCGTCGTCGATCCATCAGCGAGCGAGAGTCCAACGGCACTGCTCTCGCGCGCGATGAGCAGCGCGACAATGGTGGAGTTCACCGTGCCATTGAGCACCGCCGCGATTTCGGGCATGTGGGATGGCGGCGTGATGCGAATGCCGTCGCGCTTTTCGCTGGCGATTCCGAGCCGAGCCAGATGACGGTCGACCGCGCTGCCGCCACCATGCACCACTAGTACGCATCCTGGATTCGCTCGGTGCATCGCAGCGACGCCGTCGAGTGTTGCCCAGAGGGCGGCGGCATCATCGAGCAGTGCTCCTCCAAGTTTGATCACAAAGAGTGGGCGCACTCTCATGAGTTCACCCCGCTCGCAACCGACTGCGTTGAAGCGGCGATTGAGGGCGCCGCAAAGCCGAGCGTTTCGGGAAAGCCAAAGCGGATGTTGAAGCACTGCACGGCCTGTCCAGCGGCGCCCTTGAGCAAATTGTCGAGCGCACTACAGACAATGAGATGATGCCGCACGGGATCGAAGGCCAGGCCGATGTCGCAGCGGTTGCTTCCCTCGACAGCTGCAACAGATGGCCACTCGCCCGCCTTCAGCAGCGTGACGAATGGCTCGGACGCATAGCGGGCGTTGAGTATGGCGCGCACATCACCCTCAACCACTGTCGGCCGAAGCGTGAGGTGAATCGTCGAGAGAATGCCGCGATCGAATGGACCAAGGTGGGGGGTGAAGATGATGTCGCCGCCAGTCTCTTGTGCCATCTCGGGCTGGTGGCGATGTGAAAACACTCCATATGGTTGCTGACTGACTTCACAGAAGAGGCTCTTCAGTGCGAGTGATCGGCCCGCGCCGCTCACTCCACTCGTTGAGTCAACGATGATCGGCGCCTCGGTCGTGAGTCCCGCTGCGATGAGCGGGCGAATTGCGAGGACGACGCTAGTGGGATAGCAACCCGGGACCGCGATCAACTGCGCCTCTGAAATCGCCGCGCGGTTCAATTCAGCGATGCCGTAGACGGCACGCGCGAGCAGGTCGGGGTGCGCATGCGTGAACGCATAGTGCTTTGGATATGCAGCGGCGTCGCGCAGGCGAAAGGCCGCCGAGAGATCGAGCACTGTGATTCCAGCGGCGCAGAGGGCCGGGGCGAGATCGTGGCTCGCTTCGTGGGGAGTTGCGAGAAAAACAGCGTCGGGCTTGAGCGCGAGGATCGCTGCCGTGGTCGCTGCGTGCACGTGCAAGTCGGTCCATCCGCGAAAGCGCGGAAAAATCTGGTCAAATCGCGGCGGTTGGTCGGCGCGCGCCGCTGAACCGAAGAGCCCAATGAGGTCGACTAGGCGGTGTTTGAGCAGGATTCCAACCAACTCTGCGCCCGAATAGCCAGCGGCGCCAACAACGACAGCCCGGCAGAGATTCTCGCGCGGCGAATCAAAATGAATAGTCGAAGTCTTCATCTTTGTGTTTCGTAATGTGCGCCCTATTAGCGGCGCTGACGCGCACCGGGGAGCGAACGATCCGCTGCAGACTGCCGCGAAAGTGCCTGCAGCTGTCGGGCGGTGAGGCGCGCCGAAGTTGCCGAGGTGCATGCGATGAAAATGCAGTCGTCGCCCGCAATCGTTCCAAGCACGCCGGCGAGCGCTGCGCGATCAATCTCGACCGCGAGGGCACTTGCCTGCCCCGGAGGAGTGTGCACGATCACCTGTGTGCCACCCGTCGAAACTTCAAGAAGCAGTCGGCGCGCAGTCGCAGCGAGAGATGTTCTGGAGGCGGGGGCGTGTGCGGCGCTGAGCAGGCAGTATCCGCCCGCTGATTTCACAACGCCAAGTTCGGTCAAATCGCGCGAGAGGGTCGTTTGGGTGGTGACAACGCCAACGCGCTCGAGTTGCAGGGCGAGGTCGAGTTGGTTTGAGATCTTTCCAGACTCAATCAACTTGATGATGTGGCGGCGGCGCTGTGCCTTTCCGATGCTGACCGACATGCTTTTCATGTCGCATTATTATGCAGTCGACTGAATAAAAAGTCAAGCCTGCCCGACGGAAGTTTCTGCGACGGGAACCGCGACGGGCTTTTCTGCGACCGACTTGGCTTCCGACTTTTCATTCGCCTTGGCCCCAGCCTTGGCCTCAGCAGGTTTCGCGCTCTTCGATCCGCCAGCTTTCTTCTTGATCGAGTCAATCTTGGCGCGATCGGGCACGAGAATCATCGACATGCGCTTGCCGTTCATGCGGGGGGCAAGTTCAACTCGGCCAATATCCGCCAGTTCTTGCGCGATCTGCGCCATGCGTTCATCACCCTTGCTCTTGTATGCCAACTCGCGTCCGCGAAAGTTCTGCACAAAGACAACGCGGTATCCCTCCATCAGAAAGTCACGGGCTTGATTGACGCGAATGGCGACGTCGTGCGGATCGATCTTCATCGAGCGACCGAGGCGAACCTCTTTCATTTCGCCAGCCTTCGACTTCGTCTTTTGTTGCTTGTCTTTCTTCGCCTGTTCGTACTTGAACTTTCCGAAGTCCATGATGCGCACTACTGGCGGCTTCGAATCTGCGGCAATCTCAACAAGGTCGAGCCCCGCATCGGCTGCCCGACGTTTGGCTTCGTCGAGTTCAACGACGCCGATCATGACGCCATCCTGATCAATCAGGCGCAGCGGAGTGACGCGAATGCGATCATTGATACGAGGGCCTGAGTCACGTGAATCGCGAAAGGGAGGACGACGGTTGAACTGGCTCAGAGTGAATTCCTCAGCGGGCAAACTGACAGACGAGTGCACTCCGAGCCATGCCGCAATGGGCGTCGGGCGAACGATGGAACGATGCTTCTAATAATGCGTGAACCGGGCAAGTCCAAAGCAAGACGATGGGAGAAACCCGCCATCATGCGCAAGGGAGATTGAGAACAAACCAAGCAGTCAGAAATCGCATGAATCGAATGATCTCAAAGGGTGCGCGGTGCAAACTGGACGGGTGTCCAGACCGTGGCAACCTACCACGCAATTCGATTCTTGGCGAAGAAAACTCGAAAGAATAGGCAAATCATGCTGAAAACTTCGACTTCACACTCTCCGCGCCGCGGGTCGCATACTCACGTGCGATGCCAGCGAGAAACTGATCGAGGGGGAGTTCGCCGAGGTTTGCATCGGTTCCAAAGGCTCGCACGCTGACCGCACGCTGCTCTGCGTCGCGAGGGCCAACGACGGCGAGATACGGAATCTTCGCCTCGCTTGCGTCGCGAATGCGCGCCTGCACCCGTTCGTTGCCGGAATCAATCGTGGCACGGATGCCGAGTTCGCGCAACGCTGTGAGCACCTCTTGGGCGTACAGATCGCTCTTTTCGCTGATCGGAAGCACTCGCACCTGTTCGGGAGCAAGCCAGAGCGGAAACGCACCAGCAAAGTGTTCGATGAGCACCCCAACGAAGCGCTCCATCGATCCAAATGGAGCGCGATGAATCATCACTGGACGGTGCTGCTTGTTGTCGGCCCCAATGTAGGAGAGGTCGAAGCGAACTGGGAGGTTGTAATCGACTTGCACAGTTCCAAGTTGCCACGAGCGGCCGATGACATCGCGCACGACGAAGTCAATCTTGGGTCCGTAGAAGGCTGCTTCGCCGCACTCTTGCGAGAAGGGCACCCCGAGCGAGCGCGCCGCATTTCTGCACGCCTCTTCGGCTTTGTCCCAGTTGGCAGGATCGCCGACATACTTGTCACTCGCTGGATCGCGCAGTCCAACCCGCACCCGGTAGTCGTTCATTCCGAGTGTTCCAAAGATCAGTTTCACCAGTGAGAGGCAGCCGACCAATTCTTGTGCAACCTGATCTTCGCGCACGAAGAGATGGGCATCGTCTTGAGTGAACCCGCGCACCCGGGTGAGTCCGCCGATCTCTCCGGATTGCTCCCAGCGATAGACCGTGCCAAACTCGGCGAGTCGCACCGGCATGTCGCGGTATGAATGCGGCTCACTTGCGAAGATGCGAATGTGGTGGGGGCAATTCATCGGTTTCAGCAGGTAGCCATCGACCTCTCCGCTGCCGAGTCGATTGGCAAGCTCACCGCACGAGCAACCTTCGGCGACGAGTTTCGACATCTGATCGTGATCAATGATCGGCGCGAACTGACTCTCTTTGTAGTAGGGGAAGTGCCCGCTTGTCCGGTAAAGCTCAAGCTTTCCAATGTGTGGAGTGAAGACCTGCTGATATCCCTGCACGCGCAGCGCTTCACTGATGAAGTTTTGCAACTCTTGTCGCACGACTGCACCGCGGGGAGTCCACAGCACGAGCCCTTGACCGACCATCTCGTCGATGTGAAAGAGCCGCAGTTGCTTTCCGAGCAATCGATGGTCGCGCTTCTTCGCCTCTTCGACTTGTATTAGATAGGCGTCGAGTTCACCCTTGGTTGCGAATGCGGTTCCATACACGCGCGTGAGTCGATCGAGCGACTCGTCGCCCTTCCAGTAACTCGCTGCGAGCATCGTGATCTTGAATGCGCCGATGCGTCCTGTAGAAGGAATGTGTGGGCCACGGCAGAGATCTTCCCAGTTGGTGCCGGGCACTCCCGTGGCATACCACGAGAGGGTTGTTGATCCCGCCTCGCCGGCACGCTGGGCGTTGTCAATTTTGAACTTGCTTCCTTCGCGCGCGAGCTTCGCCATGCCCACATCGAAGGCGAGATCAGTGCGCGTAAATGGACGGTTTTCACCGATGATCTTGGCCATTTCAGCTTCGAGCGCCGCAAAATCATCGGTGCTCGGTGCGCGACCCTCTGGGAAAGCCATGTCGTAGTAGAAGCCAGTGTCGAGGGCCGGTCCGTAGACGAGTGCCGTGCCAGGGAAGAGTCGCTCGACCGCTTCAGCCATCACGTGCGCGCATGAGTGGCGAATGAGCGCGAGAGCTTCAGCATCGACTTGTCCATCACGCGACTTCGCCGTGACCAGCGCGAGGGCGCAGTCGCGATCGAGCAGTGTCGAAATGTCGCAGAGTTTTCCGTCGACCTTGGCGCCCAGCGCAGCTTTGGCGAGGCCCGGTCCAATGTCAGCGGCAACCTGCGCCGCAGTTGGAGGCGAATCGTATTGACGGCAACTGCCATCGGGCAGAGTGATCTTGGGCATGCGGAGAAGTTAGCAGGACGAACAACGACTTCCATTCTCAGCGCAGGAGCAGGCGCCGAAAGTTTCGTCAACTCAACGCCTTGATACTCGCTGCCGGTGTCACGCCGCTGGTACTCGATGCGAGTGCGAAGGCGTGGAGGAATGCAACGAGGGCATCTTTTGCCGTGGGATTCACCATCGATCGTTCAGGGATGGATCCAATCACCACCGCACGACCACACCACGCGCAGCAGCATCGCTGAGACGCGCAGCGGCACTTCCACAGTTTGTTACACGGCAGTTGACTTGTCGTCGAAGAGCGTTGGTTGATCGGCAGGAGCGGGGGGCTTCTCAGTGAGGTGAACGATTTCAGCCTGAAACTCAGTCACACTTTGAAAGTCGTGGTAGACGCTCGCGAAGCGCACGTACGCAACTTGGTCGATGTTGCGCAAGGCGACCGCGACTCGGCGCCCAATTTCGGCGCTGCGCACCTCAGTTTCAAAGTCGCGGTGGATTCCATCGTCGATCTCATCGGCGAGTTGTTGCTTTGTTTCTTCCGAAACGGGTCGTTTACCACACGCTGCTTGGATGCCCCGCAAAACATTGTGCACGTCGAATGGCACTCGCGATCCATCTTTCTTGACGACTTTGATTCGTGTTGCCCGTTCGGCGCGCTCGTAGCTCGTGAAACGCTTGGCGCAGACGACGCACTCGCGGCGGCGACGGATTCCTTGTCCGCTGTCGATGGGGCGGCTATCAACAACCTTTGCGTCTGGACTTTTGCAGTGGGGACAGTTCACGGGTGGTGCAACCGCAAGCGCGGTGGGAGCATCTTCGACGGTGCAACGGTCTGAGTCAAGGCGCACTCTCAGAGGCGGCGGCGGAGCGGGGCTTCGATGGGTCTGGGGTGATCTTGAGCTCTAGTCGCGCATCGCCTGTGAGTTCGAAATAGTCGACTTTTATAGTGATTTCGCGCTCGGCGGCGATCGACAATGGGGCGCTGTCATTTCGGCACGCGTGGTGGGTCCACTGGTCGATCAGAAGCACATCATCGACCCAGACTCGGACTCCATCGTCTGACTTCGTTTCGATGATCCACTCGCCTGCCGCCGCTGTAAAAGTACTCGTCGCGCGTAACCCAAAGTGATCCTTGGGGGCTTGGGGAGTTGTTGCGATCAATTTCGCACTGTCTGGTCCGCCCGACCCGAATGGAATGGTCAGCGATTCGATGTAGACGACCTGCCCATCCTTTGCGGCCAGTTCGAACCCCTCATTTGTGGGAGGCGTGTTCTCTGGAACGGGTGTGGGAAGTGAAAAGACGCTGACCCGCCAGAGCGCGCTGAGGATTGTTCCGCGCACCCTTTGCACTTGATTGGGGGCGCGTCCCCAGAAGATCGCGAGTTCATACTCGGTGAGTTTGCCAGGAGTTTCGGTGTTCACCGAGACCGAATTCGAGGCGGGTTCAATCTCTGCGCGCACGTCGCCGGTCGCCTTCGACGCTTGCACGAACTGAATTGACTGCGACCCGAGCAGTTTCCACCGGTGCACATTGGTTGCCCCTGGTTCTGCAACCGCCATCGGTGCGATGAAGTCGTATGGACCGAATTCACCCATCAGGATCGCCCCTCGTCCATTCAATTGTTCGCGCAGAGTCATTGGAAGCGAGTTCGCAAGTCGCACTGCATTGCCGGCGCCTGGAAGGGCAACTTCGAGGGCGGAAATCGCCGTCGAGTCGAGCCCGCTCAAGGTTGTTTCGGAACGGATGCTCTTCTCGCTTGCGACATCGGCGTCGAGGGCGGTGGGTACCTGCGACATGGTGTTGAATGCGATGGTCGTTTGTGAACTCTCACGAAGCATCACGCCGATCGTGTCGCGGTCGAAGGTGTTGCGGATGATCGAAGTGTCCTTCGAGGCCGATCCATTGGCGATGGTCCAGGGAAGTCGAGCCAGCGCGGCATCGTCGTCGCACCAGAGACTGACGCCAACCGAGTTGGCGGCGAACTGATTGTCGGCAATGATCGCGGACGATCCATGCTCGATATTGATTGCGCCTCCTTCGCGCGCCCCGGCACTGCCGCTCGCGCGCATGATGTTGCCGCGAATCTGCAGATTGTGCGAGTAACCACCCCAGATACCGCAGATTGCGGCGCGGTCTAAGCGATTGAGAATAATCTGATTCCCGAACGAAAACGTCGTCTCGATGCCGTGCGCGGCGGCGTCCGAAAAGTCATTCATCGTGATGAGGTTGTTGTTCGATCCGCGGCCTAGATACCAGTCATTGTTCGCGGGTGCGCCGCCCGCAGGATGTGTTTCACCAAGGGCCTCGCGACCGGCGAACCCGAAGAATCCATCGCCGCAGTGCGTTGCTGAGTTCAACGCAATCGTGTTGTCGCACGACTGTTCGAAACAGAGAATGCCGGCGGAGTCTTGTCCGCGGTTGTAGATCTCGTGCGAGTATCCCCGCACGCAAAAATCGAACGAGTTGCGGCAGATCGTGTTGTGGCTGCTGCGCCAGAGGGCGAGACCCCATCCCGAGAGAAAGGATGCATCACAGTTGTAGACCTGTGAGCCAGTTACCCGCGAAAGCACGATGCCATTCTGACCCTGTCGCACGCCAATCTCGCGCAGAGTCACTCCTTGTGCATCGCGCACCGCAACCGCCGCGCCGTAGAGGGTGAGCCACTCATCGTGGTCGTTCTGATGAGGGGCGAGCCAGTCGCGCACGTCTTCTTGGTCTGGTGTCGAGCGCAATTGTTGCGCATAGTTTCGGATGCACTCGATTCGTTCGATCGTGGCGTGATCGCAGCCAATTCCACAAACCCCAACGCGAAAGCCAGTGACCGTGCCATTGCGAAGAGTGATGCCTTTTCCACGCAAAACGATGCCGATTCCGCGCAACTCGTCTTGTGCCGTGGTCGGATCTGCCCCTATCAGAGTCTGCCCAGCGAGGTCGACTGTGATGTTGTCTCCCTCAATATGGATCACCCCGTTGTTGTCAGCGTCAACTAGCGCGCGCGGAGCCAAGATCAGTCGGCACGATTGTGTGATGCGGGTGTTGTCATCGGCGACGACCGCCTGAGGCAGGGAAGGATCGCCTTGAGCAATGGCGAGCGAGGTCAGCACGACCGTGAACCAGGCACCCGTAAATCGGGCGAGTCGCACCAGATTCCGTTCAGATTTCTTCAACGTCTGTGACCTTCTTTGCAGTCATGTCGTCGATCTTGGTCGACGTTGCCTTCGTGACTTCGTCGATGTACTCCTTGGCCTTTTCGACTTGATCTTCAGAGACTTTCGACTTTGGATCGGCCTCTAGAACGTCGAGCGCCTTGTTGGCATCGCGGCGCTCATTGCGGATGGTCACGCGCGACTCTTCTGCCATCTTGCGAACCTGCACGACGAGTTGCTTGCGACGATCGGCCGATGGCGAGGGAATGTTGACTCGGATTTGCGATCCTTCAGATTGTGGATTTAGTCCAAGCCCACTGCGTTCGATCGCCTTCATGATCTCAGTCTTCGCCCCGGGATCGAATGGTTTCACGAGCAATTGCGTCGGCTCAGGCACACTGATTCCAGCGATTTCGCGCAGATCGACGTGACTGCCGTAGTACTCGACCTTGATGTATTCAAGCAGGGCGGTGCTCGCCCGGCCAGTGCGCACCCCGCGAAACTCGCGCTGCAAGTAATCCAAACTCTTGGCCATTCGCTCTTCAGCTTCAAGCAGAATTGTGTCAATATCCATGTCAACTCCTTCTGTTATCGATGCGTGAGACATGCCTAGAAGAGGCGTTATGCGGTGACGAGTGTTCCAATTCGCTCTCCGTCGACGACGCGGCGAATGTTGCCCGGCACTTTGTAATCGAAAACGATCACTGGAAGGGCGTGTTCCATACACATGGTCATGGCGGTGAGATCCATCACACCAAGTTTCTGGTCAATCGCCTGCGAAAAACGCAGTGTCTCGTAGCGCGTTGCCGTCGCATCGCGTTGGGGATCGGCCGTGTAGATGCCATCCACCTTAGTCGCCTTCAACAGAACCTCGGCGCCGAGTTCGATCGCTCGAAGTGAGGCGCAGGTGTCAGTTGTGAAGTATGGATTGCCTGTACCAGCAACCAGAATGATGACTCGGCCCTTTTCAAAGTGGCGCATCGCGCGCGCGCGAATGAACGACTCAGCAACGCTTGGAACATGAATCGCACTCATCACGCGACTCTCAATCCCCGCCGATGTGAGCCCTTGTTTGAGGGCGAGCCCGTTGATGACGGTGCCGAGCATCCCCATGTAGTCGGCCGTCGACTGATCGAACTTTCCATCCGCGGCGAGGCGTGCGCCGCGCACAATATTGCCTCCGCCAACCACGACCGCCATCTCGAGTCCATCGCCAACCGCAGCGGCGATTTCAGCTGAGATGCTGGCGAGTTCTTCAGGTTGAATACCCAAGGATCCCTTGGATGCAAAACTCTCTCCGCTCAACTTCAAGAGCACTCTTCGGTATCGACCGCGGTGGGTTGTGGCAGTCTCTGGCATTGCGTGGCAGACTACAATCTTCATCAGATGATGGCATCGGCAGAGTCACATGGTCGAACCCAGACGTTGTTGAAGAGTCAACGGCGCTCAAACGCGATCTCATGGATCTGGATTGGGCTTGCGGTATCTCTGCCGCTGCACGCAATCTTGCTCGCAGTGCTCTCACGAATCGACTCGGGGATCGGAGTTAGAGAAGGCAACGGCGTTGGACACTCGGCGGTGACAGTCGCGCTGGGCGATCCACAAGAATTCGAACCATCCGACAATGACTCTGCATCGGGCGACGCCACAACACCAGAAGTCGCGAGTGGCACGAACATGGCAAGCGGTGGAGAGTCGCAATCCGTCGGGCTTCCAGAAGCGAAAGGCAACAGTGGTGGTGATGGTGCCGCCGTCGCGCAGGGGCCGGCGGGGCTCTTCTCGGCAGCAGGTGGCGGGGGCGGAGATGGAGGATTCGGAAGCGGCGCGGGGTCAGGCACAAAGTTCTTTGGTGTTGCAGGTCGAGGAAAGCGCATTGGATATGTGCTCGACAAGTCGGGATCGATGGGTACGGACAAACGCCTTCCCATCGCCATGAATGAATTGAGCAACAGCATCGCGGCGCTGCCAGATTTTGCATCAGTCTGCGTGGCACTATTCGATGATGGGTTGGCCACACTCGATCCAGAGTTTGGATTTGTGAAGTGTCACGAGTCTGACCTTGCGAGATTGCGAACATGGCTCTTGCGAATTGCGCCAGGTGGCGGAACGAATCCGGTCCCCGCCTTCGAGTGGCTCTTTTCACGGCGCGAAAGACCAGACGCAGTCTTCTTTATGAGCGATGGTGAGATTCCTCCAGACGCCGCGGATGAGATTTTGCGGCTCAATAGGCGCGGTCCAAACACTGTGATTCACTGCATTGCGTACGGACAAGCGGCAGCAACGGCACCGCTGCGTCGCATCGCTTCTGAGACTGGGGGCACTTTCTCAGTGGCGCGCGGGGGAACACAATGATGTTGCTTCGTTGGTCGTTGTGTGGGGCAGCGCTTTGTCTTGGCACTCTTGCGACGGCAACCTTCGCGCAGGGGGTGGAGGCAGTTGTCGCACTGCGTGACGGCGGAGCAAGCAAGTCAGGAGCGTTGTTGCGCGAAGGGGCGGATGGCATCGAGATTCAAGTGCAGGATGGCGCAGGTTCACACACCCAATTCTTGCGCTGGGATCAGATTCGCACACTCACTGCGGTTGGGGCGAGTGCCGCGCGCGAGAAAAGGCTTGCAGCGGGCGCAATGTTGTGGCGGGGAAGGTCGCGCCTCGACCGAGGCGATCTCGCTGGAGCGCGAATCATGTTCACACGAGCGGCCGAGTCGATCGATTCATCGGCAGTGCTCGCGCGAATGATGGTGCAAGAGGCGATCGCACGCACGGCGGCGGTCGACCTTGATCGCTGGGATGAATCGCTCGCGGCAAGTCTGACGGCTGCGACCATGCGCGCCCGCGTCGCCGTGCCCAGCGAGTGGTTGGCGACTCCCAGTGCGTTCGATGCGGACAGTGGACTCATTTTGGGGATCGCTCCGGTCTGGCTCGATGGCGCGTCGGCGAAGCGCGCGCAGCAAAGGTTTGTTGCGGAGGCACTCCGCGCCCGCGACCAGAATGAAGTTGCGCTTGCGCAGTTGTTTACGCTTTGCGCGCGTATCGCCGCCGCTGATGCGGGGAATCCAGAGAAATCGCCAGCGCGCGTGACCGCCGCGGCGCCTGCGGATGATGGTGAAGTGTCGAAGCTCGCTGGTCAATCAGTTGCTCTCGAAGTCGAACCTGCTCTCGAGCCAGCAAGTTTCGCGGCGCGCGCGGCGGCGAGGCTCGGAGTGCGAGTGCTTACGGGATGGGCCGACGCAGTCTCTGCTGATGCCCCCGCTCGCAAACGCGGGCGGGAGACACTGCACGCGATCGCCCGCGCCGAGAGTGGAGCAGTTCGCATGTGGGCGATCTATGGTGAGGGGCGCAGTCTCGTGATGGAAGATGATGCCGACAAAGTGCGCTTGGGTGTTGGCAAGATGCTGCTGATACCAGCGGCATACGGGGCGGAGTCGCCGCGACTCGCCGAGGCTGCACTCGTGCAATCATCCATCGCACTCGCTCGCATTCACGACGACGAATCTGCCGCCGTGCTGCGCGCACTGCACACACAGACAACCGATTCAGATCGCTTAGAGGTTCAGTCAAACACTGGAGCAACACCGTGACGTTTTTTAAGTACATCGAAGGTGGCGGAATTATCGGATATGTCATTCTTGCGCTGAGCATCGTGGCATTCGCCTATGCGGTCGCCGCGTTCTTACGCACGCAGCGCGCGCGACTCATTCCTGACGATCAGGTGAACGACCTGCGCGCCCAAGCCGATGCCGGCGACTTTCACCAGGCGCTGAAGGATTGTCGCAGTGACGATGGCGACACTTTTCTTGGCCGCATCGCCGCAGCTGGTCTCGATCGATCGCTGCGCGGACCCCTCGGCGGACTCGAGGCGCGTGCTGCGATGGAAGACGCTGGCGAAGAAGAGACTGCGCGACTCTTTCGCGCTATCGATCCCATTGCGGTGATCGCAAGTGTCGCGCCACTGCTTGGACTGCTCGGAACAGTGCAAGGAATGATCGGCGCATTTGAAACGGTGGCGAGCGCGGCGACCAAGAGCAACGCCTACTACGAAACACTTGCCTACAACATCAGCATCGCACTCATCACGACCTTTCAGGGTCTGGTCGTGGCGATTCCGTGCGTGATGGCCCATGCCTGGTTGCGACGTCGCATCGACCGCGCGGCAGCTGATTCGGGACGCGCTCTTGAAACGCTCGCGATGTCGCTGGAACGGGTCGGGACATCGGCCATGCAGGCGCAGCACACGGGAGGCTCGAAATCGGGATGAGGATTCGTCGTCCGATGGTTGGCGCGCTCGCACTCGACCTGACACCGATGATCGATGTCGTGTTCTTGTTGCTTATCTTCTTTCTCACCACAGCCCAGCTTTCGCAGATGGCATCGGCGCCAGTGACACTTCCGCAGGAGAACGGCAATGCCGATGAACTGCTCGAGTCGAGTGGGCTGGTCGTGAATGTGACCGCCGATGGTTCGATCATCATTCTCGAAAACACGGTCGTTGCCGCAGATATTCCAGCGCTCGCGAAGGTTGCCCTCGCCCAAGATCCGACGGCGATCCCAGTGATTCGCGCCGATCGAAGCGCCGCGGCGACGCAACTCAATGCCGTGATGGATGGTCTGCGCACCGGCGGATTTCGAAACGTGCGGGTCGCAACCATTCGCAGCAGCGGGGCAGCGAAATGAAGATAGGAGTGCGTTCGCGCCGCGCGGCACATGGTCCCATCAACTTGGGGATGACAAGCATGATTGATGCGACGTTTCTCTTGCTTTCGTACTTCATCTTTACGACGGCAGTGGGCGAGCAAGAATCGCAACTCGTCGCGCAAGTCGCCGAAGCCAGCGTGGGAATCGGTGTCGCAGCATTGAGTCCGCAGATTATCGATGTGGATGCAGACGCACGCGGGGCGGTCTTTCGAATCGGCGCGCGTGAGCTGCGCACCCGCGAAGACCTCGCTGGATTGCTGCGTCAATTGCCCCACGAGATCGGCGTGGTCGTGCGAGTTCATGATGGACCCGATGTCGCGGCGGTCGCAGCGGCGATGCAGGCGGCGCAGGACGCGGGTTTTACTGAGGTGTCCTATGTGTCTGCGTCGCGCTGACCAGTGCAACATCGGGCGGATCGTTGCGGTGACGCTGGCGCTTTCCTGTGTCTGCCCCGCTGTCGCGGCGGTCGCCACCCATGTGGTCAGCGCAGACGACACCACAGAGTCGGACGAATTGCAAGCGCTCACAGAGTGGCTCACGCAAGCGGGGCTCGCTGACTTGCTCGCCGTCGTGCTTGCCGAACATCTCGGCAAGTCGCCCACGACTGCGCCGATGATCGTCTCGCGACTCGCCGATGCCTATGTGCGACTGCTCAATCAGGCAACCGATGAAGATCGCGTCCTCGATCTGCGCGTGCGCATCCTCAAGTTTCTCTCTGCCGACCGAGCCGGGGCTGACGCGGTGCTGCGGCTCGCCCTGGCACGCGCCGAGTATCGAATCGCGTTGAAGGACATCGAACGCTTGGGACGGGGTGAGGGCGATCCTGAGATCGAACGGCGGGTGACCGCGGCGCTTGGGCGCACGATCGAACCGCTCGCGCAACTTGATCTCATGCTTGCTGCCCGGGTCGAAGCGAGTCAACGCCGCGCTGGAGGCGCAGAAGAACAGGATCGTGTTGCATCGTTGCTAGAAGCTGACGAGGGGGCGCAGCAGAGACTGCAAGCGCAGTTCTTGCGAGCCTGGTGTCACTACTGGGCGCTGTGGATGAGTCGGCTAACAACTGGGAACAATGGCACTCCTTCGCCGCAGTGGTTGCGCGAAGGAGAAAAGGTCACGCAAGAATGGTCGATGCTGCTCGAAACTGGAAAACCCTTTCCAGAGCCCAGCGATACATCGGTCGATTTGCGCGGCGAGGAGTACTACGCGCAGTCGATCCTCGGCATGGCGCTCACCAAGGCACTTGTCGCCGGGATGGCAAACGCGCAGCCGTGGTTCGCCCTGCTCGAAGGTTCAGCAGTCTGGGGTGGTCTCTCGAATCTTGCGCCGTGGCGATTGCAGGCTTTCATAGACGCACGCGAGTACGACGCTGCCACCCGGTTGACGCAATCAGATGCGCAGTCGTTGTCGTGCGCGCAGGTCATCGGTGCGGCAACGCGTGCGTTCGCTCAATCGAAAGGTGGTGCAGAGTCGCTGGCGCTCGCGCAGAGTGCGATCGAATTCGCGGCTGCGGCGGGTGAACTTCTGGCGGTTCGAGCAATCACCGCCAAGATCCCGGCACTCGCCCATGGGGATGGATTTGCGCCGGCACTTGCGCGGGGAGTCGAGGCATATGAGTTGGGACGGGCCGCCGCCGATGGGCAGCGCAAGAAGCCGCACTTCGAGCGGGCGGTACGCGAACTTGTGCAAGCAGTTTCGCTCGCTCCTGCAAATGCTAGGACCGCATCAGCAGTGGAAGAATTGCTGGCCTGGGCGCGTATGGGAACGGGCGAACTCTGCGATGCATCGGCGGCGTTTGCCAGTGCATCGGCGCAACTCAGTGGCAGTCGCGCTGAACGGCTCTTGTGGATGGCCGCCCAAAGTGCGTCGCAAGGCGCATGCGTTGACGAGCAGGGGGTTGCACGGGGGCGCGCCTTCGCGTTGGCGCGTGAATATCTGCGCTCTTTTCCAGATGGCGATCACGCCTCCGATGCCGCCGCATCGCTCGCGAGCGATCCCGCGGCTCAGTACGACGATGTACTGGTCGAGCGACTGTTGCGCCGTGCCGCTGCCCAGACGGCGATCGGCAGCGCGCGCGAGGCGGCTGCGCTCTTGCTCTACCGACGGTTTCGAGCAGCCCAAGGTAAGGACCGCGCATTCGAGGCGCAGCGACTTCTGACACTGGCTCCGAGTGCGCCATCGAAGTGGGATGCCGATGCGATTGACATCGTGCTTCGACAACAACTCGAAGCTGCGCTCGATGGGTCGGTGCAAGACTCTACCGCTGCCGAAGCGCTTCTAAACCTCGTCGCGTCGCGCTATCCCATCGGAAGTGAGCCGTTGGAGTTTCGTTCGGAATTCGCAGTGCGAAGGCTTGCGCTTGCGATTGCGCTTGATGATCCGACGCGGGCGCTCGAAGCGATCGGCGTCGCGCGCGCCACGAGCGATGCGACGTGGCGTCCCGTTGCGGAGGCGCTCTTTGTGCGCGCGATGGAGCGGATGCTCGCCCGCAACACGGTGCCCCCCGAGCGCATCGTGGCAGGCATGATGGCGCTTGTTGAGTCGCGTCGCGTGCTTCTTGACACGGCACGTCGCAGCGGAGATTCAAAGCGCGCCGACGCGGCGAATCTCGATCTGGGTCGAGATCTGCTCGGAGCCGCCCAAGTACTGCGCGTATGCGGTGATGCGGTCTCAGCGAGTGCGCGCGAGGGAGAGGCGCAAGAACTCGCAACGCAAGCGCTAGCGATTGCGCGTGATGTGCTCGATCACCGGCCCGACGATGCACAGGCCTTCGCGTTGATGGCAGATGCGGGCATGGCGTGTAGCGACTACGACGCTGCGTTCGAGGCACTTTCGCGGCTCGTGGGAGGATTGCCATCGCGATCCGATGCCTGGTTCGAGCGCAAAGCAGACTTGTGCGAGGTTCTCGCCAAGAGCAATCCCGAACAGGCCAAGAAAGTGCTCGCCCAGCATGTCGTGTTGATTCCAAACTGTGGTCCAGGGCTCGGCGGTGAACGACTGCGGGCGCTTGCGTTGCGGCTTGGTGTCACTGCGCCTCCCGCGCCGAAGGTGGCGCCGTGAGCGCTGCGCACGAGCGATTCTCGTTGGGGGCGCGCGCACTTCTTGGACTCGCGCCAAATGTGGATGATGCAACATTCATCGGCGCACCCAGTGGATCATCGCGCGAGGCGATCATCGCCGCGGCACGGGTGAGGCTCACGCAACTCGCCCGCGATACGACCATCGCCCAAGAAGTTCGTGAGGCTGCTCGCATCGAGATCCGAGATGCGGCGCGGCGCCTCGTGGCGGAAGCGTTGGCGGCTGCTGAGGAGCGCGCGTGGCGCACCGCAGAACCATCCGCTGGCGAGCGGTCAGAGCGCATCATCTTCGACTCGCTGGCGACGGCGATCTTCATGCGGCGCGATCCCCGTCGGGCTCGGATGTTCTTTGCGCGAATGGTCACCCAGTCTGCTGACGACGGGTCGACGGGGCATCAGAGTTCGTCGACCGTTTCTCGCGGTGGCGGCGTAGATGATGGCAACTTCGAACTCGAGTTTGACATCACGGGCGAGCGCACCCAGCGCGTGCCCTGGGTTCTTGGACTCTTCGTTGTTCTCTCGGTGCTGCTCTTGATCGCGGAGATCGCCTACTTGCGCGGCATTGCCGATCTGCCAAGCGATGCGGCTGCACCAAAGGAAACGGCGGACGCGGTTGCGCCAGCCGATCCAGTCACCATTCGAGAAAGGATCGATGCTGGCATTCCCAAGGAATTCTTATCGAAACCACCCGAGAGCAAGAGCGCGCCAGCCACCGTCGTTGCTCCGACGCCAATTCAGTCGCCGGCACCAAGCGCGAGCGTTGCGAGTGACGCGAATCGAAAGTTGCGCGACCGCTGGCAGCGGATGGCGCGCACCGCGATGGACATTCAACAAGTCGAGAGCGGCGGCAACGATGCTTCGCAGCACGACGATCCACTTGCCGCGCCTCTGCGTGAGATCATTATTCTCGAACGATTGCTTGCGCTTGATCTTGCGGCGCGGCAGTTGCTGAGCGGCAGTGATGATGAAGCTTCGTTGCTGCTCGACACGTTGCCGAGCGAGGCGACTGTCACGCTGCCCGCCCATCCATTGGTTGCATTCTCGATTCGCCCGCAGAGCGATGGAGAACTCGAGAAGTGGTTGCACAAATCCACCGGCGCGACCGAGAGCCGAGCTTCGCGGCTGCGCATTCTTCGAGCCCGTGCCGAGGCTCCTGGACCGCGTGATGCGCGCACACTTGTGCAAGAGGCGCTGAAGGGTCCCAGCCGAACCACGCGCACAATCGCCCAGGGAGTTCTCGTCGATCGCGGCCGCGATTCGCGCGATGTGCTTGAGGCAGTCGAAGAGCGGTTCACCGAGATTGCTAATGATCCGGCGCTCGCTGGCATGATCCGCGCCTTCAGTGGAGTCGATCCTGATGGCGTTGAAGGAGCTGCCGCAGCACGGGCCGCGATCCTCGACCGCATTCTGCAACTCAGTGGATCGCGCCAGCCCCAAATCGACCGCGCCTGCGAAGAACTAGCCGCAACTCTTCGCAGATCTGCCGCACAACTCGCCGTGACGACCTCAGCAACCGACCCCAGCGCTGTGCTACGCGCAATGGTCAAGAGCACGGGAGTGAGACTTCGTCAGAGTGTCGCTAGCAGGCGCAGTGTTGTGCAGTCCTTTGGTCAGGACGGAACAGTGCTTCTGCACGAGGAGGCGAGCGCGCTGAAGGTGCGCCGTCCTGCAGATGGATTGTTGATCGACGAAGTTGTGCAGCGCACCGCGCTGGAGCGAGCCCAAGCAACGTCGGCACTGGGACAAGCGATCGTGAATGCGCGCGGGGCACTCGCCCTTGACGGACTGCGGCTGGCGGTGCCATCAGTGCGGGAAGCGAGCGCTGCCTTAGCACAGAAACCGACCTCGTTCGAATGGGGCACCGCTATCGACCAAGCGCTTGTCACTGAATGGTCCGCTCGACTCGAGGCACTTTCGCCCAGCGATGCTGGTGGTTACTTCGTACTCGGTGAGGATGTCGCTGATGCGAACCACTCGGATGCTTCGCGCGCGCTCGCAAGGCAACTCTTTGCGCTTGCGGGGGGACTGAACGCAGATGAGTACGCAGCGTCAGCGGCGCTGGCACTTGCGGCGCTTGATGACGCGAGCGGCGCGAGCGGCGGGCAGCAATGGCGTGCCGTTGCACAGCGGTTCAGCGACGCTGTTGCAGCGAACGACGCGCCCATTGCCGCGCGCGATGTTGGTTCTGCCGTGCGCGGATGTGTCATCGAGGCCATCGTGCAGTACCGCAGAGGGTTTGGACGGCGCGCCGCAGATCGGTTGAAGCAACCCCAAGTGCGGGCGCTCTTTGAAAGTGTGATGCGCGCAGTTCCGGGTGGCAGTGAAGAGTTCGATCGGCTCGCGGCGATTCACTTGCGCGGCGAAGGCACTCCGCTTGACGCTGCGACGGTCGATGCACTATTGCGCGTAGAGCAAGCGCTGCTGCAACCAACCAGCGATCGATGGGCCGTCGCACTCGCTCTTGGTGGCGACGATGCGATCGTCGACGCACCGCTTGGTAGCGCGCGTGAAATCTTCGACATCGAAACGGGACGCGATCGCTGGCAGGGCGATCGGTTCGGAGCAGCCGCGGGTCAGTGACGGTCGCGAGCGATCACCGCTCGAGGGCATGCGCGAGATCGGCGATGAGATCATCCGCATCTTCGATACCAACTGAGAGGCGCACGAGTGAATCGCTGATTCCAAGGGCGGCGCGCTGCGCATCGGGAACGCTCGCATGCGTCATGATTGCCGGATGTTCGATGAGGCTCTCGACGCCTCCGAGACTCTCAGCAAGGGCGAAAAGGTGCACGTTTTCGAGAAAGCGGCGACTCTCTTTGATGCCGCCGCGCAAGAAAATCGTGATCATGCCGCCATAAGCCGGGGCGCCGTTCAGTTGCATCTGCCGAGTCGCAAGCGCATGCTGCGGATGGGACGCGAGCCCTGGATAGACGACCCGCTCGACACTTGGTTGCGCCTCAAGCCACTGCGCGATTCGCATTGCCGATTCGCAGTGGCGACGAATACGAATGGCGAGAGTCTTCGCCCCCCGCAGTGTCAAGTACGCATCAAATGGACCCATCACACTTCCAATGGCGTTCTGCATGAAGCGCAACTTCTCGGCGAGTTCTTTGCGCGATGTCACGAGGCATCCGCCCACGACGTCACTGTGACCACCGATGTACTTCGTTGCCGAGTGCATCACGATGTCAATGTCGCGTTCGAGGGGTCGCTGCAGAATCGGCGATGCGAAGGTGTTGTCGACGACTGTGATTGCGCCCACCGCCCGACCAACCCGCGCCACGGCATCAATGTCGACAATCTTGAGGGTTGGATTCGTTGGCGTTTCAGCCCAAATCATGCGGGGCTTGCACTCGCTGGCAGTTCGCGCGAGCGCATTGGCATCGCTCATGTCCGTGAAGACGACCTTGAGACCCTGCGTGCGTGAGCGCACCCGTTGCAGTAAGCGGTTCGTGCCTCCATAGACATCGTCCATGCAGAGGATGGTCGATCCCGCATCAAGAAGTTCGAGGCACGTCGCCGTTGCGGCGAGTCCACTCGCGAACGCGAAACCACCTTGGGTGCGGTCGTCTGATTCACTGAGCCCAGTTGATTCAAGATTCGCGATACAACGCTCGAATGCAAATCGTGTGACGTTGTGGCTGCGCGAATACTCAAACCCCTTGTGCACACCGGGGGATTCCTGAATGAAAGTCGACGACGTATAGATCGGCGGCATCACCGCGCCAGTTGTTGGATCAGGACGCTGTCCACCGTGAATACAACGACTCTCGAGATGCAGGGGCTTGGTGCTCATGATGGCACCAAGCGTAGCGACACAAGACCGCGTAGCGAATCAAGACTCACGCCGAGCCGGGCGCGCTAAGGCAACCCCGCCCGGCGTGAACGCGCAGTCATTGCTCAGAACGGAATGTCTTCGTCTGGAGTTGGAACGTGCGACTCGTTTCCAGACGATCCACCGCCTGATGATCCAGATGATCCTGATGATCCTGATGATCCAGCCGATTCGTGCTGCGACGAACTTTGTCCCCGGCTCGGTGCACCATCGCCACCACCAGGTCCTCCGATGAACTGAAAGTTCTCGACGACCACCCGCATCTTCGAGCGTTTCTGCCCATCCTTGTCGGTCCATTGATCGAGCTTGAGCCGACCTTCGATAAAGACTGGGCGCCCCTTGACGAGGTACTGCTTCATGACTTCGGCAGTGCGTCCCCATGCTTCACAGTCGACGAATGTCGTCTCTTCGCGATCCTCACCCTCCTTGGTTCGGTAGCGTCGATTGACTGCAAGACCGATCTCTGCAACCGCTTGATTTCCAGCGATGTGCTTGAGTTCGATGTCCCGCGTGAGATTGCCCATCAGTAAAACTTTGTTGTAACTCGCCATAGTTGTGGCCTCCTGCACCCGATCCTAGCGGGTGGTTCTGCGATCCATCGAAAATGCCCCCTTTTTCTTTTTGCCCTGCAATCATGCGTAAATGCAATGAAAAGCCCCGCGCCATCCAGTGAAAGATGGGGCGGGGTGTTGTGTCGAAACAGGTCGGTTCACAGCGAGTCGCGCTGAACTTACTCAGCGTGTGGAGGAGCGATCTCGCCTTCACCATCTGCAGCATCTGCAGTCTGGCGGCGAAGCTTGGCTTCGACCACGAGGCGCGCTTGTCCTTCGGCATCTTGCATCTGCTCGAGTGAGAGATGGTCGGCGCGAACGAGCAGTGCGCGCAGCATGCGTTCCGAGAGGTTGCAATCGCGTTCGATCGAAGCGACCGCTGAAGTTGGCGCGTTGAAGTACGCCAAGAAATAAACGCCGCGCTTGTTGCCCTTGATGTCGAAGGCGAGTCGTCGCTCGTCCCACTTCACGAGGCTGACGATATCTCCGCCGTGGCGGGTGATCGACTCACGCACATGATCTGACGCTGCAGCAAGATCAGAGGTGACAGATTGCGGAAAGAGAAACATGCCTTCATATTGGCGAACGGTTGATGATGCGGTCACAGTTGACATTTAGAAACTCCTTGTAAGTACGAGAACAGTCAGTTTGAATTGCGTGGTGAATCGCCAGTCGTGGCGGCCACCTTCTTGTTGAATTGGTTCATGGTTGCCGCGAGTCCTTCGCGACACCACATTTGCACGGCACTGCACGCTTGATCGATTCCTTCTTCAGCCAGAGGCGCTTGATCGGCGGTGAACCGTCCTAGCACGTAGTCGGCCTGAGGAATAATCCCAGGCTTGTCGATTCCGATGCGACAACGGCTCCACTGGGGAGTTCCCAGCGCCGACAGAATGTCGGAAAGTCCGTTGTGTCCACCTGCGCCACCTTCACCACGAAATCGCAACGACCCACAGGGCAGGTCGATGTCATCCGCGATCACGAGCAGATCGCTCGTCACGTCGATTTTGAAGAAACCGATGGCTTCTGCCACTGATCGTCCAGATCGATTCATGAATGTGGTGGGTTTGAGCAGCAAGACACGTTGATCGCCGATCTCAGCTTCCAAGGTCAATCCGTTGAACCGCGCCCGGGCGCACGCCGCTGAAGTACCTCCAGCGGACTGCACATGGCGACGGGCCAATCGGTCGATTGCCTCGAACCCGACGTTGTGTCGAGTGCGCGCATATTCGAGACCTGGATTGCCAAGACCGACGATCAACTTCACTTGAATCTCCTTTGAAAGAACCAAAAGGGCGGGGGATTACTTCTTCTTCTCTGCGGGCTTCTTGGCGTCGCCTGCACCATCTGCAGCGCCTTCTTCCTTCTTGGCAGTGAGCACTTCTGGGGCGGCAGCGACTACAGCAGTTGCGGCAGCTTCGCCGGCAGCTTCTTCGAGCACCACAACAACGCGCGCGAGCGCTGCGTGCGGATTGCTGACGGCAGTGACGCCAGCGTCCATCTTCAGTTCAGCAACGGTAAAGATGTCTCCCGGCATGTGGGTGAGGTCGATGCGAATCGACTCAGGAATGTCGCGCACCTTGCAACGCACTTGCAGTTCAGAAATGTCATGGGTCAAGACTGATCCAGGACGTTTGGCAGATTCTGGAGTGCCGATGAAGTTGAGTGAGACCGAGACGGTCACGACTTCATCGAGATTTACCCGCGAAAAGTCGACGTGAATGACGTTGTCGCCCATCCACCCGAATTGCAGTTCTTTCACGAGGCAGGTCTCGCTCTTGTCAGCGAGCTTCACTTCGAAGACGTGCAATCCGCGGCGCAGCGATGAGAGAATCAACTTCTCATTGACGGCAACAGAGACAACGGCACCGCCGTGACCATAGATCACAGCTGGCATTTGCCCCAGAGCGCGCAGGCGCTTGGTGTAACGGGATCCCAGACGCTCACGGGGCTGGGCTTCAAGAACGGGTACTTCATGACTCATAAGAAATCTCCTAGTTGCAAAGTGGAACTAACGCTTGATCGCGGCGCCATGGGTAAACAGCGCCGAAATCGACTGATCATGGTGAATGCGATGCACGGCTTCGCCCAAGAGCGGAGCAATTGACAGTGTTGTCAGCTTCGACTCAATCGCTTTGTGGCGATGGCCAGCTGGAATCGTGTCTGTGGCGACGACGCTTGCGATGGGTCCTGCGAGCAAGCGCTCGCAGGCCATCCCGACGAATAGTCCGTGTGTGCAGGCAACGTGCACTGCCTTGGCGCCTTCTTCCATCACGACGCGGGCGGCTTCGCAGACGGTGCCTGCGGTCGAAATCATGTCATCAAACATCAGCACCGTCGTCCCTTCGACTGAGCCGATGAGATTCTTCACCGAGACTTTCGACCCCGTGTGACGACGCTTGTCGATGATCGCGAGGTCTGCGCCCAGCAAGTTGGCGTACATGTTGGCGACCTTCACATTGCCAACGTCTGGTGAGACGATGGTGAGTTCGCCCAATTCGCCGCGAATGCCCCGGAAGTGTTCACTGATCACGGGAGCCGCACTCAAGTGATCAACTGGAATGTCGAAAAAGCCCTGAATCTGCGGGGCGTGCAGATCCATGCAGAGCACGCGCTGCGCACCCGCGGTAGTGATGAGGTTGGCCACGAGTTTCGCAGTGATCGGCACGCGTCCCTCGTCTTTGCGGTCTTGCCTGGCGTATCCGAAGTATGGAATCACCGCGGTGATGCGACGGGCGCTCGCGCGACGCAAGCAGTCGATGAAGACCAAGAGTTCCATGATCGTCTGATTCACAGGATCGCTCGTCGACTGCACGATGTAGCAGTCGCGCCCCCGCACATCTTCATCGAGCTTGACGATGAGTTCGCCATCTGGAAAGACTGTCGTCTGCGCCTTGCCGATTGGAAGTTCGAGGTGTTCGCACATCGACTGCGCAAGTGCGCGGCCGGTCGATCCAGCAAAAATCTTGAGTTGTTCTCGGTCGCTCGCGCTCATGGTCGTGCCTCGGTGGGTTGGGTCGAACACGCCCGTGCAGTGGTCGTGGTTCGGCAGGATGTTCGAGATTGCAGAATCGCCGACACCTCGGCGAGTTGCGCCGGAGTGTTGACGGAAAGAACTTCTTCTGGTGGAACGGCATCAACGACTTGCACGGTGCGTCCCGCGCGCTTGAGGAGTCCAAAGACATCGGTGATGTAGTACTCGCCGTTGGCATTGCGATTGTCGACATGCGCGAGCGTGTCGAGCAGGGCGCCCGTGGCGAAGCAGTAGTAGGACGGGTTGATCTCGCGAATCATGCGCTGAGCGGGCGAGCAATCTTTTTGCTCAACGATTGCTCTAAACGCCCCGGATTCATCGCGCGAAATGCGTCCGTAGCCATCGGCGTCAGGGATCACACTGGTGGCGAGTGTCGCGGCGGCGTTTGCAGTGGTGTGTGTGGCGAGGATCGCAGCGATCGTTGCCGGCGTGATGAGTGGTCCATCGCCGCAGAGCACCAGCACCGGGCGATCGGCAGCATCATCTTTGAGCAGGGGACGCGCTTGATCGACGGCGTGACCCGTGCCCAACTGCGGAGACTGCGTCACAAACTCGATCTGGGCGGGGTGCGCGGCGAAGTGTGCGCGAACGATTTCTTCTTGGTGTCCAACGACCAACACGATGCGCGTTGCTCCCGCAGCGCGTGCCGCGTCGACCACCCATTCAACAAGTGGTTTGCCAAATGCCACGTGCATCACTTTGGGAAGGTCGCTGTTCATGCGCGTGCCCTTGCCAGCGGCAAGAATCACCGCGGTGATCGACTGTGAAGTTGAATTCGTCGTCTTCATTGTGATGCTGGTTGGAACGAGTTGATGCGAGTCGTGCCGAAGCGCGTTGTCTGAAGTCGGCGGCGCGAAAAGAGTGAATTAGCCCACCTTGATTCGAACAAGGACTAAGAGAACCAAAATCTCCTGTGCTACCTTTACACCATGGGCCAATCGAATCGTGCCGAATTTAGATCATGCATCTCGCGTTGTGAGATGGGGCGCACTGCGAGTCGGAGCCACCGTGCGTCCTCGGTAGGCACCGCGCCGGATTCATCCGACGACGGAAACGCTCGACGCGGGGTCGGGCGTCCATCGCTGGGACCCTTGCCGCGGCTTCCTCGAGGCTGGAGTGTCCCTTGGCCGCGCCAAGACACCCCTTGCGGCGCCGCTGATTTCAAGTCAACCTTGAGATCATCCGTCACCGACGGCCCTTCATTGAGGAGCGGAGAAGTTACCCAAAAAGTCGCGATTCGCAAGGGGAAGCAGGTGGTTCTTCCGACCGCCATCAGTCAAACGACTCTTCTACGAGAGTCGCGCGGATGAGTTCGGGGGATCCCGTCGAATTGGTGCTCGCGGCATACAGAGGCGGCGCGTTCCCTATGGCCGACCCCGTTTCTGGCGAGATTGAGTTCTTTTCATGCGATCCAAGGTGCATCATGCCACTCGAACTCGGTGCACTTAAGGTCTCGAAGTCTCTCAACCGTGTCTACCGCAGCGGCAAGTTTCGAGTGCTCATCAACACAGCGTTTGATCAGGTGATCGCTGCGTGCGCCCACGACCGCTCCATCGATAACCGCTCATGGATTTCGAGCGACCTCGCGAAGCTCTACACACTGCTGCACGGGCGCGGCCATGCCCACTCGGTTGAGGCGTGGCTCGGGGAGGCGCTGGTGGGCGGGTTGTACGGCGTTGCGATTGGTGGAGTGTTCTTTGGCGAGAGCATGTTTAGCCGTCCAACTGAAGGAGGGCGCGACGCGAGCAAAGTCTGCTTGATCACCCTTGTGAATCGCTTGCGCGCGCGCGGATTTCAACTCTTGGATTGTCAGTACGCCAACCCGCACATGCTCTCACTCGGGGCGGTTGAGGTCGCCGCCAGCGCCTACATGGAGCGGCTCGCGGTGGCAATCGACTCTAAGGGCGCAGGGCCATTTTGTTGAACGGCGCGCGACGCGAACCCACTCGCTGCGGTGAGCCCTCGCTGCGGTGAGATTGTGCGGTTCAACAGTCGATTCTCACCGCAGTGGGGCAGAGTTGGTTCACGCGCATGACATGCGCGGTGGCTCTCGCCCATCCCAGCCATCAAACATTGAACAAGAAGTGCACGACGTCGCCATCCTTCATGACGTAGGCCTTGCCTTCGCTGCGAATGCGACCAGCTTCGCGGATCGCCTTCTCACTCTTGAGGTCAAAGAGATCTTTGACCGCGTAGACCTCGGCGCGGATGAATCCCTTCTCGAAATCGGTGTGGATGACGCCCGCAGCTTGTGGTGCGGTGAATCCCTTGTGAATCGTCCACGCGCGAATCTCTTTTTCGCCCGCAGTGAAGTACGACTGCAG
>SIAR01000007.1 GCA_009691705.1 Phycisphaerales bacterium
ATGATTCGTTCGCTTGTGGCAAACGTCGCTGCATCGCACTGCGCGAACCTCTTGCCTGCGGGCGAGAGCAAGATGCGACGTGCAGGACGGGGGTCCTGTGCATCGACTGCTTCGACTGCGGCGCTGAGTGGTTCGCACATGAAGACCATTCCTGGTCCTCCGCCAAAGGGACGGTCGTCGACGCGGTTGTAACCGCCAGCGTCACGGCCCACAGACCACGCGCGAATGTCATGAACATGCACTTCGAGCAAACCTTGTGCGAGTGCCCGTCCGACGATGCTCGTGCCAAGAACTGACCCGAACATGTCAGGGAACAACGTGAGGATGTCGATTCGAAGAGTCATGACAGCGAGTTGTGGCAGGTGATGCCGTGATTACTTCTTTTCAGCAGCGACTGCAGCGACCTTCTTCGGGGCGTTGCGACGAGCCTTTTGACGAACAGCTGAAAGCGATGCTTTGCCTTTCGTGCCGACGGTGTTGGCGATGCCAGCGCGTCGAAGGAGTGAGATGACAGTTTCGGATGGCTGCGCGCCGACTGAGAGCCAATAGAGAGCGCGCTCGCTCTTGAGCTTCCACTGTTGACCTTCTGGAGCGGTTGGGCTGAACCATCCCAACTCTTCAATCACCCGTCCGTCGTTTGGTGAACGCTTGTCAGCGGCGGAGAGACGATAGAAAGGCGAATGGATGCGACCGAAACGTTTGAGGCGAAGAACGACCATTGGGGGACTCCCTTGAACATGCCCTCCGCGGTGAGTCGATCGTCCAACGGACGGGACCTCTCCGGATTCGCCGTTGGGCATCCCGTCGTAGTGGGAGCCGTGCGACAAACCTTTGGGGGGCTGATTGCGAGCCACGAAGCATAGCAAAGATCTCGCTACCCTCCAACATATATGACAGGATGGTGGATCGCAGATCTTTGGCAGGCGGGCGCGAGCGTGCTACTGATGAGTTGGCTCGTCTGGGTCGTAGTTTCGGTCGTCTTGCACGAACTCGGTCACGGATATGCGGCGCTGTATGAGGGCGATTCGACTCCGCGCGACACAGGTCACATCACCCTGAACCCCATTGTGCATATGGGATGGTTCAGCATCATCGCCCTATTGATCATGGGAATCGCCTGGGGATTGATGCCGGTGAATCCATCGCGGTTTCGAAATGGCCGCAAGGGATGGGCATTCGTTGCGGCGGCGGGGCCAGCTGTGAACCTCGCGCTGAGTGCACTGTGCATCGTGGCATGCGCGGTGGCGATGCGATATGGACCACAGAACGAGCCCCTCGCGACGAACCTGCGCCTGTTTCTTTTGACTGGCGCATGGTTGAATCTCTATCTGATGATCTTCAACCTGATGCCTGTTCCGCCGCTCGACGGATCGATGATTCTCGCGGGATTCTCTGACCGCGCGATGTACTTCTTCTCGAAACCAGGAGTGCAGCAGTTTGGATTGCTCGCGCTCTTCATCGCAGTCTTCTCGACGGATCTCTCAAGCGCGCTGGTTGATGCGATTCAGACGGCGAGCAATCACGCTGTGGCAATTGTTGTCACTTGGTTGCCCATAGCGTCATAACGCACGATCCCACCGACTGCGGTGAGCAGAACTTGCGGCGCGTCATCCATCCAATTGCATGCCAGTGGATTGCGGTCGATGGCCACAAAGTCGGCATGCGCGCCTGGTGTGAGTCGACCGAGTTGCTCCGAATCGCCTAGGCACTCTGCCGCGCTGGTGGTGTATGCGGTGATCGCCTCATGCGCGGTGAGATTCTGGTTTTCACCATACGCCTTGCCGTCAAGCGCTTGCCCGGTGATCGCCACGCGCATCCCTTCGAGTGGATCGGCGCACGCAATTGGCCAGTCAGAACCAAACGCGACGCGCGCGCCAGCTCGCAGAAACGAGCGAAACTGAAAGATGCGGTTCTCGCGGTGGCTGCCGAGTCGGGTGCGGGCGAGCGGCGCATCGGTCGCCTTGTGAAAAGGCTGCATGCTGAGTAGTCGACCGCGAAACTGCGGCAAAGCATCTGGATGGACAGTCTGCGCGTGCTCGAAGCGGGTGCGAAACTGTGGATCAGTTGCCTGCGCCGCACGCAACACCTCGGCGAGCGCTCGGTCGCCGATCGCGTGCACAGAAGGGGAGTAGCCAGCGCCGAGTACTTCACACATCCAGAGGAAAAGTGTGCCTTCAAGTGCGTGTTCCATGAGTGAGCCAGCGCGCTGGGTGTGGTTGGTCGAATCGCAATAATCGTCGAGCATCGCCGCGGTTGATGATCCGAGTGTGCCATCCGCGAATGACTTGAATCCGATGATGCGCAGAAAGTCGTCGCCGCGTACGGCCCTTGCGCGATCCAATGGCAGCGGTCGCTCGCGATCGAGCGCCGTTGCGCGCACGCGAATGGTGAGTGAACCATCGTCGCGCGCGGGTGCAAGAACCTGTTCGATGTCGTCGAGATATTCCATAGCGCCGACCGTGGTGATGCCGAGCGAAAGCAGGTGGGCACACCCATCGCGGCACGCTTGACTGCGCATCGCAAGTGTTGGGGGGGGGATGCGCGGTACAAGCACCCGCCATGCAGCTTGTTCGAGCAGTAGTCCAGTGGGATCGCCGTGAGAATCGCGCACGATTGTGCCACCCGCAATGTCAGAGCGCAGATCGAGCAGGTCGAGAACAGGCTGATTAACCACTGCAACGTGCTGGTCGCAGCGCCACGCGAGTGCTGGACGATCGCCAGCCGCGCGTAGCCACGAGATATCTGGGCGGGTGCCATCCCAGCGCTGTTCGTCCCAGCCAAATGCTTCGAGCCACTGATCGCCCGAGAGATGCGCGAGATGCGCGGTGATGAGTCGATCGAAATCTTCGCGGCTCTTTGCGGTGGTGAGGTTGAGGCGACGCGCGAAGAGTCCGCCCATGAGCAGATGCGCATGCGAGTCGATGAGGCCGGGGAGGATCCATGCACCAGGGATGTGAAGGGTGTCGGCAGTTCGAGCAGTGTCGAGCGCGCTGCGAGTGGCAGTGTTGATGGATGGCGCGGCCGAGTCGTCGAGCGACGCGACTCGACCATCGGAGAGAGTCATGTGTGTTGCCCACGGGCGCAGTGGGTCGCCTGTCCAGATGTGGGCGGCAGTGACGTGGCGAAGTGGCATGTGATGGAAGGTACTTGCGCACGCTGCCCACTCGGCTGCTTGAGAAAGAGCTCGCGCGAGCGCACGTTTTTCCAGTGGACGGGGTGTTTGTGCGGCGCCCCCTATCCTTCCAAGATGAAACCGATTTACCTGTTGCCGTCGTTGTTCGTTGCTGCTGCGCTTGTTGGATGTGGAGATTCAACCGCTGTCCCCAAGCCGCCGACGCCAGTTGCAACCAACAACGCGGCGGCGCCCGATGCGCGCGCGCCGCAGCGACCCGCAGCCGTTCTCGCTGACGCTAGTAAGCGCGCTGCGCCAGCGAATCCGACGGGCATTGCATCGACTGCGCAGATTCCACAACCGACTCCGAGTGTCGATGCGGCCGCGCAGAAAGTTTCGTCCGCAGACTCTGATGCGAAGATCGTTGAGATTGCAGGATTCGTTATGCCAAAGCCCGCAATATGGCAGTGGCAGAGTCCATCGATGCAGTTTCGCGCGCTGCAGTATGCGGTGCCCGGAATTGGCGAGTCGGGGGCCGCAGAAGTTGTCTTCAGCGTCTTCGCAGCAGGGGATGGCGGTCCAATCGATATGAACATCAAACGCTGGGCGAGCCAGTTTCGAAACGAAGATGGTTCAGAGGCGATTGCGAAACTCCAAGAGCGAACGGTCGCTGGAATGCCAGTGAAGTGGATCGAACTCGCCGGTCGCTATCAAGGAATGGGACAGGCCGCACCACGCCCAAACATGATGCAACTTGGGGCGATCCTGCAAGCGCCAGATCGAACGGTCTTCATGAGACTCGTCGGACCGGCAGCAACCGTCGAAGCCGCGCGCAGTGATTTCGAAGCGATGGTCGGTGGCGTGCAAGAAGCGAAATAGTCGGCGCGCCTTCTTGGTTGCGTTGACTTGGCCGTGGCTACTTCGCAGTGCTCGCAAACCGGCGATTGACTTCATTCCAGTTCACGACTTCCCACCACGCCCCCAGATAATCGGCGCGGCGGTTCTGGTAGTTCAAGTAGTAGGCGTGTTCCCACACATCCACGCCGAGCAGTGGCGTGCCAGCGCTGTCAACGAATCCCTTCATCAGCGGATTGTCTTGATTCGGTGTCGAGGTGATCGCCACAGATCCGTCACTCTTGACGATGAGCCACGCCCAGCCAGAGCCAAAACGTTTCATTCCCGCTTCGGCAAATGACTTCTTGAAAGCGTCCAGCGAGCCGAATGCCCCGTCGATTGCAGCAGCGAGTTGCGTGCTCGGTGCGCCGCCCTGACCCTTGGGCGCCATGATCTGCCAGAACATCGAGTGATTCCAGTGACCGCCGCCATTGTTGCGCACCACCGCGCGAATCGTCTCTGGAATCGAACCGATCTGCGCGCATAACTCGTCGATCGTCCAGTTGGCGTATGCCGCATGCCCATCGAGCGCCTTGTTGAGATTGTCAACGTATGCCTGATGATGCTTGGTGCGGTGGATCACCATCGTCTTTGAGTCGATGGTTGGTTCGAGTGCATTGTCGGCGTATGGAAGTTCTGGAAGTGTGAATGGCATGGGTGGCTCCTTTGGTGAAGCGGAGGATAGCCACCGCCGTGAGAACGATGCGCTGCCGCAGTGCGCACTACTCTTGAGAGATGCGCAGTGCGATTCGACTCATTGATGCCGCAGCAAACCGCGCCATCGAAGCGGCGCGAGTTCTGGAAGATCTCGCGCGGTTCTGCGCTGACGACTCCACTCTCACAGCAAAGTACAAGGCACTTCGCCACGAACTAGTCGGCGCTCTCGCGGGGATCGCACCCGGATTGCGCGAGGCGCACCGTGATCTCGCGGGTGATGTGGGCACACACCTCGAGGGAGCGAATGAAGGATCACGCGCCAGCATCGCCGCGCTCGCCGCCGCAAACGCGTCGCGCCTCGTCGAGGCCCTGCGAACCCTCGAGGAGGGATCGAAACTCTTGGCGCCATCCACTGTGCAGTGGTCAGAGATAGAAGCGCTTCGCTACCGCGCCTACACGATCAACGCAGCGTTGGTGCTGGGCGTGCAGTCGAGCGCGGTGAAGCAGTGGCGCGTTTGCGTCTTGCTCACGCAGTCGCTGTGCAAGCAGCCATGGCGCGAGGTTCTGCGCGCAGCGCTCTCATGCGGGGCCGACTGCATTCAGATTCGCGAGAAAGAGCTGTCGAGTGCGGCCTTCGTCGCGCACGCGCGCACTGTTGTCGAACACGCCCACCGCAGTGGCGCGTGCGTGATCGTGAACGACCGCGTCGATGTCGCGCTTGCTGCAGGCGCCGACGGAGTGCACTTGGGACTCTGCGACCTCGCAATTCACGATGCACGCCGCATCGCTGGGCGGGCGTTACTCATTGGCGCGACCGCTCACACTGCGCTCGAAGCGCGCGCGGCGATCGAAGCGGGGGCAGACTCGTGTGGAGTGGGAGCCATGTTTGCATCGAGCGTGAAACCACAACAACCGCCCGTTGGCGGGCAGTGGATGGCCGAGTTCGTGGCACTCTGGCCAAATGTGCCGCACCTCGCAATCGGTGGAATCACTCCAGAAAACGCCGCATCGCTGCGTGCGGTCGGCTGCCGAGGGGTTGCGGTCTCTTCGTGCGTTTGCGAGGCGGATGATCCTGGTGCGCAAGTCGCAGCACTGCGCGAGATCTTCGCGTGAGCGAGCGCGCCGCGAATCGGGCCGCGAGGCAACCCATCACGCGCGCACAACTCGAATTGCTCGGGACTGGTACGAGTTCTGGGGTGCCCGTGATCGGTTGCGATTGCGCCACGTGCACTTCGAACGATCCCCGCGATCAGAGACTTCGCACGAGTGCTGTACTGCGGTTTTGCGATCCAACTGGCGTCGATAGGGTTTGGCTAATCGATGTCTCTCCCGACCACCGCACGCAGGCGCTCAGGAGCGGCATTATGCGCTGCGATGCAATTTTCATCACGCACACGCACGTCGATCACGTCTGGGGACTCGACGAAGTGCGCCGATACAACGCGATCATGCTGTCGCCGATTGACCTCTTCGCTGAGTGTGAAGCGATCGCATCTCTCGAGCGCGTCTACCCGCACATCTTTCAGCGCCATCGCAACGTGAACAAGTCGTTTGTCGCAGACATCAACGTCCATCACGTCACGCCGGGAGTATCGATCGAGCGCCACGGGCTTCGCATCACGCCGCTGCGACTCTTGCATGGGCGACTTCCAATCTTGGGATGGCGCATCGACACCAGTGACGGCGGCGATGGTGGAGGGGTTTTTCCGCTCGCCTATTGCACCGATGTTTCGGGGATCCCTCCAGAGACGTACGCGGCGCTGATCGGACTGCAAACTCTCGTGCTCGACATGCTTCGAATTCGTGCCCATCCGACCCATTTCACGCTCGATCAGGCTGTCGCGCACGCGAGCGAGATTGCCGCACGAGACACGGTGTTTGTGCACATGACGCATGACATACGGCATCACAAAGTCGATCCCACTCTGCCCGCAGGAATGAGGCTTGGCTTTGATGGTCTGCGACTGCCTTCGACACCTTGCTAATATCCCGAACTCCTTATGGCTCAAATCCGCGAAATCAAGAAACGAATGATCGCAGTGCGCACGATTCAGCGCATCACCAAGACGATGCAAATGATCGCCACCGCCAAGTTCACGGCGGCATTGCAACGATCGAAAGCGACTCGTCCATACACCGAACGCATTCGCGCACTCGTCGCTGAAGTTGCCGCCGCCGCGGGTGATGTTGCCAATCCACTGCTCGGTGGGCGTGGCAAGGCCGTGGGCAAGGAGATTCTCTTGGTGGTGAGTTCAGATCGTGGACTCTGCGGCGCATACAACGGAAGCATCCTTCGCACTGCGATGGCTGAGATTCGCAAGCGTCGCGGTGAGAAGCGTGAGATGATCGTCGAGACCGCGGGAAAGAAAGCAGTCGCGTTCTTTCGCTTTCAGAAGATCGAAGTTGCCGAACGTCACGCGTTGGGCGACAAGCCTGCATTCGCCGATGTCGCGGCGCTGGCCGATCGCTACATGGCTGATTACGTCGCTGGCAAGGTCGACGCCGTGTACGTGGCGTACATGCGATTCGCCTCGACATCGCGCCAAGTGCCTGAAATCATGCAGTTGTTGCCACTTACGCTCGAAGGCGCCCTCGCGATTCGCGGAGCAACAACGGTCTATGAGTATCGCCCAAGTGCTGAAGTGCTCCTGAACGAACTTCTTCCGAAGTCGGTCAAGGTCTCGCTCTTTCAAGCCATGAACGATGCGATTGTCAGCGAGAATGTGATGCGCATGGTTGCGATGAAAGCCGCCACTGACAACGCCAGCGGACTCGGTCGCACCCTCAAACGCAACTACAACCGCGCGCGTCAGGCAAAGATCACCACCGAACTCACTGAAATTGTTTCGGGCGCTGCGGCACTCGAGTGAGTCGGTTCGCTGCTCTTAGCGACAGAGATCTCAGACCACTGGCTTGTTTGGCAACTGCGGCGCATCGGCGGGGACGCCAGTCTGCACTTCGTTGCCCGTTTTTTCCCACGCCTTGAGTCCACCCTCGAGCGTGTAGACACTCTTGAATCGCAACTCAAGAAGTCGCTTACTCGCCGCCTTGGCGAGTATGTCGTCGTAATCGGTGTCGTAGACGATCAGCACGTCGTATTTCTCGAGCAGACCTAGCGCTTCAAGCGTCATGTCTTCGAATGGAAGATTGATCGCTCCTGCGATGTGTTTGGCGGCATAGACCGACCGACTGCGCGGATCGATAAACGCCGAGGTGCGGGCCGACTGAAACACCCCGGGAGGTGCATTCATCGTTTCGAGTGCGTGGTAGGAGTCGACATAAACGAGGTCACGATCACTCGTGCTCGTTTCGCAGGCGATGAGCAGACCTGCCCCCGTGACTACAACCGCGAAGCCAACAGCAAATCGTAAAAGTTGAGTTCGTGACATGATGCGGGCCATCCATCAGATCTCATGCAGTGGCAAGTACTCTGACACGCACGATGATCTCGTTCAAGCTGATCTCGAGCGCAGTCTATGGATTCTGTGCAGCGCTCGCCCTCGCCGCGACTCATGAACCACCTCCCCTGGTGACGGTCACCATCATTCCACATCTGGTGCGTTCGGCCGAGGGCAGCGCCGCTCTCATCGTGCGTTTTGCTATCGAACCGAAGTGGCATCTCTACTGGACCAATCCCGGAGATAGCGGCACGACTGAGACCGTGAAGCTCACCATGCCGGCGGGATGGTGCGCGCAACCCGCGGTCTTTCCTCGTCCCCAAGTGTTTGGAACGAGTGGGGATCGCACCTACGGATATGAATCGTCGCTCGATCTCATCGTGCCCGTGCAAGCGCCGCCGGGCGAGATGCCAGCGGCGATTTCTGTGCGCGCCTCGATCACCTGGATGGCGTGCAAAGGCCTGTGCGTGACGGGCAAGAACGAACTCACGCTCGATATAGCAACTGCTGTGCGAGTTCCAGCGCCGCCGCAGGTCGTTCGCGCATATCCAACGAAACTGCCCGGCGCATGCTCGGCTCGCATCGAGTCAACCGCGCCGCTCGCGCTCTTGATTACTGCTCCTGCCACCATGCTGGGTGGGCGCGCGGGGCGATTTATCCCAGACTCGATTGCTGGAATTGAGTTTCTGGCTGGGACTGGCCCGTTTCTCTTCACGCCAGCTGGCGAACTGCTGACGATGCGGGTGCCACTCGAAGTGCATCCCAAAGATGTGGTGGATGGTCCTACCCGCATTCGTGGGCTACTCTTGATGGGTGAATGCGAGTCAGATCCCGCGTACCAAATTGATCTCGCACCGCCGGATGTTCCGGTGAAGGCAAAGTGAAACAGAGCGGACTGTCCCGCACGGAACCATAGAGACAACCATGAGCATGAATTACACGACACTCGCCGCCTCGATCATCGCTTCGACCGCAGTTCTCCTCGCCGCTGCACCGCAAGATGCCAGCAAGCAGCCACCCACCAGTGCACCCAGCGCTGCTCCCAAGGGCGACCCGCACGCGGGACACGATCACAAGGCAGCAGGTGCATCAATCCATCATGCTGCGCCTGAGTTCACACTCACTGGCGTCGATGGCAAGACTTACAGTCTCGCTGACTTCAAGGGAAAGACTGTGGTTCTCGAATGGTTCTGCTCGACCTGTCCGGTGAGTGCCAGCGGATCAGATTCGTTCTGGGGAAGTGGGAGCGCGAGCGCAACGATTGACGGAGTGAAAGCAGTTGACCCAACTGCGGTCTATCTCTCGATCAATTCAACGAAAGATGGTCATCAGGGAAAGAGCAACGCGACCGATGGCGCAGACAGCGCCGCGATCGTTTCGAAAGCTGGTCAATCGACTCCGATCCTCATGGACTCCGACGGCAAAGTTGGTCGCGCATATGGCGCCAAGACAACGCCGCACATCTTCATCATCGATGGAACTGGAAGTGTTGTCTACATCGGCGCGCCAACGAGCGACGATGGCAAGACCAACTACATCGTGAGTGCGGTGACGGCGCTGAAGGCCGGCAAACCTGTTGAACCTGCGACCACCAAGAACAAGGGTTGTGGCATCAAGTATGCCAGCAAGAAATGACTCTTTCGCCCAACCTTTCGCTTAGCTCGGCAGACTGACCGGCATGATCACGTAGGTGAAATCATTTCCGATCTTCACGACGCCAGGGCGGTTTCCCGCCTTGAGTTCGATCGCGATCTCGGTGGTGTCGGCGATGCGTAGAACATCCGTCACGTAACTCGGATTGAAGCCGATCTCGATCTCTGCCCCTTCCCATGAGAGGGCGGGTAGGTGAATCTCTGCATCGCCCATTTCTGCCGCGCGGGCAGAGATTGTCACTCCAGCAGAATTGAAGGAGAGTTTGACTCCTTTGCTCTCTTCGTTGGTGAGAAGAGCCGCGCGTTTGACCGCAGCGGCGAGTTCTGCGGTGTCGAATGTTCCTCTGCGGTCGTGCTCTTTGGGCAAGACATCGTCGAACGGAGGAAAGTTGCCTTCAATCAGACTCGAGACGAGCACAGCACTCTCTCCAATCATAAAGTGAATGCGATTGCGGTCGCGCGCGATGCGAACGCTTGTCTCGGGGTCATCGAGCAGGCGATTGAGCACATTGAGAGCCTTGGTTGGAATGATGCACGAGGCATCGCCCTCGGCGGTCCCTGAGCAGTCGCCGCGAACCATCGCGAGGCGGCGGCCATCGGTCGCAACCATGCGCAGTTTTCGTGCCTTGCGTTCGAGAAGCACACCGTTGAATGCGTAGCGGGTGTTGTCGGCGGCGGTCGCGAAGACTGTGCGGCTAATCATGCGGCGCAGCACTCCTGCACTCACCTCAAACTCAGTTGGAATCTGGCTCTTTTCGCGCTCGACAGGAAACTCGCGCGGGTCGTAGCCATAGACGCGAAACTTTGCGTCTTCGCCGCGCACCGATGCCATCGTCTTATCCATCTCGATTGTGAGAGTCGTGTCATCGCACGAGCGCACGATCTGCGCGAGTTTGTCGGCTGGAATGAGCGCCTCGCCGTCGCTCTGCACCTCGACGCTGGCGAGTGAAAGAGAGAGGCGAATGTCTTGATCGGTCGCTTGCAGGTGCAGCGTTCCATCGCGCGCCGAGAGTTTGACGCAAAGCAGAACTGGGATGGTCGTGCGTGCCATCACGACACTACTTGCCATCGTCAAGGCATCGACAAGGGCGGTGCGGTCGCAGACAATTTTCATCGATCCAGTTGCGGTCGTTGCCATAGGTTCCTCATCTTTGACTATACCCGCATGCCGCGCGCCTATCCTTCGAGCATGTTGCACACGATTGCTCGGACCTTGCGTCGGTACTACTTGGGCGGTGCCTTCGCCTGCTACCTGCTCTCATTTGTGCTCGCGTTCGTGATGGTATTCGCGCTACCGATTGGGGCGCTGGGGATGGTTTTTCTGGCGTTGATGGCACTGATTCCGGTGGTGATCTGTTGGACGATTCTGTGCGCCGTTGAACATCGATTGGCTCTGAGCAAACTTCGGCGCGGAAAGTGCCCGACATGTAACTGCAACGCGGTCACCACCTGGGAGGGCGTAGCGGGAGTTACATTTCGATGCGCCGGATGCCGCGACTGTTTTTCAGAGAGCGGCCAAGATGTAGCGGTCGAAGAATCTGCCGCTGGGTGAACGCATCTAGCGCTGATTCGCGAGCGCGTGGGCGTGCGCGACGAAATCGGCAACGACACGCTGTAGGTCGGTGCGTCCTGTGTATACCACGACCTCTCCCACGGGGAGCACTTCAATGAGTAACGCGCTTCCGGTCGTTACGAGCGCGATCCCATGCACTGTTTCACTGCCGGCCGTGAGCACGCAGTAGACGAGTTGGCGCAGGATCTGAAAGTCTGCGGGCGCAAAGGTGAGCGCGTCGCGGGTGTTGAGTTCGACGATCGCAGCACTATCAATCGCGCGCCACTTCTCGATCGATCCCATACCTTGTGCAACCGCCTCGAAAAGTTGCCGCCAGTGTCCAATCGGAATCACACTGACCTCTGTGAGATGCAATTTGTGGACGATCCCTTCGACAAGTTCAGCGAGACGCTTGCGGTCAAACTGAATGAGATCTGCAGGAAGGGCGGGAGCAGTTGGATGGTCGATCGCAGCGAGTTCGATCGATGAACTTTGTGATGACTCAGCTAGCGAGAGCCGAAGTTCTTGGTCAGAACGCTTGACCTCTTCGACCCCCGAAGTTCGAAGTGACGGCCAGATTTCTGCAAAGGAGACAAATTCCACGGGATGCTCTCGCTCATTGAATCTACCTTAAAGCACGCGCGTCGGTCGGTAGTATTCGCCCGCATGAGAACGGTGCTTTTTGTCTGTACAGGCAACACGTGCCGTTCGCCTATGGCTGAGGCGATCGCGCGACACCAGATTGACGGTGGAAGAGTCGATGGGATAACAGACTCGATCTTCGTGGCCTCAGCCGGAACCTCGGCCTGCGACGGCTCTGAAATCTCGCGTGAAGCGATCGATTCCCTGACCCGGATGGGCATTTCGCACGATGGAAGCAGTAAACGAATCACCGCCGCGATGATTCGCCGAGCCGATTTGGTGCTCGGGATGACTGCGAGCCACGTGAATGGCGCGCGCGGATTGGTGGCGGGAGAAAAGGAACATCTCGCCAAGATCTTGCCGCTCGATCCAGATGGAGAGGTGGAAGATCCCATCGGGATGGGCACCGCCGCCTATGACCGACTCGGTGCGCAACTCTTGGAGTTGATTCCGCGACGCCTTTCGGGGATGCTAAAGGCATGATGCACGTCGCCATCGGTAGCGATCACCGCGGTATCGCAGTTGCGCAGGCCATTGACCAGCAATTACGCGCCGACGGTCACACGCCGATCTTGCTCGGTGACACATCGGGCGCTCCGTCGGATTACCCGGACGTTGCGTGGCGCGTCGCACAATTGATCGTCTCGAAGAAAGCCGAGCGCGGCGTGTTGATTTGCGGCACAGGCATTGGGATGGCAATCGCGGCAAACAAAGTCGCGGGCATCAGGGCCGCGCTCGCGCTCGATGAGCTGAGCGCGCAACTTTCGCGCAGTCACAACGATGCCAATGTGTTGTGCCTCTCAGCAGATTTACTGGGGCAGACGCTCGTCAAGCGCATCGTCGACGCCTGGATGCGTACGGGCTATGACGGCGGGCGACATTCGCGCCGCCTCGCCAAGATCACGCGCATCGAGCTGGGTCAAGATCCGAAGGGTTGAGTCAGACGCAGTGTGCCGCGCGGGCGGGGCACGCTCGTGTGAAAATCACGTCATCTTTTCAAGAAGGTCGACGCACAGGCGAACTCCCCATCCAGTTGGACCAACTCCGGTGACTTCATGGGCCGCATCGGAGACAGCAACGGCAGCGATGTCGATGTGCGCCCACGGCACGGTCTCAGGCACAAAGAACGAGAGAAACGCTGCTCCTTGAATCGGGTGCGCTGACCGCAAGGGATTGCTGTTAATGAGATCGGCGTGCTGACTGCGCATGAAGTCACGGTGATCGGTCCAGAGTGGCAGCTGCCAGACTCGTTCGCCTGAAGCGGTGGCAGCCGCCTCGACTTGCCCTCGCAACTGTGGGTTTTCGCAGAAATATCCGGCGCAGAAGTGCCCGAGTCCGACGCCGACGCCACCCGTGAGTGTCGCGAGATCGAGGATGCGGGTCGGGGCGAGCGTGTCGCAGGCCCAACTGAGCGCATCGGCCAAGACGAGGCGTCCTTCGGCATCGGTATTGGTGACTTCAACGGTGACACCATTGTGCATCGTGATGATGTCGTCGGGTCGATACGAGTCGTGCGAGACCATGTTCTCGGCGACTGCGAGCACTGCGGTAACGCGCATCGGAAGGCGCAGGGCAGCGATCGACTGCATGATTCCCATGACGGCAGCGCCGCCGCACTTGTCGTACTTCATTCCCTTCATGCCGTTGTTCACCTTGAGCGAATAGCCGCCAGTGTCATAAGTGATGGTCTTTCCAACGATCACGACGTGCTCGCCGCGCGCGCGCGCTGCAACTTTCTTTGGGGTCCATGAGAGCGCAACGATGCATGGTTTGATCGCTGAACCTTGGCCGACAGCAACGAGTCCGCCCATTCCCAGCGCCTTGGCGCGGGCGTAATCGATCACTTTGACCTGCATCTTTCCCGCGCGACCGATGCGCTTGCTCTCGCTTGCGATCCATGACGGATGCGCGACATTTGGCGGCGTCGCGGCAATTCGGCGGGCGGTGTTTGTCCCATCGGCGACGATGAGTCCATGAACGATGCCAGCGCGCATAGCCGCATCATCTGCAAAGATCGCGAGTGATGCGAGCCTTGGAAGTCGTCGCGTCGCTTTGCCGTCGAACAAGTCCATCCTCCACGCTCCCAGCGCAAACCCCTGCGCGAACGCGCTTCCTGCCGCTTGGGCGGTGCACTTCACATCGCTCGGGGCTGCCGTCCAGGCACTGCTTGCAGTCAGCGAGACTGACTTTGTTCCAATGCGAACTAGGGCGCGGGCAACCTTCGCGGCCGCTGCGCGCAGGCGGTTGAGTGAATAGTCCTTCGCACTTCCGAGTCCGACGAACATGTGCGACTCTCCGACGAGAAGTGTTTCACCATTTTCAGCGCGAAAGGCGCTCGAACGAAGCGCTTCGACCAGTCGCGCGGTGTTCGCCACCCCAGTGATGTTCACGTGAGAGAGAGTTAGCGGTGCGCCAGACTCGGTCGACAGAAATGGAATGAGTTGGACCGCGTTGGCCGACTTCGAGAGTCTGATGTGCTTGTACATAGGACTAGCGAGTCTATAGTTGCAAAATGCACGCGTGGTCGGTCATCGTCATCGGAGGAGGTCACGCCGGTGCTGAAGCTGCGTGGGCTGCCTCGAGTGCGCTCGCCGCAGCGGGGGCGATGGATGCCTGCGTGATCATGATCACGATGGATCCCGCGACCGTTGGCGCGATGAGTTGCAATCCTGCTATCGGCGGACTCGCCAAGGGCCAGATGGTGCGCGAAATCGACGCGCTTGGCGGCATCATGGGGCGCGCGACCGATGCCACCGGCATTCAGTTTCGTGTACTCAACGCCACCAAAGGAGCAGCAGTGCGCGGTCCCCGGGCGCAATGCGATCGTCACCACTATCAGGCTGAAGTGCAGCGCTTACTCGCAACGCGACACCGTGCGACGGTGCCCATCGTGATGGTGCAGGGGCTCGTTGAATCGTTCGATGTTCGCAGTGGACGCGTGCATGGAGTGCGGTTGCAGGCTGGCGCGCGCATCGTCTCGCCTGATGAAAGCGCCGACGCGCACAACAGCAATGCGATCGAGCGCATGCATGCGGGAGAGCGCGGTGGCGCAATTGCGCCACGCATGCCGTATGGAAGCGCAGCCCCTCGTGTCGCCATCGAAAGTGCCGGCGGCCGACTAGGCATCACGAGCGAGGCGGATGGGCGCGTCACACTCGCAGCGCGGTCTGCGATTCTGACGACTGGCACATTCATGCGCGCGTTGATGCACACCGGTCTCGCGCAGACGCAAGGCGGGCGAGTCGGCGAAGGCACAGCGGTGGGAATCTCATCTGCGCTTGCCGAGCTTGGACTCGAACTCGGTCGGCTCAAGACTGGGACGCCGCCACGACTTGCACGAAGCACAATTGACTGGGAGAGTCTCGCGCCGCAGTGGGGAGATCAGCCCCCGATTCCGTTCAGCACACTTTCGCCGCAGATTCTGCCCGGCGCAAGATTCGCGGCTCTTCCGCAAGTGGAGTGCCGCGAGACGCACACGACCGCAGCGATTCATGCGCTTGTTACGAGCAACTTGCACCTCGCGCCGATGTACAGCGGCGCAATGGAAGCAAGTAGCGGTCCTAGGTATTGCCCGAGCCTTGAAGACAAGGTCGTCCGATTCGCCCAGCGCGATTCGCATCATGTCTTTCTAGAACCCGAGTCGCTTGCGACCGACGACATTTACTGCAACGGCATCTCGACATCCTTGCCCAAAGAGATTCAAGCGCAAATCGTCGCGGGTATTCCTGGATGCGAGCGGGCCGTTGTGAAGCGGTGGGGATACGCGGTCGAGTACGACGTGGTGTGGCCGCACCAAATCGACGCAACGGCTCAGACGAAAGCAATTGCCGGGCTCTTCCTCGCGGGACAGATCAACGCAACGAGTGGATATGAAGAGGCGGCATCCCAAGGTCTCGTCGCGGGACTCAATGCTGCCCGCAACGCACTGCAACTCGAACTCGTGCGCATCGGTCGCGATCAGGCGTACATCGGCGTTCTGATGGACGACCTTGTGACACGCCAGCCCCGTGAGCCCTACCGAATGTTCACGAGTCGCGCTGAGTATCGGTTGACGCTGCGGGCGGACAACGCCGAGAATCGTCTTACGCAACTCGGAGTCGACCTCGGGCTAGTTGGCTCTGATCGAGTCGCGATCGTGCGGCAGCGTGAAGAGACTCTGGTCGCACTTCGCAAGCGACTCACCGCGGTGCGCGCGCCAGAGTCGTTCGGCAACGGAAAGAATCTGATCGATGTCGCGCGCCGATCTGAAACGACGCCAGCGGCGATGAATGAATTGTTGATTGGTGCCGATGCGCAAGGTGGGATGGTTGAGCCAGCGGTGATCGAGCGACTGCTGACCGATCTTCGCTATGAGGGGTACTTGGGACGGCAACGCGCCGAACTAAAGCGCGCCGCGCAGTGTGAGCACACGCTGATTCCGGATGAGATACTGCCGAACTCAATCGTCGGACTCGGCAACGAGGCAATTGAGGCGCTCACGAGATATCGCCCCGCGACACTAGGCCAAGCCTCTCGCCTCGCTGGACTTACTCCGAGCGATGTCTCAATTCTAGATTTGGCCATTCGCCGTTGGCGCCAGCGTGACATGGCAGGATGAGTTGCTAGACTCCAAAAGCAGGGAATCGTTTTCTGCACCTCGCCGCTGTAGCTCAATGGTAGAGCACATGATTTGTAATCTTGAGGTTGTCGGTTCAAGTCCGATCGGCGGCTTTGTTTTCTCTACTCAAAATGAAACTGCGAACTAAATTGAAGTGCGCAACGGTGGTCACCGCGGTGAGCGCCACCATCGTCCTGTGCGTCGCGAGTTACTGGTTTGCGCGCGCCAGATTCAAAGATCTCATGGAGGCGCAGGTTCGTGCCGTTGCCGTCACAGTCGCGGCTGGGGTTCGACCAACAGCGCTGGCATCGGTTACGGGTTTGCAAAGCATTGGCACTCCTGACTACGAAGAACTTCAGCACTTTCTGCAGCAAGTGCAAGCCGACAACAGCACTAGCGAGTTTCCGTTTCAGTTTGTGTATCTGATGGTTCCAACGACCCACGGCGCGACAACAGGCTTTGATTTCGCGGTTGATTCAACCCAGCGACTTCTCGAGACGGGAGAGAAAAATCCAGAATGGGATGGTCCGGGCGAACCCTTCAACGCCCATTCAGCGGATGGCGGGAGCGCGCTTATCGAATCGCGGTTTGTCAGCGCGCGATATCTGCACGACCGACTTGGCGAGTGGCTTTCGGGGTATGCATCAATTCGAGCCCTAGACGGCAGCCTCGTTGGACTCGCTGGCGTCGACATCGATCACAACAAGATTCTTAGGCAGTTGAATTTGCTCTTGATGCTCGCGGTGGTGGTCTCGCTGGTCTGCGCGACGGTTGTCTACTTCACGGTAGATGAGCTCGTTGATCGATTTCTTCTACCGCTCACGCGCATGGGGGCCTTTGTGCGCGAGGTTGGAGAAGGACGTTTCGATGCGCGGCTCGATGTTGAGACTGCCAGTGAGTTTGGTGCAGTGAGCAGTGATCTCAACGCAATGGCGCAGAGCCTTGGATGTCGCGAGCAGCTCGCGCGGCAGAACACTGCCTTGGCGATCGATGTCGAGCGCAAGCGCGAGACTCTCCACGCAATTTTAGGAGTTGATGCGAGTTTGAACGAGGTACAAGACATGGACATCCTGATGGAGCGCATCCTCGGTGATGCAAGGCGGCTTTTGGGTTGCGACGCGGGTAGCGTGATGCTTCGCGAAGGCGACGAACTCGTGCTGAACTACGTGCAGAACGACACCATCGATGCCGCGCATCAACGCCAGCAGCGTCGAGAGATTCAGAACGTGCGCATTCCAGTCAATGGCGGCAGCATCGCGGGCTACGCAGCGTTCACTGGACAGGCGATCGTGATCGACGATGCCTATCGAATTCCAAATGATCGCCCGTATCACTTCAATCGTTCGGTAGATGACGCAAGCGGATACCGCACCCACGCGATCCTGGCCTTGCCACTGCGGACATCGACCGGCAAGAATGTGGGAGTGTTGCAGTTGTTGAATCCACTCGATAGGTCGGGAGTGGCGCGGACGGGCTTCACAACCGAAGAGGTCGAGACACTCAGTCACTTCGGATCTGCCGCGGCAGTCGCCCTCGAACGGACCGCGCTCACCCGCTCGATTGTCTTGCGCATGATTAGCATGGCCGAGTTGCGCGATCCCAACGAGACGGCGGCGCACGTCAAGCGCGTTGCCGACTATTCAGTGATTCTGTACGAGGCGTGGGCGCGTCGGTACGAAGTCGGGTTAGCAGAGATTCAACGACAGCGCGACATTCTGAAGTTCGCCGCGATGCTGCACGATGTTGGAAAGGTCGGGATTGCAGATTCGGTGCTCAAGAAACCTGGACGACTGACCGCCGAGGAGTACACGATCATGCAGCAACACTGCCGCATCGGTGCCGACCTCTTCAAAGGTCGCGAGTCGGTGCTCGACAACGCCTGTCTCGAGGTTGCGCTGCACCACCACCAACGCTGGGATGGTGCGGGGTATCCGGGGATCGTTGATGTCGGCGAAAAGCCTGCGAGTAGCGCTGCGGTGGGAGGCGAGCCCGCAGCGATGAAGGGGGATGCGATTCCTCTCTTCGCTCGAATTGTCGCCGTCGCCGATGTCTTTGACGCGTTGAGTTCGAAGCGACAGTACAAAGAGTCGTGGCCGGAAGAGCGGGTGATCACAGAAATGCGCGTGAATGCGGGTAGGCAGTTCGATCCTGAATTGATCGAGATCTTGCTCGAGAACATGGTCCAGTTTCGCGCCGTGGCCGCCCGCTATGCCTAAGCGCCCCGTTCGATCGAGACTTCTACGATGGCACCCATGATCGCTCTCTCAACTGCTTGGATCGCTGCCGCCATCGCGGGACAAGCGGTGCCAGTACAGCCCCAAGTTCCAAGCGCTCCGCTCAAAGTCGTCGCTGCCAATCCAGTAGTCACCGACATCTTGCGCAGTGTTGGTGGTGGCGATATCGAACTGGTCGTGGTGGGAGCGGGGGGCGATCCCCACCACTACGAACCCACGCCAGCCGATGCAAAGCAGATTGCCAGTGCAGACTTGGTGGTGCAATTCGGGCTCGGTCTCGATCTTGCTCTGGCGAGATTGCACGCGTCAACCGAGTCGAAGGGGAGGCTTCTGGTCGTCGCGGATGGGCTGGGAACACAAACGAGTGGACACACGCATGACCACGAGCATGATCATGCGGGTGAGATCCACGGTGGGCACGACGCGCCCGCCGCCAACAAGTCCGAGTCGAGCGGGGTCGATCCACACATCTGGCATGATCCGACGAAGGTGCAGATTCTCAACGTCCGGTTGTGCGCGGCACTCGTTGCACTGCGTCCGCAACTCGCTGAAACGTTTGGTGCCAGAAGCCGCGCCCTCGACGCGCAACTCGCGCAACTCAACCAGTGGATCAAGGCGCAAGTGCAAGCGCTTGCCGCGGCGAAGCGCGTGATCGCCACGACCCACGATGGCCTTCGTTACTTCGCAGATCGCTACGGACTTCAAGTGATTGGCATCGAGATGATGAGCGGAAAAATTTCGCAGACCGATCCATCACCAAAGGAATTGCTAAAGATGGTGCAGGCGCTGCAGGCGGCCAAGTGCGCCGTGGTCTTTGGCGACTCGGCGCATCCATCACGGGTCGCGGCCACGGTCGCACGCGAAGCAAATGTTCGGCTGGTTGAAAGTCTGCGCCTCGACGGGCTCGCGCAACCTCCGGCAGTCGAAGCGGGTAAGGCGTATCTTGAAACGATGCGCGCGAACGTCAAGACCATCGTCGAGGCACTCAACGAGTGAAGTTGGAGTGGCTCGCATACGGCGGTCGCCACTTGCACGCGCCCGATCCAGCCGCGCCCGCGCTGCAGGTGCGCGATCTTGCGGTGGGGTATCCCGGAAGCGAAAAACCCGTGCTTTCTGGGGTAAATTTCACCCTACCCATTGGATCGCGCCTCGCCCTGGTGGGTGCCAATGGTTCGGGAAAGAGCACGCTATTGAAGACAATCGCAGGACTGCTTCCTTGCCGGTCGGGTGCGATTGCAGTCTTTGGGTTGAAGGTGCGGGCGTGCCATCACCGAACTTCGTACTTGCCGCAGCGCGAAGAGATAAGTTGGAACTTTCCAGTCACTGTCGAGCGATTTGTGCTCGGCGGTCGGTATGTGCACTGCGGATGGCTGACGAGTCCTGATGCCACTGACCACGCCGTCGTTGCCGAGACGCTCGACCAACTCGACATCACTTCTATTGCGAAGAACCCAATCGACCAACTCTCTGGTGGACAGCAACAGCGGGTAATGCTCGCGCGTGCCCTCGCCCAGGGTTCAGACTTGCTGCTGCTAGACGAACCACTCAACGCAGTCGATGGGGCGACGCGGTCGCTCGTGGGTGATGTGCTCGCGCGGCTGCAGCGCGAAGGGAAGTCAATGATCGTCTCGACGCACGATGTTGGAACACATGATCAGCCATTTGATCGAGTGCTGACGCTCGAGCATGGTCGGGTGCGGGAGGTCAACAATGAGAGTGCTCGCTGAATCGACGGGCGCGCTCTGCGCCAACTTCATCATGGAACCCTGGGCGATGGGATTTATGCGCATGGGCCTCGGCGCAGCGCTCGTTGCGGGACTTTCGTGCGCGCTGCTCGGCGTGTACGTGGTCTATCGCCGGCTCGCATTCGCGGGTGAGGCGATGTCGCACACAACGCTGCCCGGGCTAGTCGTCGCCCAAATGCACGGATTCAGTCTGGCGGCTGGCGCGCTTGCAAGCAATGTCATCGCAGCAATCGGCATCAACATTCTCTCGTCGGGAATGGCGCGCCGCCGCGGAGTGCGCGAAGATGCCGCGATCGGCGTGGTCTTCACTGGAATGTTCGCGCTCGGCGTGATTTTGATGAGTTTCGCGGGCAATCGGAGTGATTTTCTTCACCTGCTCTTTGGAAACATCCTTTCTGTCACGCGCGGAGATCTATGGTTCATGATCGGGGCGGGGTTCACAATCGTTGCAACGCTCTTGTTGCTGCATAAAGAACTCGAACTCAGTTCATACGACGCGCACTACGCAGACCTGATTGGGATCGGCTCTGGCCGGTTGCGACTCGTTATTCTCACACTCGTCGCTCTGGCAGTCGTTTCAGGAGTGCAAGTTGTCGGGGTGATTCTCACAAGCGCGTTACTGATTACTCCTGCGGCCACAGCCGCGCTGTTCGCCCGACGTCTGGTACCGATGCTGTTTCTCTCGGTCGCAATCTCGTGGAGTGCGATCATCACGGGGCTCTATCTCTCGTACTACTGCTCGCTGCCACCCGGGGCAGCGATCGTCGCCCTCGCAAGTCTCATCTTTGTCGCCGCGTGGGTGTGGCGGCGCGTCTTCGGCTAAACCAATCTACAAAAAAACAACCGCCGTCCTCGGGGAGACCAGGGACGGCGGCCGATGCCAGGAAGAGCACAAGGCACTTCCCAACGCTTGTGAAAAGGGAATTAGGCGCGGCGACGGCGAGCGGTGAGCCCTGCGAATCCGAGCAGCGCAAGCGCGCCAGGGGCTGGTACTCCAATCGTGTACTGCACGTTGCCCGAGAAGAGCGGGCTTGTCGTACCGAACGCTGCGTAGCCGACGTTGAGCTGACCCTTGTATATCGTCTCACCCGCAGCGAGACGAGCAATCTGCATGACCTTGATCTTCAGGGTCGTGCCCGCGAGGTTTTGTGAAGATGGGGTGCTGTCATACCAACCTGAGAGATTGACAATGCCGGTGTTGACCATGCTGCCGCCCACGTTGTGGCCGTATGGCTCGGTGAATCCGGGGTCGAGCGCAACTGGACCTGGGGCGCCGATCGCAACGAATGAGTCGGATGGGATGCCTGCGGCATTGTTCCATGTCTGTGACCAGGCGCCGGTTGCGCCGAAGACATCGGCGTAGCCGTCGCCGTCAGTGTCGATATTGCCAAAGGCGTTGTCGGTGTGAAGCGCGTTCATCGTTCCAGAGATGTTCATCGTGTCGAAGACATTCAAGAGGCGATCGTTTGAGACGGTGAAGTTTGCGAAGATCGAATAGACATTGCGTCCAGTCGCGGCGTGGAAGGCAGTCTCAATAGTCAAGCTAGTAAAGGTTGCCGAAGCGGTCGAAGTGATGAGCGCGGTGGCTCCCAGTAGTGTGAAAGTTTTCATTGAAATGAATCTCCTAAGAATTGTGAAATTGTGAGTTGTGAGGTTGACAGAGTTGATGAGAGAATTACTTACGACGGCGAGACGAGAGTCCAGCGAGTGAGAGCAGTGCAAGCGCGCCTGGAGCTGGAATCGTGAACGACCCACTTCCAAATTGCGCAGTTGTTGTGCCGAATGCGGCGTAGCCGACAGTGACGTTCGCGGTGTAAGCCGTCTCACCTGCAGCGAGACGAGCAATCTGCATGATCTTGATCTTCAGGGTCGCGCCCGCGAGGTTTTGTGATCCTGGGGTGCTGTCGTACCAACCCGATCCGTTGGCGATGCTGGCGCTGACGTATGGGCCGGTGAATCCAGGGTCGAGAGCCACTGGACCTGGTGTGCCGATCATGACGAATGAGTCAGATGGGATGCCAGCGGCAGTGTTCCACGTCTGTGACCAGGCGCCGGTTGCGCCGAAGACATCGGGGTAGCCGTCGCCATCAGTATCGACATCGCCGAAGGCGTTGTCGGTGTGCAGCGCGCTCATCGTGCCCGAGACGTTTGTGAAGTCGAAGGCGTTGACGATGCGATCGTTTGAGGCGGTGAAGTTCGCGAAGATCGAATAGACGCTGCGGTTGCCGTTGGTGGCGCGTTCCCAGCTGACGTTGGTAAACGTCGCAGAGGCCGTCGAAGTGATGAGCGCGGTGGCTCCCAGTAGTAGATACGTTTTCATTGATGCTCTTCCTTTTCAGATAGTGATGTGATGAAATGATGCGATGCGTGAGTCATAGGTTTGTTAGTTGCGGCGGCGGCGCGCGATGAGTCCTGCGAAGCCAAGCAGTGCGATGGCGCCGGGAGCGGGAATCGTGAACTGACCGACCCCGAAGAGCGGGGTTGTCGTACCGAACGCTGCGTAGCCGACGTTGAACCGACCCGTGTAAGCCGTCTCACCCGCAGCGAGACGAGCAATCTGCAAGACCTTGATCTTCAGGGTCGTGCCCGCGAGGTTTTGTGAAGATGGGGTGCTGTCATGCCAACCTGAGCCGTTGGCGATGCCGGCGCTGAAGTATGGGTAGGTTAATCCGGGGTCGAGCGCAGCTGGACCAGGTGTGCCGATCACAACGAATGAGTCAGTTGTGGTGCCTGCGGCATTGCTCAACGTCGGTGACCAGGAGCCCGTCATGCCAAAGATGTCGGCGTAGCCGTCGCCGTCAGTGTCGATATCACCAAAGGCGTTGTCGTTGTGAAGCGCGTTCATCGTGCCCGAGACGTTCCAGTAGTCGAAGACACTCAAGATTCGATCGTTTGAGACGGTGAAGTTTGCGTAGATCGAATAGACGTTGCGAGGACCTGTCGTAGGTCCGTTCGGTGGGCAATCCAAAGTCGAAGGGGCGTAGACGACGTTTTGTACAACCGTAACACTCAAGTTGGTAAAGGCTGCCGAAGCGGTCGAAGTGATGAGCGCGGTGGCTCCCAGTAGCGCGAAGGTTTTCATAGCCGCGAGCCTCGGGAAGATTGTGAGCGGCGGCGGCGCGCGATGAGTCCTGCGAAGCCAAGCAGTGCGATGGCGCCGGGAGCGGGAACGGTGAACTGTTGATTCCAGGTGAACATCGGACTCGATGCGCCTGACAATTTCCAGCCGATGCTGGCCGTCGCGGTGTAACCACCCGCTGTGCCTGGATTCAGACTCTCGCCCGCAATCTGCATGATCATGATGCGCCACTGGCCGTTCACAAAGTGACCGCTGTCGGCACGAATATCAACCCCTGGATTGTTCGTAAACCAGCCAGCATCGTGGGGAATTGCACCAACGGTGCCAGCACCGATCCCCCAGTTCGGATCGAGCGAAGTGCCCATCGCCATCGTGTCAAGGCGACCGGTGATCGTCACAAACGAATCGTTGAAGTAATCGGGGTCAGAGATGGCAATGGGTTGCCACGTTCCACCGCCAGTGTCGTGGTGTTGGACGCCAGCCATCGATCCTCCCGTGATGCGGTGATCGAAGATGTTGAGCAAGACATCGCTGGCATTGTTGCTCGTCGCATAGACGCGCCAAATGTGTCGGCCGCCCATCGTGCCGTAGTACGAACTTGTTATTCCAGTGAATGAGGCGCTGGCCGTTGCGGCAGTGAAACCCGCTGCAGTCGCAGCGATTCCAAGAAGTCGGTTGGATGTGAAGTTCATCTTGTCCCTTTCTCTTTCGAAAAGGACTTGAGCAGTTCTGGCCGAGAGATAACTCAGAGGCGCAAGTCTTTCACTCGCCCTTCGAAGCTCTCGGACAGAATTCTCGTACCCTTTTCTTTCAGCCCTAACTCAACTCGATTCGGAACCACTCCGATCGTGTTGCGCTTTCAGATTGCATCCAAAACCGATCAATGCAAATCGGTTGCACAAAAATTAAAAAAGTTCGTCAGCAGCGACTGCTGGCTAGCGGTTGCGAATGCCGCAAAAACACGCTGAAATCGATGATTTGTGTGCACTCAGGAACTGGCCGAGGCGCGAAAAACTTTTTTTTAGAGGAACCGCTAGGTGCCGTGCTTCGAAGCCGCACGGCGCAGTTTCGACTCAGGGACCGATCCACAAACCATCGACTAAGCGATAGCGGGGAACCCGCGCAACTTGTCCCGCAACATCTATCTCCCAGATCGTTGTGCCCGAAGTCGTGACTTCGAAGACCCGCCCGGTGTTGGTGAGCGTGATGAGCGTGGTGTTGTCGAGCGTTCGAAAGGATCCACACTGTGTCGCCCCGCCATAGAACGCTCCTGCGGCACCATGCGTCCAAGCAGGGGCTGATGGACCGAACGACTGACCCGCTGTGATCACATAGTTGCCACTTGCATCACGCGGCGGGAGGAGTTCAACGACGGTCGAGTAATCGTTGGCAACTCCTGTTCTGTCGCCGTTGTTGAAAGCCATGATGTTGCCCGCACCTGGCATTCCAACATTGATCCACGTCGCGCTGTGCACGGTGAAGAAGTACTGGTTCGCGCTACTACCGCGACCGTATGCCACAGGATTGCCCCACCGATAGAGAAGGTCGCCACCCCGCCCGGCGTTGCCTCCGGTGTGGGAGGCGGCTTGGGCAGTTGTGGTCGAGTGATCGATCACCCAAATCTCGTTGAAGTTTCGCGAACTCATCACGATCTGATCGCGCGTCGCGTCATAGTCGATCGAATTCGCGTGAATCCAATCGCCCGATGTGCCCACCGTGCCGTAGTTGATGTTCACAAGTTCCGGGTGGTCTGCGACAACGCCATAGTTCGAAAGTGACGGATTTACCCCTTGAATCAAGTGATTCCAGAGGCTCCAGCGCCAGACAATGTTGAAGGTGCTGTATCCAGTTGGTTGGATTTCAAGAATCGTCTCAGGCCAGATTGGACCGGTGAGCGTCGTTCTGCCGGCGGCGAGACCTTGCGCCTGCGTGTGCGCTTCCCAGGCGATGCAAAGGATGTTTCCGTTTGGCATCACATTGATGTCGTGATGTTGCTGATACTCACTCGTCGAAACGAGAAGATCGTTTATCAGAGCTCCAGCGGGATTGAAAATCTGAATTCGTCCGCCGCGTGCGGCCGAGACGAAGGCGCCGGCGGCGTGAACGCATGGACGCACCAGCGATCCATCAGGTCGCAGATATGCGACGCTCGCACCAACAGCTGCGCCCGTCCAAGATTGCACGGTCGTCGCTGAGTCATCGAGAGCCGTCGTCGTCGTGCTAGTCAGCAAAGTCACCATGTTGCGCTCTTGCGCGGGAAGCTGGCACGCGCCCCAACCGCCGAGCAGCATCGTCAGATCAGCGCCGTCGACGCTCCCGTTGCCGTCAATGTCTGCAGCGCCGCCGGCTGTTCCCCATCCACCTAGCAATGTCGCGAGATCTGATCCATCGACTGTTCCGCTCGAGTCGATGTCGCCCGGACAGTCCGCCGGCGCGGCAGAGCAGAGCCATACAGTCGTTGCAACGAGTGCGAGAACTGGCAGAGGCCGAGGCAAAAACGATGGCTCAGAGAAGGTAGGGAACTTCATCGCAGTTCATTGTGCTACGGATTCGTGCAGGGACGTATCAATCCTTCGTTTTTCACGATATGTCTCGAGTGTTGAAATTCTCAATATTTTGGACAAGTTCTCTTGAATTGCCGAGCGGCGGCGTTAGGTTGTCGCAGAGGCCCAACATGAATGCCGCCCGAATGATCCTGTCGCTTTCTTTCGCCGCCACACTGCTCGCTGGGAATCCTCTGCGAACCGATGCGGCGGTGGTTGTAATCGCGCAGTCTGGCACGAACTTCGTACCGTCGGTTGTTTCAGTTTCGGTTGGAGATTCAATCCGATGGAATTGGGGCGGGGGCGGCCACACGGTCACCAGCGGAGACGACTGCGAGCCCGATGGACTGTTTGATGCCGACCTTTCTTCGAGCACGCCATCGTTCACTTGGGTCGTTCCAGCCTCTGCGGCAGGAACTACCGTCGGATACTTCTGCATGCCGCACTGTTTATCCTTAATGACGGGCAGGATCGACGTTGCCCCCGCGCCACCAGTTGGAGATGTGAATGGCGATGGCATCGTCAATGGTCAAGATCTCACGATGCTTCTAAGCGCATGGGGTTCGTCGGGCGGTCCAGCAGATATCAACGCCGATGGCATCGTCAGTGGCCTTGATCTGGCGATCGTGCTGTCGAGTTGGACTGCCTAAGTGCATTGAAAGACTCGAGAATTCGTGTGTTCGCGGCGGGGGTTGCGGTGCCAAGCTAGACTCGATCGACTATGGCGCAACCTGCAAACAAGGCTCCGGTTGAATCGGTCCGCGTGATCTGCTCGATGCTTGGCATCACTAAGACGATCAATCGCCGCGAGATATTGAAGGACATTTCGCTTTCGTACTACTACGGCGCCAAGATCGGCGTGCTCGGACTGAACGGCAGCGGAAAGTCGACACTGCTTCGCATCATGGCGGGCATCGACAAGGAATTCGACGGGAAGATCGAACGAACTCCTGGTTTTACAGTGGGACTGCTTGATCAAGAACCGCTCGCCAACGACGCCCGCAGCGTGCTCGAAGTTGTGCGCGAAGGAGCGCAACCGATCTACGATCTACTCGCCGAGTTCGACGAAATCAATACGAAGTTCGGCGAAGATCTCTCGTCGTCGGAGATGGACAAGTTGATCGCTCGGCAAGGAGTTGTGCAAGAAAAACTTGACGCGGTCGAGGCATGGACCATCGATAGCCAAATCGAAATGGCGATGGATGCGCTGCGCTGTCCACCCTCTGATCAGACGCTCGATAAGGTGTCGGGGGGCGAGCGGCGTCGGGTTGCACTCACGCGGCTCTTGATGCGCAAGCCTGACATCTTGCTGCTCGATGAACCAACGAACCATCTCGATGCTGAGAGCGTCGCGTGGCTCGAACACCACCTCGCGGAGTATCCGGGCACGGTCATTGCGGTCACCCACGATCGGTATTTTCTCGACAACGTCGCAGGGTGGATTCTCGAACTAGACCGCGGAGTTGGAATTCCCTACCGCGGCAATTACACGCAGTGGCTCGAACAGAAGTCAACTCGGCTCGCAACCGAAGAGAAGCAGGCGAGCATGCGCCAGAAGTCTCTCACGCGCGAACTCGAGTGGATTCGGCAAAATCCCAAGGGACGACAATCGAAGAGCAAGGCGCGCGTCGCGAATTACGAGCGCATGCTCACTGACGACGAATCGCGCCAAAAGGCTGCAGAAATAGAGATTTTCATACCGCCTGGTCCACGCCTCGGCAACGTCGTCATTCACGCGCGCAATGTCACCAAAGCATTCGGCGATCGACTCTTGCTAGACGGTTCGACGTTTGAGATTCCAGCGGGGGCAGTCGTGGGAATCATCGGTCCCAACGGGGCGGGCAAGACCACGCTCTTCAAGATGATCCTCGGCAGCGAGAAGGTGGATAGCGGCGAGTTCGTCGTCGGTGACACGGTCAAGTTGGGGTATGTCGAACAGATGCGCGATTCGATCAATCCAAACGACAGCATTTGGCGAGCGATTTCAGATGGTGATGAAGAATTGTTTCTTGGACCGGTCAAAGTAAACAGTCGGGCCTATGTTGCGCGATTTGGATTCACCGGAACGGAGCAGCAGAAGTTGTGCGGCAACCTCTCGGGCGGCGAGCGCAATCGCGTGCAGTTGGCGCGCATGTTGCGGCAGGGCAACAACGTGATTCTGTTTGACGAACCGACCAACGATCTCGACGTGAACACGATGCGTGCGCTCGAAGAAGCGATCGAGAATTTCGGCGGCACTGCCGTGATCGTGAGCCACGACCGCTGGTTCTTGGACCGCGTCGCAACGCACATCCTCGCGTTCGAAGGAGACAGCCAGACCTTCTTCTTTAACGGCAATTTCAGTGCCTACGAAGAGGATCGCACCCGCCGACTTGGCGCAGATTCAACTCCTCACCGCGTGAAGTATCGAAAGATGACGCGGGCTTAAGGCGCGGGCGTCAGACGCGCCAGTCCAAACCTTCTGGTAACTCGCCAAGGTTGTCACATCCGTTTGCGGTGACAACGACCATGTCTTCGACGCGCACGCCGCCGAGTCCTGGTTGATAGAGACCTGGTTCGATTGTCACCACATCTCCCTCGAGGAGTGCGGGGCCGTTTAGTGCAAGCAGGGGAGGCTCATGCACTTCGAGTCCCACACCGTGTCCAGTGCCATGGGTCATGCGAGCCCGCGCCCATGTTTCATCGCTCGATGGCATCCCCATCGCGAAGCCAGCCTCGCGAATCACGCGGGAAGTTTCGGCGTGGATCGCCTCGCCAGTCACCCCAGGACGCACTAGCGCGATCGCAGCGGCCTTCGCAGCAACGACTGCCGCGTGCATGCGAATCAACTCTTTCGGCGGAGCGCCGTGCACAACGGTTCTCGTGCAGTCGCCGTTGTAAAGCGTCTTGCGATTGCGTGGAAAAATGTCGACGATGACTGCCTCACACGTGTGCAACTCGGCATGGCCGTGTTCGTGGCAATCGCTCGCATCGATCCCGCCCGCAATGATGGCCTCGGGATTCTGATAGCCGCGGCGCAGCAGAAAGACATCAACCGCTTCGCGCACCCGACCCGAAGTCAAGGGTTTGCCATCGCGGATGAGCACCCCGTCATCGCGCACCGTCGCAGCAGCGATCGTCTGACACGCCATGCGCACAGCCGCCTCAGTATCGCGCTGACACTGGCGGAGCCATCCAATCTCTTGGGCGTCTTTCACGCGTCGCGCTGCAACCCCATCGAGTGGATCACACGTGACATTCAACCCCGCCGCGGCAAGCTCATGCCAATAGATCGCGGGGGTTGATCGGTCGACAGAGACTGCGCTAGCGCCACTCCGGATGACGCATTGCGCCACCGCTTGTGCTGTTGCGGTCTCACGGTCGCCCGAGAGTCCACCGGGAGGGGTGTAATCAGCCGGGCACGCCACTACATCGGTCCGCGCACTCTTGCGGGCGCGGTCCATTTCTATGTCGCGCAGAATCAAGATGCGCCTGATGCCAGTGTTGGCAGCCGAACTGTTGCCATGCGACTTGCCAGCATGAACCGTGACAAGTGCCGCTGGATCGCCAACAGGAAATCGGATGCGGTGATGTAACCACGCATTGATTGCTGGAATCCCCGCGCACACCGTGACGTGCGGTCGATCAACCGACATTTTCTATCCCCGCGCCTTTTCCCGAAGCGCCGCTGCGGATTGCTTACTGGCCTCACTCGTGGCGATGTCGCGCATCTCTTCTTCAGCGCGCAAGCAGAGTCGGCGCAGTGCTGTGTGCAGCGCCTCGTGTTCTGGAACGGCATCAATCAGCGCGAGTGCGTAGTCGACCTGGCGGACTGCATCCATTCCACTGTCGAGCATGCCGATCGCAGCGTCACCGAGTTCTTCGAGCGCCCAGAGAAACCACTTCTTGGTTGGCTTGCCAGGTTTCTCAGGAGCTTCGACGCGCGCGCGAACCGTCACGAGTCCGATGGCGACGATGGGAACCAAGCCGAGTTGCGTGGTTGGTTCGCGGCAGAGCACGAGTGCGGGAGTCTCGCGCCGTATTGCGGCGAGGCGAATGCGACGTGCGTCGGCACCGACCAGCGGGGGTTGCAGCATGTGCATTCCGGCACTAACTCGGTGGTCTTCGCTAATCTCGCCCTCGATCCATTTGACAGAAGTGCAATCAGCGGCGAGTTGCATTCGTTGGCGGCGCGCCTCTTGCAGTGGCAGCAAGATGCGAGCCATGCGTCCAAAATCGCCCGCTTGATGGGCAAGTTCGAGCGCCCGTTGCGCGAGTCGCTCAGACTCGAACCAACGAGCCGCCTTCAACGCCTCCTCAGCCTTCTGCATAAGTTCGTCGATCCGGGCGGCTTTGGCGGGACTCGTCATTGGTTTTTAGGCTACCCGCGAGTGACGCGCGATGCGCGCTTGTCATCGGTGCGCTTTGTCTCGAGTGATCGACCATTAAGGCCGTCGGTCACAGCGCGCAGGCTCTCGGCGATGCGGCGCACAACCTTTGAATTGGGATGGTCTTTGAGCAGCGACGCAATCTTTGCGACCCCTTCGCCACCGCGGATACGAAAGATGCGCTTGTAAACCTCTTTGGCGGCTTCGATCTCCGACTCGCCGAGTCCTAGGCGACTCATGCCGACATTGTTGTAACCACGAATTGCCGCGGGACTTCCCTCAACCAACATGAACGGAGGGACATCCTTCGAAACGCGTGCCATGCCACCAACGAATCCGCAGAAGCCCACGCGCACGAAGTGGTGCAATCCTGCGGCTCCGCCGATGTTTGCATAGTCATCAATCTGCGTGTGACCCGCGAGCATCGCATTGTTCGCAAAGATGCAGTGGTTTCCGATGATCGCATCGTGCGCGATGTGCACGTTGCCCATGATCAGGTTGTGCGATCCAATGCGCGTGATGCCGCCGCCATTGCCGGTGCCGCGGTGAATCGTGGCGTGTTCGCGAATGGTGTTGAAATCACCGATCTCGAGCCACGTTGGTTCGCCATGAAACTTCAAATCTTGGGGATCGCCACCAATCACGGTGAAGGGATGGATTTCATTTCCACGTCCCATGCGGGTGAGTGCGGTGATGTGGCACTGCGAGCGCAGGATGCAATCTTCACCGACGATGACGCGGGGGCCGATAGTGCAATACGCCCCGATCGTCGCCGACGGTGCGATCTCAGCGGTGGAGTCGATGATGGCTGTGGGGTGAATCTTGCTCATGAATTGTCACTCAAACTCTGCGTCAACCATCATGAAACGAATCTGCGCCTCGGCAGCTAGTTTTCCTTGCACCCACGCGCGGCACTGCACCGCAGCGCTTCTGGCACTCGCCCGCAGTGTTTCGACCTCGATGACCAACTGATCTCCGGGAGTCACTGCCTTGCGCAACTTGACTTTGTCAAGCGAGAGTAACACGGCGACCTTTCCCGTGTGTTCGAGCGTTTGCGAGAGCAAAAGTCCGCCTAGTTGCGCCATCGATTCGACAATGAGCACCCCCGGCATAATCGGAGTGCCGGGATAGTGTCCGGGAAAGAACGGCTCGTTGATCGTGACGTTCTTGATGCCAACGGCGCGGCGCGATCCTTCAATCTCGATGACTCGGTCGATGAGAAGCATTGGATAGCGGTGCGGCATGATGCGCGCAATCGCGCGGGCATCTAGCACCCGACCTGTGCCCACAACGGAAGCGCGCGCCTTCGTCGCAACCTGCTCAAAGAGTCGGCGCGCCATCCGCCGATTGAGTTCGTGTCCCGACCGCTGGGCAACGATCTTTCCTTGCAGGGCAACTCCTGCCAGCGCGAGATCACCGATCACGTCGAGCACCTTGTGGCGCACGCACTCATCGGTGAATCGGAATGCATTTTCGATTGGCCCTTCGTCGCCGATCACGAGCGCGTCTCTGGGAGTGAGATGACGACACATGCCAGCGGCCCAGAGCGCCTCGGCTTCAGCACGCAAGCTGAAAGTTCGCGCCGGGGCAATATCTGCTGCGAAGTCGTCGCGCGCAAAGTCGAAGTGGCGATTCTGCCGGCCAATGCACGCGGAAACGCTCGAGTAATCGAGTTCGTACGTCACGCGAAACCCGGGCTCGTCCGAAGGAAGAGCAGCGATCAACGCTCCATCTTCTTCGATCACGATCGCTTCGCTGATGCGGTGGATGAGCCGTGGCGCATCTTGTGCAACGACTCCAGCGGCACGGAGTGGTTCGAGGAATGGGAGAGCCGATCCATCACCCGCGGGCACTTCAGGACCGCGCAGTCGAACGCGCACATTGTCGATACCGAGTCCAACAAGCGCGCTCAGCAAATGCTCGACCGTGTCGATAGTCGCATCACCAACGCGCAGAGTCGTGCGCCGGGGGCGCGAGACGGCATTTGTGATCAGAGCAGGAATCGCGACAGGTTCGCCGAGGTCGATGCGTTCAAAAATGATGCCGGTGCCGACGGGGGCGGGCAAGAACTCTGCTTCGGCGTCGACGCCGCTCAGCAATCCCTTACCTCGGACAATCGTTGGCGAGGCGATCGTGTGCTGTTTCTTCTCTTGCGGCAACCCGATGGCGGTTGCTGTTGGATGTGAGAGGGGGCGCAAGTTTCCCAAAGCATCTGTGGATTGCAACGGCGAAGTGCTCATGACTCAATCGCCCTCTCGGCCGGAAGGTCGGCCGAACTGTCGGCCTTGGCAGTGGTTGCTTGCGCCTTCGCGCTCTTGTTCGCTGCGACGATGCGCATGAGGTCGCGCGCGATGGGCGACAACTTCTGCAGGGCGAGCACGTGCCGCAATTCGGTCTTGATTTCGCGGGCGGGCATGCCACCCCATGTCTCGCCGGCGGGTACGTCGTTGATGAGGGCAGTGCGCGCTGCAAGTTGCGCACCCGATCCAACATTTCGGTGGTCGGCGATTCCCGTGGCTGCGCCGATGCGCACCCAGTCACCGATCGTGCACGAACCAGCCACCCCAGAAAGCCCCGCCATCACAGTGTTTCGACCGAATTGCACGTTGTGCCCGACCTGACAGTGATTGTCAATCTTGGTACCCGCTCCGATGCGGGTCGATCCAAATGTGCCGCGGTCGATGCAGGTGCAACTTCCGATCTCCACTCCATCTTCGAGCACAACATTGCCCAAATGTGGAATGCGCAGCAGGTTCTTGCCATCCGCGGCGGGGCGGTATCCAAATCCTTCGGTGCCGATGACGGCACCAGCGTGCAGGATGACACGACTTCCAATCACGCAATTCTCGCGAATCACCGCGTTGGCGTGGATGGTCGTGTCGTCGCCGATCGAGACTCCACCATAGATGCGGGCGCCAGCGTGAATCACGACATTGCGACCGATGCGACAATTCGCACCGATCCAGACGAATGGACCCACGAAGATCTCTTCTGGCGCGGCAAGTTGTGATTCGACGACTGCGCTTGCATGCACTCCAGGCGAAGGGCGTTGCGCCTCTGGGGCGAAGATCTCAAGCAACTTGATCATCGCAATGTCTGCTTTGTCAACGCGAATGAGGGCGCGGGTCGTCGCATCGTGTCCAGGAACTTGGATGCCATGCGAAACGAGTGCAACGGATGCGCGCGAATCTTTCCAGAGTTGTGCGTATCTGGTGTCTGAAATGAATGTCGCATCGGATGCGCTCGCGCCGCGCAGATCGTTCACCCCGCAGATCGCGATGGTGCCGGGTCCTTCGAGTGTTCCGCCTGTCCTGACGGCGATCTCTTGAGCCGTGAGTTGCATCACTTCAACTCTTGCCGGGCAATGCGGGGGTGAGTGTCTGGGGCGATCCAGTCGAGGGATTGGCCGCGCGGAAATCACTATTCATCCGCTCGATGAGGAGATCGGTGATGTCGAGGGCTGGGTTCGCATAGAGCATGCGCCGTCCAGTGATTTGCTGCACCGTGCCTTCGAGATTTGTTGGATTGATCGTCGGAACTGTGTCATCAATGAAAACGAAGTCAACTTTCTGTTCAGTCGCGATCTTGGCGCACGATGCGCGGATCGCCATGTACGCCTCTCGCACCGTATTTGCCTGCTCTGATTCGACCTTAACTTGCGTGAATTTATGCAAGGCGGTCAGGTCGCTTGCCCGAAGAATCACCTTTTTCAGAGCCTCATTGTGGGCAGTCGACCCAGTCTGAAAGCTCTCAAGGTCATCTTTCATCGCGCGAACTTCGTCTTCCAACTTAGTGATGCGTTTTTTTAATTCACCGCGCAGCACAACGACCTTGCCATTCGAAGCCTTCTGTTGATCGAGCGAACTATAGACCTTCTCGAGATCGACCGACGCAACGACTGCGGGAGTCGTCGGACCCCCAGCGGCCCACATGAGAACTGCAACCACGAGCGACACCGGGATGATGAGGTATTTATTTTGCATAGGACTCTCGAGAATTTACGGAGTTGCTGGCGACGCAGAAGCGGCGGCTGTTGGGGCGTTGGGAGTTGCGCGCGCGTTGTTAATGCGCAATATGAGTTTCTCAGTTAGGTCATCTGCCTTCGCGGCGTAGAGAACACGCCGCTGCGAAAACTGCTCGAAGACCTGCTGGGTGAGTGACATCTGACTTTGACGTTCGAGCTGAAACTTGGCGATCCCGTCGTAGACGAATACGTATTGATATCCCTCGTGCAGCGCGAGTTTTTCTGCTTCGGATGCGATAGACCGATAGAGACCCTCCAAGCGCAATGCCTGTTCGCGGTCGGCCTCTTGCTGTTTCATGTTCGTCCATTCACTCAGTTGATACTTCTCGAGAGCAAGTCCATCGCGCAGGGTTTGGCGCTCTGTTAGATCGGTCATTGCATCAGACTCGCGGGCCCGCCCTTCGAGTTGCTCGTTGCGGCTCTTGAGTTCTTGTGCGAAGCGGTTTGCCATCCCCGTGAGTTCGACATCCATATCAGCGCGCTGCTGAATCTTGTCGAGGATGCGTAGAATGTCAACATTCGCAACGGCGGATGGCTGGGCGGTGAGCCGACCAACGGTGTAGGCCGCACTCCCTGCGACACAAGTTGCGGCGATCAGAATGGCAACGAAAAGTGAGGTCTTGTGTATACGCTTCTCCATGGGAAATGGAGTGTAACCACAGACGGCTGTGATCCCCCCATCGAAGTGTGCGCTAGAAGGGTAACTCCGCAGTGAAACTGAAGACTTCAGTCTGATCGGTCTCATACTTCACAACGGGCACGGCAAAGTCAAACGCGAGCGGCGCAGGCCCGAGTTGTGGGATGTACAGGCGCAATCCGCAACCGATGGAGACGCGGTAGGGGGAGAGCGTCAGCGTATCTGTGACCGTTCCAGAATCTGTGAAGATCACGCCCGCGATGAACTTGTCGAAGATTGGCACTTCATACTGCGCACCAGCGAAGAAGCGAAAGTTGCCACCGATGGGATCGCCATTGGGGAGTCCATTCGATGTCTGCGTGGGAACGCCTTCGGTGGTGAGGGGTGGATCGACGCCAATCTCCGCCGGGCTCAGTGGACTCACCGACCGGAATTGGAAGCCACGGAGCGATCGGCCACCGAGGTAGAACTTTTCTGAGACTGGAGCGGTGTCCTGAAAAATATATCCCGCGCTCGTGCTCAGTTTCAGAATGCTCTTGCGACCAAAAAAGTCTTCGGCGAGCGGCAGAAATGTTGTGTAGCTAGCTGCAGCAAGTGGAAACTGATACTCCCCGCCCAAACCACCAAAGTATGAGAGGTCTGCTTCGAACCGCGAGCCCTGGCTGGGGCGCATCTGATTATCAAAGTTCGTTCTAGAAAACGAAACTCCAACCGAGTTTATGAAGGCTGGTCCGCGATCTTCGTAGACCTCCATCGGCGTGTTGGATACAAAGTCGGTGAGTGTGACCGACTGCAAACTCATCCGCGCCGATCCACTCCACATATCGCCGAAGGTTCGCGAAATAGCGAAGGTCGTCGCGATGCGTTCTTCGACAAAGCTGTCGTAGACGCGGTTGCGGTAGAACATGCTCGAACCAAACCCGTAGTCGCTATCGAGAATGCTCGGTTCACTGAAACTGATCGCATAGTTACTGACGTCGACTCCAGGTGAGATCGCAATCGAAAAACTCTGCCCAGCGCCACGAAACGCCCGACCGCTCGAGAACTCGTCGAACGTTTGGGGCGGGTCGCCGATGTCAAAGTTCCGCTGGGCAAGCGAGATTTGCCCGAAGAATCCCGAGTCGCTTCCCATTCCAACGCCGAAGTTCAAACTGCCAGTATTGCGCTCCTTGACCTCGACTAGCACATCGCGCACGGTTGGATTCTCTTCGTCGGCCACTTGAGGAGTGACCATTGCGGCATTGAAGAGTTGGGATCCCTCGAGTCTCTCCTTGGAAATCTCGAGCTCATGACCATCGAGGGGACGGCCTGGCTGAATGCGAATGCGCCGTCTCACGACGTTGTCTTTGGTGATGTAATTGCCCTGAATGCGCACGAGTCCAGCGATTACCGGGGTCGCCTCCCGCACCATGACGATCAAGTCGACTTCAGGATCTTCACCGATTCGAATCCAGGTCGGATCGGCGCGGGCGTCGATGTACCCCATCGTCTGATAGGCCTCCACGACCGCCTTGGTGGATGCATCCACTTTGTCTTGCGTGTAGTAATCCCCAGGGCGAATCACCATCAAGCCGAGCACCTGCTCAGAACGCAAAACGCGCGGTTTGTCGCGGACCATGCCATCGGCCGACTCAATGGTCACTGATCGCATTCGGTACTGGCGCCCCTCGCTGACCGCGAAGACCACCTTGGCTTCTTTGCCGTTCTCTGAGACTTCGACCCGCTTGTCGACGCGCACGTCGATGAATCCGCGCTCTTTATAAAACTTGTCGAGCGCAGCGGCATCGTCGATGATAATCTCTTCGTCGAGATTTCCTGTCGAGAAAAGGAAGACCCAAGGCTTGGTCTTGATTTGAGCGCCGAGCTGATTTGTGTCGAATCGATCGTTTCCAGAAAAAACAATCTCACGGATGCGCACGCGCGGTCCTTCTACGATTCGAAAAATCAGGATGCCGGTATCGAGCAGCCGGGTCTCGTCGACCTCAACTTCGACCATGTAGTTGCCCTTTGATCGGTAGAGGTTCTTGATCTTCTCGATGGCGCGTTCGAGCAAGAAGTCATCGCGAGGTCCGCCGGGATACAAGCCAATAATCGCCCGCAGTTCCTGATCAGACGCGACCTTGTTGCCAACAACTTGAATGTCGCGAACGATGGGCTGCTCGATCAAGATGTAGCGAATGCGCACCGTGCCGTCGGGCAGCAACTCTGCATCCGCGGTGACGGCGTCGAAATGTCCAAGGCGGTACAGGGTTGCGACGTCATCCCGCACCGCTTGTGCTTCGAAAGGCTGCCCCGTGGCAATGCGCAAGTTGTTGCGCACTTCTTGCGCGGTGATTCGGCTGAGCCCTTCGATCAAGACCTCAGAGATCGGCCGATCGGTCAAGCTCTCGTCGTCGAGATTCGTGGTAAACCGCGCAGTTTCAACCGCAATCCCAGGCGCCGTGCAAATGGCGCACACAACTGCGCAGGCAAGCCACTGCGCGATCGCTAACAGCCGAGGCGAGGACTGCAAGGTTGATCGACTCTCAGACGGCGACATGAGGTGCGAAGGGTATCCAACAGCGTTCTGCTTCGCAGTGGCGCGGACACACGCATCCGATACGCTTGGTTCATGGCAAATTTGATGCACACTCCTTTCTATGACGTTCACGTCGAGCACGGCGGCAAGATGGTTGACTTCGCGGGATGGGAGATGCCATTGCTCTACTCGTCGATCATCGACGAACATCGCCACTGCCGAACTTCGGCAGGTTTCTTCGATGTTTCGCACATGGGACGGCTGCGGTTTTCTGGGCGCCATGCCCGCAAGTTTCTTGACATGGTCTGCACTCGACAAATCTTTGGAATGCAAGTTGGTCAGTGTCGCTACGGCATCATCTGCAACGAGCGCGGGGGATGCCTCGACGATGTCATCGTGTATTGCTTTGACGAATCAGAGTATTTGATGGTCTGCAACGCATCCAATCGCGCCAAGCTTCTTGCGCACTTCGCAGCGGTCAAGGGTGATCTAGTTTTCAAGCTGGATGATCAGACTGAGTCGACTGCGATGGTGGCGTTGCAGGGTCCAAAGGCGATGGAGATTGTTGGAGCACTCTCGAAAGAGATTCCGCAACTCAAGCGTTACCGCTTTGCGCAGAAGAATTTGCTGGTCGTGAAGTTGATTGTCAGCCGCACGGGATACACCGGAGAAGATGGCGTTGAGGTCATCTTGGGGGCATCGATGGCACGCGCCGCGATGGGAATGTTTCTCAAAGACGTGAAGAGCGGTACGAGCGCGATCAAGCCCGTTGGACTCGGCGCGCGCGATACGCTTCGAATGGAAGCTGGAATGCCGCTCTACGGGCATGAACTCGATGAAGAGACCGATCCAATCACTGCCGGACTCGCATTCGCAGTCAAAGTCGACAAGGGCGCTGACGATGAACGAATCGGTCGATTCATCGGACAGTCGGCTCTAGAGGCGATCGCCAAGAATGGACCGGCAAGAAAACTAGTTGGACTCGGCCTCGAAGGACGCCGCAGCGCCCGACAGGGGATGGAGATTCGATCTGGCTCGAGAGTCGTAGGACGCGTCACAAGCGGATGCCTCTCGCCAACTCTTGACCGTCCTATCGCGATGGGAATACTCGACGCGGCATTCGCCGCAGTGGGAACGGAAGTCGAAATCGACCTGCGCGGCACTGCTGTCAAGTCGATTGTTGAACCACTGCCGTTTTACAGCATGACCTCACAAAAAGTTGTGGCAGCGGCAGCGAGCTAGTTGCGATTCAGTTCTGACTGAGCGGGGGCACGCTGGGCGGGTTGCGCTTGTGGTCTTTGGCGTTCTTGGCAACCTTAGAAATCTTGGCGTCTTTGTCTTTGGGTGGGTGCGCGAGCAATTCGCTCAACGATGGCTTAACCGTTTGTGAGCGATGTGGGGTGCTGCTGCCGTCGTCGTCTCCTTGGCGAAAAAGCAGCGAGAGCGACTGATTGCTTCCGAGTTGTCGACTGAGTCGGTCGAGAGTGTCGACTTCGATCTGTCGCACGCGTTCGCGCGTCAGTCCAACCTTGACGCCGACTTCATTCAGAGTCAATGGTTCAGTGCCGTCGAGACCAAATCGCAGTCGCAGCACCTCAGCCTCGCGTGCATCAATGGTGTCGAGCAATCTCATGATGACGCGCAGCAACTCGTTTTCTTCGATGACAACCGTCGGATTCTTCGACCGCGTGTCTTCAAAGACATCTGCAAAGTCAGCAACATCACCGTCGGAGTTCTGTGTAGTGACCTGGTTTGGGGCGTTGTACGCCCGCAGCGCGCGGCGGATCACTTGCAGTTTTCCAAGCGGAACCTGCATCTCCCGCGCGAGCTCGATCATCGACGGCGGATGGCCAGTCTTCTCTTCAAGCATCTTCGAGGCGGTCTTGCACCGGCTGATCAATTCGATCATGTACGCGGGGATGTGGATCGGTTGGGTTGCGTTGAGAAGGGTGCGCTTGATGGACTGCTTGATCCACCACGATGCATAGGTTGAGAAGCGAGCGCCCTGGGCAGGATCAAATCCTTCGACGGCGCGGATCAGTCCAACATTTCCCTCTTCGATGAGATCGGGAAGCGAAATGCCCCGGTTCATGTAGCCCTTCGAGATCGCGATGACGAGCCGCAGATTGGCGGTGATCATTCGATCCTTCGCCGATGGGCAGTTGTCGTTGATGATGGACCAACCGAGCGTCTTCTCCTCAGCAGGAGTCAACAGCGCGTGTTGGCTGATCTCTCGTACGTACAGTTGGATTTCAGATTGGACTACAGACTTCGCCACGTCAACCTCTCAGGGGTAGATCGCAACGATACCCAATGCGCGACTCGCAACCAACACCCCCGGGTTTCTTTTCTATGATTTTGCCATGAGCGAGAGCACTCCCGATTGGCAGGACGACCTCACCCCGATCCTGGGTCGGTGGGAGTTTTCCAAAAGCGCTCCGCAACTGCGATTTCTCGTCGGGATCGGCGATGTTGTGCGAATTCAGATTCGACTCGAAGCGGGTCTCTTGCAATTCGAGGTGGACGGACGACCCGACGGATCGCGCCCGCAGGGGTGCGAGTCATGGTTTGACTATTGGTCGTGTCGCCCCGAATGTATTTCTTGGGAGGGTGTCGGCGCACTCTTGGCTGAGGTCGCGCTCTACCACCAACGCGCCGTCGCGTTCATGCTGCTCGATGATTTCGCCTCATGTACTCGTGACTGTGAACGCAATATCGCAGCGATTGCATTCGTTCACCAACGCGCCGCCCCTGGGGCCGACACCGCAGCCTGTCAGACGCAACAAGTCGCAGCGGTGCTCCTGCGAACGCGCGCCGCGGCATCTGTCTGCGTTCGACTACGGGATACGCATGGGGCGCTCGCTGCAATCGACCGCGGACTCGCCGCCCTGCACCGACCGGTGGGGCAACCTGGGCAATTGGTTGGGAGCCCGGAATCAGATTCTCCAGAGTCTGCACTCTTGCGATCGATGCGCGATGCGCTCGTCCCAAAGCTTCCTTCGAGTCAACGCGTCGACCTCGAGACGCGACTCAGGAGTGCACTGCGACTCGAGAACTATGAACTCGCCGTCATATTGCGAAACGAATTGCGGCAGATTGGCGACTAGGAGAGCCTAGATAGGCTTCGTTGCTTCGTGTGCGGCGGGCCGCGGTGCCGCAGGAGCAAACTTCTCGAGTGCACTCTTGGATGGCTCACCGCCAAGATCAGGATCCAGTGCCCGCAGCCGCGCAAGGCGTGCTTGCAATGGTTCGCCACCCCGTCCCGATGCATCAGCCATCTGTATCTGAATGACTTGCGCCGTCCACCACGGCGCACTTCCTCGAGCAACCTTGGTCGCCAAGAGTCTTGCTGCGTTCATCGCCTCATTGCGAAGAGCGTCGCGCCGGGCGGTATCGGCGGTGCCGTCCAGTGCCCCTGCTGCCTGTGAAAGTGCTTGCGCCAAGCGAAGCAAGTCGCCTCGGTCTGCCGTTGGATGTGCTGCGAGGGCGTGCGCCCGTGCAGTGGCGGCATCCCAGGCATGGGCTATGAGCGCTGCGTCAGCGGCGACGACGCAAATGGCGCGTGCGTCGGCATCGGTGGGTGACAGATCAGCAGGTGGATGGAGCTGCTCCCAGACCTCGGCAGCTTCGAGTGCCCGCAGCGCCACTGCGCGAGCACTCTCGCTTGCGCCGCCCTGCAGCGCCTGCGCATTGGCCACCAGTCGTTGCAAGAACTGCACGAGTGTTGGGCAGGCCAGCATCGTCTCGGAGGTCAGCAGACTCGGTGGGATCGCTTCGAGCTCGCGTTGAAATGCCGCGCGCGCGCCATCTTCTTGGAGTGCGGCGCGATCGAGGCGCAGTTGCAAGATGCGCTGCGCGTCTGTAGTTGTCCATCCATTCCACTGCGCGAGCGAAGGAGGACCCGCAGCGCGCGGCGGATCGTTCGGTGCGAGCAGATCGGCGGCAATGGTCGCGAGTGCGATCGCACCATCGATGCGCGGGCCGGCGTCGAAGCCCGCTGCTTGGGCGCTCTCATCGAGGTCGCGCAATCGCACAGCGTTCGCCCACATTTCATCAGCAGCATCACGCGATGCCGCGCCGCTGGCGCCGGTGAGTCGGTCGGTGCTGCGCATGATCTCCAGGGCGAGCAACTGCGCCGCCGAGCGTGAGCGGGTGGGGAGTTCAGCGAAGTTGGTGAGGGCGAGGCGAAGCGTTGCCTCGAATGACGCAGTACGCGCATCGGGTCGCGCGCGGTCGAGAGCCACTTCGATGTCGAGAGCTGTTTCGATCGCAGTCGCGGCGCTGGGCTCTTGCGCCGCGCACTGCGCAAAGAGTCTGTACATATCGGCGGCGCGTCCCCATTCTCCATGCGCGCTGTACGCATCAGCGAGCACCACAAGGGCAGCGGCTTGCACTTGCGAATCAGCAGATTGAGCAGCAAACACGCGCAGTGCCTCCTCTGCCGCCGCCGCCGACGCATCCGCCCCGAGGGCATCACCACTGCGCGCGATCACTGCGAGCGGCGGGAGGGTGCCAACCACCGCGACTCCCCGAAGTGCTCCAGCGATACGGCCGAGCACTGCCCGCCGCACTGCGGCCCGTTCCGATGGCATCGCGTTGCGCAGTGTGACGATCCACGCTTCAAGGGTGGTCGGGTCGGCAGGGGACTTTCCCATGGTGACGCAGGTGCGCACGAAAGCGTCAGCCGCGAGCAACCTCAGTCCGGTGGGCATGTTCGCACTCATGTTGAGTGCGATGAGTTGTTGAACTGCCTCGTTGCCATGCCGTTCGTTGACGAGTGCGTCGGCAACAAGAATGCGCGAGAGCGTCGCAAGAACTGGATCGTTGCTCAGCAAGATTCGGGCTGCGCCAAAACGCGCATCGTCGAGTCGCAGGGCAACCGCCGCCGCCGCAACCTCTGCAAGGTCAGCCTCAGGCCGAAGTCGCGCTGGAATGCGCGGCCGAACTTCAACGATCGCCGCGTGCACAGGAGCCGCCGCCGCGGGACGCCCCCGCTCAACAACCATATCGCGCCGACTGCGATCAATCGCCATCGCGAACGCCTCGACTGCAGCCGCCAAGAATGGACGGCGCCCCCGCCCGTCGTGCGCAAGTCGCTGGGCGAGGGCAGAGTCTGGCGCAAGATCAACCGCTGCGCCTGTTGCCTGTGCGCCGGTGACGCGGGTGAGAAGTGCTTTCACTCGCGCCAAAGAAGCCTGCCCACGCGCCGGCACATCGACGAGTGGCGATCCTGCAATTGCTTCGGCGCCGCCGTCAAGCCCAAGAAACCCAAGCACGAGTTCATCTTCGGCACCATCTACCAGCCAAAGCGCAACGCGGGCATCGCGGGGATGGGCTGCGATGAGTGCTTCGCGCGCGTTGCGAAGTTGTTCGAGTGCCGCGAGTCGTGCGCTGTACGTGGTGGATGGCAAACGCAGTGTCATCCTCCACCGCGCGACAGCACGCAGTTGCGCGGTCGCTGCATCAGTCGCCGCAGGGGCGGGTTCAGATCGGTCGAGGTCGTCGAGCGCGCGTTCGAGTCCGAAGTCGCTGATGCCGCGCAGAAAGTCTTCTTCACGCATCATCGCCAGCGTCGGGTCGCTCGCAGATTGCGCGGTCGACACGGCGTGAACGCTCGCACCGGTGATTGCCATGGTGAGCGCGCTTGCGGCGGCAAGCGCCAAAGCCCAGATGGTTCGCACTGCGATCACGCGCCAGTCTCCGCGAATCCGATGTTTGCGTAGCCGGCGCGAACCGCCGCGTTGAAGGCATCGACGGCATCCTGCCACTGGCAGTCGGGGGCGGGCACGACCAACACGGGGTGCGAGCGTTCGAAGAGTCCCTCGCCATCGTGGCGCTGCAGTTGTTCAAGAAGTTTCGCGAGCTCATCGAACGAAGCTGCGGTGCGCACGATTCCATCGGCACTCAGTTCAAGCGCACAATGATCGCCCGCGCGAACCCCGACTCGCAGTTGCAGTGGAGATTCTTGTAGAGCCAGTGGATCGGCCGTCACTGCCCGCGCGGGCAGGTCGAGTTGGTAGACCTCTTCGCGCCGTTCGAATCGCACGGTGCAGACGAAGAAGACGAGAAGCAAGAAGACGACGTCAATCATCGGCGTCATCGCGAGCGACACCCTTGAGCCCTGAGCCGCGCGGCGGTTGTTCGCAGGCGTTCTCATGGTCGCGATGGGGCGCTCTCGAGCGCGCAGACGCGCACAGTGACTGGTGAGGCGCCGGCACTCGCCGCGGCCCGCGCGATCGCCCGCAAGACTGGCTGTACTTCTTCGTAGCGCAATGTCCGATCGGCTCGAACGTCGACTGGCAGAGTCCAGTCGCGGGCGATGCGCTGCGCGAGTGCTCCGGCAAGGGCGCTCTCGCCAGCGGCGTCGGCCGCAAAGCGCTGCCCACCCAACGAGAGCAGTGTGCGCCCACCATCGCTGATGACGTTCACCGCGATGCGCTGACCAAGTTTGATTGGACTCAGCGCGGCATGGTGTGGCTCTGGCAACGCGACTGGTGGAAGTTGTTCGCCGCTCATGCGGGCGATGAGCACAAAGAAGACGATCAACAAGAATGCAAGATCGATTAGCGGCGTGAGATTGGCATCGATCCGAGCGTGCCCGCGCGCGTGCAAGAGGCTCACTGTTGTGCGCCTAGTGCTGCCGACGCCGCGGTTGCGCGAAGGGTGATTTCTAGTGCTTCGGCGATGAGTGCGTCGATCCAATTGCGAACCGTTGCATAGGTCAGTAGCGCTGGAATTGCGACCACGAGTCCCCAGAAAGTCGTGACGAGCGCCGTTCCGATGCCACCCGCGAGCAGGGCGGGGTCGGCCTGCCCGCCGGTCGCAGCAACAGTTTGGAATGCGACAATCATGCCGTACACCGTTCCGAAGAGTCCGATCATTGGACTGATTTGCGCCAACACGTTGAGAATCTCAATCGTGCGAAAGCGCCGCGCCGCGCACTCTTGCGCAGCCTGTTCGGCGGCATCGACTGCGCCAGTGCGTCCCAGTGGCAGGGTGTCGAGCGCTGCGACCGCCATGCGCGAGAAGTCGCTGTTGTCGGCGGCGGCAATTGCCCGGGCTTCGCGGGGCGATCCACTGGTGCAGGCGCGTAGGAATGCCTCTGCAACGGCGTGCGGAATAATGACATGCTTGCGATGCGACAAGAGTGCGTTGGCGATGAGTCCAACACTCAGAATGCTCATTGCGATCAACAACCAAATCATGATGCTGCCGAGCCACTCGATTTGCTGCGTGCCATCAGGCATCGTGCTGTAGGAGAGAAAGAAAATCTTTGCGGCTTCAAACGTCGACGGAAGTGTGGTGGCTTGTGTCATGGTGGCTTGTGTCATGGTGTCATGGAACCTCGGAAGGAGAAGTGCGGGAATCATTCGCCGCGCGCAGCACCGACTCGGCGCGCGCTTCAGTTGCGCGCAGACCAAAGGCGCGGGCCCCCTGCATAGCGGCGTGGGCGAGCCGTGCGGCAGTCTGTGAATCGTGATCGTTGAGCAGAGCGATCTCGGCAGCGCCCACGAGTGCCGACGGGGCTGCGCTGTGGAGCGGTTCGCCAAGTCCAATGCGCAGAAACTGCGTGCGCGCTTGCGCGGTGTTGCCCGACTTCAAGAGCGCCGCAGCCGCAGTGAGGCGAAGCATCGTGTCATCAGCGGCAGCATCGGCCGCATCGTGCGATCCACGAATATCAGCCATTCGGCCTATAAACCGATAGGAATTAGCGCCTCCGTGAATGCGCGCGATCTCTGCGAGCGCGCCCATAGGTTCTTGTTGCAGCAGGTGAATGCAGGCGATTTGTACTGAACGGCGCTTCGTCAATCCATCCACGGGATTGAGCGACTCGAATTCGGCGAGCAGTGCGTCGCGATCTGTTGGTTGATCGGCCGCGCCCAACAGTCCAGTGCTCACAATCACAATCGTGTCTGGCGTGAGCGCCAATGCGACCCGCATCGCCTTGAGCAGTGTGCTGTCGCCGCCAGGAACGATCTCGTCGAGCATCCAATTCTTGACCTCGAGAAGTCCATGTTGCCCGAGGGTTGGACCAGCGCGCCGCAGTGCTTGAGGTGGGGCAATGAATGCTTCGCCGCGCTGAAAGACGACGACTGCAAACTGTTGCTCTTCATTGAGCCGTGCGATCGCATCCACGATCTCTTGCGCTGCAGTGCGGTAAGCGCCGATCATCGATCCCGATGCATCGAGCAAGAACACGATGCGGTGGGCGACATCTCTGCGAACTCCGGCGATGGTCAAGACGCTGCGTGGCAGATCAGCGGTACGGATTGGTCGGTCGAGCCGTCCCGTCAATTCTGCGCAGTCGCTCTGTGACTTCGCCCGCATTCTGGTCGACGTGGCGCGCGCGTGAGTGATCGCCAGGGCAGTCGTTGCGCGCGGTTCAGCGGCACTGCTCGAAGCAGGCGCAGCAGGTGCAGCGGCGAGCACGGGTTCCTTTGGCGGGGATTCAAATACGAACGTGGCGCCATCGAGCAGCGGCGAATCGTCTTGCGATTGCCATGGCTGAAGCGCGACGATGCCAACGGTGAGTAATAGAACTGCCAGACAGCCATGGATCGCCGCAGAAACCAGCCACGGGATTATCCTCCCCATGCGCATGTCTTACATCGGCTCCCTGTTTTTCGAATTACCCTTTGAACTCGCCTTGTCCCCCGCCCCACGCGATTGCTTGGATTGTGGTCCCAATCCGCCATCGACGCTGAGAGTTCCCCCTCCGACGAGCACCACATTCACCGCGAGCGCAAAGAGACCAATCTGCGTGAAAACGCGCTGATAGTCGCTCGGCGGCATCGTCCACCATCCAGTCACTTTGAGCTCGGGCAAGCTTGTCATCACGAAAGCGCCCACCATCACCGCCGCCAGCGAGAGTGCGCTCAGTCGGGCGAATGCGCCAACGAGTAGCAGAAGCGATCCGCCAAGTTGGGAGAGAGCAACCAGCCATGCCGCAAGCGCTGGATAGGGAAATCTGGCATCGTTTGAGGCGAGCGCGATGGTGTATAGCGTGCGCGCGTGCAAGGGAACTGATGGTGGCGGCGGTGCGACTGTCTCGGTCGATGTGGCTGAAAAACCAGTCGATTGGATCGTCGCCCAATCCATCCCAGCAGCAGTGACGCCGATGGCGGCGAGCTGTTTTGTCTGCGCCAGAGAAAAGTCGGTCTCTGAAAATGTCTGTGCCCACCCGATGGGAAGGAAGGCTGCACACAGAATGACCCGTGCCATGAGCGGCACAAACTTCATCGCGCAGGTTTGGCTCAGCGTCATTGGCTAACATCCTACGAAGTGTTCACGTGCGGGCGTGGCGAAATGGCAGACGCGCTGGATTTAGGTTCCAGTGGGGAAACCCGTGCAGGTTCAAGTCCTGTCGCCCGTATTGATCGCGGCTAGTCTGCGAGCGATGCAACCTTGGACGGCTGATTCTTGGCGGTCACGACCCGCGCGCCAACAACCGGCGTGGCCCGACGATAGACAACTCAACGCGGTGCTTGGCGAAATCGGCGCGTTGCCTCCGCTGGTGACGAGCGGCGAGATCACTGAACTAAAGAGTCAACTTGCTGCGGCAGCTTCTGGGGAGCGTTTTCTGCTGCACGGTGGAGATTGCGCCGAGAGCTTTGCGGGATGCAGGTCATCTCCAATCACGAATCAACTCAAGATTTTGCTGCAAATGAGCCTCGTCTTAACCCACGCCTCGCGTAAGCGAGTCATCCGCATCGGACGATTTGCTGGGCAGTACGCCAAGCCGCGCTCGGTTGAACTTGAGACGCAGGGGCGAGTTTCGCTTCCGGTCTACCGTGGCGACAACATCAATCGGCCAGAGTTCTCGCTCGCGGCGCGCACGCCAAATCCGCAACTCTTGTTGCGCGGATACGAGCGATCGGCGTTGACGCTGAACTTCATTCGTGCGCTCGTCGATGGAGGCTTCGCCGACTTGCACCATCCAGAACAGTGGAATCTCGATTGGGTCGTGCATTCGCCACTCGCCGCTGAGTACAAGCGCATAGTTGATGCGATCGGGCAGGGGCTTCAATTCATGGAGACGCTGGCGGGTGTGCGCGTGCACCAAATGCAGCGCGTTGATTTCTTCACCAGCCATGAGTGCCTCGTGCTCGATCTCGAACAGGCCCAGACTCGGCAAGTTCCTCGGCGCAGTGGCTGGTGGAATCTTTCGACGCACTTTCCATGGCTCGGCGCGCGCACGGGTGCGCTCGAGGATGCGCACGTCGAATATCTGCGCGGCATTGAGAATCCCATCGGCATCAAAGTCAACGCAGATCGCACTGCCGCCGAACTCATTGCGCTGTGCGCGCGGCTCAATCCTTCGCGCGAAGCAGGGCGAATCGTGCTGATTCACAGGATGGGTGCGCACCAGATCGCCGCGGCACTTCCCCCGCTGGTCGAGGCGATTGCGCATGCGAAGATTCCAGTGCTATGGGTGTGCGATCCAATGCATGGAAACACCGAATTGGTGCTGGTGAAGACGGCAACATTGGCAGCGGTCGCCGTCAAGACGCGCAAGTTTGCCCACATTCTTGCCGAACTTGAACAAGCGTTTGAGATTCACGCCGCGGCGGGCACAGTTCTGGGTGGAGTGCATTTCGAGTTGACTGGTGAAAATGTCACAGAGTGCATGGGAGGGGCGCGTGGATTGGTTGAGTCTGATCTGGCGCGCGCCTATCACTCGTCGCTTGATCCGCGATTGAATTACGAACAGGCCCTCGAAATGGCACTGCTCGTGGCGCGACGGGTGTAGCGCGTTTGCGCGCGCATCTTTTCTATATCCTCACCTCTTCGCTCCCCACGCCGATCATTCCCATGTCGATATCGCCCAACACACGCCGCCGCACTGTTCTGACCGGAGTTGGACCAGTGACTGGATTTGGTCTGGGTATGGATCCACTCTGGCAGGGACTCTGTGCAGGAAAGTCGGCGATCCGTCCAATCACAGCATTCGACCCATCGGGATTCATCACGACGGTCGCAGCGACGATCTCGCCTGAGCAACTCGACATTCGCACCATCGTGCCAAAGAACTATCGAAAGGCGACCAAAGTGATGGCGCGCGACATCGAGATCGCAGTCGCGGCCGCGGCTGCCGCCGTGAACGCAGCTGGATTGACCACACGCGGAACGGCCGATGGGGTCGCTCCCACCATCGTTCCAGAGCGCGTTGGATGTCACATTGGCGCGGGTCTGATCCCAGCCGATTCTGACGAACTTGCCAGCGCAATGTTGACCTGTCGAACTGCCGATGGCGGATTCGATCCTGGCGAGTGGGGACGCACGGGCATGAACAACCTCACGCCACTCTGGCTGTTGAAGTATCTGCCCAACATGCTCGCCTGTCACGTGACAATCATCCACGATTGTCAGGGACCATCGAACACAATCACTTGCGCCGAAGTCTCGGGGGCGCTCTCAATTGGCGAGTCGATGCGCGTGATTCGTCGCGGTGACGCTGAGGCATGCCTCTCAGGCGGCGCCGAGAGCAAAGTCAATTACATGGGCTTGCTGCGCCAGACTTTCGCAAATCGGCTCGCCGCTGTTGCCACTGGCGGCGATGGAATTGCGGCAGTGCGTCCCTTCGACCCCAGCGCAACTGGAACCGTGCTCGGTGAAGGTGGGGGGATCCTTATCACAGAAGCATTCGAAAGCGCGCAGGGTCGTGGTGCGCAAGCGCTCGCAGAACTCACTGGATTCGCCGCCCGGCAGTGCTCCTGCATCGACACGGTGGGTGTCGACCTCTGTGATGCAGCGCAAGACATCGCCTCGGCGATCGAAGGTGCACTGCACGATGCGAAGACTCCCGCGAGTGAGATTGACGCAATTGTGCCGCTGGGTAGTGGGATTCCCAACGTCGACCGAGCTGAGGCCGAGGCACTGCGCAGCATTTTCGGCGCGCGATTGCTGCAGATTCCCCTCATTACTCTGGCGCCGCAAGTTGGAATCTGCGGCGCAGGGGCGAGTGCCATCGCCGCGTGCGTCGCCGCCCAATCTGTCGCACTGCAGATGCTTCCAGCGCGACTCTCGACTGCGGGATCGGCCGCGCTCGGAGTTAACGCCGATGCCCGCGTGGCGGGCGCTGCCACACTTCGAAATGTGCTCGTGACATCGACTGGCATGGGCGGTCAGAGCGCCGCGCTTGTTCTGCGGAGACTCGCATGAGCGCCCGAAACGATCGATCGCCGAGTGAACGCGTTGTTGTCAGCGGCATGGGATGGGTCACCCCGCTCGGGCACGATCTCGAAACGGTGTGGAGCGCGCTGATGCGCGGCGCTTCTGGGATGGCTCCAATCACCCGCTTCGATGCGCGCACCTTTCCAACCAACTTTGCGTCAGAGGTAAAGAACTTCGATGTGAATCCGCTCTTGAAAGATCCTGCGGTTCATGCCACTGCCGGAATCAACTCGCGTTTCGCTCTGGGCGCAGCAGCACAAGCGTGGAAGCAAGCGGGTCTCGATGTGAAGCCCGCCCGCAATATGCGGCGGGTCGGCATTTACCTCGGCGCGGGCGAAGGAGTCATCGATACTCCCAACTATCTCGCCGCAAATCTCAAAGCATGGGATGCCGCAACTGGCAAGACCGACGGAGCAAAGTGGGCAGAGCTCGGTCATCGGCTGATGCAGGCATCTCGTGAAATCGAGCAAGAACCCAACATGCCGCTCGCCCACATCGCGCGCGAGTTTGGCGCGCGCGGTCCCGCATACAACTGTTTGACTGCCTGCGCGGCAAGCACGCAAGCACTCGGAGAGGCGACGAGCATCCTGCGCGGAGGCGAAGCCGATGTCATGATCGCTGGCGGTGCCCACACAATGATTCACGTGCTCGGAGTCACTGGATTCAACCGTCTCACAGCGCTGAGCACCAGCAAGGGCGATCCGACCAAAGCGAGTTGTCCGTTCGATCTTGGACGCGGCGGATTTGTCATGGGAGAAGGAGCGGGGATGGTCATCCTCGAAACTCTCGAGCACGCCCTTGCCCGCGGCGCAAAGCCTCTGGCAGAGCTGATTGGGTTTGGATCGAGCGCCGACTCCTATCGCATCACCGACATCGAACCCACTGGGCGGGGGGCTGCCGCCGCGATGTTGCAAGCGCTGGCGCAGGCTGGCATCGACGCGCGCGGACGCCGCGGCGATGGTCGGCCGCTCGTCGATTACATCTCGGCGCACGGAACTGGTACGAAAGAAAACGACTCGATCGAGACGCTGGCGGTGAAGCGCGTCTTTGGAGAACTCGCCAAAGAGATTCCAATGAGTTCAGTCAAGAGCATGCTTGGACATCTCATTGCTGCAGCAGGCGCGGTCGAGTTCATCACCTGCGTCATGGCCATTCACCGTGGGATGCTTCCCCCCACGATCAACTACACGACGCCCGATCCAGAGTGTGATCTGGACTACGTGGCGAACACCCCGCGGGCCGCTAAGGTGCAGACTTGCCTTTCGAATTCCTTCGGATTTGGCGGGCAAAACGACACAGTGTGCGTGACGGCATTCGAGTCGTGAGCGCACGCCCATCGCGCATCGCGGCGGTGTTGAAAATTTGTGCTTACTCACTGGCATTGTGCGTCGCGCTCGCCGCCGTCGCATTCGTCGCCTCGAACCGCGCGCCGTCGTGGTGGGTAGATCCAGTTGTGCTCGCGGACTGCGCGCAGAGCGAATCGACGGGGCGCGAACTCGAACAGCAACTCGCTGCGACGATTAGCAAGATTCGACCGGCTGGAGAATCGTGGGCGATACGCATTCGCGATGAGGACATCAACGCGTGGATCGCGGCGCGACTTCCGCAGTGGAAGGAGCACGATCCACTGCTTGCGTGGCCAGTCGCGGGGGCGGCGACACAGATTCGCTTCAACGAGCAATCGGCAACGATCGCCATTGCAATGGAAGGCCGAGTGTGGAGCGGCTCGTGTGCGATCACTGTTGTTCCAGGAGCGATCGCAATCGTGCCAGAGGCTGGGGCAATCGGTCTGCTGCCCATCCCAGGAGGTGCTGCGCTCGCACTGCGATGGCTCGAGGGGGAGGGCGCAAAGACCTTGCGATTGCCGCGAACTTTCAATCTCGGTGATGGACGGCAGGTCGAAGTACTGCACATCGATTTGCATCAGGGCACGATCGAAATTGAGTGCGCGACGCACTGATTGCGGCGATGGCTCTCGCTAGGATGTCCCGCCAATGCCAAAGATGACGATCAACGGAGTCGCGCTCGAGTTCGAGAATGGCCAGTCGATCATCGACGTCGCGCTCAAGAGTGATATCGAGATTCCGCACTACTGCTACCACCCCGGACTTTCTGTTCCAGCGAACTGCCGCATCTGCCTTGCAGAGATCTGGCAACCCAATGCTCGCACTGGGCAACTTGAGTTGATTCCAAAGTTGATGCCGACCTGTCACACCGCTGCCGTCGATGGCATGGTCGTGCACACCGATACCGCCAAAGCCGTTGCCAATCAGCGGGCGGTGATGGAGTTCCTGCTCATCAACCATCCCGTCGATTGCGCCGTCTGCGATCAAGCGGGCGAATGCGGGCTTCAGGATTACTCCTACGAATACGGGCGCTCGCAGTCGCGCTTTCAAGAAGACAAGATCAAGAATCCAAAGAAAGATGTTGGTCCGCACGTCTTGCTCTACAGCGACCGTTGCATCATGTGCACGCGCTGTGTGCGGTTTACGAAAGAGGTAACCGAGACTTCCGAGTTGCTGGTTGATGGTCGGGGCGGCACTGAGATGATCGATGTCTTTCCTGGCATCGCGCTCGACAACGAACTCTCTGGAAACGTCGTCGACCTCTGCCCGGTGGGGGCACTGCTTGACAAAGACTTTCTCTTTCAACAGCGCGTCTGGTATCTCAAGAAGACGCCATCAATCGATGGCATCACGGCGAGTGGCGACAACATTTCGATCGAACACAACGAAGGCGTTGTCTATCGCCTCAAGCCGCGCGAAAACCTCGCGGTCAACCAGTGGTGGATCACCGACGAAGTTCGCTATGGATGGAAGTTCGTGCACAGTGAGTCGCGCCTGCGTCTTCCCACGCTGCGCTCAGTCGCACCAGCGGCGAGCGCCGATGCCGCCGCCGCGTGGCAAACGGCAATGGACCGAGCCGTCGACATCTTGCAAGGGGGAGCCCGCAACGGGCGCATCGCTCTACTCGTGAGTCCGATGCTTTCGTGCGAAGACGCGTTTCTTCTCGCCCGTGCCGTTCTTGCGATCGATCCATCTGCAGTTCTCGGGGTCGGTCCAATTCCGCGATCTGGTGCCGATAGAACTCTCGCGGGTGGATTCACCATTCACGCCGAGAAAGCCCCCAACGCGCGCGGGGTGCGCCGGGTGCTCGAAGCACTGGCGGCGGCAGCGCCGGCGCGCCGGGCGACCGCAGGTGCAAACGCCGTCTGCGACAGCGACTCTTTCATCACGGCGCTCACAACTGCTGGCGCAGGCGTTGCATTGATCACCGGAAACTATCCAAGCGCCTGGACGACTGATGCACTGGATCGCGCCCTAGCGACGCGCCGGGTCGTGCTGATCGACACCCTCACGAATCGACTCAGCGAGAGTGCCGAAGTGTGCCTGCCTGCAGCGACGTGGATCGAAAAGGCTGGGTCGTTCGAAAATGCCAAGGGGCGCGTGCAGTCGTTCGATCGCGCGATCTCTCCGATCGACTTCGTCAAGAGCGAGGGACAGATCGCCCTCGACCTCGCAACGCGACTCTCTGGCGCTCCTGCGACGATCTACGACGCGGCCCAAACTCGCCGCGAGATGGCGGCGCTTGCGGGGTTGCAACTCTTCGCTAATCAAGTGCATCATCCGCCACTCGCCTCGACGCGTTCAAGCGACATGTCGCTCGTGCAACTCTAGAATTCCCCGCGCATGCCGATCAAAAGCGTGACAACCGCGGTTCGTTCCGCGGCAGAGGTGTGGTCTCTGGCGTGGCCGACCGTCATCACGATGATGAGTTACACGGCGATGCAATTCATCGACAGCGTGATGGTTGCGCAACTCGGTCCCGTTGAACTTGCCGCGCAGGGCAACGCCGGTGTCTGGACGTGGACCGCAATCGCGTTTCTCGTCGGTGCGATCACACTCGTCAATACATTTGTCGCGCAGAGTGTGGGCGCAGGAGAGACCGCAGCTGTCGCGCGATACGCATGGGCTGGAATCTGGCTCGCAGTCGGTTCATGGCTTGTGATCTTGCTTCCCATCGGATTCCTCGCGCTTCCGCGGGCTTTTGCGTTGATGGATCACCCCCCAGCGATGCAGAAGATGGAGGTGGAGTATGCGCAAATCTTGATGGCGGGTGGATGTGTCACCCTCATCGGAAAGGCCGTCAGCAACTTCTTCTTTGGGATCGGCCGTCCCAAAATTGTCACCCTCTCGGCGATTGTTGGCAACATCGTCAATCTCGTGCTGAACTATGTGTTCATCTTTGGCGATCAGGGACTGCCGCTGCATGGACTCCCAGGAATCCCAGGCGTTTCGCCAATGGGAGTGCCGGGATCGGCGCTGGCGACAGTCATCGGCACTGCAGTTGAATGTCTCATCCCGTTCTCGGTTTTTCTCGGTCCCAAGATGGCGCGCGCGTACGGCACGCGACTCATGTGGCGCCCCTCGCGCGCGGCGATCAAAGATCTCATCCGCGTCGGTTGGCCAGCGAGTCTGCAGTTCGGCAACGAGATGTTCTGTTGGTCGGTCTTCATGACCGTGATCGTCGGCACGTTTGGCACTGCCCACCTTGCAGCGGGATGGATTGTCTTGCGCTACATGCATCTTTCTTTCATGCCCGCCATCGGATTCAGCATCGCAACGGCCACACTCGTGGGGCGATCAATTGGAGCGAAGCAGCCTGAACTCGCGGCGCGCTACGCCCGCACGGCGGTGTGGATGTCCGTTCTCTACATGGCGGGATGGGGCGTGCTCATGGTGATCTTTCGTGAACCCATGGTGCGTCTCTTCACCAACACCACAGAGTTAGGCGCAGCTTCTGCCGAGAATGTTGCCGAGATCGCGAGTCGCATCATGATCTGCGCTGCGGTCTTTCAAGCCTTTGACGCGGTGGGGATCATCTATACCGGCGCACTTCGCGGAGCGGGGGACACCTTGTGGCCGGGGGTGATTGTTGTCACGCTGAGTTGGGTCATCATCGTTGGCGGCGGAGCGTGGGTGGTGCACGCCTACCCAGAACTCGGTTCGCTCGGTCCATGGATCGGATCGACCCTGTACATCATCGCCATCGGCATCGCAATGGCATGGCGATTTGAACGAGGGCCGTGGCGCACCCACCAATTGGTGCGGCACGCCTCGGCGGCGTAGGCAAGTCGCGTGTGGAGGGCGATTTGGGACTGCACGGCGTTGTCTGTATGCTCCCCAACCCATGAGTACTGCCACGACGAATCCATCCAATCCCGCTGCTGCAAAGCCCCACTTTGTTCTCGCCTCGCGACATATCGCTGATGGGCGTCGCGACGAAGCAGTCGCCGAACTCAATCTTGCACTCGAGTCCGATCGCAGCGTCGAGACTCTCTTCGCCCTCGCCAAGTTGTTCGACCGGATGGGTCACGATGACGACTCGATCGATCTCTACGAAGAGATTTGCTATTCGCCGACCCCTCCCGTGAACGCGCTGATCAATCTCGCGGTGCTCTATGAAGACATTGGAGAACTCGACCGCGCAGAGCGTTGCCTGCGCCGCGTGCTCGATCTCTATCCGACCCATGCGCATGCCCGCATGTATGTGAAGGATGTCTGCGCGGTGCAGACGATGTCGTACGACGCAAACGCTGAACAACAAGCCGCTCGTCGCAATGCCGTGCTCGACACTCCGATCACCGACTTCGAACTTTCGGCGCGGGCTCGCAACTGCCTCAAGAAGGTTGAGATTCGCACGCTGGGAGATCTCTTGCGGGTGACCGAAGCAGAACTGATGGCGTTCAAGAACTTTGGCGAGACCAGCATCAACGAGATCAAGTCGATGTTGAATTCACGCGGATTACGCCTGGGTCAGGGACTAGAAGGCGGATTCGAAGAGTCGTACCGTCTGGAATACCTCACCATGCTTCGTACCACTGCAGATTCAGAGGTGATCGACAAGCCAATCACCGCAATCGAATTGACGATTCGGGCGCGTAAGGCGATCCAATTGCTAGAAGTTCGCACGCTCGGTGAACTCGCCTGCCGTACTGAGGCTGAGTTGATGGGCATCAAGAACTTCGGGATGACGAGTCTTGACGAAATCAAGGCGCAGCTCGTGCTTCACGGCTTGGCGCTTCGCGTTCTCGAGTGATTCGCTCAAACTTTTTTCGATTCGGTTCGGACGGTCATGGAAGACCCCGCTTACAACCGCCTTCGCAGACTCCTGTGCGTGGTCATCGCGTCAATCGCCGTGAGCAGCGGGTGCGTCTCTGACTCGATTGAGCGGCCCGTTGCCCCCGTGGCGCCGATCCCAGTCGCGCCGACGAAAGAGGTTGCGCCTCTGGCCGCAATCGTTGAGAACACGCAGGTCTCAACCGCCGAGATCGCGCAACCATCGAAGCCGCTGCCGATTCCTCCAAAGCCCTTGCCACTGCCGCCAACAGGCGAGCCAACGGTTGCGATTCGTATCGAAGAACTTGCGCCAAGCGCACGAATCACCATTGACTCTGCCGATGGTCGACTGCAACTCTCGCTCGTGGGAGCACCCCCTTCAGAATCACCGTGGATCGCAACTGCTCCCATCGAAGTTCGAGTGCAGAGCGTTGGATGGCACGTCAGCGCGCGTGGTTCTGCAACGCGCGTGTTCGCTGCCGGCGAACTTGAGATTCGCCCCGTCAAAGGTTCGACCACTGCCCTCTCGTGTGGCAAAAAGAAGTGGCCCGGAGAGTTGCGCGTGGTGCGCACTCCATCAGGAATCGACCTAGTGATTGATGTGCCAATGGAGTCTTACCTTCCTGGAGTCATCGCGAAAGAACTCTATGGATCGTGGAGCGAAGCGACATTTCGCGCGCAAGCTGTCGCCGCGCGCAGTTACGCCGTGGTAGAGGCAGCCCGTTGGGAGGGACGGCGCCACTACGACATGGTGGCCGGTCAACAGAGTCAAGCATGGGTCGGCGCGACAGACAATCCAAAGGCAGTGGCTGCAGTGCGCGATACGCGGGGACAGGTCTTGGTGCATGATGGCGTGGTCGTGCCTGCCTACTACTCGAGTGCATGCGGTGGGCGCCCAGCGAGCGCGCTTGGGGTGGTCACGGACAATCCATATCACGACATCGCGCCTCTTTCGGCCGGGGGTGGGGCAAGCCGTTCATCGTGCTGCCAATCGACCGCGGTTGCCTCGTGGAAGGCAACGATTCCGCTGGCGACGATTCAGTCGCGCCTGCAAAGTTGGGGACGTGGTATCGGTCGCGATGACCTCGCCGCTCTGCAACTTCCAACAACGATCATGGTCGCTGAGAAAAACGCAGCGGGGCGCGCAACAGCGATTCGAATGCGCGGTCGCACCGGTGCAGCAGTAGAGATCGATGCAGAAGATTTTCGACGGGCGATCAACGCCGCAGGCGAACCCAAGACGAGCCTGCGCTCGGGCGACTTCTCGGTGCGCATCTCAGCGAAGAATGCAGAGTTCACTGGCCGCGGGTTCGGTCACGGCGTGGGACTCTGCCAGCATGGTGCGCAAGAGATGGGTCGCGCGGGTAGTTCGTACAAGCAGATTCTGGCGCGTTACTATCCAGATTCAATGATCGTGAAAGCGTGGAAATAGCCAGTGTTTACGGGACTTGTGCAGGGTGTTGGCACCGTCGTGGCGCGCAGTGTGATGGCGGGTGGACAGCGTCTCACAATCGATGGTGCTCGCCAGTTCGCCGCATTGCGCCTTGGCGATTCGATCAGCGTGAACGGGGTCTGTTTGACGGTGGCCGACCGTGCCGCGGATCAGTTTTGCGCCGATGTCATTCCGCAGACTCTCTCAATGACCACACTGGGATCTCTCGCAGTTGGTGAGTCAGTGAATCTCGAACTTGCGCTTCGCATGGGCGATCCGATGGGAGGACACATCGTGCAGGGGCACGTCGATTCGATCGGTGAAGTGGCTTGCGTTGATCGAACGGACGGTGGAGTGCTGGTGCGGGTGCAGTTGAACGCCCAAGCAATGGATCTCGTCGTCGCGCAGGGTTCGATCACGTTGCAGGGGGTTTCGCTGACCATCGCAAACCGGGCAAGCAATTGGTTTGAAGTTGCGCTCATTCCAGAGACGCTTGCTCGCACCACACTCGCCAGCGTCGCGGTTGGTCAGAGACTTAATGTCGAAGTCGATGCGCTGGCACGGATGATTGATCAAGCGGTACGTCGTCACTCCATCCCGCGCACAACAGGGTGAGATCGTCGATTTGCGGAAAGTCTTGGCTCTCTTCATCGAGACGATCATTTATGCCAGCGATGAAGTCTTGAGGGGATGCCGCGGCCGAGAATTCGTTGAAAACATCGAGGTATCTGCGATTCGGAAGCCGCGGGGCGCTCGGATCCTGTCCAAGTTCGGGGAAGGCTTGTTCAAATCCGTCTGAGTAGAAGAGCAATTTGTCGCCGAGTTCGAGGTCGAACGTTTGCTCAGTGAACTGCTCATCTTCGAATACGCCAAGCAATCCGCCATGGGTTTTGACGGGTTCGTAGTTGCCCCCGAGGCGCAATCGCAGGAGTGCGGGATGGCCAGCGCTCGCAACTGTCACGCGGTGGTTGCGCGTATCGATGACCGCATAGATCGCGGTTGCGAAGCGCGTCGTGCGCCCGGCGCGCGAGAGCATGTCGCTGTTGATTCGTGAGAGCGTTTCACTCGGAGCCAAGATGCGATACGAGGTCGACGTGATATCTTTGGTTTGGATGCCACGCGAGACAATCAGCGTGAGCAGCGCGGCTGGTACGCCATGCCCCACCGCATCGATGACCAGGAACCCCAGATGATGTTCGTCGAGCCGAATGACGTTGTAGATGTCGCCCGAGACGTACGACGCGGGGCGCCAGAGCGCGGCCGAGGCGATTCCACCAATGCTCGGCAAGATGCGCGGCAGAAACTCCCGCTGCACGCTCGCGGCGAGTTGCAACTCTTCTTGGATGTTGTCCATCTCACTGGAGAGTCCACCAGAAAAACGCATCGCTGAAACGGCTTCGAATTGAAGTCGCAGCACTTCCTGCTGTCGGGCGATGAGCGCTGAAATAGCGGTCGCGAGGTGTTCTGGTCCCTGCGCGGGGTCGATGGCGAATGAGATGCCGGCAGGAAGTTCCTGTCCCGCGACAACGTCGCTGTAGAGCGCAATGATTGGAATCATCCCAGAGACCGCCTCTTCGATTTCAGGTCGCCGCAGATTCTCTTTCGTTGGCGCGCCCACGAGCACAAGCGCTTGGGTTTCGCGAATGGCCATCCCAACTTGCACTGGATCGGAGTGTGAAACCACGCGCGCATCGAAGTTGAATCGCTCCGAGAGCACGCGCGCGACGGTCTCGTGTGTGTCTCCCGCTTGAAGCGATAGCACCGCGACTCTGGGGGCGAGGTGGCGAAGCGATTGGTGTTCGAGAGGGATCGGCACGGGCGGCGAAGTGTAAGGGTTCGCTTATAGTTTGCTGTATGGCTGCAAAACTCTCCCCCTCCGAAATCGCGACACGCCTCGCGCTCATCCCACACTGGTCGCGCACTGGAGAGTTGATCGAGCGCACGTTCGCCTTCGCGCACTTTGTTGCCGCGATGCAATTCGTCAACCTGGTCGCCCAAGACGCCGAACGAACCCAGCACCATCCTGACATTCTCATCAAGTACAACCGAGTGACCCTGGCATTCTCAACGCACGATGCTGGTGGGTTGACGCAAAAGGACTTCGACGCGGCGAGAATCGCCGACGAGTTAGCCGGCGCTCACTCAGCCTGAGCGGGGGGAGTCAATGGATGGGCGAGTGCCCCGCGCACGTGCGAGGCGCGTACTTCGCGCTCAATCTCATCCCCTTCAGTCGCGCGCGGATCAACCACAGAAAGATGCGCTGGTTGCACTTGCAGCAACAACCGTTGAATCGTGGTGAGTTCTATCTTCACGATGCCGAGCACTGATCCGAGCCTAATGCGACTCAGATGTTTGGTTGCTTCATCGGCGGTCAGCAATCGTGCGGCATTCAACAGCGCATTGGATCGAAGTACGAAGTCTTCGAGGCGCGCGCGATGGCGATCGAGTGCAGCCGATCGTGCCTCACGCTCATAGCCAACAATCTGTGGCAGGATCACCTGATGAAAGTTTTCGAGCAGCGACTCTTCAGCGGCCCCGAGCGTTGTCTGATTCGAGAACTGATAGAAGTCTCCGATCGCTTCTGAGCCCTCTCCGTAGTACCCACGCACGGCGAGGTGCAAATCTGCAGCGGCGCGTTTGATTCGTTCGGCTTCTTTCATGATCACGACTCCTGGCAGATGCAACATCGAACTCAATCGGATGCCACACCCGACATTTGTCGGGCACGCCGTGAGATATCCCCAGCGCGGATGAAACGAAAAACTTGTTGACTCGGCGAGTGCTCCCTCGAGTTCGAAGGCCGCGTTGAATGCGTCGCGCAGTCCAGAGCCGGCGCACAGGCATTGGATTCGCAAATGATCTTCTTCATTCACCATCACGCTCGCATGCTCATCGTGGGAGAGGGCGAGGGCGCGCGGTCCATCGCTGTGCGCGAAGTGGCGTGAGACGAGGTGCCGTTCAGCAAGAAGAATGCGATCACGCGATGGTGCGTTCTGCAGTTCGATCCACTGAAGCCCCTCGCGCTTTTCGGGAGAGACCTGTGCAACGGAATGATCGACTGCTCGGCGAACAATGCGCATCACCTCGAGACGCACTGCATTGCTAGCGCGACTAATGAAGGGCAATCCAGCGATGTTGCGGGCGAGACGCACCCGGCTAGTCACTACGACATCGGAGTCGGGTCCGATCTGCGAGAGTGCCGCTGAGAAGGGTGCTGCCATCTCTCTAGCTCGTTGGAGAGTCGAACGTTTTCAACTCGTCGCGCAGTTTCGCCGCCCGTTCGTACTGTTCCGCGGCCACCGCACTCTCAAGGTCGCGCATGAGCTTTGCGCGCATCGCAAAGACGCGCTCAGCGCTTGCGCCACTATCGCCGCCCCGCGGTGATCGCCCCACGTGATGGGTCGCGCCCGCTTGCGCCCGTTCGATCACTTGGTCGAGCAGCGGCGAAAATGCGTCGTAGCACGCTGGGCAGCCCAGGTGACCCGATTTTCGAAATGCGGGGTAGGTCAAGCCGCATGCCCCGCAGCGTGCGGTGCGCTCTTTGCCCTTGGCGCCTTCGACCTTCGCAACCGCAGCGATCTGCGGAAAAATGTCGGCGATCGGCTGCTCGATAGGAAGGGGATACCCCGCCGCGATCGCATGTTCAGCGCAGAGATGCACCTCGGCCGAGACTCCGTTGCGAATGATGATCTCGTGCACGACCGCCGCCTTGTCGCAGAGGTCGCACTTCATTTCGTCGCCACCACCACCCGAATCGCCGCGAGTTGGCGCAGCAATGCGGGCATCTGAGCGAGGGGTTGAATTGTCGCCCTGTCACTCAATGAAGCCGCCGGGTTGGGATGGCACTCCATAAAAATCGCATCGACTCCCGCGGCTACTGCGGCCCGAGCGAGCAGTGGAGCGCGCAACGGTTGTCCGCCGCTTGTCGCGCCTTCGCCAGGTCGTTGCGTCGAATGGGTCGCATCGAAGCAGAGTGGGACTCCCATCTCAAGCATGTCACCCATCCCAGCAAAATCGTTGACGAGGCGGTGGTATCCGAAGAAGGTTCCGCGCTCTGTGAGCATGACTTCTTTCGCGCCAGACTCGCGCAACTTTCCGATGGCACCAGCCATTTCAGCGGGAGCCATGAACTGTCCCTTCTTGACATTGACTGCGCGGCCAGTCGCGGCGGCGGCAGCAAGCAGATCACTCTGCCGGGCAAGAAAGGCGGGAATCTGCAGGATGTCGACCGCTTGCGCAGCGCGTGCAGCATGGGCGGGTTCGTGAATGTCAGTCGTCACGGCTACCCCGAGTCGTGTTCGCAGATTGGCGAGCATCTCGCATCCGCGTTCAAGTCCAGGACCGCGCGGGCTCGTCACGCTCGATCGATTTGCCTTGTCAAAGCTCGCTTTGAAGACAAACGCAAGTCCGTGCGCGGCACACGCTTCGCGCAGCGTTTCACCGATCTGCAGGTTGATTGCATCACTCTCAAGCACACAAGGACCAGCGATGATCAGAAGCGGTCCCCGAGTGAAGGACGCCGCAGATTGCGAGAAAAAGCGTTGAAAGTCAAGCATTTATTCGGGTGAAAATCAAGAGAATAATCATCAAGTCGATTGGTGAGTGGGTTAGTTCTATCCGATAGTTAGCGTAGCGGCACGATGTTCTGTGTGTGCCGAGTCAAGTTCAAGTGGAGGGCGGGAAAATGGACGATTCAAACAATGATCGGTTGCCAACAGAATCACCTGAGTTCACCAAAGCGGTTGAACGACTCTTGAAGGGTTGGTATTCGCACCGCCCCATTGAGATGGTCTCGGCACTCAAACTGACAGTGGATGGCAAGGCGATGGGGCTTGAAAATCTCTTTCGCATGGTGCAGCAGGATCCCCAGCGCGGGGAGGCGTTTGTGCGCGGCTACTTCGACCGAATATTTGAGGGAGACTCGGTCGGAGCCAGCCTGATCCCATTCGCCGTTGCGCGCCATCGCATCATGCCACGCATTCAACCTGAGTCGATCTTTGAGGGTGTCGATCGAGCATCGATCGCGCACTTGCCATACGTCAACGGCACGGTGATTGTTTTCGTGATGGACATGCCCGAGATGACCGTCAGCGTTTCGACTGAACAGATGATCCGCTGGGGAATCGGTCCCGAGGAACTCGAAGATGTCGCCCGTCAGAACCTCAGTTCGTACGCCCCCGATTTGCAAGTGCAGGTAATCGCCAGCCACGATGGTGGGCGGGCGGCGCTTCTTTCACTCAAGGATGGCTACGACGCCGCACGGTTGCTCCTGTCGAAACTGCATGATCGGTTGGCCAAAGAATTGCGCGGAGACTTCTATGTCGCGACACCAGCGCGTGACGTCTTCATCGCGCTGTCGTACGGTCCTGAGCCCTTCCTCGAACGCTTACGTTCGCGCATTGCGCGTGATTACTCGCGGCTCCCATATCCGATCACGAGAGATTTCTTCATCGTGACACGCGATGGTGTTGCCGGCACGGCGAATGCGGCGTGAGCGATACTCTGCGCCACCATGAAAGTCGAACCGATTCTCGCCGAACTCAATCGCCAACGCGCTGACCTCAACAAGGATCCCACCGATATCGAATGGTTTGCGCTGCACCACGCCTTCTGCTTCATTTCGTATCACCTGGCTGACTTTCAGAAGTATCTCGACGAAGTCGTGAAGCCGAGCGATCCAACTCCCCACTGATGGGCGCGACTTGGATCGGGTAGCCCCAACGCATCACCGGCGTGCCTTCGGAAAGCATATTTGGAAACATGTGTTGTTTCGGGAGTATCAGTCATGAGGTACTGGCAGTCGCGCACTCGCGCTATTTTGGCCATCGTGTTTGCAGGCGTTGCATCGGAAGGGACGACTCCGATTGCGTCTGCGTCTTGGTGGGGTCGAGCTTGAATCGACCGACAAGTGAGTGAGGGACCACTGGTCACGGTGCCGCCCTGAGTGGTAGCCCCGCATTACACTCGGCAATTCAATGACCGAGACCCGCGATTACAAGCCAACCCTGAATCTCCCCAAGACTTCGTTCCCGATGAAGGCAAATCTTGCGCAGGCTGAGCCCGCGACACTCGCGCGCTGGCAGGCAACGGACGTTCACGGCGCGATCGCGGCGGCGCGTGTTTCGGCGCAACCATTCATCTTTCATGATGGTCCTCCCTATGCAAATGGATCGATCCACGTGGGTCACCTTCTCAATAAGGTGCTAAAAGACATCGTCGTGCGCAGCGTGCTCATGGAAGGTCGCGCCTGTCACTACATCCCTGGGTGGGACTGCCACGGCCTTCCTATCGAACATCGCGTGATGACCACGCTCGTCGAAAGCGGCAAGGCTGCCAAACTTGACACACTCAGCGACGACCATCGGCGGATGGCCATTCGCCGTGAATGCGCGGCATATGCGACGAAATTCATCAAGACTCAAGCGGTGCAAATGCAGCGACTGCTGACGCTTGCGGACTACGCGAATCCGTACTTCACGATGCAGCCCGAGTATGAAGCTGGCACGCTGGGAGTCTTCGCATCGCTGCTCGAGCAGGGCTTTGTCTTTCGCCAACTGAAACCTGTGCACTGGTCGATCGCGAATCAGACTGCGCTCGCCGAAGCAGAACTTGAATATGAAGATCGGGTCGACCCATCCATTTATGTCGACTTTGAAGCGGCCGATCGCACCAAGGTCGACGCGGTGTTTGGCATCGAGTGCGAATGCACGCCATCGTTCATGATCTGGACGACCACTCCATGGACTCTTCCGGCCAATCTCGCCATCGCCGTGCATCCTGCGCAGCAGTACGCACTTGTCGAAATGGATGGCACGCTCACAATCGTCGCCGCCGAGATGCTCGCCAAGGTCAGTGCGATTGTCGGGGCCACTGCTGTCGAAACGCTTGCCACCGCCCGCGGCAGTGCGCTCGTTGGTCTCGAGTATCGCCATCCATTTTGTGATCGAGTGAGTCGCATCGTCGCGGCTGAGTATGTGACGATGGAAGATGGCACGGGACTCGTGCACACAGCGCCCGGACATGGCGACGATGATTACCGCACTGGCCTGCGCGAGGGTCTCGAGATTTACTGCCCCGTGCAAGGGGATGGCACTTTCGACGCGACCGTCCCCGCCTGGTTGCGAGGCAAGATTGTCTGGGATGCCAACCCGCTCGTTGTTGACCATTTGCAGGCAAGCGGCCATCTCGTGCATGCGTTGCAATTCACCCACTCCTATCCACACGATTGGCGAAGTCGCACTCCGGTGATTTTTCGCGCGACTGAGCAGTGGTTCATCGGAGTCGATCGTGCCGCGGGTGGTACGGGTCGATCGCTGCGGGCGATGGCGATGGATGCCGTCACTACGTCAATCAAGTTTGTTCCGCAGTGGGGGCAGAGCCGCCTGAAGGGAATGCTCGAAAGTCGCCCGGATTGGTGCATCAGCCGACAGCGCGCGTGGGGTCTGCCGATTCCAGCGTTTCGCACGGCGAACGACGAAGTCTTTATGACTGCAGCAAGCGTGCGGGCAATCGCCCAGTGCGTGCGCACCAAGGGCAGTGACGCCTGGTTCACACTTGCGCCGGCGGAGTTGCTGGCTTCGTACGACGCTGCGGGTGATGGCGACGCTCCCAAAGATTTGTGCATCGAGACGCTCACCAAGATGTATGACATCTTCGATGTCTGGTTCGAAGCGGGATCATCCTGGCACTCTGTCTTGCAGCAGCGCGGCGTCGGATTTCCCAGCGAGCTCTACCTCGAAGGCAGCGATCAGCACCGCGGATGGTTTCAGTTGTCGATGTTGCCAGCACTCGGCGTGATGGGCACGACTCCGTTTCGCACTCTTCTGACGCACGGGTTTCTGGTCGACAAAGATGGTCGCAAGATGAGCAAGAGTTTAGGAAACGCCCTCGATGTTGAGGTGCTCTTGAAAGACTTTGGCGCAGAGGTTGCGCGTTGGTGGGTCTCTGGAGTTGCATACGACGGGGACATTCGCATCGACCTGGACTACTTCAAAGTGGCGGGGGAGTCCTATCGAAAAGTGCGAAATACCCTGCGTTTCTTGCTCTCAAACCTCTACGACGCTCCGGCGTGGACGCAGGAAGAGGTCGTGAACATCGCCTCTAACGCAACTCCCGAGTCGATCGATCGGTGGCTGATGGGGGAACTTGCAGATCTCGAAGCTAACGCGCGCAGCGCGTACAACGAATACGACTTTCGCCGAGTGCACTTGGCGATCTTCAACTTCTGCAACGAGACGCTTTCATCGGTCTACTGCGCGGCAGTCAAAGACCGCCTCTACTGCGATCCTGCCGATAGCCCGCGTCGCCGTCAGACTCAAGCAGTCGCACGCGTTGCCGTCGAAGTGCTTTGTCGATTGCTCGCGCCATTCTTGCCGCATACTGCAGAAGAGGCGTGGATGGCACTGCGCGGTGCTGGTGCGCCACTCTTGTTCACCCAGACACACCTCGGGCTTCCACGCCGCAGTGATCCGCGTTGGGACGTCGTGATGGTCGCACGCGGTGCGGTTTCGAAAGCACTCGAAGGGGCAAAGACTTTGGGGATCGACAATCCTCTCGATGCAGCCGTGACGCTTCCCGATGCGAGTGGCACACTTGGGCCATTTGCGCGCGAACTAGCCGACCTGTGCGGGGTTTCGCAAGTCACGCTCGACGCGAAGGCAACGAGTGTCACGGTCGCTGATCTTCGTTCGATCCCTCGCTGCGATCGATCCTGGCGACGGGATGGCACGGTGCGGCAACGTTCCGATGGCGGGATGCTCAGCGACCGAGATGCGATTTCGGTTGGAGTCTGAGGGTCCCAACGAACCCCAGCCGTCGCGCGCCTACCGAGCAGACCAATGCGCTCAGCTGACCTTCGAGCCAGCCTTGACCGGCTTGTCGACGGTCAACAGCATCACATCGCGTGCATCTGGACCAGGCTTCGCGACCGCCGCGACCGCGCCGCCTTCAACAGCGTCAGTGACAACGGCAAGCTCTCGCAGATCGCTCGCGGCAAGAATCATCCCAGCGCTTGTTTCGCCGCGCAGTTGGCGCGGCTCAAGGTTCGCAACGATGATCACTTGCTTGCCGATCAGGGTTGCAGGGTCGTACCACGCTTTGATTCCGGCGCAGACTTGCCGTCCCTCTGGTGTGCCATCATCAAGTTGAATCTTCAGCAACTTGTCCGCATTGGGATGCGCTTCTGCCGCACGAATCGTCGCGACGCGAAAATCGATCTTTGAAAAGAGGTCGTACGAGATCAACGGAAGCGGATCGCTCATTGCCCAGCTTTCGCGGGAGCGACTGGCACCGCACCATCGGTGGCTGGCGCTGGCGCTGCGGCATCGCTCTCGTCTCGTTCTTTCGCTGGATTGACCAGCGTAAAACCATGCCGAGCGACGAGTGCTTCTTTTGTGAAGAGCTCTTGAGGATTCCCTGCGGCGGGGTCGGTCACAGCAACGCTGCGAAAGCGTTGATTGTTGACCAGTGCTGGCAAGTCGCCCTGATTCATCGGAGTGATGCGGTCGATTCGTACGACAACCACGGCCAGTTTCTCTGGCACTGGCAGCACCAGAGTGCGCTCGCCGACTGGCAAGTCTGCGATGAGGCGCGCCGATGGAAGAGACATCGCCCGCTCGACGATCGCTCGCGTCGTCGCCGCGTCTGCACCGATACCTGCCAATTGTCCTGGCAACTTGAGTCCGTACTGCAGAAACTGCTTGTCGCTTTGGCGCAAATCGTTGAATGGCTCTACGGTCACGCCGTAAGTTGCGGCGACTGCACTGAGTCCCGCATCGACCGCTTCGCGCTGAATCTCAGAGGTCATCCCGAGCAGTTTGTCGAAGCGGTTGAGCCGCGTCACATCGGCAAGGAGTGCCTCGCGTGCACTATCGACCGAAGCAGGAGCTGCTGAGGCTTCGACCGCGGTCGCTCGGAATGCGAAGAGATCACCCGCATCGTTGCCCAGCACGGGACTCACCACGCCAACCTGAGCGATGAGCGTTGACTTGCCACCAAGTTCGCGCAGGGCCTGCACAAGTTGACCTGCAGTGACTGGCTGGGCTCCAAATCGATTGGTCGTTGCCACACCAAGTCCTGGAAGTGAATTGATTTCGGCTGGGGTCATCCATCCTTCGCCATTGGTGACAACCGCTGGCGCGGGAATCCCAAACTTCGCAGCAACTTCACCGCCGAGTGCGGCCAGCGTCAACTGCGAAGTCTTCCAATCTGCGGGCAGGTTGTAATACCCATCGACTTGCGAGAGTCCGCGCATCGACATCTGCAGACGGTCAGCGATGAACTTCGAAATCTCTAGACGCTTCTCTTGGATCGCAACTGCGAGCACTTTCGCCTTGACCGCGTCGCGCGATCCATCAAAGGTCGTCGCCACTGAAGTTGTTGAAACGCCTCCAAGACCGAAATCAGCCTGATGTTCGAGCCAGTACTTGCGCAACTCAATGTTCGATAGCGCCGGACTCTGTTGCACGAGATCGGCGATCGACGCTGCGGGGAGCATGAGCCATTCGATCTGCATCCGGTCGCCGATTCGGTAGCCGAATCCGCACTTTCCTTCCCCACTCTTCATCGCACCATAGGTCGCGAGTTGTGACTGCAGCGCAGCTTCGCTCGGCGCGGCAACATCGACTTTCGACTTCGTGCCGTCGAGCACCACGATCTCTCCAGAGACTGCAGCCAAGAGTGAGGCGGCCGCTTGTTCGAGACGCGTCGACGAGACGCGCGCAGGGCCGCTCGTGATGAGGTTGACGTATCGATCGACTCCATTCAGTTTCGCGAGAGTTTCGAAGACTTCGGTGGGGGTCTGCCCAGATTCACGGCAGAGAGCGCCCAGCAGATTGCCTTCGGGCACCTTGTTCGCGGTCGCTGTTTCGGCAAGGCGAGTCTGGCCATCCGCAACGCCACCGACGAGTCCAGCGCGCTGCGCCTCGAGGGTGAGCAGAAACCAATGCACAGGATCCTTTTCGAGTCCGAGCGCGCGCACTGTTGGATCACCCAACAGACTGATTGCGCGCAGTTCTTGCTGCATACGCAAGCGATCGCCTTCGGTGATCGTGACGCCATCCACCGTGGTGGCCCATGTGGCACGACCGATGAGCAGGTCAGTCATGAACGTGCTGCTGCGATCGAATACAAGCCACGAGACCATCAGCAGTGTCATTCCAACGATGAGGATCCAACGGGAGGCTTTTTCGTTCTTGCGGAAGAATTTCAGCATGGCATTTTTCTTTCGGTCTTTCTAGCAAAAGAGCGCACGGACGTCGTTCGTCCATGCGCTCTGGGAATCAATTGTGACACGATATCAGCGGTAGAACTCGACGATGAGATTTGTATTCACGTCGAATGGAATCTGTTCAGAGGATGGAGTCGCCAAGATCTTGGCGGCAAGTTCGGCTGGATTCACTTCCATCCAACCTGGAACGATGTGGCCTGAAAGGCTTTCCATGTTTTCACGGACGAGTTTGTGCACACCCTCGCGTAGCGAGATTTCCATACCTGGTTCACAGGCATAGGAGGGGCGGTCGACCTTCTTACCGTTGACCTTGATGTGGCCGTGAACGACCATCTGGCGAGCCGCCCAAATCGTGCGAGCGAATCCAGCGCGTCGCACGACATTGTCGAGTCGACGCTCAAGGTTCTGCAAGAGAACTTCGCCGGTGTTGCCCTTGCTGCGAGCCGCTTCAGCGAGGTATCGGCGAAACTGTCGCTCGAGCACGCTGTAGTGGTAACGCAACTTCTGCTTCTCATCCTTGCGGACCCCGTACGGTTTCGCGCGTTTGCCGCGGAATCCGTGCATGCCTGGAGGGGTGAGTTGTCGTTTGGCAGTGTGCTTTGGGATGTCCGCAATCGGAACACCAACGCGACGGGAGAGTTTGACTTTGGGACCGATGTAGCGTGCCATGAGTAGTCGCGCATTGAACACTCCCCCCCCAAAAATGTCAAGGGAATGACCCGCAATCGCCTCGGTTTATCACCGGCGAGGTCAGTAGGCGCGCGAATCGCTGTGTTTGCGCCAGTTGAGGTAGGCGCGGTTGAGCACCCGATACCCCCCAGGAGTCGGATAATCGCCCGTGAAGTACCAATCTCCAGTGTGAGATGGCATCGCGCGGCGCAATCCTTCAACGGTTTGGTAGATGACTTCGACCGTTCCGGTCCAAGATGAAGACTTTGGCCGAATCAGGCGTGCGATCTCTTGCGAGAGTTCGTCCTGTGTGAAACGGTCGTAGATCAAGCGCACATGGTTCTTCATGCGCTCAGGAGGCAGGTGATCCTGTGCCTTGCATAGCGACTCGACCTCATCGAGCAGGGCATTGTCGCCGCGCTGGCCGACGAGATTGATCGCCGCCTCGAACGCAATGAAGCGACCGAGTTGACTCATGTCAATGCCGTAGCAATCGGGGTAGAGGATCGGTGGTGCGCTGCTGGCCACCAGAATGCGGGCAGGATTGAGTCGTGAGAGAATCGTGATGATCGAATCACGCAGCGTGGTCCCGCGAACGATTGAATCGTCAACGGTCACGAGTGTGTCGCCTGGGTTGATCGTGCCACGGGTAATGTCGTAAACGTGGGCAACGAGGTCGCGCCGCGCCGCATCGTGCGTGATGAACGTGCGCAGTCGCTGATCTTTGTGCGCCACCTTTTCGGCGCGAACGCGCACGTCCATGAGGGAGCGGATGCGCTCGGGAGTAGCGCGTCCCTCGGCTACTAGTTTGCAGACTTCATCTGCTCCACGACCACGCATGATGCGCTCGGTTTCTTGCAGCAACCCTAGGTACGCACTCTCAGAAGTGTTTGGAATGAACGAAAAAACTGCGTGATCGACCGATCCATCGAGCCTTTCGAGGATGCGTGGCGCGAGATTCTCACCCAAACGCTTGCGCTCTTCGTAAATCTCGTGATCATTGCCGCGACTGAAATAGATGCGCTCAAATGTGCACTGTCGAATTGGCCGGGCATCAATAAAGCGCTTCGTCGAGTAACTGCCATCGCGTTTGATGCTGAGCACGTGACCGGGCTCGAGCGGTTCAATCTGTTCGGCGGTCACATCAAAGACTGCGGTCAGCGCTGGGCGCTCGCTCGCAACCGCGATGACCTCATCGGTGATCAGCACAAAAGCGGGACGAATTCCCGCAGGATCGCGGCAGGCGAATGCATCGCCGTTTCCGATGAGTCCGGCGAGTGTGTAGCCCCCGTCGAACTTTTCGGCGGCGCGAGTGAGAATGCGCCCGTAGTCGAGTTGATCTGAAACTTCTTGCGCTAGGGCGCGTCCTTCAAGGGCTCGAAAGGACCCAGGACCGACCGTCGAAATCAACTGGTCATGCTCGCAGTCGATGGCGTAGCCGATCTTTTCGAGGACCACTCCAGTGTCGCTGCCTCCCACGGGTGCGAGACCATACTCAACGAGCAGGTCGAAGAGTTCTGGCGAGTTTGTGAGGTTGAAGTTGCCAGCGAGCGCAAGGTTGCGACTTGCGATGATCGACCGCCGCAGAAATGGATGGCACGCGTCGGATGACCGTCCGCCAAATGTGCCATATCGCAGGTGTCCGAGCAAAACCTCTCCCAGCAGCGGAATGCGTCGCTTGAGGTCGAGTTCGGTTGCGCTTCGCAACGCCTCGTCGCTCATCGAGCGCAGCGGCGAGAGCGCATCGTCGAACAATCGTTCGACAGGATTTCGCTTGGCTGAGCGGGCGCGCGAGAGAAACGGCTCTCCGGGCGGCATGTCGAAGCGCACGCTTGCGATGCCCGCTCCATCTTGTCCACGATTGTGCTGCTTCTCCATCAAGAGATAAAGCTTGCGCAATCCCCAGGATGGATCGTCATATTGTTCTTGAAACCAGCTGATTGGTTTGCGCAGTCGAACGAGGGCAAGTCCGCATTCGTGGGTCAGTACATCGCTCATGAGAGGGCAGAAGGGTAGCGCAATCAGATGGCAAGAAAACACCGCGCGAACTGCGCCAATTCAGGCGACTGCGGCTTCGCGGCGGCGCACTTGCAAGAGCGGCGTGGGCTCATTAGGGCGGCTAATCACTAGTGATTCCGCCATCGCCGGAAGGCGGGCACAGAAGAGATCGCGCACGATCTGCGGACGGTTGCACTCTTGGGAGAGATGCAGCAACACGAGATGTCGCACCGTGCCACTCGCCGTCAACAAGCGCGCCGCTTCAACAGATTGCTCGTTCGAAAGATGGCCGCGACCGCCCATGATTCGTTCTTTGATGGATTCAGGGCGCGACGACCTGCGTTGCAGCGCTTCGTCGTAGTTGCTCTCAATCGAGAGCATGTCGAGGTCGCGAAATGCTTCGAGCAGTTCGGCGGTGACATGACCCAAATCAGTTGCGTGACCGATGCTGGCATGGTCACAGTCGAATCGAAACGCGGTCGATCCGATCTCATCGTGCGGAACCGCAATCGGACGCACTTCTGCAGTTTCACCGAGACGAAATGCCCCATCGATTGGGCGCAAGCACGCCGCAGGAACTCCCAAGGCGATGGCTTGCTCGGCGTGCGCCCGTCGCAAGATCACCGGAACCGGAGAGCACTGCAACTGCTTCGCCCACGAAGGCGACCAGTGATCGCGATCGAGATGGGTTAGAAAAATCGCCCGCAGCGTGTGAAAGCGCGCCGAGGCGCCCGCTTCGACTAGTGCGCCACGCACCCGCTTGGGAGTGAGACCGGCATCGACCAAGATGAACCGTCCCGAGTCATCGAACGAGATTGCAGTCGCGTTGCCGCGCGAACTACTGCCGAGCACGCAGACAAACGCGCTCATTCGAAAGCGCCTTGACTGCTGCGAAAGATGAATTGTTGGAGGTTGGTGCGATCCATGCACTTGATTCCTGATTCAGGCATTCTTCTCGTGACGACCACGCGCGAGCACAATACCGCGCTTGCTCGATTCAATAAAGGCAATGTACTCATCAATGATTGGATCGCCCGCCCGCGTGCGCAGAACTTCGAGCGCGTGCTTCGGTGTGAGTCGACTGTGGCACAGGGTTGTGAACGCCCAGCGCGCCGCATCGATCGCGGCGCAGGAAAAGCCGGCGCGGCGCATGCCAATCACGTTGATCGCCCGGGCGCGGTTGACTGTCAAGATCATAAAGAAGGGGCAGACATCGAGCGTCGCGGCAGAGAGTCCACCGATAAACGCTCCGCGGGCCACCCGCACAAACTGTTGCAGTCCTGCGTTACCGCCCGTTATCACCCGGTCGGCGATCTCGCAGTGACCCGCCAGAAGGGTGCCATTTCCGAAGATGCAGTTGTTGCCAATGATGCAGTCGTGGCCGGCGTGGGAGTTGGTCATCCAGTAGTTGTCATTGCCGATGCGGCCGGGCTTTTCCCACTTAGGACGACTGATCGTCACCCCTTCCCGAAAGACGTTGCGCGATCCAATGATGACTCCCGCACCGGCGAACGACTGTGGCGTGCCTAAATCTTGAGGCGCGCAACCGATGCAGACATTGGCACCAAATGTGTTGCCATCGCCGATGGTGAGTGGCCCTTCGAGTTGCACGCGCGACCGAAGCACATTGCCAGCGCCGATGGTGATTGCGCCGAGCGTGCCCATGAGATGGCACCACGGCCCAATGACGACGTCGTCTGCGAGTGTGACATCTCCTTCGATGATTGCGCTTGGATGAATGGTTGGCACACTCGCAGAGTAGTCACTCGCCTCTACGATCGGGAAGTGATGTCACGCGCACATGAACCGCCCCTCGTCGAAGTTGTCGACCTCGGCGACATCTCATACGCCGCGGCGTACGACCTGCAACGCGCCGCGCACGAACGGGTCGTCGCATCGCGCGGCGCGATTGATGCCCCGTTTTCACCTGCGCAGCGGGCGGGTGTCATCTATGTGCTCGAACACACTCCGGCGGTCGTGACGGTTTCACGCCGGGCCGATGCACAGAAAAATGTCTTGCTCTCGCGCGATCAACTCGCCGCGCGCGCCATCGAATGCGTCGAGACCGATCGTGGCGGAGATGTGACCTGGCATGGTCCTGGGCAAATCGTCGTCTATCTGATTCTCGATCTCAATCGACTCGGACTACGAGTGCATGGGTATCTGCGAATGCTCGAAGGGGCGGTCATAGCGACACTCGCCGACTTCGACGTGACCGCCCAGCGTGACGCAGCGGCCACGGGGGTGTGGGTGGGGCATCCCGACTCTCGAAAAATCTGCGCGATGGGGGTGCGGCTCTCGCGCTGGGTTTCGATGCATGGAATCGCTTTGAATGTCTCTTGTGATCTCAATCAATTTGAAGTGATCGTGCCATGCGGGCTCGCGGGGCGAGGAGTGACGAGCCTTGCGCGCGAACTCGGTGCGCGGGCACCGACCGTGGCGCAAGTGAAGGAAGTGCTTGTGTTTCGACTTCAGGAGGCTATTTCAGCCGCGGCGCGCGCGGCCGCAGCGTCTCACACCGCCCAGTGACGCGTGAGGTTCGCAGGCTCGACTACACTTTGGTGCTCGCCGCTTGCCATGAACATTCGCAACTTTTCAATCATCGCCCACATCGACCATGGCAAGAGCACATTGGCCGATCGATTGTTGCAAGAAACCAACGCGCTCTCGAAGCGCGAAGCCCGCGCGCAGTTTCTTGACTCGATGGATCTCGAGCGCGAACGTGGCATCACAATCAAGGCTAGCGCAGTCACTGTGCATCACATCTGCGATGGCATTGACTTCGAGTTGAATTTCATTGATACCCCTGGGCACGTCGATTTCACGTACGAAGTCAGTCGCGCCCTCACTGCCTGCGAGGGAGCAGTGCTCGTCGTTGATTCGACGCAGGGTGTGCAAGCGCAGACGGTGGCAAATGCCTATCTCGCCGTGGCTGGTGGACTCGAACTCATCCCAGTCATCAACAAGATCGATCTTCCAGCGGCAGACCCCGATGGTGTCGCGATGGAAATCGAACAGGTCTTTGGACTCCCCGCTGAAGATTGTGTGCTAGTTTCGGCGAAGACAGGGCAGGGGATCCAACCACTGCTCGACCTCATCTGTCGCAAGCTGCCAGCGCCAAAGCCCGCCAAGACCAACAAGTTGCGTGCGCTTATTTTCGACGCAAAATATGATGATTATCGCGGAGTTGTGGTCTACGTGCGCGTCTTTGACGGTGGCCTAAAGACTGGCGACAAGATTCGAATGATGGGAACGGGACGAACCTTCTCGGTGGCCGAACTAACTCGCTACACCCCGCATCCAACGCGGGTCAAGGAGATTGGATGGGCGCAGGTCGGATCGATCAGCGCGAACATCAAGAGCCTCGCCGATGTGCGCGTCGGCGACACGGTCACACTCGAGAATGCACCAGCCGAAGAGGCCCTGCCCGGATACGAAGAGCCCAAGCAGATGGTCTTCTGCGACTTCTACCCATCGAATGCCGACGCCGAAGTTGGATCAGGGCGCAAGGCTGACTTTGAGGCACTTCGCGAGGCGATTGAAAAACTCAACATCAATGATGCCAGTTTCACTTTTGAAGTGCAGCACTCCGAAGCGCTGGGGTTCGGTTATCGCTGCGGATTCCTCGGACTTCTGCATATGGACATCGTGCAAGAACGACTCGAGCGCGAAGGTGGTGTTGAAGTCGTGCAGACCGCGCCAACGGTGAAGTACATGGTCGATCTGCATGATGGCACGTCGATTGAAATCCACAATCCCGCAGAACTGCCAGATACGGGGCGAATCGCCGCAATTCGCGAGCCAATCGCCAAGCTCGAAATCATGTGTCCCACTGAAAATATTGGTGACCTGATCAAACTATGCGATAGCCGACGGGGCACATTCAAGGCGCAGCGCTACTTGAGTGAGCATCGCCAGATTCTCGATTATGAGTTGCCGATGGCCGAGATCATTTATGACTTCTATGACAAGTTGAAGTCGATCACCCGTGGTTACGGCACGATGGATTATCAGATCACCGATTACCGCGCCGACAATCTCACCAAGATCAACATTCTTGTGAATGGGGAACTGGTCGAAGCGTTGAGTTTGATCTGCCACCGAAGTTCTGCAGAAAATCGGGGACGACTGATCCTAAGCAAGCTGCGAACTCAGATAGATCGCCATCAGTTCGAGATTGCGTTGCAGGCGGCAATCGGTGGAAAGGTCATTGCACGCGAATCGATCAAGGCGATGCGCAAGAACGTGACTGCAAAGTGCTACGGCGGCGACATCAGCCGCAAGCGCAAATTGCTCGAGAAGCAAAAAGAAGGCAAGAAGCGCATGAAGCAAATCGGCTCGGTGACGATTCCGCAGGAAGCCTTTCTCGCAGTGCTCGATCAGGGGGACTGAGCCACCAACGCAGCAGGGGTTGGGGCGTGAAACGCGCTACTCTCTCGCGCATGCGCATAGCCACTTCTATCGTCGCGGCATCGGTGCTTTCAAGTGCATTGACCGCCCTCTTCATCACTGGACTCGATCGACCTGCGGCAGCGCGCGCAATGCCTTTGTTGCAAGACCTTGGTCCAGCGGATGCGCTCATTCTTGCCGGCAAGGACGCGCTGCGCGTGATCAACACCGATGGACGTTTGAGTTGGTCAGACCAACCAGGCAGCCGCGCATTTTCGCTCGGCACAGTGCACGTCGGGCGCATTCTCAACGCACTATTGAAGAGCGCCAAGTACTCAGATGAACTCGAAGAATTGTCGGCGGCGCGCAAGAACAAGGGTGATGAGTTCGAGAAGCGCTACCGCGAGCTAATGGAGAAGGGGCAGGGAATCAACAAAGACTCGCCGGAGTCTCCTGCGATGCGTGAGCAGTTTGAGGCCTTTCAGAAGGAGTACACGGCATGGAGTGCGGCGAACGAAGTCACGGGACGCGAGATGATGGCGCGGCACTACCAAGGGGCGTACAGCGACATTTGCGAAGCAGTTGAAGTGGTGGCAGACCGCCGCAAGATCGACCTGGTCATGCGGTTTGTTCCGCCGAGGGACAAGATTACGCCAGGCGACGATGCCGATGTCGTGCGACAACTGAGTGCGCGCACGTTCTTGCGCGTGCCAGAGTCAATTGATCTCACCGAGGACATCATCTCTGAGATGCATCTACAAGCACCAAAGAAGGACTAATCAGCGATGCGCCAGATTTGTACGACCGTTATCTGCTCGATGATCGCCGGAGTTGTCGGCGCGATCGCGACGCTCTCGCTCTCTGGGTCACCTGCCAATGCCACGCGCATTTGGCCAAGTGATTTGGGTCCCGCCGATGCCCTCATTTTGACGGGAAAAGATGCTGCGCTCACTGTGACGAATCAAAGTGGGCGCATGGCTTGGAGCGACTCTCCCAGTGCGCGTGCTTACAGCGTGGGATGCGTGCACACCGACCGGGTGATGAAGGGAATTCTCTCGAGCGAGCGGTTCACAGTCGAACGACAAAAGTTCGACGATGAGGCGCGCTCGCAGGGAGAAGAATTCGAGCAGCGCAGCAAGACGCTTCAAGACAGATATCCCGCGGTCAAGCCCGGCGACAGTACGTTTGAGCAGGCCAAGCAAGAGTTCGCACTGCTGCAGGGAGAGTATGAAAAGTGGTTCGCCACCCTGCAGAAGATTCAATCCAAGCACATGGCTGAGCAGGTCGAGATGGCGTACCGCGAATTGACTGCTGCACTCGACGTTGTCGCTGAGCGCAAGCAGGTTGACTTCGTGTATCGATTCATCCCGCCCGAGCGCGCCTTCGATTCAGTCGAACTCTCTGATGCAATGATGCAGGTGCAGTTGCGCCAATTTTTGCGCTATCCAGCGGCGGTCGACCTCACCGAAGATCTCGTCAAGGAGATTGGTATTACTTCGCAGCCGTAGGCACAGGTGATACAGGTAGTTTGATTCTGCGCAGTTCGCCCAGCGGTGTGGTGAGCGCTTCGACATTGGCTTTCTCTGCGGTGAGACCTTCGGCGGGACGGTCGACCACCGTGCAGATCACGAGCTCAGTTGTGAGATCATTCTTGCTGCCCGCTGCGCGCAAGATGATGTACTTGCCGTCGAAGGTCCATGTGCCGCTGTGCCCCGAGCGCGAGACTGGAGGCGCATTGTCGCTACTCGCCGCGTTCGAGACGAGCAGATAGGTTGCATCGTGCATCAAAGTGATCGATCCGCCTGGACCGGTCCACGTGCCGACGTATGAATCTTCAGGAGCGAGCGGTGCAGCATCGCACTGCCGAAATGTTGCGTAGTTGTCGAAGGTGACGAAAACAACGCCATCGGCGCGGCGCATCGCACCGCGAAGCCGCGGGGGCTTCTGCTGCGTGTTCTTTCGATCGATGTAGGGTTCGAGCCAAAATGTGCGGTAACTCTGGCGGTCCCAGCGACCCGTCTTGGTCGCGGGGCGAAAACGATTTGGTTGATCCCACCAAGTGAAGGCGCCATCCTCGCGCACGAACAGAATCTCTTTTCCATTCGCCCACCAACCCGAGATTGGCAATGTCTCAGTTGGATCAATATCGAGTTTGGGATGATCTGGCAGAATCGGTGGCGCTGAATGCTGCGCGTTCGCTGTTCCTCCCAGCGCGATCACAATGACGGCTAGGGTGAGTCGCATAGTTGTGGCAGGTCTCAATCGCATCGCAAACTCTCAGCGAATGACCGGAAGTCGAACCGTTCGGTCGAGATCACTCGTGGGTTGAGCGACAAGGTCGTAGCCATCGGCGTCGACGACTGTGCAGCGCACGACTTCGCCTGCAGCGAGAGTGTCGCGACTGAGCACATGCATTCCACCATCGATCTGCGGCGCTTGGTGGTAGGCGCGCCCGGTGTACAAAGTGGTCGCGCCGTTTACGCCTGTGGTCGCCTTGCCGCGAGTCTGCCCGCGGGCGGGGCCATCGATGAGCACGTCAAACTGGGCGCGTTGCTCGGCAACATAGGCAGCATTCTCAAATGCGATCGCTTGCTGCAATTCCATGAGTTCAGCCTCGCGACGTTGGCTGTCTTGGTCAGAGACGCGCAGGGCGGGGTCGTCGTGCATCGTGCCCGATGGCGTGCCAGACTCTTGCGAGTAGCGAAAGACGCCCATTGCGTCGAACTGTCCGCGCTCGACAAATGCAACTAGTTCTTCGTGATCGGCTTCGGTTTCGCCGGGGTGTCCAGTGATGAAAGTTGTGCGGATTGCCATCCCAGGGATGCGATTGCGCAGTTCTTGCACGATGTTCTCTTGATGGTCGGCAGTCACATTGCGGCGCATTAGTGTCAGCATGCGATCGCTGGCGTGCTGCAGTGGCATGTCGATGTACTTCACAACACTCGAGAGTCGGGCGATCGCGTCCATCATCGCGGGAGTGAAATTGGTCGGGTAGGCGTACATCAAGCGCACCCAGCCGCCACCGGCATCTTGCACAACGCGGTCAAGTTTTTCGAGCAGGCCGACGAGTCCGCTTTCGTCGCCGATATCCATCCCCCAACTGGTCGTGTCTTGCCCGATGAGATTCAATTCGAACGCGCCGTCAGCCAAGAGCTGGCGTGCTTCGTTGGCGATCGCATCACTCGACTTCGAGCGCATCTTTCCGCGAATCGATGGGATCGTGCAGAACGAACAGCGTTGATTACACCCTTCAGAAACGCGTAGGTATGCCCAGTGGCGCGGTGTCAGACGAAAGCGATTCTCGTCGCCTTCGAAATAGCCAATGCCGCGGCCATCCTTTCCGTTTACGGTGAGCCCAACGGTCGAAACACCGCGTTCGGCAGCGGCGATCAGGGCGTTGGACGAGATCCAATACCCAGGGCGCGCGCCACCATCGTCAAGCGTCTCGCGCTGCGCCGTCGATCCGCGCACCGCCTCGATGATGTGATCGCGGTCGAAGACGCCGATGAGTGCGTCAATGCCCGGGGCCCACTCCAAGATCTTTGCCCGGTGACGCTGCACGAGACAACCCGCAACGACGACGCGCTTGAGTTCACCGCGCGACTTGCGGGCGAGCGCATCCTTGATGACCCCAAGTGATTCATCTTTGCTCGCTTCAAGAAACCCGCAGGTGTTGACTACGATCGTGTCGGGCGATTGATCTTCGTTGACAAGCTTCATGCCATCGGCGGCGAGCAGTCCCAGCATTTTTTCGCTATCGACCAAGTTCTTTGGACAGCCCAAACTCACAAACGCCACACGCTCGATCGCAATTGCACTCATTGATTCGAAGTCTAGGCATAGAGCGCACGTTGGCGAATCCACTGGGCGACTTCGTGCGAAACGAGGTCGTCGATAGGCGCACCGCTCGCGAGTCGGGCCCGCACCTGCGATGCGCTCAATTCGACCGATTCGATGGGCAAAACAGCCCTTCGCCACCGCTCTGGATCGCTGCCAAGAAGGGTGAATTTGTGGGCGAGGTCGCGCGCGAGTTCTTCAGCGCTGCGCGGGGGACGGGCAACGACTGCCACCGTCGCGAGTTTCTCGTCGATTTCGCGCCAGCAAGACCACTGATCGAATTGAACTGCCTGATCGGCACCAATCAGCAGAACGAGATTTTCGCGCGCGAGTTGTCGCTCTGCAACGAGTTCGCGCAAGGTCTCGACGGTGAATGATCGACCAGTCCGCGCGAGTTCTCGCGTGTCAATTGTGGCGTTTGGTAGCTGGGCAAATGCACGTCGAGTCATGGCGAGCCGGTCCTCGCTCGAAGCAGCAGCATGATCGAGCCGCAATGGACTCTGCCCCGCGGGAATGATGATGATCGAGTCGCAGCGCAAGAGTGACGCCGCCTGCGCAACTATCTCGCAGTGACGGCGGTGGGGTGGGTCAAAGGTTCCACCAAAGACGAGTGTTCGACTTTGGATGGGTGGTTCTGGGAGCGACTCACCCAACGCCGAACCCAACGCCGAACCCAACGCGTGCATCGCGCATTTCGCATCACGCGCCATCGCCATCAACGCCACTGCGCGGCGCGGATGCAGCAGAGTCTTGACAAGTTCAACGCGATTAAGCGATCCATCATCATGTACGAGTTGGCTCATCCACGCTGGGATTCCCAGATGCGCAACTTCGCCGACCACCCGCATCACTCCCCAGTTCCACCCGCGCGTCGCGGCAACCGCGGCGAATGCGGCAGATTCCATGTCGACGAGCGCAGCGTGCGTCGAGGCATGAATGGCGCACTTGCTCTTCGCATCACGGCACGCGCGGTCAACGCTTGCGATGGTCACCGCCTCCCCGCGCACAAAGGGTGGCAAGAACATGGGACTCGGCCGCGCACAATCCGCGCCACAGGCAACGACCGCGCGCGCCATGCGCACAGCGCCAACGCGCAGCTCGGGGTCGAGTGCGCCAGCGAGTCCAACGAGCACGACTAGCCGTCCTCGTACAGATCGATCTGACTGTGCAATTGGGTTGATCTGCGACCAGCGAACGACGGCGCCCGGTCCAACTCCAACGGTTGAAAACTCAGCAGAAACTCCCCGACTTGCAAGCGCATTTCGCACTGCGCCCAACTCGAAATCTGTCGCTGCGAGGATGAGTGGGGGGAGCTCAGTCATTGAGAGTTGCGCGATTGCCGCCGCGCTGCCCAACGCTATACTCTCCGCCCCTCGGCCTCATCGTCTAGCCCGGCTAGGACACATCCCTCTCACGGATGGAACAGGGGTTCAAATCCCCTTGGGGTCATTGTCAGAGTTCCGTGCGCAGTGAGAGCGCGGATTCGTTACGCGCAGGCCCCATCGTCTAGCCTGGTCCAGGACACCTCCCTTTCAAGGAGGACACATGGGTTCGAATCCCATTGGGGTCATTTGGATGAAAAAGAGTTGCTTTTTCCCCATCTGGGGGTAGGTTTGAGAATCCTATGAAGTTGAATTACCTCGATGCGCTATCTCTCGTCGTCCTTTTGTGCACTGCTCAAGGGGCACAGGGTGCCATTCGTTATGTCGATGGATACCTCACAACAGGACTCAACAACGGAACCTCGTGGGCTGATGCGTACTACGGTCCCGCGTCCGTCGCGACTGCAATGACAGCAGCAGTTTCGGGTGATCAAGTTTGGGTGAAGGCTGGAACCTATAAGCCGACAACGACGACGACCCGAACAGCTTGGCACACGATGAAATCTGGCGTTGGCGTGTACGGTGGATTCGCCGGTGGCGAGACTCTGCTCACCGACCGCAATCCACTCGTCAACATCACGACGCTCACTGGTGACTTGGCCGGCAATGACACGCCGGGTTCGGCGACATATATGGG
>SIAR01000008.1 GCA_009691705.1 Phycisphaerales bacterium
TCACCCCATGCGCGCTGCGACCAGCGCACAGATTGCATCAGTCGCACGGTTAATATCATCGTTGACAACGAATGCGTCGAAGACTATTCCGCCGCGCGCACGGGCGATCTCGCAGGTGCTTGCCGCGAACCGTCTCTGAATCGTCGCCTCATCTTCACGGCCGCGCTGACGGAGTCGATGCAACAACTCATCTTCAGAGGGCGGCAACACAAACACCCCATACATCTGCGCGCACCGTGCATGCACCTGCTCAGCACCCTGCACATCGATATCGAGAATCGCAAGTCGCCCCGCAGAAATTGCCGCATCGATGGGCGCGCGGGGCGATCCATACCACGAACGCCCAAAGACTTGCGCATATTCAAGAAAGCGATCCTCTTCAACCCACTGTTGAAAAACCTCTTGCGAAATGAAGTGGTAGTCGACGCCGTCCACTTCATTGGGACCAGCCGCCCGCGTTGTCGCTGAGATACTGAAAACACCATCAAACCTGCGGACGAGTTCGTGCACGATCGAGGTCTTGCCAACGCCGGATGGTCCACTGAGAACGAGAAGCAATCCACTCATGTTCGATGCCGTCATCGTCGAAGTGTAAAGAGTGTCGCGATCCAATTCCGAAAATCAGTCGGCGACCGTAAGAAAGGATTGCCACTCGCCATTAGGCAGTGCATTGGCAGCGGTTTCGGACCCGACGTCCGCAAGAAAGTGGGGACTCATGCTCGAAGACTCGGATCGACGTGATCGACTAAGCCAGTTTGTTGACCTCGCCCGCATCTACCGCAAATGGACCAAGGTGCAGACGGCACAAGCGCTTGGACGCGAAGTTTCGAAAGTGGTTCCAGAGAGTGGAAATCCAAAACTTGATCTCGTGGTCGGACTCGCCGACGCACTCGATTGGGACATCGGCGATGTTGCCGAGGGAATATGGAAAGACGAAGCGCAAACGTATGTCAACCTCGAAGAGATCGCGGCACGGGGATTTGCCGTGCTCGACCGCGAAGCAATCGAGGCGCATCGCGCCGGTGACTATCGACGCATGACCGAACTTTCGCGCGCACTGCTGCTCGCCGCGCAAACTGGTGGTGAACGCGCAACGGCTGCCAACCGACTCGCGGGCGCATACGACGGGCTCGGTCGTTACACCAAGGCACTCGCCGCGCTTCAGCGTGGGCTCGGTGAACCAGGCGTTCCAGCGCACGTGCGCGTCATGCTCGAGGTGAACCTTGCCAACGCCCATTACACACTCTGGCATCTCGTCGAGGCGAATGCAGTCGCCGAAGGACTCGTTGGCCGCTTTCACACGCGGGCACCAGTCACACGCCCCGAACGGGTCGTGCATGCGTTCGGCCATTATGTGCGCGGACAATCGCAGCGCCGAATGATCGAGTCTGATCCACTGAGCGGCAACACGCACGCCGAGTGTGCGCGCGTCGATCTCGAGCTCGCGGCCGATGCCTATAAAGCGCTTGCTGAGGAGTTTGATGATCCGACGTACGCAGCGATAGCCAACACGTGCGCTGGTGCGATTTTCGAATGCGACGCGGCGCTGGGGTTGCTCGATCCAAGCACCGCTGCAGAGACGCTCGCGCTTGGACTCGAACAGGTCGTCGATGTCGCCGCCTATCCACCTGGTGATTGGCTCGAGAGTTATGGTTGGTGCGCAGTCTTTGGCTGCAATGTTGCCCTTCGTGGATTGAGCGGCGCGGAATTGCACCGATTCATGGCGATCTTCTCAAACAAGGCCGCCGAAATCGCCGAACGCACCGACAACTGGTCGATGCGCGAGCGCGCCTTTACGTTCGAACACCTGCGCCGACAACGCATGAATGAGTCGTTGGGCTATGCGACCGATTGGCTTCTCGACGACGATGACGTTCGCACTGTTGCGGGAACAATGGGACGGTTTCCATCATTCCGAGAAACGGGATGGAGAATTCTTGAAAACGCCCGGTCGCTTCACACAGCCTGATTGGCAGAAGGAGTCATCCATGCAAATGTTCAATGGAAAGATGAATCGTCGAAGAGCGTTGACAACAAGTCATCGCGCCAGCCTGAGTGCAATCATCGTGTGCGTCGCAGCAGGGTCGCTCTTCGTGGGCGTCACTCCAGCGTCGAGCGTTCCGCCCCGCGAGTATTCGCCCAGCACGGGAGCGCACCGATATCCGGCGGCATTCGAGCGCTTCATGGCAGTTCAATTCGGCGACCTGTGGATGCACACTGTGCAAGAGCAGGTCATCCGTCGCATGTTCGTGACGTGGCAGGACAAGCAGAAACGCTAAACACCGCGCGACTTCACGCGCGGATGAGCTTCCGAGGTGAGTCACTGCCAGTGCCACCGCGGACAACCACTCTCCCCACACGAAACAGTTCGTGTGGGGAGATGTTTCTTTGATTATCCGTGAATCACGCGACCTTCAGTCGCAAGCGCCGCTTCGTGAATTGCCTCGTGCATCGTTGGATGCGCGTGCACCGTCGAGATGATGTCCTCAGCAGTTGCTTCGAGGCGCTTGGCGAGACCGAGCTCACCGATGAGCTCGCTCGCATCCTCTCCAAAGATGTGCGCGCCGAGAATCTCGCCGTATGGATCGCTCGTGATGATCTTGACAATGCCATCCGCCGCACCGACTGCGATGGCCTTGCCGTGTCCCTTGAGTGAATACTTGCCGACCTTGTACTTCAACCCCTTCGCCTTCGCTTCGCGCTCGGTGATACCAATCGACGCAATCTGTGGATTGCAATAGGTGCATCCTGGTATCGACCCGTAGTCGACTCCGAGCGTGTGATGGCCCTTCATGCGCTCGACGCACGCGACCGCCTCTTCGCTCGCGACGTGGGCAAGCCACGGTGGACCGACGACATCGCCGATGGCGTAAATGCCGGCAACACTCGTTTGATAGGAGGGCTCGGCGGTGTCGCGATAATCGGTCCAAATGTGACCTTTGGCTGCCCCTGAGTCGCAGATGCGAATTCCAAGCGCGGTGTCAAACAGCCCATCGAAGCGCGCGCCGACGCCAATAGCGACGAGCACGACTTCAACATCGACAGTGTCGATCTTGGTCGGATCATTCACGTCGTACAAGGTGACCTTCGCTCCAGCAGCACTCTTCTCGATCGCTTTGACGCTTGTTGCAACGCGAAATGAAATGCCCTGCGCGGTGAATGTCTTGAGCGCGGCCGCCGAAACATCGTCATCTTCGATTGGAAGGATGCGATCGACCATTTCGACGACGGTGACCTTGGTGCCAAACGCGTTATAGAAGTAGGCAAACTCCATTCCGATCGCGCCCGAACCGATGATGAGCATCGACGCGGGGCGCGTGGCGAGTGTCATCGCTTCAGAACTCGAGATGACCGTCTTGCCATCGCACGGAGCGAATGGAAGTTGCTTGGGACCCGCGCCCGTTGCAATGAGCACGCGATCGGCGGTGATGACTTGCGCCTCGCCCTCACCGCCACCCTGGTAATAGGTGCCACTTGCTTTGCGAACTTCAACCTTGCATGGACCCGCCGCAGTTTTGCCCGCCACAATCTTGGCGTGGCCGACAACATGATCGATCTTGTTCTTCTTGAAGAGAAAACCGATCCCAGAATTGAGCGTGCCCGTGATCGCGCGCGAGCGTCCGATGACCTTGCTCCAATCAACCCTGACATGTTCGGGCGCGATTTCGATTCCCCACTTCGAACCATGGGTAATCGCTTCCATATATAGCTCTGCGTTGTGCAGCAACGCCTTGGTGGGAATGCATCCCCAATTCAAACAGACCCCGCCCAACTTATCGCGCTCGATGCAGCAGACTTTTAGTCCCATTTGCGCGGCGCGAATGGCGCCGACATAACCGCCAGGTCCGCCACCGATCACAATGAGGTCGTAGTGCTTGTTGTCAGCCATAGGGCGAGGGATTCTAGCGATCCCGCGCAGTAGTTTGCTAGTATCGGCGACCCACGGCTGACCGTGCGAAAGATTATGCGAACGGCACTCATCAGCGATATTCACTCGAATCTCTCGGCGCTCGAAACGGTGCTCGCCGATATCGACCGTCGCGGCGTTGATCGCATTCTCTCGCTCGGAGACATCGTTGGTTATGGTCCCGATCCCAAAGAGTGCGTCGATCTGGTTGCCAAACGCTGCGAGTGGAGTCTGATGGGCAACCACGACTTCGGCGTTCTTTACGAGCCAACCAACTTCAACGCCTCTGCCGAATCCGCCGCCTACTGGACGCGTCGACAACTCGAGCCGCCAAAGCAAGAGAATGGCGCCGCGCAGAGCGGTTATGACCGGGAAGAAGCCGTCCGCCGCTGGGATTTCTTGGGACAACTGCGCGTGCGGGTTGTCTTTGGACCCTTCCTCTGCGTGCATGGATCGCCGCGCCGTCCTATCAATGAGTACATCTTCCCTGAGGATCCGCTGAACAGCAGCAAGAAGCTGCGCGATATCTTCGCGCGCATGAAACCAGCGCGCGTCTGTCTCGTTGGCCACACGCACGTGCCCGGGGTATTCACCGACGATCCTGATTTTCTGCCAGCTGCTGAGATGACAGACGGTCTTTACACGTTTTCAGAGCAAGATTCAGTGATTGTGAATCCTGGATCGGTCGGGCAGCCGCGCGATCTCGATCCGCGTGCTTCTTATGCAATTCTTGAAACAGGCGAGAACTTCGAACCCAAGTCGGTTCAGTTCTTGCGTTTGGATTACGACATCGAACGAACGGTTGCGAAAATCGCGGCGATCGACGATCTCAATGACTGGCTTGGTGAGCGACTTCTAGAAGGTCGCTAATTTTTCTTCGAGGTCACACGTGAAACGCGAAATGAATAAAGGTACGAAGAGGTTTTTACTCACAGTTGCAGTGGTGTCATTTGCACTGGGCATTGTGCTTGTGGTTGTTCAAGGGAATGGTCCAGCGAAATCGACTGCCGAGATTGCTCCCCCAACCGCCGCAGACACATCCGCCGCCGCGCAAGTCACTCCCGCGCCGACGCCGACACCGGAGGCGACGCCCGCGCCCGCAGCGACACCGGCGGCAGTTCCCGCGCCTGCTTCAATCTCTACCCTCTCGGCCTTGCCGGCGACGGTCGTCGCGCCAGCCTCGAAACTCGTGGCGCGTCCATCTGGAGTCGCGGTAACGACACCAGCAACACTCGGATCACTCGACGCAGCGAAAGATCGCTTCTGCATCGAGTTCGCCGAGAATGGCGCGGGCATCAGTCGCATTGTCTTCAGCGAGTTCTGGACGAAAGCAGTCGATCGCGAGGCGGCACTTCGACACGCCGCGGCAGTCGCAGCAAAGTCGCCAACGATTCCTCCACTGCCACCGGCGAGTGATCGGTACACGCTCTCCGCAACTGGCAAGCTCGCCGATCTCGTCACGCTCGCACGTTTCACAGTGCCGATGCTCTGTGCGCACTCGATCGATGTCGACGGACAAGTCACATTGCTCTTCGGAAAGGTCTGGTCAGAAGTCGCGCCGGGCAGTTTCGAGACGATGCTTGCCGATGACGCTGGCACTCCGGTGCTGCGCATTCGACGCAGCTTTGCGGTGCGATCATCCGAGGGTGCGGGATACGACATCGTGCTCACGCAGAGTGTCGACAATCTATCGACCGTCGCGCGCCGTGTACGCATGGTGCAGTATGGACCGAGCGATCTCACCACACGCGCCAACGAGATGATGGATATCCGTCGTCTGCAGTTTGGTTATCTCATGAGTGAGCGGCGCGATCCTGCGCAGTCTTCTGTGATCACTCACGATGCAATGCTTGAGCGCGCCGAGGTTGTCAAGAACGTCACCGCGGGCAAGCATGATGTCTGGCCGAGCGTCGAACAGAAAGAGCAAGATCAACATCTGAGTTGGTTCGGCACGACGAATCGATACTTCGCGCTGGCTGTGCATGCCCCGATGGTTGGCACGACTAGTGCAACGCCTAACAAGTCGCTGGCCGGAGCAGTCGAGTTCATTCGCGCATCGATTGGCGATCCAAGCGCAACGGATGCGAGTGGTGAAGCAACGCTCTTCACCGAGTTGCACTCACCGGCGCGCGAAGTGGCTGCGGGTCAGAGCGCAGACTTCTCGATGGGTGTCTTCGCCGGACCACTCAAGCACGCCGTGCTGGCGAACGATCGTCCCTACAGCCTGCTCGAAATGTCCGGACTAATCGTCTACTCGATGGGTGGGTGTTGTTCGTGGTGCACATTTGCGTGGCTCGCGAACTTGATGGTGATTTTTCTCGACTTCTTGCATGACTACCTCGTCTTCGATTGGGGAATCGCCATCGTTGTGCTAGTTCTTGTCGTGCGTCTCATCTTGCATCCCGTCAGCAAGAAGTCGCAGGTTCAGATGCAACGGGTCACGCGCGGACTCTCAGAGATGAAGCCTGAGATCGAAGCGTTGAAGGCGCGCTATGGCGATGATCCAAAGCGGATGCAGCAAGAGCAGATGCGTCTATATAAAGAGAAGGGGATCAATCCACTGGGATGCGCCGGTGGATTCTTGCCAACATTCTTGCAGATGCCCATTTGGATGGCGCTCTACGCAGTGCTCTACCTCGCCTTCGAACTACGCCAACAGCCAGCATTCTTTGGCTTCTTTCAGCTCTTCGGTGGCTGGGAATTCTTGGGTGACCTCAGCGCTCAAGATCGATTCATCCCGCTTCCAACGTCGATCAATCTCTACATCTTCACACTCACGAGCATCAATCTGCTTCCGCTGTTGATGGGAGCGGTCTTCTATGTGCAGCAGAAGTACATGGCACCGCCGCCATCGACCAAGATGACTCCAGAGCAGGAGCAGCAACAGAAGATGATGCGCGTGATGACGGTGGTCATGTTTCCGGTGATGCTCTATGCGGCGCCCTCTGGCCTGACGCTTTACATCATGACGTCGACGCTTGTTGGAATCTGGGAGAGCAAGATGGTGCGTCGCCACATCGAAGAGATCGCGAAGAATCCGGTGGTCGCCAAGAAGTCAAAGACGCGCGACGCGATCGGACGCATGTACGAAAGGGCGATGGCGCGCGCGCAAGAGAAACGCAAGAGCAGCAAGACCTTCAAAGATCGCGGTTGAATGAGATGCGATGGGAAAGCGTCGCAACCTCAACGGATGCGATCGTCGCGATCGCATCGCCGCCAGGCTGTGCGGCGCGTGGCATCGTGCGCGTGAGCGGTGACGCATCGTTTGCGATCGTTCAAGAGAGACTCGCCCACACAACCCTGCGAACCACGCGCGGCGTGCAGTCGGTGCGGTTGCGAGTCTGCGTGGCGCATGTTGAAGTTGAGGTCGCAGCACTCGCGCTTGTGATGGTGGGAAGAGCAAGTTTCGTCGGGCAAGACACGGTCGAGTTTCTCATCGCGGGGAATCCTGCCATTTTGACTGCGGTCGTTGCCGCGCTCTGCGATCGAAAGCGCGGCGCACACTGGGCGCGGCGGGCGACCGCCGGCGAGTTCAGCGCACGCGCGTTTCTCAATGGGCGCCTCGCGATAGATGAAGCCGAGGCGATCGCACTTTCGATTTCGGCAGAGTCCAACGCGCAACTCGCCGCGGCGCGGCAACTACGCACCGGGCGCGTGGGGCAAGTCGCAGCGACCGCGGCACAAGAGCTAACGGGAGTGCTCGCCCTCGTTGAGGCGGGAATCGACTTCAGTGATCAAGAGGATGTCGTTGCGATCACTGCGATTGATCTAGTAACGACGCTCGACGTGCTCGCGCAAACTCTCGCGGCCCTGCTCGATGGCACCACGCCAGAGGAATCGTTGCAGGCTCTGCCTGTGATCGCACTGCGCGGCGCGACCAATGCGGGCAAGTCGAGTCTCTTCAACGCGCTCTTGGGTCGCCAGCGCGTCGTGGCATCTGAGCAGGCAGGATCGACGCGCGACGCGATTGTCGAGCCGCTCTTGTTGCACCGCGGCCGCGAAGTGCTCTTGATGGATTTGCCTGGAATCGAAGAGCCGCAGCACGCCCTCGCAGAGCAGATGCAAGAACTCGCGCGCCACGCGTTTCAGTCGGCGACCCTGCAATTGCACTGTGTGCCAGTGACTGCGCAGGCGCATCCAGAGAATGGACCGCGCATGATCACCATCTGGACGAAGGCAGATCGCGCCGATGCCGCGCAGCGCGCCGCAGCGATGGCGCAGGGTGGATCGGTGACGAGTGCGATCACCGGCGAGGGCATTGATGAACTGCGTGAATCGCTCACCCTACAAATCGACGCGGGCGGATGGATAGGCGGTGCGCGTGACGCTCCGGTGTTGCTCGCCCGTCACCGGGCGGCGCTGGCGGATGCACACAGTGCCATGCAACGCGCGCGCAGTGCGGCGCACCGCTGCGTCGAGGCGGGTCGCCGCGGCGCAGAACCAGCTGAACTCATTGCCACCGATTTGCGCGAAGCGCTCGATGCGCTTGGAATTGTCGCTGGCCACCGTACCGCCGACGATGTGCTCGGGGCGCTCTTCGCCCGTTTCTGTATCGGCAAGTGAGCAGTGCTATAACGCCACGATGTCACAGACTCACACAATCGAAGTGCGCGCCCGTTATTGCGAGTGTGATCCCATGGGTGTCGTGCATCACACGGTCTATCCAATCTGGTTTGAGATGGGGCGCACCGAATTGCTGCGGGCAGGTGGATCGTCATACGCAGCACTCGAAGCAGCGGGGGTGTTTCTCGCCGTCACGCGGCTCAACGTGCGCTATCGCAAGCCGGCGCGCTATGACGAAGTGCTGTCACTCGAGACACAACTCATCGACCTCGGCCATGTGAAGATTGAGCACGCCTATCGCCTGATGCGCGGCAGCGATGAACTCGTCGTGGGAGAAACAACGTTGGCTTGCGTCGATCAGGCGGGAAGAGTGCGGGCGCTGCCAGAACACTGGAGAGTTGGTTCGCCGCCGCCGCAATCATGACACTCGCCATGCACCGCCGCCGTCACGCATCCACTTTGCCAACGCGCATCTTCACACGAATGATCTTGCCATTGGTCGCGGTGAGAATCTCATGGTCGATGCCGCCGCGCAAGAGTCGATCAAGCGCGTAACTCGTCGCGGCCGAGCCAGTCACAACGGTGAGTGTTCCACCGGCGAGTCCAGAGAGTCGCGTATCCGATCGCACTTGCTCTGGAATGAGACGCGCCCAGACTTCTGCGGCATTTCCAAAGCGTTCACTGCGCCGCTCGATGTCGGTACGAAAGCGCGAAACCTCGTTGCGAATCGAATCGGTCGGGATAGCCGTGCGCCGCCCGCCCGCCGCCGCTCCGCGCCATTTCTGAAGATCACGAAGATGGTCAAGTCGATCTGCCATGCGCGTGAGCAGTGTAAAGCGACCGCTATCCTTCTCGTGTGACAAATTTACGACTCGTCAATCTGCGCAAGGCATTCGATCAGACAGTCGCCGTCGAAGATGTGAGCGTGGATGTTCCGGCGGGATCCCTGTTCTTTCTGCTCGGATCGTCTGGTTGCGGCAAGACCACAATCTTGCGCATGGTCGCGGGGTTTGTCGAGCCAACTGCGGGACGCATCTACTTCGGCGATCGCGACGTGACTGCGCTGCCACCAGAGAAACGCAACGCGGGAATGGTCTTTCAGAATTACGCTCTCTGGCCGCACATGACCGTCGCCCAGAATGTTGGATTCGGTCTCGACGTGCGCAAGATGGGATCGGCCGCGAAGAAGACCCGCATCGGCGAATCGCTCGAGCTTGTGCGGATGAGTTCGTACGCAGATCGCCTTCCAAACCAACTATCTGGCGGTCAGCAACAGCGGGTGGCACTTGCGCGTGCAATCGCCTTTCGGCCCGATCTCTTGCTGCTCGATGAGCCACTCTCGAATCTCGACGCCAAGTTGCGCCTCGAGATGCGTGCCGAGATTCGCCGCATATCTGACGAGTTACACATGACGATGCTCTACGTCACGCACGATCAGCACGAGGCGCTTTCGCTCGCCGACCGCATTGCAGTGATGCGCGGCGGACGCATCGAACAACTCGGTGGCGCTCGCGAGATATATGAGCGACCGCGTACACGTTTCGTCGCTGAGTTCATCGGCGAAACGAATTTCGTGAAGGGAAGGGTCGATGGGAGTCGCGATACCAACGGATTCGCAACCGTCACAACCGCACTCGGCGCGCTGCGCGCATACGTCGCGCCAGAGATATCGAGTGCAGACGTGACACTTTCGATTCGGCCAGAATCATTTCGTATCGTCGCGGCCGGGGACACCTCTGCCCCATCTCAATTGACTCAGGTCGCTACCGGCACCTGCATTTCCTCGACCTATCTCGGATCGACGGCGCAGCACGTCGTCGATGTGCGCGGAGAGAGACTCAAAGTATTCGAGGCGAATCCGCGTCAGCAATCATTCGCAGGTAAAGAAATCCAACTCGGCATAATGCCCGAACAGGTCGTTGCGGTCGAAGGTTGAGGCGATGTGATGGCTCAAGTGCGGGCGGCTATCGCGGGTTGAATCATAAAAAATCCGCAGATGAGCGCTGTCGCCGTGAGCCCGATGTGCAGGGCGAAACCAAGCGCGAATGCCAGCGGTGATAGTTCGCCAGTCTCTGGAATGAGATGCATCACTATCACCATCGCGGCGATACCAGTGGTTGCACCAACCTGACGCATCGTTTGCACGATTCCACTCGCTTCACCGCGCTGCTGCGGCGCAACGCGCCCGAGCGCATCGGCATTCGCAGGGCTCATCGCGAAACCGCATCCTGTACCGAAGAGGAACATCCCAACAGCGAGTGTTGGGTAACTCAAGTAGTAGACGCCGCCCGCTTCGACGAGTGTGCCAAGTGTTGCGAACGAGAGTCCAATCAACAGAGGCAGGCGCGGACCGCGTCGGTCGTAGAGACGCCCTGCGAAGTGCACGATGACCAAGACCGGAATGAGCAGCGGCAGCGATCCGAGTCCCGCTTGGAATGGCGTGAATCCAAGCACTGTCTGCATGAATAGCGATCCATAGATTGCCTGGCCAACATTGATCGCTTGCAAGAAGAAGAGCACAAGGGCGTCGCCGAGAAATCCACGGTCGCGCAACAGTCGCAGGTCTATGAGTGGCTGGGCCAATTGATACTGGCGGCGGGCAAATGTGAAGAGTATCGCCGCGCCGATGAGTGTGGACATCCAAGTCTGTGCTGAGAGCACACCACGCAGACCAATGTCTTGCATTCCAAAGATGAAGATTGGGATGCCGCTGCAAAGCAGCAGCGCAGAGAGCCAATCGGTGCGTCGCAGCGCGCCACGCGGCACATGCAGTTGCAGGGCGAGCGTGAGCGAGAGTGAGACGAGTGCGATAGGAACATTGAGCCAGAAACACCACTGCCACGATGCGTATTCAACGAACGCGCCGCCGATGAGTGGTCCGGCGGCAAGAAAGAGCAATGAGATGCCCGCGTAGGTCGCCATGGCGCGACCGCGTTGTTGGGTGGGAAAACTGTCGATCACAATCGCCGCGCTGGCTGGTTGCATCGTCGCTGCGAAGAGTCCTTGCCCGATGCGCGCGGCGACAAAGAACCACCCGCTCGGAGCGAGCGCGCAGGCGATCGAGGCTGCGACGAAGCCCACGACACCGATGCGAAACGCGACGACGCGTCCGATGCGGTCGCCGAGGCGGCCGCCAAGAGCGACCCACGATGCCATTGCGACGAGATATCCGTTGATCGACCAAGCGCGCGCCGTGGCGTCCATCTCAAGAGACTTCTGAATGTGCGGCAGCGCGACGCCGATGATCGTCGAGTCGAGCATGATCATCGAGAGCGACCCCGTCATCGCAACGAGCGTCAGCCAGCGCCTGTTGGATGAATGCATTTCGCCCACTGTGCGAGTATAAAGCGCACATGAGCTCATTCTCAATAATGGCGGCGCGGGCCTCGGTGGGGCTGATCGCGGGCGTGGTTGTCATTGTCGGGCTTGGACTCTTCGGACCCAAGCCCACGCCCAGCGCGTCCACACCATCCAAGCCAATTCACAGTGCTTCATCGAATCCTCAGTACACACTGACCACGCTCGACGGTGCCACGCTCACGCCGGAAGTGCTCGCTGGAAAAATTATCCTCTTGGATTTCTGGGCAACATGGTGCGGTCCATGCCGACAGACTCTTCCTGCACTCAACACACTCGCGAAAACCTTTCCAGACGATGTTGTGGTGGTTGGAATCTCAAGCGAGCCTGCAGCGACTGTGCAGGGGTTTCTGATCAAGAATCCGATGAGCTATGAGATGGTTGCCCCAGCTCCACGGTTGGGTAAACCATTCAATTCCGTCAGGTCAATTCCGACCATCTTTGTACTGCGACGCGACGGCTCGCTCGCAACCACATTGGTTGGGTCGCACACACTTGCTCAACTCACTGAAGCATTTCACGCCGCAGACACAGTAAAGGTGCCCTGACGAAGTGCGATCGCTCTGTGCAATCATGTGCGCGTTGATGATCGGTTCACTCGCCATGCAGTCGCCTCCTCCACAGCCCAGCGCGAAGCAAGCGGATCTCGATCGGCGCATGGGGTGGTTCAGAGACGCACGATTTGGCATGTTCATTCACTGTGGTCTCTATGCGATCCCCGGCGGTCAGTGGCAGGGGAAGGAGGTTGGGGGTGCTGGTGAATGGATTCTTCAAACGGCGCGCATCCCGCCCGCCGAGTACATGCCGCTGATCACGCAGTTCAATCCCGTTGAGTTCAACGCCGATGAGTGGGTGCGCATCGCCAAGATGGCCGGGCAGAAGTACATCGTGATCACGAGCAAACACCACGAGGGGTTTGCCCTGTGGGATTCACGCGTGTCCACCTTTGACGTGATGGGCACGCCATTCAAGCGCGACATCTTGAAGGAACTCGCCGATGCCTGCGCGCGCGGCGGCATCAAACTCTGCTTCTATCACTCGATCATGGACTGGACGCACTGTGACTACTTGCCCAAGCGTGAATGGGATGCGCGCAAAGAAGAAGATGCAGACTTCGATCGATATGTCGGGTACATGAAAGAGCAGTTGCGCGAACTCGTCAGCGGCAAGTACGGCAAGATTGGCATCCTCTGGTTCGATGGAGAGTGGGAGCCATCGTGGACGCACGAGCGCGGGCTTGAGCTCGCCAGATATGTGCGCGCGCTCGACCCAGACATCATCATCAACAACCGCGTCGACAAGGGACGCAATGGAATGGCGGGACTCAACGGCGCGGGCGATTGGGCGGGCGACTACGGAACTCCCGAGCAAGAGATTCCAGCGACTGGACTCGCCGGCACCGATTGGGAGACGTGCATGACGATGAACGACACGTGGGGATGGAAGGCGACTGACAAGAATTGGAAGAGTGCTGCGAACATGATTCAGATGCTCTGCGACATTGCGAGCAAGGGCGGCAATTTCTTGCTGAATGTTGGATCCCAACCCGATGGTCGCATCCCCGCCGAATCGATCGAACGCCTGGCGCAGATTGGCGCGTGGATGGAGACAAATGGCGAAGCGATCTATGGCAGTTCCGCGAGCCCGTTTGCAAACCTGCCCTGGGGTCGTTGCACGCAGAAGCAGTTGCCGCAAGGGCGCACGCGCCTCTACCTGCATGTGTTTGAGTGGCCAAAGTCTGCGGATGGCAAGAGCAACACGCTCATCATGCCAGCGCTCACGAATGAAATCGTCGCAGTGCGATTGCTCGGCGCGACCAGTTTCGCATCCTCTGCAACCCGCAGCGGCGATGGATGGTCAATCTCAATTCCGCTCACGCCATCCGACCCCGTTTGCAGTGTGATCGCCATTGACATTGTTGGTCGGCCACTCCCGACTGCGGCGCATAGCTCAAAGTGAAATTCTCTCCGCGCCCGCCCCGCCCGCGCAATGGCTAATCTCACCAGATGGCCTCCATCATTCTCAACGGCGCGAAGATCGAATTGACCGTTCAAAAGCAAGAGACGCTTGGCGCGCTCGCGAACACGCTTGTGCCGATGCTCGCGGCGAAGCAGAGTTTGCTCGCCTCGCTCGGCGCAGTGCTCGCCCACGGACTCGCCAAACCAATCGCGCCGACCGATCCGCCAATGCAAGCATGCCTTTGGCTGCTGCACGAAATGGGTATTCGCGCGATGACTGCTAACGCTGGCAGTGGCGGAGGGTCAGTCGATAAGGTCACGACCGAAGCAGAGCGGGCGTGCGACACATCAGACCCATACTCCGCCGGAAACATGGCGACTGGGCGAGCGATGGCCGCGGCACTTTCCAATGTCTCGATGCGCACCTTCACGCTCAATGGAACACAGCGCCCCGTCAAGATTATTCCGCGCGACAAGATCGAGCCCGCCATGCAGGCGATCGTCGATATGCGACGGCTGAACGAACCGATTCACGTCACCACCACACGCGCCCTCGCATCAATGGTCGCGAGCGGAACCGCTCTTGATGATGAGCGAATCGACGCGGTCATTTCGCTGCTCTCAGACCTTGGAATAACCGGACTTTCGATCGATGTCACCGCCACCACGATCACGCTCGAAGGTCTCTTCTCTGAAGCCAACGCGGTCGCGAGCGCCTACTTGCAGGGCGGGGGATTGCAGGGCATTCAGAAGACCCGCGAGCGGATAACCCAACTGAATACGCACGCACGGAATGTGGCAGCGGGTTCAGTCGAGTTTGCCAAGGCTGCTCCGGCACCGATGCGCCACGTTGCGAAGGCGCGCCGCCGCTGAGAGTGCATCCTTTTCGGATCTTTTGTCGCTTTTGACGCCGCTCGTGTTAGGTTTCACAGAACCAATGCGCATCTCGACCCTCACGATCGTTGCTATTAGCCCATTCGCCGGTGCACTTTCTGCTCAAGCGCAGATTCAATTCGTCGACCAAACATCGACGCGCTTTCCATTGCAAGCTGAGTACACCAACCAAATCGGGGTCGGCGACATCGATGGCGACGGCGATCTCGACATGTGTTTCGCAAACGGTCAGGGATATTCGGTGCTTGGCGCTTTGCTCAAACCACGCATCTATGTCAACAACGGCGCAGGAGTATTCGCCGATCTCACTGACACGCGCGTCGCCGGCATCACTGGGTGTTTTCGCAGCGCAGAGTTTGGAGATGTTGATGACGATGGAGATATCGATCTGCTGTTAGGTCAGGATTACAACCGCCAGATGTTGTTGCTAATCAACAACGGTGCGGGCACATTTGCCAACGAGACGACGGCGCGCATACCAACGGCCAATACTTCGACTGCGCGCGCGACGTTCGGCGATGTCGACGGTGACGGCGACCTTGACATCGCACTGTGCAACTCGGGAGCGTCGAGCCGCTTTGGTTCAGGGCAGCCCCGCCTCTACTTCAACGATGGTGGCGGTCGATTCACATACACCGCAGCAGCGTTGCCCGTGGGCAACATCTCCGAGCAGATGGATGCGCTCTTCTTCGACGCCGATGGCGACTTCGACCTCGACCTCTTCATTGGAACACGCGCGACGACACCGAACCAGAGCCGTCTGTGGCTCAACAACGGCAGCGGCGTATTCGCTGCTGGTGGAAACTTTCCAAATGACACGACGGCGTATGCCTATGACGCGGGAGATATCGATGGCGACGGCGATCTCGACCTCATTGGCACGAACGCTGGAACATCGAATCAAGAACTGCTCGTGCGCAACGCCAATGGTCTTGGAACTTCATGGACCAACATCTCGACGTCGATCTCGCCAAATCCATCGGTGGATGACAACGACAGCAAGTTCTTCGACATGGACAATGACGGCGATCTCGACCTTGTGGTCGCCGTGCTCGGCGGATCAAAGCGCATCTATCGCAACGGAGGCACGGGCGCTTTTACGCAAATCAGCAACATCATCACTGCGTCATCCGATTCGTCGCTCGATGTCAAGGTTGGCGACTTTGACGGCGATGGTCGATACGACATCGTCACCGGGCAAGGCGAGAGCGGAGCATTCCAGAACCGCATCTATATGAACAACGGACTCGTCGACACGCGCGCGCCAGTCACCGTGCGCACCGAACAAGTCATCGCAAGCGTGGTGGGTGCGACCCACCCAGTGCGCGTCGAATTGCGCGATGCATACACCAGCCATATGGGATTCCACCCCGACAGTGTGACACTGCGATACGGCACGACTATCGACATGACGCAATCGGTGGCGATGAAACTCACCGGCAATGGTCTCTGGCGCGGGGTTATCCCATCTCTTCCAGCGGCATCGATCGTGAACTATTCGGTGCGCTCAGTCGACTCGTTTGGAAACTCGGGGGATGGTCCAACGATGACATTCACTGAACCTGGCACACCGCCGAATCCGGCGGATCTCAACGGTGACGGGCACGTCGACGGTGCAGACCTCGGATTCGTACTCGCATCGTTTGGCACATCAGACCCAAGTGGCGATGTTGATGGCAACGGATTCGTCGATGGCGCCGATCTTGCCGCAGTACTCGCGGCCTTTGGACTGTAACTTCGCGGGTATGTCCATCCAATCAATTGCCTGCGCCGCCACCTTGGCTGCCGTTTCGCTGCTGAGCGCCTGCAACAGTGCGCCCAAGCAACCTGGCGCAGTTGCTGGTGAGAGCACTTCGACGATCGGTCGCTGGTCAGGCAGTTTCACAGCAGAAGATCAGACCAGTGGCGGCCACGCGCGCTTGACGGTTGCACCTGATGGGTCAGTCACGGCATCGCTCGTCGACTCGGTGTGGAAGGCTGCCCACGGTGTCGGTCGCACGGGTGCAATGACTGGATCGATCGCCGCAGGCACCGCGCAGGTTTCGATCGCGTGGAGCACGGGTCAAACAGAAAAGTTCGAAGGAGTTGCGACGGCACCGAGCTACGGTTCGATGGGTCTCACGATTCGCCAGTACGGTTCTGATGGAAACTTCGCCAAGGGTGGAAGCATCGCGTTCGCGCTTCATGAACAGGGTGTTGCAGCCACGCCCCCCTATGGAAAGCCAACAACTTCGCAACCAGACCTTCTCGCGCAATACGTTGGACAGTGGCGGCTCAACTTTTACACCGCCGACGGAAACAATGGCGTCGGCACCGCGACAATCTCAGCGACGGGCGAGGTGCGTGGTGTGACCATTGATGATGCCTGGTCGGATGGCAGCACGAGCCAAGCGGCACGTCACGGCGTGCTGGTGGGAAAAATCGACGCAGCCGGGCATCTCGACCTTGCCGTGACTTGGGGGAGCAGTCCGCCGCAGTTCATGCAAGCGACTGGGTACTTTGAGAGCGCCGAGTCGCTCGTCTTTTTGCTCGGCGCCGATATCGAGGCGGTCGAGTTGAAAGGTGCAGCCATGACAATGACGCTCAACCGCAACTGACCGCGCGATGTTTCACCACGCGCCCGGCAGCCTTGCACACGCGCCGCACAATGGCGGTGTGGACACACACATGAGCGGGTTCGTGGTGGTGGCTGCGGCGTGCGGCTACGGTCTGACGTGCCTACTCAACATCGTCGCAGCGCGCATCCTGCCAGCGAGTGAGTATGGCGCCTTTAGCGCCGCCGTTGCCATGGTCGCGATCATCTGCACCATCGCAACGCTCGGACTCGAAAAGTGTGCACTGCGAATCTTGCCTGAGTACATCGACCGACAGGCACAGGGCAAGACCAAGGGCTACATCATCTTCGGCATCGTGATCGGCGCGTTGTTTGGTGGTTGCTGCGCACGCCTCGCATTCGTGCTCTATGACACGCTGCGCGCGCATGACGAAACCATCGATGCACTGGCCCAGATGCTTTGGTTCGTTCCTGCGATCACGCTGTTTCTGTTCGCGCTCGAAGTGGCAACAGCGTGTGGATCATGGTTGGGATCGACGCTCGTCTATCGACTGCTCTTACCCGCTGGCACCGTCGTTGCGGTCGTTGCGGTCGCACTCAGCACGACAACGCCAACGCTGCGCGAGACGATCGACGCATATGGACTCGTCTGGATCGCAGCACTCGCCGCGATGATCGCGATCATCCTGCATCGCCTTCCGGTTGCAGTGTTGCGAGCGACGAGTTCATATGAACCACGCCAATGGCTGACCAAGAGTGTTGGATACCTCGGGTTCAGCCTCATCATGACTGTCTTTTCTCAAGGGGCGGTTGTCATGCTAGAAGTTGTGAAGGGTGACCGAGTCGGCGTCGGAATGATGGCGGCCGCGATGCAGATCGCAGGATTCGTGGTGATTGCGCAGACTGCGACTATGCGCGTCTACGCGCCGCAATTGGCACGGGTGATTGCCAGCGGTGATGCAGCTGGCGAACGACTACTCATGCGATCGCGCTCGCTCTTCATGATCGCCGTGTGTGGGGCATTTCTTGCAGTCATCGTGTTCTTCGGTCGCGACCTGCTCGCACTCTTTGGCGAGAACTTTCGAGCGGCGTATCCAGCGCTCGTTGTCATGACAATCGCTCATTGCGTGAACACAGTTCTGGGATTCGCGCCAGCGGTCTTGCAATATCACGGCGCGCACAGGTTGACACTCACAATCGCGGCGGTTGGCACCATCGTCGCGCTGATCGCGATGGCCGTGGCTGCGAAAGAGGCAACCTATCTCGAAGTTGCCCAGACGTACGCAGTGTCACTGATTGCGATGTACATCGCCTTTCAACTCGCCATACTGAGTCGTCGGCGTCGCACTCAGCCGAAGTGACGCCAGATACGCAACGACATCGCGAATCTCGCGCTGGGTAAGAAAGGCATTCATCGCAGGCATCGCCGAGACCGTCAGGCATCCAACGGGAACGACTACGTTTGGTTCGACGAGTGATTCGAGCAGTGCGCGAGGTTCGAGGCGCGATCCAACACCATCGAGCGCGGGTCCGGCGTGGCCGCCAACCCCTTCGATTGCGTGACAGCGCAAGCACGTTGCTGACGAGTGGTACATCACAATCTCTCGACCCTGCGCCGCGTCACCACCCGCAAGCAACAACGGAGCGAGTGTGTTGGTGAATCCAACTTCCGGCGCATTCGAAGTCAAAGGCGCGCCGCCGATCGTCGCCTCGCTCAAGTCGAGCCGCAGAGCCGCAGAGAGTGATCCAGTTAGTTCTTGCGCGTTCAATGCCGATAGTGCGGCGGATGCCGCTTGCGCGGAGGCTGCGTCGGAACTCTTGGCGAGTCGCGCGCACAAGTGAATGGCCGCCTGCTGCTCACGCTCGGTGCCACTGCCAAGCACAGCAACGGCAGAAGCAACTGCCATTGCCGCGTCGCTTGCCGCGAGATGCTCACGCGCGGCGATCCGCAGCGCACCATCGTGACTCGCAAGCGCAGCCGCGATGGCCTTGCCCGCGCTGGCATCGTGCCCACATACGAGTTGCGCGAGTGCCGCAGCGCGTTCACTGCCCGTCCGCGTCGCATCGAGAACACACTCGAGATTCGCGCGTTGATCGAGCGCGATTCCTGCACTCGTGGCGAGTTGCATCGCCGCTGCGCGCACACTGCTCTCGTGATCGTTCGCCAGTGTTGGTAACGCCAGCGCCATGGCACGGCGATAACTCTCGCCATCGCGTGGCGCGATAGCGGCGTGGTTGAGATGGCCATGCACTCGGTCGCGCGCGCCTGGGGCGAGATAGACGCTCAATGCAGCGAGTGCTTCGAGGCGAATCACAGAAGGCAAGGTCGGGTTGAGAGCGATCTTGGCGATGGGTGATCCACCAGTGATGCCAAGCGCAAGATTCGCGGCAATCGTTCGCCGAGCGAGTGCGGCGATGTTGGTGTCAATGGCGCGACGGCCAATGGGTCGTTCGAGTCGACCATCGGCGAGTTGCCATCCAATCGAAACATGATTGCCTCCACCACCTTGCGCGTGTCGCGCTTCAAGCGTGTACGCCGTATCTGCGCGCAGCGTGATGGGTGCAGAAGTCTGCGATGTCATCGCATTCCAATTCTCTGGATCGCTATACCCGTCGACGCGCGCAATTACTTCGGTCGAACGCGGCGCTTCCGCGGCGGTGATCGTCAGCACACTGTGATCGTCGCTCGTGAGAAAGAATTGGTAGTCACCATCGACTGGTGGATGGATGGTTCCGCGCAACCGCTGCACATAACTGTTGCCGTGCGCCGAGAAGCCACTCGCCTCTTGCGCTTGCGCAGTTTCATCTGGTGCGCGGTCGAACACAGCGCTTGTCTCGAGCGCTTGCGACGAGTCGATTTTCTCGTTCCTCCAAACGTCGCGCGTGAATGTCACAACACTCACAGTCGGTTCTGCGCTTGTGCCAATCGCCGCGACCCGACCAGCGGCTTGAGCCAGCGCCGGGAATGCCGCCGGAATCGGCAGATCCCAAATCGCGCGCGCGGCCTCAGCGGCAATGCGAATGTCTGAATCAAAGAGAAAGGGGGCGATTGCTGGGTCGCCGTGTTTACGCATGGCGAGCAACACTCCCAACCGCACACTTGCGTACTGATCGGCCGAGAGTTCAGCCAACTTTGCCGAGTCGGCGCATCCGGCGAGCCCCATCACCAACGCATGGCGAAGAAATGCATCCCTCTCGTCGTTCTCCCAAAGCACGGCGGCAAGCGCTGGGACCGCATCGGCGAGTCGCAGCGCGCCGCACGCCAGGGCGCACCCTGCGCGCACGCGCAAATCTTCGTCGAAGAGATGTTCGATCAGTTTCGCAGCGGCCGGTTGATACTTCGCCTCGCCGAGCGTGCGGGCAACTTGCGCGCGAATCTCTGCGTCGTCGCTGTCGAGCAGCGCAACAAGCGGCGCAAGCGGATCGGGAGTTGTGACAACAGCGCAGCGCACTCCGGCGGCCTGCATGCCGAGCGCCCAGATCGCATGTATCTGTCCTAGACGGCGCAGCGACTCACTAGCGCCACCCGCCACACCACCTTGCGCCGCCGCTAGAAGTTGCAGCGTTGCCTGCGAACCAATCGCGGCGAGTGCAAAGTGCGCACCGCGGCGAACGCGCATGTCTTGGTGGTAGAGCAGCACAACGAGTTCGTCGGGTGAGAGTGCCGCAAAACCCTTGGCGAGTATCGCACGCGTCTGCAAACTTACCGCACTCTCGCGCGCGACAGGATCCCAAACTGTGTAGATCTCACCCGCATCTTTCGAATACCACCCACCACCCCAGTCGCTTACATACACGCGCCCATCTGGTCCAAACGCAACATCAGTTGCGAGCACCTCGCGTGCGAATGGTTTCACCTCGGTCACTGCATACCCCGCGCCACTTCGCACCGCTTGTATCGCCAGCACGTTGCTGTGCTTGTCGCTGCCTAAAAAGTCACACATGTAGAAGCGGCCATCCCACTCTCGGGGGAGCATCGTGCCGGGAGCAAATGCCAGACCTGAAGGACCACTGCCAACATGGGCAAGTGGCGGCAGAGCCCACGCCGGATGATCGCGCTCATTCGTTGCGCGCAAATGCCAGAGCCCCTCTTGGTTCCACGGACCCCTCTGGTTCGCCCCTTCGAGCGTTTGATAATTCATATCCCAGCCGGTCTCGCCGCCTTGCATCACGAAGACAAATCGTGCCTTGTCGCCGCCGTCCGAATTGTTGTCTCCAGTGAAGAGATCGCCCAACTCGTTGAAGGCGAGTTCTTGGGGATTGCGCAGCCCAGAGGCGAACAGTTCAAGGTGCGTTCCATCAGGACGACAGCGAAAGACCGCTCCAGACTTTGGATCGGCAAGCACGCTGCCTTCACGGGTTGTCACCTGATAGCCGCGGTCACCAATCGACCAGTAAATGAGTCCATCCATGCCAATGATGAGTCCGTGCATATCGTGACCGCGCAAAGCGGTGCGCACGCCAAAGCCTGCGAAGATCGACTCGGGTTGCTCGCTGATGCCATCGCCGTTCGCATCGCGCATCCGCCAGAGATTCGGGATGCACGTGTAGAAAACGCTGTCGCCATCGACTAGCACCCCAGCGCCAGTTCCATCGAGCGGGTCGCGAAAATCGCGCGAGTAATTGGTGACGCGGTCGCCGACTCCATCGCCGTCAGAGTCTTCGACCATGCGCACCCGATCGACGTACGCGCTGTAGTAGGCCATCCCATCCTTGCGCTTGTCTTTCCATTTCTCGTAGTAGCGCAGTCGATCATCGACACTCTGTGCCGCGAGATCGTCGAGCAACCAGAACGCACTCGAACGGTTGTCTTCAACGCCGCGCTCCTGACGATGGCTCTCTGCCACGAAGACGCGCCCTTGCGAATCGATGTCGAATGCGACAGGGTCAGCAACTAGCGGTTCGCGCGCAAAGAGTTCAACGCGGAATCCATCAGGCACAAGCACTTTGACCGCGGGCGTCGGTGCAACCTGCGCCGCACAATTCACGGCGGCAACCCCAACGCACATCGCATGAGCGATCGTCATGCAAATCAGGGTAGACGGGTGCGATCGCGCTGCTGATACCGTCACGTCGTGCATGCCGATGAGCTGAATCGAATTCGCCAAGAGGTTTCGCTGGTCGGCGCGAAGATTCAGCCGTTTCTGAAACCACACGCGGGGCTTATCAGGCGTAATGCATATGCACACCTCTGGCTAGGCATCCGCACACGGTTCGGTGAGCGTTGGCGCGAGAGCGCCATTCCCGCTGAAATAGAGGCATTCCTGGCGTGGTCCGGTGATAATCCAAATGCCGAGTACGAAGCATTTGAAGGCGCCACCACTCGGGTGGCTTTCGCAGACGCGCAATGGAATGCGCGACGAGCCGCCGACGAACCGACTCTCTTCGACTGACCGCTCGACTCGTTTTGGATTTTTTGGAAGATTTATTTTCAATTGCACATTTCCACGTCCATACTGCCGCTATGAAGAAGGCAGGATTTATCGTCGCTGTGGCTACGGCCGCGTCGCTCACCGCGATCGTCTCATCACTAGCCTGGTCGTCAATCGCCACCACAATTCTTGCGAGCGGGGCGAATGATCAAGTGCAACCCAAGATGTCGCGAGGTTCTTCAGACGGATTCTTCATGTCGTGGTTCGACAATGCCACGGGCGGATACGACGTGCGTGCGAATCACTTCGACGCGAGAGGTGTTCCATCGTGGGGTCCAAACGGAACACTGATCGCCGATCGCAGCTTCTCCTCAACTGTTGATTATTACTCGTCGCCAGTCAGCGGCGGAAAACTGGCAGTTGCATACAACGACGATCGTCTGGGTGGTGATCGCATCAGTGCATCGCTGCTCTCTTCAGCAGGTGCGATCATCTGGACGAGCACCATGCCCGATTCAGCTGGCGCGTATGTCGCGAATCCAAAGGTTCGCGAAGACCCATTTGATGGATCGATTTATGTCTCGTGGTATCAGGGCACCGCGACCAAGTTGCAGAAACTCGATCCGACAACCGGCGCAATGCTCTGGGCAACATCCGTGACAATTCAGGACGGCACCGCGCAGACAACCAACGCAGACCTCTGGCCAGTGGCGGATGCGACGGGTGGCGTGATGGTTTCATGCGTACGGCAAGTTGGATTCACCGGCGCAAAGACACTCAAGGCGTGGCGAGTTTCTCCAGCAGGCGTATTGGGATGGACCGCAACGACGACGACTCCAACTATCGTCTTCTCGACCGGTTCATTGCAAATCGGAAACTACCCATCGTGCGAAGCCGTCCCCGGGGTTGGGTATGTCTTCTGTTGGTACACCTCGAGCCCGCTGCAATGTTCCGTGCAGGTGCTCGATCTTCAGGGAGTCGCGAAGTTCGGCGCAAATGGGGCGACGGTCGCATCAACAACCACTCTTGAGCGCGTCTCGCCACGATTTGCGGTCGACGCAGCGGCTGATCGCGTGTACGCGGTTTGGCCAGAGCACGTGCCAAGCAGTTCGAGCTACGGCGTTTCTGCGCAGGCCTTCGCACTCAGCGGCATAGGCACCCGTCTCTGGGGAGCGTCGGGGCTCTCGCTTTCGCCAGTGGCGACGCAATACTCAACCGATTTCACCGCGGTGACAGCTGGCAGCGGCGGCGCAACATTCGCGTGGCAGACATCGAGCGCGTTCGGCCAAGATTCAATCTTTTCACAGCGCGTCAACGCGGCAGGTGTTGTGCAGTGGGCAAATGCATCGCGTGTTGACGTAGCCTCAGACAAGGGCATGATGATGTCCGTTCGTCAATCAAGCGCGTCGGTCTTCGTCTGGCCAGATGGCGCGACCGGCAACACAGACATCGCAGCGCAGCGCGTCGGCGACGACAGTCTCGTTGGCAGCAATCCAACTTCGCCAGGGGATGCCAACGGCGATGGTCTAGTGAATGGCGCTGATCTTGCAGCGGTTCTTTCGGGATGGGGCACCAACGATGCCGCGGCAGACGTGAACGACGATGGCATCGTCGACGGCGTCGATTTGGCGATCGTGCTTTCGGATTGGGACTAAGCGCCGCGGGATCGGTACCACTCAATCGTGGTGCGAAGACCATCTTCGAACAAGACTTGCGCACGCCAGTCGAGCAATAGCTCTGCGCGCGATACATCAAGGCATCGACGCGGTTGGCCATCGGGCTTCGACGCATCCCAGCGAATCTCGCCGGTGAATCCACAGAGTGTGGCGATCAGTGCGACTAGGTCACGAATCGAGATTTCGCGTCCAGTGCCGAGGTTGATCGGTTCAGGAGCGTCGAACACTTCTGCTGCGCGGATCACTCCCTCTGCCGCGTCGTCGACGTACAAGAATTCACGGCTCGCCGATCCTGTTCCCCAGCATTCGATGTGACTCGCACCACATGCAACCGCCTCGACACACTTGCGCACGAGGGCGGGGATCACGTGCGAGGTGTTGGTCTCAAAGTTGTCGCCAGGACCATAAAGATTCACGGGCAGAACGTAGGCCGACTTCAATCCATACTGTCTGTGGTAGCCGTCGAGCATCACCATCGCTGCCTTCTTCGCGATGCCATATGGAGCATTCGTTTCTTCTGGATAGCCCACCCACAAGTCTGCCTCACGAAAGGGAACCGGGGTCAACTTGGGGTAGGCGCAAATCGTGCCAACTTGCACAAACTTGCCGAGATTGCGCTGGCGAGCTGCCTCAATCAGATGCAGGGCCATGGCCATGTTTGCGAAGAAGTATCGCCCTGGATTTGCCATGTTCGCGCCGATGCCACCGACCTCTGCAGCGAGATGAAAGACAACGTCTGGCCGCATCGCGTCGTACATCGCTGCGACATCCGCCTCGCGAGTCAGGTCAAAGGTACTGCGTCGCGGTACGAGTACCTCGCGCGCTCCGCGGGCGCGCAGTTTCTCGACGACAACCCGTCCAAGAAAGCCCGCTCCGCCGGTCACGACGATGCGAGCGCCAGCGAATGGACTTTGAGTCGTCGACTGCACCATACTGGCCAAAAGGTATCGGGTTTCAATCTCTCCGAGTAAGTCGGCACGATAATTGCCTATCCTTCGACCGTGAGGAACCCACTGTGAAGAAAGCGATCATCACCGGGATTACGGGACAAGACGGAAGTTATCTCGCAGAACTCTTGCTCTCCAAGGGCTATGAAGTGCACGGGATCATCCGGCGCAGTTCAACATTCAATACCGAGCGCATCGATCACCTCTATCGCGACCCTCACGAGTCGGGGGTTCGGCTGAAATTGCACTATGGCGACCTCTGTGATGCCAATGGACTGCTCAATGTGCTTTGCAAGGTCGATCCAGACGAGGTCTACAACCTGGGGGCACAGAGCCATGTGCGGGTGAGTTTCGATCAACCGGTCTATACCGCGGACACCGTCGCGCTCGGGACGATTCGTCTGCTCGAAGCCGTGCGCGCCTCGCAGCAGATAACGGGACGCGCCGTGCGCTTTTATCAGGCGAGTTCGAGCGAGATGTTCGGCAAGGTGCAGGAGATCCCGCAGCGTGAGACGACTCCGTTTTATCCCAGATCTCCCTATGGATGCGCCAAGGTGATGAGCCACTGGATCACCGTGAACTACCGCGAGAGCTACGGATTGCACGCGAGTTGCGGAATCCTCTTCAATCACGAGAGCCCCCGGCGAGGCGAGACCTTCGTAACGCGAAAGATCACGCGCGCTGTAGGGCGGATCAAACTCGGCCTGCAAACAAAGCTTTATTTGGGAAACCTTGATTCGATGCGCGACTGGGGATTCGCGGGCGAATACGTCGACGCGATGTGGCGGATGCTGCAGCAACCGGCGGGCGACGACTACATCATCGCGACGGGCAAGATGATCTCAGTGCGCCAGTTCTGCGATCTCGCCTTCGCGCACGTTGGCCTTGAGAGCAAAGACTTCATCGAAATCGATGAACGATACATACGCCCCGCAGAGGTTGAGCAACTGCTCGGCGATGCTTCGAAGGCGAAGAAACAGTTGCAGTGGCAGTCGAATTGCTCGGTCGAGTCGCTTGCAGCGATGATGGTCGAGAACGATCTCGAACTCGCCCGACGTGAGAAGACTCTTCGCGACGCCGGCCACAGGCTGCCTGCTGGGGCTGGGCACGATCAGTGATTGCCGCATCGGTCATGATGGTCATCAGCACGATTGCTGCGGGTGCGCTCACCTGCGCACAGCAATCGGTTGCGCCCTTAGCTCCTGCGTCCGCGCCGCAAGCGCCGCCCAAGAACGTGCCAATTGTGCCGGTTGCGCAGCCTGCGACGGTGCCAGTAGCAAAACTCGCTCTGCTCTATGACGAGATTCCCGACGCAACCATTGCTCGTCGCGCGGAAGCCGTCGACGCCCAGCGATACCTGCTCATTTATCAGGGGTGCGATCCGCAAGCGGTACGTACCGGTCTGATCGACGTCGAGGCGGTGATTCGTGAGATTTCAAACAAGACCGCCAACGGCGCTCCGCGCTGGGGGATGCTTGATTTCGAAGATCCATTCACCGCCAACTTGCAGCTCGGCGTGGACTCGCCGAAGTATCAGGCAACCTCCGCGTCGATGATCGCGACTATGCGGGCTGTGCGCACGCGATTTCCAAACATCCTCTGGACGTTTTATGGAACGCCATTTGTTCCATACTGGCTCGACGGCAAAAATTGGCTGAACGCAACGCCAGAGGCAAAGTCGACCTTGCTCGAGAAGCTCTATAAGGTCTATGCACCGCTCGCGGCAGAGGTCGATTGGGTTAGCACGAGCATCTATCCCGTGTATGACCCATTGCTCTTCGAACCCAAGACTCCAGATCTGGTGCGCGCACACGGCCGGGCGTGGCGCACAGCATCGGTGGGATTTGCCAAGATTCTCGCGGCAGGAAAGCCAGTGATTCCAACGGTCAGTCCGTATTGGCAACCCAACGGAGTCGCCACTGCAGGCACTTCCGTGCCAGAGGCGCAGTTCATCGAAGATCAAGTCGAACCAGCCGCCGCCGCCGGCGCGGACGGAGTTGCGATCTGGACTGGCGTCGGCTACGGCATCACTCTCGCAATCGACGGTTACGCCAAGAACATGCCGCAGGATGAAACACTCGGAACACGGGTCTGGCGCGCCGCATTTATCAGTGAGTATCTCGACAATCAACCGCCGCGCAATTGGAGTGATGCAGTCGTTCGAGCGACACTTGTGCGAAAGAGTTCGAACACGATTCTGGACGCCATCAGGTGGATTCGGCTCTGGCAGCCAAAGGAGACGACACCATGATGCGTCCATCTGAGAGTGCGCTTGCGAGGGCAGCTCGTGTTTGAGGTGCTCACGGTTGGTGCCTTCGCCGTCGGTTGCGGCATGGCGTTGTTGAGTCCGTCGTGGGGGCTTGCCCTCGTGATGGTCATGTACACACTCGAACAAGCGCTTCAAGCGTCATCGCCAATCTTTCTCAACATTCTCCCGCTCGCCAACGTGCTCACAGCGCTCGCAGTTGGAATCGGTGCGTTGCGCGCAATCGGCGCACAGGATCGCCCGGCGCTGGGCTACTTCTCATTCGTCTGGTTGGGAACAGCAGCACTCTTTGTCTGGTCGGTCGTCACGATGTTGTGGAGTCCATCGGTGGGCACGGGCATGCCACTGATCACGAACGGCTTTCCGTATCTGGTGCTCTTCGTCTGGGTCTCACCACTCCTGGTCGACGATATCGAATCGCTGGCCAAGTTTCTGCGCATCTTCTTGTTCTACGCACTTGTCGTGGTGGTGCTCGTCATCACCAATCCGTCGTTTACATTTTGGTCGGGTCGACTGGGGCTCAATCTGAGCGCGATTGTTCGAACGAATCCCCTAGCGATGGGAGAACTCGGCGGAAACCTCTTGCTCGTGGCAGCACTTTTTCGCGTTGGAGCGGGGTCAGTTTTCACCAACATCTTGCGCGTTTCTGGGTTCTTCCTCGGGGCGATCTTGGCGCTGCAATCAGGATCGCGCGGGCAGATCGTCTTCGCCGTGCTCGTTGCGATCGCGTTCTATCCAGTCTCAGTGCGTCTCAAGAACATCATGGGATTTGTCTGGACGGTCGCCGGCGCGGTAGTGCTCGTGCCGACCGTTCTCTACGTTGCCTCGCTGATTCTGGGCGCATCGGAACTGCGTCGGTGGGATTCCGACACGCTGGCGGGCGGGTCTGAGATTCGCCTGCAAAACGTGCTCGATCTGCTGGGGGAATTCTTGCGCAGCCCAGCTGCATGGGTTGTAGGACTGGGATTCAACGCGTTTACGGCGATCACCAAGGCGGGATCGGAGCCCTATTCGCACGTGATGTTTATCGACGTTCTCGCCGAACTCGGCATTCCGATGTTTGTGTTGTTCACAATCATGATGATCGTGACATTCAAGAACGCGATCTGGCTCTTTCAAAGATTCGCAGATGACCCAGTTGCACGCACGACGCTTTCAGTGATCTACGCGCTCTTCGTTTACCAACTCTTGCTCGTCAACAAGCAGGGATACCTGTGGGCCGCGATGACATTCTTTTTTCTCATTGTCGCGCTTGCCCGTCTTCGCCGACGGACAGAAGAGACCGACTATGATTCTTTGTTGATGCGCGAGGATGATCCCGAGTTAGAACACGGTGGGAAAGCGCAGCCCGAATAACCCATGTGTGGAATTTTTGGAATCATCTCAAGAACTGGGCTGCGTGATGGTGATCACGAGCTAATCCGCCATCTCGCTGCGGCGCTGGTGCATCGCGGTCCAGATGGCGAGGGATTCATCGACGCGCCAAACGTTGCGCTGGGAATGCGCCGTCTCGCAATCATCGATCTGAAGGGTGGATGGCAACCACTTTTCAGCGAAGACAAGTCAATCGCGCTTGTTGCCAACGGCGAGATCTACAACTTTGTCGAGTTGCGCAGAGACCTCGAGGCGCGTGGTCACCACTTTCACACAAAAAGTGACTGCGAGACGATCGCCCATTTGTACGAGGAATATGGGTCAGACTGCGTCAAGCACCTGCGCGGAATGTTCGCGTTTGCGCTGCTCGATCGCACAAAGAGGCGCGTGCTCATAGCACGCGACCGCATCGGCGAGAAACCGCTGTATCTAGCGTGGAAGGGCGATCGACTCGTCTTTGCAAGCGAAATGCGCGGACTCATCGCCTCGGGAGCGGTGCCATTCGAGATCAATCCAGGGGGAGTGAATCTCTACATGCACTATGGATTTGTGCCCGAACCGTTCACGTGCGTGCGCGGGGTCGAGAAATTGCTCGGTGGGCATCTCATTGAGATCGATCTCGATCAATGGAACGTGAAACAGCGGTGCTGGTGGCGGATGGAAGATGCTCCCGCCATCGACGCAGAGCCCGGTCCAACAATTCGGGCCGCCCTCGAAGAACTATCGACGCTCGTTGTGCGATCGGACGTGCCAGTGGGTATCGCACTTTCGGGCGGTGTTGATTCAAGCCTGATCGCGATGTTGGCACAGCGCGAACTGCACGACAAGGTGACAGCATTCTCCATTGGCTACGAAGGCAGGGCGTGGCAAGATGAAACGGCGATGGCAAAGGAGTTCGCCGATCAGGTTGGCATCAAGATGCATATTCGTCAGATGAGCACGAAAGACGCTGCGGACACATTCGCCGATACCTGTTTCATCCGCGACGACCCAACAGCTGACTTGGCGGGATCGAGTTACCACGCAGTGATGCAGATGGCGCGTGAGCATGGCGTTCCGGTCATGCTCATGGGTCACGGCGGAGATGAGCTTTTCTGGGGATACAAGTGGTTGCGCGATGCGGCGATTCGCTGTGATAGACGTGAAAAGATGCGGCGTGGCGAGGCCGGCGTCGGCAGTTACCTAGAAGTAAGAAAGCCGCCAATCAGTTGGACGGGGGCAATCGATTGGCTCGAACAGGGGGCAGGTCTTGTGAAGGGCTATCAGAATTGGTCGCAAGACAAACACGCCCATCGCCATCAACTGCCGTGCTGGGACCCGCACAGCACGTGGCGATTTGCTGATGCGATGGCGCCGGCGATACTGGAGTGTTGGGATGAAGCAAAGCTCACCGATCCAACGGCAATTTTTCGGGGAGAGCAGTTCTATCCGCGAACCGACATCTCACTGACAAAGCTCGTGAGCGAGACGTACCTGACGGTCAATGGCATCGCCCAAGGAGACCGACTCAGCATGGCGACGAGTGTCGAGTGTCGCTTGCCATTCGTTGACTATCGACTGATCGAAACAGTGATCGGCCTTCGCAAGGCGCGACCCGATCACTATCTCGCACCAAAGACGTGGTTGCGCGAAGCATCGAAAGACATCGTTCCGAAGTACGTCTTCGATCGGTCGAAACGCGGTTTTTCGCCACCCTGGCGCCGTTGGTATGAGGTGATCTTCGCGCGTCACATCGGCGATTTGCGCAATGGCGAACTCGTTCGCGCTGGAATCCTGCGCCGCGGTGCGTACGACAACGTGCACCGCACGACCGGTTGGCTCGGCCGCCCATATCCGCTACTCATTCACATGTTGGTGTTGGAATGTTGGGCTCAGGGGATGGCCCGCGCCGCCGCAAACGCGCCCAAGGCAAGCGTCGTTTCATGAGCGCACAAGCGCCAGGACTCGCCGCGACAGCAGCCCGCGGAACAAGTTGGACCTCGGGGCAAGCAATCGTCAACAAACTCGCGACCGTTGCTGCGATGTGGGTGGTAGCCCTTCGGCTCACGCCCGACGAGTTTGGATTGGCGTCACTCACCCTAGCTGTCGGCATGTTTCTCGTGATCCTTCCGCCGATGACAGTCGGGGATGTCTTGGTAACCCACCGTAAGCGTTTCGAGTTGATTGCGCCAATCGCCACCCGTATTGCCGCGCTCGTCGGTCTCGCTACGACAGCCTTGATTGCCCTCGCGGCTCCGGTGATCGGCGTTGTCTTCGACCAGTGGCCAACAGGAATGCTGGTTGGACTCGTCTGGGTCGTATCGCTTAGACCTATTGGTGATGGCATCGCGACCGTCGCACTCTCGCGCCTTCGCATCAACTTTCAGTATCGGTCGATTGCAATCATCGATGGATCGACCCAACTAGGGGCGACACTCGCCACCGTTGTCATGGCGTTCATGAATTGCAGCGCACTCTCGCTAGTGCTGCCGCAGGTTGTGGCGATGTTTGTGAAAGCATTTTGGTACCGGTCGAAGCAACAGGATGGCGCGCAAACACCAACTCAACCACCAGCGCGATCGACCAACGCTTGGCATCACGCGCGTATTCAGAAGCGCATCATCCATGAGTTCCTACTCGCCGCAAGCGCGCAGTATGTCCACAACATTCTGGTGCTCCTACCCGCACTCGTGCTGAGTTACTTTGCGAGCGAAGAGCAGACTGGTCTCTATGCGTTTGCATTCATGCTCTCTGCGCAAGCCAACGGACTTGTGGCAGCACAACTCGGAACTGTGCTTCAGCCAATCTTTGTTCACCTTGGCCAGAGTGTTACTCGTCAAGCCGATGGGTTTCTGCGTGTGGTGCGGGTGATTGGTGCGATCGCCGTCCCCGTCTGCCTCTTGCAGGCTGCCCTCGCTGAACCACTCTTTAGGCTCTTCTTTCCCGCGAAATGGGATGGCGCCATCCTCATCTTCTCGGTGCTCAGCATGATGGAAGCGGCGTACTTCGCCACCGCACCCACGATGGCACTCCTGCGCGCGCAAGGAAGATTTGGAACATACTTCGTCTGGCAGGCATCACAGTTTTCGCTTTCGCTCATCGCATATTCAATTGCTGCAACACAACACGGCGCGATTGGAGTCGCAATTGCCGCCGCAGTCATTTGGGGGGCCAGCCTTCCAGTGGCGATGTGGCTGTGTGTTCGTCCAGTGGGAGGAACCGCATGGTCGGCGCTCAAAGTCTTCATCGCTCCATGGACGACCGCTGCTCCCATCGCCGTTGCCGCATGGTGCGCGTGGAGTCTGCTTTCGCCATACGACACGAGCGGAAAGTTGATTTCACTCTTTGTGATTGGCCCGATCGCGCTGGGTTGCGCGCTCTGGCTCACCAGCATCAGTCAGCCGGCCGCCTACGCAGAACTTCTGCCGATGACACAAAGGGTTTTTGCGCGGCTGGGTATCAAAGTGAGGCAGAGATAGAGTTCTGTAACCAAGACCGATGCAGACTTGCGCGCCGTTAGCTAAACTCACGTTCTAATCGTGGGTCAGAGGGTAAAAGCATCAGTAACTGCGCGAGCGCGTCCCCAAGTCGCTGTGGTGTATCACTTCTTTCCCCACTACCGCGAACCAATCGTGGAAGAACTCGCTCGAAGCGCTCACGCCGACTTCACCTTTGTCGGAGACGACCACGACTTCCTGACGGACGTTAAGGCTGCGACCTTTACCGACAAAGTTCGCTTTATTCTCGCCCCGACGCGCAAGATGTTTGGGCGATACATGTGGCAGTGGGGAGCGGTTCGCATTGCATTCGATAGACGTTTCGACACGATCGTTTTTCATCCAGGACCCCACTGGCCCTGCACATGGCTCGGCGCAATTCTCGCGCGGCTGATCGGAAAGCGGGTGCTTTTCTGGGGCCACGGTTACCTCGCCGCCCCGAGCGGGCTCAAAGGCGTCGCCCGCCGCGCACTAAACGCCATACCGCATGAGCACTTGTTTTATGGTCGGTGGGCGAAACAATTCGCAATGGATACGGGGTGGGATCCAGCGAAGCTGCATGTCATTGGCAACAGCCTCGATCTCACCAAGCAGGCCGAGCAGCGCGCCGCGGTGACTTCGAAGGAATTGGTGGCACTTCGCGAGAAACTCTTCGATGACCCTACGCTTCCAATCGCATTCTGTTCCTGTCGGTTGCAGCCAGCCAAGCGGCTCGACATGCTCGTGGGAGCACTCGCGCAACTCAGAGCGCAGGGGGTTGGAGCAAACCTACTCATTGTTGGCGAGGGTGCGTGCCGCAAAGACCTCGAGGAGTACGCCCACAGAGCAGGAATTGATGCACATTTCACGGGAGCGTGCTACGACGAGGGTGAACTCGCGCGCTACATCTCGGCATCCGATGTGACCGTTTCGCCTGGCTTCGTCGGTTTGACCGCGATCCACTCGATGGCGTTTGGAGTTCCAGTCGTCACCCACAGCACGATGGCGTTTCAAGTTCCTGAAGTCGAGGCAATCATCCCCGGAGCAACCGGCGACCTGTTCGAGCGGGGCAGTGTCAACGATCTTGCGAGCGTCATGAAGCCATGGCTTGAGCGCGAGAGCGACCGCACGCAGTCGCGCAAAGCGTGTCACGCGATGGTAGAGAGGTTTTGGTCACCCGCCTTTCAGGTCGGAGCGATTGAGCGAGCGATCCTTGGTTATCCTGCAGATGACCTGTGGTTTTTTCGCAACACAATTCCGCTCACCGACCCCGCGTCGCGGTGATTTATCACTTCTTCGCGCACTACCGCGAACCAATCGTCGAACGGCTTGCGCGAAGCACTGTGGCAAAGTTCACTTTCTGCGGCGACGACCATGACTACGAGAGCACGATTAAGCGTGCAGTGTTCAGCGCGGCTGTCGACTTTCGACCCTGCCCGACCAAGCGAATATTTCGCTCGATCATGTGGCAACGCGGAATCATTCGCATCGCCCTCTCGCGAGAATTCGACCAAATTGTGCTTCTGGGCAATCCTTTTTGGATCGCAACATGGTTCGCCGCCATCGCCGGTCGCCTGAGCGGCAAGCGTGTGTTCTTCTGGAGTCACGGATTTCTCGCGCCCCCGCGAAGACTAAAAGGAATGTTGCGACGAGTCTTCTTCGGGCTCGCTCACAAGCACCTCTTTTATGGGCGCTGGGCTAAGCAAAACGCGATGGATCTGGGATGGGATCCCGCTCTCTTGCACGTCGTTCACAACAGTCTCAACATCGAGTCGCAGATTCGCGAGCGCAGTTTGATCAACCAGGGCGAGCTAACCGCACTGCGCGCAGAGCTCTTTCGCGACCCCACTCTGCCAATCGCTTTCTGCTCATGCCGCCTACAACCATCAAAGAAACTCGACATGCTCGTGGCAGCACTCGCGACTCTCGCAAGGCAGGGGGTTGCGGCGAACCTACTACTGATTGGAGATGGATCGTCCCGCAGCGAACTCGAGCGGCTGACGCGCGAGGCGAAGATCGATGCGCATTTTGCCGGTCCCTGCTACGACGAGTCGCGGCTCGCGCGACTAGTGAGCGCATCGGACGTCTGCGTCTCGCCGGGATTTGTCGGCCTCACTGCGATTCACAGCATGATTTATGGAGTGCCCGTGGTGACCCACGGAACGATGGGCAAGCAAGCGCCCGAAGTTGAGGCGATTATCCCCGGCGTGACGGGCGACTTGTTTGAACAAGACAATGTCGACGATCTCGCCCGCGTGATGCGTCCGTGGCTCGATCAAAGCGTCGATCGCGGCGCGACACGCATGTCGTGTGAGCAGATGGTCGAGAATCGCTGGTCGCCGTCATTTCAACAGAGCGCGATCGAACACGCGGTGCTGGGCTATCCTGCGGATGACTTGTGCCTGATCAAACCCAAATGAGGAGTGTGCATACGTGATTCGACGACTGCTCGGTCGCGGTGGATTGTTTCTGTTTCTGCGGGGGAGAATCATGGCGTGGCGACGGTTTCGCCATGGACTCAAACACGTCGATGCGACCTTTTACATGGGGCCAAACTGCCAAGTGATGAAGGACCTCGTGGCTGGTCCGTACTCATTCATCAACAATGACTGCGTGATTCAAGGAGGAGTAACGCTCGGGCGATATGCGCTGATCGGACCATTCGTCGCAGTGGTTGGCGCAGATCATCGCCCTGATCTGCCGGGCGTTCCAAACGTCTTCAGCGGGCGACCGCCGATCCTCAAGACTGTGATTGAAGATGATGCATGGATCGGTCATGGCGCCACCATCATGCACGGAGTGCGTGTTGGTCGCGGAGCGATCGTCGCCGCGGGGGCCGTTGTGACGAAAGATGTTCCACCCTATGAGATTCACGGCGGAATTCCAGCGCGCAAGATTAGTGAACGCTTCCCAAACCCACTGGATCGCGCCCGACATGACGCGATGCTCAGCGGTCCACTCGTGCGCGGTCAACTGGCTCGCCCACAACTCGATTCGTGATGCAGCCGCGCAGACCAAACGTCGCAGTCGTCTACCACTTCTATCCGCACTACCGAACAGCGATCATCGAGGCGCTCGCGCGAAGCGCCCGGGCGCAGTTCACATTCTTTGGTGACGATCACGAGTATCTGCATTCGATCGAACCGGCGATCTTGAGTGATGCAGTGCAACGCGTGCTCGCGCCGACCTATCACATCGGCGGTCCATTCATGTGGCAGTGGGGGGCGGTTCGCATCGCCTTCAACCCCGCGTTTGACACGATCATCTTTCATCCCGTGCCACACTGGCCATGCACCTGGATCGGCGCAATTCTCGCACGATTCATGGGAAAGCGGGTGGTGTTTTGGGGGCACGGATTTTTGGCGCCTCCCAGCGGATTCAACGGCCTCGTCCGCCGCGCGCTGCATTCGCTAGCCCACGTGCACATGTTTTACGGCCGCCGCGCCAAGCACTTGGCAATCAACTTGGGATGGCCCCCCGAGAAACTGCACGTGATCTACAACAGCCAAGACTTGAGCCGGCAGATCGAAGCCCGCGAACTGGTGACCGACGAGCGCCGCGGCGAGATTCGCCGCCAACTCTTTGGCGATGCTCACACGCCAGTCGTTGTCTGCCCTTCTCGCCTCGTCGCGGTACGGCGCATCGACTTGTTGATCGAGGCGGCTGCAGAACTGAAGCGGCGCGGCGTCACCGTCAACATTCTGCTCATTGGCGATGGACCCGAGCGCGCATCTCTAGAGGAACTCGCCGCCAAACATGGGTTGCGCGCGCACTTCGAGGGGGCCTGTTACGACGAGTCGCGCCTCGCCGAACTGATCATGGCATCGAATGTCACCGTTGCTCCAGGGCGGGTTGGACTCACAGTTATCCACAGCATGGCGTATGGAGTCCCCGTGATTTCGCACGGCGATGCCAACGACCAAGCCCCTGAATGGGAAGCGATCATTCCGGGCAAAACTGGCTCATGTTTCGCGAAGGGCAGCGTCGAGTCGCTCGCAGGGGCGATCCTGCCATGGTTACAGACACCCTATCCGACCCACCAAGTGCAGGAATCCTGTCGGGCAATCGTGAACCGTTTCTGGACTCCGACGTATCAGCGACGCGCAATTGAGCGCGCTGTCTGCGGCGAAGATGCCGATGACTTGTTCGACATCCGTTCATAGACACCGCCCGCTTCGCTCGCGCCCCGCGCTTGCGGATCGCGCACTATTCTTGATCGCTCTCTCAACTCCATGTGCGGCATTCTTGGATACTTCGGCAGTTTCGATCGTTCTGCGCTGCAGGTCGGTCTCGACCGCATTGCGCACCGCGGTCCTGACGACTCGGGCACATTTTTCGATGAGGCAGCAGGGGTCGCACTCGGGCATCGTCGCCTATCGATCCTTGATCTTTCTCCGCTTGGCCACCAGCCCATGTCAACGAGCGATGGTGGAGTCACGCTTGTTTTCAACGGCGAGATCTACAACTTTCAAGAACTGCGCGCTGAACTCGAGGCGAAGGGACACTCTTTTCGCGGTCACTCCGACACCGAGGTATTGCTCGCCCTCTATCTCGAGCAAGGCGAGGCGATGCTGCCGCGCCTCAACGGCATCTTTGCGTTCGCAATCTGGGATGCACGCAATCAGTCGATGTTCGTCGCACGCGATGCCCTTGGGGTGAAGCCGCTGTATTTCTGCGCTGGCACCCGCGGATTTTCGTTCGCAAGTGAAATCAAGGGGTTGCTACCGCTCGTGCCTGAAGCGCGCACACTCGATCCAATTGCGCTTCATCGATACCTCTCATTTCTCTGGTGCCCGGGCGAGGGAACGCCTCTCAAAGCCGTGCGCAAAGTGTTGCCAGGCGAGGCACTCATGTTGCGCGCAGGCAAGATCGAGCGCCAGTGGATCTGGTATCGATTGCCACCATTTCGTGGTGTATGCGGCGACATCGATGAGGCGAGTGCGATCGCCGGAACGGTCTCTCACATGCGCGCGGCGGTCAAGCGCCAACTCATCGCCGACGTGCCAGTGGGGGCATTTCTTTCTGGAGGACTCGACTCGAGTTCAGTCGTCGCATTCGCCCGCGAACAGAATCCAAACATCAAGTGCTTCACGATCGAAGCGACCGGCGGCGTGGATGTGGGAGAGACTGACGACCTTCCGTATGCGAGTCGAGTTGCGAAGCACCTCGGCGTCGACCTCGAAATCGTTCGAATCGACTCCGGCCGCATGGCGGGCGACCTCGAGCGGATGATCGTGCAGCTTGATGAACCACTGGCAGATCTCGCGCCACTCAATGTGCTCTACATCAGCCAACTCGCGCGTGATTCAGGAATGAAAGTGTTGCTGTCAGGATCGGGTGGCGACGATCTCTTCACGGGATACCGCAGGCACGTCGCAGCGAACTATGAATCGCTGTGGAGCTGGCTTCCCGGTGGCATCCGCCGCGGTGCAGAACGCGCCGCAATGGGACTCGATCAACGCAGCGCGTGGAAGCGCCGTATCAACAAGTTAATGCGCGGCGCAGGTCTCGACGGAGATGCGCGCATCGCAAACTACTTTGCGTGGGCACGAGAGTCAGAACTCATGGGGCTTTACTCGCCAGAGTTTCGCTCGCAACTCGGCGGCGCACATGCAACCGATCCGATGCTCGAATTCCTTCGACCGCTGCCGCCATCAGTTGGGCGACTCGAACGCATGCTGATCCTTGAGCAGCAGTACTTCCTCCCCGACCACAATTTGCCATACACCGACAAAATGTCGATGGCGGTTGGAGTCGAGGTGCGCGTACCGTTTCTCGATCTCGAACTCGTCGAGTTTGCCGCACGCATTCCAATGGCGCTCAAGCAGCGGGGTCGCGAAGGCAAGTGGATTCTGAAGAAGGCGATGGAGCCATATCTACCGCACGACGTGATCTACCGACCGAAGTCAGGATTCTCGGCTCCCCTGCGCGGTTGGATGCGCCGTGAGTTCAAGCCATTGCTTGCCGACCTGCTCAGCGCCGAGAGCATTAGACGGCGTGGGCTCTTCGATGCGGCAGCCGTGCAGAGATTGATTGCGGCGAATGATTCTGGTCGCACCGACGGCGCCTACAGTCTGCTCTCACTTCTTGGAATTGAGATTTGGTGCAGAAACTATATTGACGCGCCAATGACTTCGAGATCATCATGACTGACGAGAAACAACAAGTCTTCGAGTTTTGGAACCAAGCGTCGTGCGGCGAAGATCTCTATCTCGCCACCACATCAAAGGCGGGCTACGCCGAACACGCAAAGCGCAGATACGAACTCGAACCTTACATCGTTGACTTTGCGCAGTTCTCTGAGACAAAGGGAGCACGGGTGCTCGAGATCGGAGTTGGTCTGGGCGCCGACCATCAGCGTTTCGCCAAGGCGGGTGCGATCCTGAGCGGGATTGATCTGACCGAGCGCGCGATCACTCATGCCCGGCGTCGATTGCTCGCGTTCAACCTGCTATCAGACCTCGCAGTGGGTGATGCAGAGAACATGACGTTCGAGAATGATTACTTCGACGTTGTCTATTCGTGGGGGGTCTTACATCACAGTCCCAACACTGCCAAGGCGATCAGCGAGGTGTTTCGGGTGCTTAAGCCTAGTGGCACCGCCAAAATCATGGTCTATTCGACGTTCAGCATGGTCGGGTTGATGTTGTGGTTTCGCTACGCGCTGTTGCGCGGGCGACCGTTCACTTCACTTTCAACGATCTACTCGAAGTATCTCGAGAGCCCTGGAACGAAGACCTACACATTGACAGAGGCGGGCGCGCTCATGAAGGAGTACACCGACGTCAAACTATGGACGGTGATGACTCACGGCGATTTGCTCGATTCTGAAGCGGGCCAACGCCACGGCGGGCCACTTCTCACAATTGCTCGGCGTGTCTGGCCGCGCTGGTTCATCCGAAAGTTTCTTCCAAGGTCCGGTCTCTTCCTGCTCATCGAAGCAAGAAAGCCACTGTGAAACAGATACTGCAATCCCTCAAGACGGGTGTCACCGAAGTCGCCGATGTTCCCTGCCCCTCAGCGAAGCGTGGGCATCTGCTCATTCGCACTTCGCAGACTCTCGTTTCAGTTGGCACTGAACGAATGATGGTTGAGTTCGGCAAGGCTGGATGGATCGAAAAGGCTCGGCAGCAGCCCGACAAGGTGCGCATGGTGCTCGACAAGATGAAGACCGATGGCGTGATGCCAACGATTGAAGCAGTCTTCAACAAGCTCGATCAGCCGTTGCCGCTGGGGTATTGCAACGTCGGCACGGTTGTCGAAATCGGCGCAGGGGTCACTGGGTTTGCAGTAGGTGATCGGGTCGCCTCCAATGGCAAACACGCCGAGATGATTTGCGTACCAGTGAATCTCTGTGCAAAGGTTCCTGCGCAAGTCACCGACGAAGAGGCGGCTTTCACAGTGCTCGGCGCAATCGCGCTGCAAGGCATTCGGCTCGTGCAGCCGACGCTGGGCGAGGCGGTTGTCGTGACTGGAATGGGACTGATTGGTCTTGTGACCACCCAACTGCTGCGGGCGCATGGTTGTCGTGTGCTCGGTATCGACTTCGACCCCAAGAGGCTCGCAATGGCGCAGATGTTCGGTGCTGAGGTGGTCGACCTCTCAACAGGACAAGATCCCGTTGCCGCGGCCGAGCAGTTCTCGCGCGGGCGCGGAGTCGACGCAGTGATTGTGACCGCCGCAACTAAGAGCAACGAGCCAATGCACCAGGCCGCATTGATGTGTCGCAAGCGTGGACGCATCGTGTTGGTTGGCGTGACTGGACTCGAACTATCGCGCGATGACTTCTTCAAGAAAGAAATCACATTTCAGGTCTCGTGTTCATACGGTCCCGGTCGCTACGACCCCAACTACGAAGAGAAGGGGCAGGACTATCCCGTTGGATATGTTCGCTGGACAGAACAACGCAATCTCGAAGCAGTGCTCGACATGATGGCGGATGGCAGACTTGCCGTGAAGTCGCTGATCTCACATCGTTACGGCATTGAGCAGGCCGCGGCGGCGTACGAAGTAGTTGGCGGCTCTGAGCCATCGCTAGGAATCGTGCTGGGATACACAGGCGCGGCGGCAACGGGGCGCGATGTCGCCAAGAAGAGCGTTGCCATATCGCCCGCGACTTCGGGCGACGGTCGAGTCTCGGTAAGTTTCGTGGGCGCAGGAAACTACGCAACGGCTGTGCTGATCGCCGCTTTCAAACGCGGCGGCGCGCGGCTGCGCAGTGTTGCATCGAGCGCGGGAGTCAGCGGGCTGCATGCAGGACGCAAGTTCGGATTCGAAGAGACCACCACCGACACTGCACAACTGTTTGCCGACAGCGAGACCAATGCGATCGTGATCACGACGCGCCACGATAGTCACGCCCAGTTCGTGTGCGATGCACTCGCCGCAGGTAAGCACGTCTTCGTCGAGAAACCACTCTGCCTCACGCGCGACGAACTCGACAAGATCGAGCGCGCCTACGGCACAGCAACGACTGCGAGCGGCCGAAAGCCACAACTCATGGTCGGCTTCAACCGCAGGTTCGCTCCGCAAGTCGTCAAGATGAAATCATTGCTGGCCGCGGCGCCTGGTCCAAAGAGTTTTGTGGCAACCATGAATGCTGGAGCGATTCCCGCCGACCACTGGGTGCACGACCGCGAGCAGGGCGGTGGCCGCACCATCGGAGAAGCATGTCATTTCATCGACATTCTTCGCTTTCTCGCCGGTTGCGAGATCGAGTCACATTCATGCACGGCGATGCGATCGGCTACGGGAGACACTGTTTCGATAGCGCTCACCTTTTGCGATGGATCAATCGGCACAGTGCACTATTTCGCCAACGGAAGCAAAGCCTTTCCTAAAGAGCGCGTCGAAGTCTTTGCCGCTGGTGGAGTCTTGCAACTCGACAACTTCCGTCGTCTCAGCGGCTTTGGATGGAAGGGCTTCAGCAAGATGAATCTCTGGAGGCAAGACAAGGGCCAGCGCGCGTGCGCGCAAGAATTCATCCGCAGCGTGCGCGATGGAGGATCGCCTGCGATACCAATGGCAGAGATCATCGAGGTCGCCCGCGTCAGCATCGAAGTTTCAGAGTCAACCACATGAGCACAGCAACCCAGAACACCTCAGCACAGATCACAGTCGACATCATTGCAGGTGCGCGGCCGAACTTCATGAAGATCGCGCCGATCATCCGCGCTGTCGAAGAGAGTCAATTGCGCGGTGGGAGTCTGAACTACCAACTTGTTCACACGGGACAGCACTACGACGCCAAGATGTCAGGAGATTTCTTCACCCAACTTGGCATCCCAGCACCACATGTCAATCTCGAGGTCGGCTCTGGCACACAGGCCGAACAGACAGCCGTAATCATGACGCGCTACGAGCGATTGCTGCTCGATGCGCGCAGTGCGCTCTGCCTTGTCGTGGGTGATGTGACTTCAACGATGGCATGCGCGATCGTAGCGCAGAAACTCTGCGTACCAGTTGCGCACATCGAGGCGGGAATTCGCTCAGGCGATTGGACGATGCCCGAAGAGATCAATCGCATGGTGACAGACTCGATCACCAACTACTTTTTCACAACGAGCGAAGTTGCCAACAACAATCTCCGCAAGTCGGGCATCACCAACGAGCGCATCTTCTTTGTCGGTAACACGATGATCGACACCTTGCTCGCGAACATGAGTCGCCTGCAACCTCCGGCGTTCTTCGACGAACTGAAGTTGCAGGACAAGCAGTATTTCGTGCTCACGCTGCACCGTCCAAACAATGTCGATGGCGAGAACACCCTCACCAAGATGTTGATGGCAGTGGCAGCAGGCGCGCGCGGACTTCCGATCGTCTTCCCAGTGCATCCGCGAACGGCTAAGACGCTCAAGTTGATCGCGGGACTTCCATCTAACTTTCACTTTGTCGATCCGCAGCCTTACCTCGAGTTCAATTACCTCGTGCAGCACGCAAAGGCTGTGATCACCGACTCGGGCGGCATCACTGAAGAGACGACAGTGATGGGTGTGCCATGCATGACACTGCGCAACTCGACCGAGCGCCCCGAGACCGTCACCATGGGCACGAACGAATTGCTTGGCACCGATCCCGCTGCGCTTGCTCCCGCACTCGAGAAACTCTTTGCAGGAGAGTGGAAGAAGGGTACAATTCCACCACTCTGGGATGGCAAGACCGGACCGCGTATCGTCGCTGCGTTGGAGAAACTGCTCGCGCGCTCATAGGCGCGGCGCAGTCCACACAACTGTGGCTTCGATCACGCAATACTGGCACACGCTTCGCCATCTGCGACCAGTTCAGTTCTATGGTCGCCTGTGGTTTCGGCTCGCGCGGCCACGGGTTGACAATCGTGCGGCGCCGAACTTGCGCGCGAAATCAGGCACATGGATTGAGCCGGTCTGTAAACGCCAATCACTCCTGTCACCAACGACGGCACGCTTTCTCGGGGTGACACAGGCGATCGCTGCCCCAACGATATGGAACGACGCGGCCTGCGAGAAATTGTGGCTCTACAACCTGCACTACTTCGACGACCTCACGGCGCTCAACGCTGCTGACCGAGCGCAGTGGCACGCGCAACTCGTCGACCGCTGGATGATCGAGAACCCAGCGCCGAGTGGCAATGGGTGGGAGCCTTATCCGTTGTCGCTGCGCATCGTCAACTGGATCAAGTGGCGAATGGCTGGCGGCGATCTTTCGCCGAGCGCTGCACAGAGTCTCGCCGTGCAAACGCGTTGGCTCGCCAAGCGCGTTGAGCACCATCTCCTGGCCAATCACCTCTTCGTGAATGCGAAGGCGCTCGTCTTTGCAGGCCTCTTCTTTGATGGCGCCGAGGCCCAACGGTGGATCGCACAGGGAATGCGCATCTTGGAGCGCGAGATTCCCGAGCAGATTCTGCCCGACGGTGGTCACTTCGAGCGCAGCCCGATGTACCACGCGCTCATCCTTGAAGATCTGCTCGATCTCATCAACGCTGCGAACGCGTGGAGTGGTCAACTCGCGCCACGCACGATTGAGAATTGGAATACTGTCGCCTGTTCGATGACGAACTTTCTCGAAGCGCTAACCCATCCCGATGGTGAGATTGCCTTCTTCAATGACGCGTCATTTAGTGTCGCGCCGAAACTCGAACAACTCGTTGCGTATAGCCAGCGCTTGGGCATCGCGCCCGCGGCGCAGGCCACAATGGCAACAACCATGCGCCATTTCCGTGCGACCGGATACATTCGCGCCGAAACCGGCAGTGCCGTACTCCTCATGGACGCCGCGCCAGTCGGTCCCGACTATCAGCCAGGGCACGCGCATGCCGACACGCTTTCGTTCGAACTCTCTTTGCATGGCAAGCGCGTGATCGTCAACACCGGCACTTCAACCTATGTCGCAGGAGCGCTGCGCACATTCGAACGGTCGACTGCGGCACACAACACTCTCGAGATTGACTCGCTCAACTCGAGCGAGGTCTGGGGAGGGTTTCGCGTGGCTCGTCGGGCGAACATCATCGACGTGTCCGCCTCTCAGAGTGAGAGTTCAATCGAGATCACTGCCGCACACGATGGATACAAACGCCTTGCCGGGCGGGTAGTGCATCTTCGGCAATGGCAACTCGGCAAAGATCAACTCACCATCACCGACACGGTGCAAGGCGCGGTCTCTTCTGCGGTCGCCCGCGTCTATTTTCATCCATCCGTGAAGCAACTCACCGCCAATAGCGTTCAACTCGCTAGCGGAGAAGCGTTATCCTTCGAAGTGCGTGGAGGCAGGGCTCGAATTGAGGCTGCCGCATGGCACCCCGAGTTCGGCGTCGAGGCCGGGAGTCTCTGTTTGAGCTGTTCGATGACCGCACCCGAGATGAAACTCCACTTGCGCTGGACGTGACATGCACATTCTTTTCCTGACAGACAATTTTCCGCCTGAGGTCAACGCACCCGCCTCGCGCACATTTGAACACTGTCGTGAATGGGTGAAGCAAGGGCAACGGGTCACGGTCATCACGGGCGTCCCGAATTTTCCAACAGGAAAGGTCTTCGCTGGCTACACCAACAAGCTCTGGCAGACCGAAGAGATGGATGGCATCCGCGTCATCCGCGTGTGGACATACATCACAGCGAACGAAGGGTTTCGGCGGCGGGTGCTTGATTACATCAGTTTCATGGTGAGCGCGGTTATCGCCGCGTTCTTTGTGGGGCGCGTCGATGTTGTCGTTGGAACCTCGCCGCAGTTCTTTACGGTGCTCGGCGCATGGATCGTGAGTGTGTACAAGCGCCGTCCGTTCGTCTTTGAACTGCGCGATCTCTGGCCAGAGTCAATTCGAGTCGTCGGTGCGATGAAAGACTCGTTCGCCCTTCGAATGCTCGAACGGCTTGAGCTCTTTCTCTATCGACGGGCACACCGAATTGTCTCGGTGACACACGCATTCAAGGCCAACCTCATCGCGCGCGGCATCAAAGGCGCGAAGATTCACGTCGTCACTAACGGGGTCGACGTCACGCGGTTTGTTCCACAGGCGCGCGACGAGTCGCTCGTCAAGAAGCTCGGACTCGAAGGGCGCTTTGTTGCGGGGTACATCGGAACACACGGACTTGCGCATGCGCTCGAATCGGTCCTCGACGCAGCGCACTTGGCGCAGTCACAGGGCGATGAGTCGATTACATTTGTGCTGTTAGGCGACGGCGCGCGCAAAGATATTCTTAAGGGCAAGGCAGAAAAAATGGGATTGCGCAACGTGCGCTTCGTCGACTCCGTGGGTAAGGACGAGGTTCCCAAGTACTGGGCGCTGCTTGATGTAGCGATCATTCACTTGCGGCGCACACCACTTTTCGAGACAGTCATTCCATCAAAACTCTTTGAGTGCATGGGCATGGGTATCCCGGTGTTGCATGGTGTCGCTGGAGAGTCTGCAGAAATCGTCGTGCGCGAAGGGGTAGGAATTCCATTCACTCCAGAAGATCCTGCAGAACTTCTCGCTGCACTGCGCCGTCTCAAACACGACGCTGATCTCTACGCGCGTTACCACACAAACTGCCTGCGAGCTGCGCGAAACTATGACCGCACGACACTCGCGCTCAACATGCTCGATGTTCTGCGCGGACTTCGAATTTTGCTTCTCAATCAAGCGTTCTGGCCCGATGTTGTGGCGACCGCTCAACACGCCGACGATCTCGCGCGATTCATGGTCGCGCACGGTGACGATGTCACGGTCGTTGCGAGCCGCGCGATCTACGGCGAACGAGGCGCAGCGCTGTCAAAGCGCACCACCCGGGAAGGCATCGAGATCTACCGAGTCGGTCTGCAGTTCTTCGGCAAAGGTGGGATCGCCTCGCGCAGCTTCGATTTCACACTCTTCTACCTTGCCGCTGCGTGGCGATGTGTGATTCTGCCGCGCCATGATGTGGTTATCTGTTTCACAACGCCGCCGTTCATCGCTCTGGTGGGAGTGGTTCTGAAGTGGGTCAAGGGAACACGAGTCGTCTACTGGACGATGGATCTCTATCCCGATGTCGCCGGAGCCGCCGGCTTGATGAAGCGGGGCAGCGTGGGTTGGCGCATACTGCAGTGGATTGACCGAATCTGCTTGCGCAATAGCGACCGCGTTGTCGCGCTTGGGCGGTGCATGAAAGAAGTCGTCGTACGCAAGGGGGCGATCGAGAGCAGCGTGCGCACGATCTGTGTTTGGAGCGGTGCTGAAACGATTGCCGGACGTCCGCGCGATCACAATCCGCTTCGCAAACAGTGGAGTATCGGCGATCGATTTACCATTTTGTACGTCGGCAACTTTGGACTCGGCCACGACATGGAAGCGATCGCTGGCGCTGTCGAACTGCTCAAAGACAATGATGACATCCGCTGGCTTTTTGTAGGAGAGGGAAAGACCAAGTCGATTCTCGAAGCGCGCATCCATGCCTGCGGCGCCAAAAATGTCATCGTGCGGGGATATCAGACTCGCGAACAACTCGCCGATGTACTTGATGTCGGCGACGCACATCTGGTCACACTGCTCCCTGGGTGGGATGGATTGATCCTGCCCAGCAAGTTTTTCAGCGTGCTTGCGGCATGCAAGCCCGTGCTCTGGATTGGGCCGGCTGGAAGTGAGTGTGTGACGATCCTTCGCGAAAACAAGTGTGGATTCGAGATTGCTGCAGGCGATTCGGTCGCCCTCACCGAGCGCATCCGCTACTTGATCGCCAATGAAGAGCAGGCGCACGAAATGGGTCGGCGCGGGCGCGCTGCTTATGACGCGAAGTACTCAATGCAACGGGCCTGTGAACAGTGGCGCGAAGTCTTGCACGAGGTCGCCAAAGCTCGGCGCTAACCACTGGCGGCTTGCAGCAGTTCGCGAACCTTGAGCCGAATCTGCGAGAAGTAGATTGCCTTCATCTTGGCGAATGCGAGCCCCGCTGATCCGTCGAGAAACCCACGCTTGTAGACGAATGAGTAGAAGAAGTAGGCGGGTGCAAGCCACCACGATGTGAGATTGCGGTACTTGCGGCGCTGCTCGGCGGTGAAACGCTGCGACGATTCTGGGGTCTGCAACAACTTGAGATAGCGCCGCGCCTCCCACGTCGAATACTCATTGTGTCGCGCGATGTAGGCGTGCAGTCCCTTGTAGTCGCGGTGGTCAACCTTCGTGTGCAGTTGCCCGATCGATCCAGCGAGAACAGGATGTTCATGAACTTCCATATCGAGCGCGCTCCAGCCAACCTCGTCGATGCGCTCGTACAACCCCGCACCGACCCGAAAGATAGGCAGTTTGATCATCGCCGCGCCATGCTTGAGTTCTTGGCCCAGAAAATAGTTCGAGTACACGACGCGAAATCCAACATGGGTAGTTGTTGAGATTGCCGCAGCCAGTTCATCCACGAAGGAATCGCACAGGTATTCGTCGGCATCGAGAAAGAAGACCCACGGAGTCTTGGGGGGATGATTCATCAACAGCCAATTGCGCTTCTTTGGAAAGTTTCCATCCCACCGAAAATCGACCACTTCGCAACCGTGTGCGCGCGCGATTTCGCATGTTCTATCGGTACTGCCAGAATCAACGACCACAACCTTCACAAATCGCCCAAGCCGAGCGAGGCAGCGCGAAAGGTTTAGCTCTTCGTTCTTGACTGGAATGACCACCGTGACTGGCAATTGCGGCGCGGGCATGGGGGACGCGAACAATATAAGGCAAGATGGCCGCATCCCTCGATTCTGTCGATCCACAATGCCGATGAAGTGGTGCAACCATTACTGCCATGACCGAGACCATGCGAAAATCATCTCCCTATCGCACTCGCGAGAAAGTGCGTCGCATGGCGTGGGGAGTTGTGCAATCAACTCTCTTCGGGATGAGTTTTCACAACTGGTACGGCTTTCGCAGGGTGATTCTGCGCGCGTTTGGCGCTCGGGTCGCCTCTGGGGCGCGCATCCGCCGCACCGTGCGCATCGAGATTCCGTGGAACCTCGCGATCGGCCACGACTCATCGATCGGTGATCGCGCGACGCTCTATTGCCTTGGGCCTGTGGCAATCGGCGAGCGCGTCACTGTTTCTCAGGGAGCGCACCTCTGCGCTGGCACGCACGACTATCGCGATCCTGCGATGCCTCTGCGGCGATCAACGATTGTTATTGACGACGATGCATGGATCGCCGCCGATGCATTCGTCGGGCCGGATGTCATCGTTGGGGCTGGCGCAATCTTGGGGGCTCGCGCTGTTGCGCTGAGCAATCTCGATGCGTGGACGATTTACCTCGGCAATCCAGCAGTGGCAGTGAAACCACGCCCGCGCCACTGAATGCGCTCTCTATAGGATTGCTCCGGTGATATCACTAGTTCTGCACAACACGCTCACCCGTCAGGCGCAGACCTTCACTCCCATCGATTCAGTAGGTCGCACAGTGACCTTCTATTCGTGCGGTCCGACGGTTTACGACGATGCGCATGTCGGAAACTTTCGCTCATTTCTCAACGCAGATCTATTGCGGCGCACACTTGAACTGATCGGTTATTCGGTGCGGCACGTGATGAACATCACCGACGTTGGGCACATGACCGACGATGGTGATGCCGACGGTGGTGGCGAAGACAAGATGGCAGTTGCCGGACGGCGCATCGCGGAGGCGAAGAAGGCGGGGAAACTTCCTGATGGAGTCACCGTTGACGCGCGCGATCCACTGGCAATCGCCGACTTTTACGCCGCACGATTTCTTGAGGATGCCCGCACGCTAGGACTCAAAGTCGCGCACGAAGCGCTGCGCGATGGGCAGTTGATGCCCCGTCCAACTCAATGCATTCCACAAATGATCGCACTCATCGAGCGGTTGATCGCGCGCAAGCATGCATACGTTGCGGGTGATGGCGTCGTCTACTTCGACATCAAGACGTTTCCGGCATATGGTCGCCTCTCTGGCAATTCTCTCGATGCGCTGCGCGAAGGCGCTGGCGAGCGCATCTCTGCGAGCAACCAATCGTTCAAGAAGCATCCCGCAGATTTCATGCTCTGGAAGCCCGATGCGGCGCACGTCATGAAGTGGGAGTCACCCTGGGGAGCGGGCTATCCAGGATGGCACCTCGAATGCAGCGCGATGGCGGCGGCATTTCTTGGCGAAGAGATTGATCTGCATTCGGGCGGCGAGGACAACATCTTTCCGCACCACGAGTGCGAGATTGCCCAGAGTTGCTGCGGCTTCGATCATGCCTCATTCGCGCGGGTCTGGTTTCACACCCGCCATCTCATCGTCGAAGGCGAGAAAATGTCCAAATCAAAGGGCAATTTCTTCACCGTGCGCGATGTGCTCGCGCGTGGCATCACTCCCGCAGCGCTGCGATTTGAACTCGTGCGCATGCACTACCGCACCAACGCAAACTTCACCTGGCAAGGTCTGCGGGATGGCCAGCGCCAGATCGACCGGTGGTCACGCGCACACACGGCACTGCAAGCCCAATCGCGGGCGCACGCCGCGCAGCCATCCGCGGCAGCGGGACCCTTCGCCCGAGCTCTCGAACAGTTCACGCTTGCGATGTGCGATGACCTCAACGTTGCTCGCGCGGTCGCTGCGCTTAGCACGGCCGTCAACGAATCACCCGAAGGCGCACTCGCCGGCACATGTCCGCATGCCGAACTTGCCGCGCTCGAAGCGATCAACAGTGTGCTTGGAGTGCTCGAGCGCAACACGGTGCAGGCACAGGCAACCGACCCGAGTGACGCGGCAACAGGCGAATTCACCGTGCGCGTCGAGAATCTCATCGCCGAGCGCACCGCCGCGCGCGCCGCGAAAGATTGGGCCGCGAGCGATCGGGTGCGCGATGCGCTTGCCGCGCTTGGCGTGCAGATCAAAGACTCTTCCACAGGCACAACATGGACGCGAGTGTGAGCGCAACAGAGCCGAACCATCCACCAGTGATCGGATTGACTGGATCGATCGGTGCGGGAAAGTCATCCGTCGCGAGAATTCTCGCTGAGTTGGGATGCATCGTGAGCGACTCTGACCAACTCGCGCGCGCCGCGTTCGATGATCCTGAGGTTCGCGGCGAGATGGTGCGGTGGTGGGGACCCGCGATCGAGACCTCGTCGGGCGCGATCGACCGCCACGCAATCGCATCCATTGTGTTTGCTCGGCCTTCAGCCTCGCGCGAAGATCGAATCGCTGCCGAACGTGAGCGCATGCGCCTCGAGGGGCTGATTCACCCGTGGATTCACACCCGCCGCAAGGCACATTTTGCCGCGGCGAGGCAAGCGGGGGCAAACCATCCAATAGCCTGCGTAATCGACGCGCCGTTACTGCTCGAATCGCATCTACAGGGGGAATGCGACACAATTCTCTTCGTCGACGCGCCATTTGCCACCCGTTTCGAGCGTCTCATGACCCACCGGGGATGGTCGCGCGACGAGCTCACACGGCGCGAATCTGCCCAAATGCCTCTTGACCAGAAGCGCAAGTTTGCAGATCATGTATTAATCAACGACGGCGATTTGCAGTCGTTGCGGGCGCAAGTCGCTCGGCTCCTCAGCCACATCATTGAACGGACGCAGAGGGCGTGACCTCTTGTCTCGGCTGAGCAACTTCCAAGAACGATCAAGAGAAACCTCTCTCCGTTCATCTGGACTCTCTCGCTTCTTCAATCGCCTCACACATCGGAAACTCCACCCATGAATGACTCGCAATCGCCATCGACATCACAAGGCAACTACCAAGGTGGAGGCAAGGATCACTACGGAAAGGGGCGTCGCCGTCGACGACGCGGTGGCAACGGCGGTGGTGGCGGCAACGGCGGCGGAGGCGGATTCCAAGCCCAAGCCGCGATTCAAATGGCGACGGGAGCGATCCCAACGGACGAGCAACTAGACGCAGAATTGGTCGAACTCGAAGCGACCCTTGGTGGCAAGAAAAAGCCATCAAAAAAGGGCGAACTCGATATCGCCGGCTTACACAAACTCACCACCGATGAACTTCTCACGGAGGCCAAGAAACTCGGCCTCGAAGACAAGGAGGGTCTGCCAAATCACCGTCTCGTCTTCGAGATTCTTCGCGCCCACGCCAATCTTGAAGGACAGATGCTTGCTGAAGGATCGCTCGACATAATGCCAGACGGATTCGGGTTTCTTCGCAGTGCCGAATACTCCTATCTCGCCTGCGAAGACGATGTCTATATCAGCGCGACGACGATTCGCAAGTTCGGTTTGCGCCGCGGACAGACCATTCGTGGCTTGATCCGCGCCCCAAAGGACCAAGAGTTGTTCTTCGTGATGCTCAAGGTCGAAGCGGTAAATGGTCGCGATCCTGCGACGGCACATGCGTTTCCGATCTTTGAGAATCTCACGCCACTTCATCCAAACAAGCGCATCCATCTAGAGATTTTGAGCCAGCCCACCCGCATCGAACCACGCGTCATCGACATGGTGACGCCCTTCGGATTCGGTCAGCGCGGGTTGATCGTTGCGCCTCCACGCACTGGAAAGACCGTGATTTTGCAGCAGATTGCCAACGCCATCGCGACCAACCATCCCGATGTCAACACCATCGTGCTGCTTATCGATGAGCGGCCAGAAGAAGTCACCGATTTCAAGCGCAACACGCCAACGCGCGTCGAGGTGGTCGCGAGCACATTTGACGAAGAGGCATCGCGCCATATTCAGGTCGCCGAAATGGTCATCGAAAAGGCGCGCCGCATGGTCGAATGCGGTGAGCATGTTGTGATCTTGCTCGATTCCATCACTCGTCTCGCCCGTGGCTACAACAATGCCATGCCAAACTCAGGCAAGATTGGATCGGGTGGTGTCGATACATCGGCGCTCATCAAGCCAAAGAAGTTCTTCGGAGCAGCACGCAACATCGAAGGGGGCGGGTCGCTCACCATCATCGCAACCGCGCTTGTTGACACTGGCAGCCGCGCTGACGAAGTCATCTTTGAAGAGTTCAAGGGCACCGGAAATGCCGAATTGCATTTGGACCGCAAGCTGGTCGAGAAGCGCGTCTATCCAGCGATCAACGTTGGAGCGTCTGGAACCCGCCGCGAAGAATTGCTGCTCGATCCCAAAGAACTCGAACTCATTGTTCGGCTACGCAAGGTCGTTTCAGACATGAACGTGGTCGAGGCAATGGAACTTCTGCGAAGTCGGGTCACAAAGACCAAGTCAAACGCCGAGTTCTTGATGACAATGTCGATGGGTTGAAGCATCGATTCGACGCTGATTGCGTATCAACTGAGTAGCCTGATGAATCACACACGCTCTTGTTCACTCTCGCGCGGCATGACGTTGGTCGAGATTCTCGCAGTTGTGGGCATTATTGCGCTGCTAGTCGCGATATTGCTGCCTGCCCTGCGCGTCGCCCGCGCCAACAGTGAGTGGGCCGCGAGTCAGAACAATATGCGGCAGATTCACACCTATCTGCAGTCGTACATCACTGATAATCGCGAGACAGTGCTGCCAAGTCAGGTCGACTACCGAACGGCGCGATTCAAGGGAAGTGTGCGGGCAGCAATTCCATCTGCTCCGCCAATTGGACCGGCACTCGTTGGAACGTGGGCCGACATCCTCTGGACCATCAACTCTCTGGGATCGGTGCAGATGCCAGCAGCCGACGATGGCACCATCAATCCATATGACTACCGCTACGACTCTCCCGACCGCTACGTCTACGCAGAAGTCGATGGATTCAGCAAAAATGTCTTGCGTTCGACCGTCGTGATGGAACGCCCCTTCATCGGCGATGAAACTGCGATCAGCGAAGCCACTCCATGGGGGCCCGGCGCCTCACCACTCGAGCGAGGTCAGCCTGGCTACTTCGCCGCCAACGACTTCTTCGACGCTCGGCTCGGGGTCTACTACACATCAGGGCAGATAAAGCGTCCCTCAGAATCTGTATACCTTGTGGATAGCCGCGCTGGCGAAGTCATTCTCCCAACTGCTAATCCTTGGAAGGGCGACGATCTCACCCTGTGCGAGGTCGACTTTCGCTATCCCGGCAACACCTGCATTCTGCTTTGCCTCGACGGCCATATTCAAACTGAGTCGAAATGGGACGATATTGAAGAACTTCAGGGCCAATTTTGGACAAGTGCGACCCCTCCCGCTGATCCAATAGGCCGCGGGGTTCGCATCTCGAATTTGAATCGGTCTGATAATCTAGGACCGTGATTCAGCGCCGTGGTCGAGCGAGCTCTCGACCGCGGGTGCTTCTGGTTCGGTCGGCACCCGCCGCGCGCGATTGGCATTGCATGACTTGTTTCATGCGGGAATCTCGTTACACTTACCCACCCGCCGCCCGAGAGGGCGGTTTTTATCTCGGGAACGCCACCGTAGCTCAGTGGTAGAGCACACCCTTGGTAAGGGTGAGGTCGAGGGTTCAATCCCCTTCGGTGGCTTCCGTAAGTACTCACGTTGGGTGCTTACTTCAGTAGAAATTTGACGACTCAACGGAGTAACTCGACATGGCCAAGGAAATTTTTAATCGCAACAAGACGCACGTGAACGTCGGAACAATCGGACACATCGATCACGGCAAGACCACGCTCACTGCAGCAATCACTGCTGTTCAAGCAGCGCGTGGATTTAGCAAGCCTGTGAGCTACGACCAAGTTGCGAAGGCTTCCGAGAGTGAAGGCCGTCGCGATCCAACAAAGATTGTGACCATTGCAACGTCGCACGTTGAATACGCCACAGCGAACCGCCACTACGCACACGTCGACTGTCCAGGCCATGCTGATTATGTAAAGAACATGATCACTGGCGCTGCACAGATGGACGGCGCCATCCTCGTGGTCTCGGCATACGACGGCGTGATGCCGCAGACCCGCGAGCACGTTCTCTTGGCTCGCCAGGTCGGTGTGCCATACCTCGTTGTCTTCTTGAACAAGTGCGACACTGTTGATGATCCAGAACTCATCGATCTCGTCGAAGAAGAAGTGCGCGACCTCTTAAAGAAGTACGACTTCCCATCGACTGAGATTCCGATTGTTCGCGGCGCGGCATTCCCAGCGCTTCAGAATCCAGGGGATGCAGAAAAGAACAAGTGCATTTCAGATCTCATGGATGCAATCGATTCATACATCCCAGATCCGACGCGCGAAGTCGACAAGCCATTCCTCATGTCCGTTGAAGACGTCTTCTCGATCAAGGGTCGTGGAACCGTCGCAACAGGTCGTATCGAGCGCGGCATGATCAAGGTTGGCGAAGAAGTCGAAGTCGTTGGACTCCGTCCCGATCCAATCAAGACCACAGTCACGGGCGTTGAGATGTTCCAGAAGACGCTCGACTCAGGAATCGCCGGCGACAACGTCGGTTGCCTCTTGCGCGGCGTTGAGAAGAACGACATCGAGCGCGGGCAGGTCATTTGCAAGCCAGGATCGATCAAGCCACACACTGAATTCGAAGCCCAGGTGTACGTTCTCACCAAGGACGAAGGTGGTCGTCACACGTCATTCTTCTCTGGTTACAAGCCCCAGTTCTACTTCCGCACGACCGACATCACCGGCAAGTTGACTCTGATCGGCGCCGAGATGTGCATGCCTGGCGACAATGTCAAGCTCAAGGTCGATCTTGAAGGTAAGGGCGTTGCAATGGAGCAAGGCGCCCGCTTCGCCGTCCGCGAGGGTGGCAAGACGGTCGGTTCGGGAGTTGTCTCGAAGATTCTGAGTTAAGTCATGGCAAAAAAAAGCCTCGATCGTGAATATGTCTGGCTGCAGTGCACCGAAACGGGTGACCTGAACTACCGAGCAGAGATCCGCGTCAAAGGCGGAATCGCTGAGAAGGTGAAGCTTGGCTTCAAAAAGTTCAGCCCCCGTCTTCGTCGGCACACGCTGCACAAAATCAAGCGGAAATGACCTTGGATTGTTTCTGCCGAGACGCCGATAGCTCAGCTGGTAGAGCAGCGGATTCCAAATCCGCAGGTCGTGGGTTCGATCCCCTCTCGGCGTGTTCTTTGGCGTGTTCTTTGGCGTGTTCTTTGGCGTGTTCTTTGGCGTGTTCTTTGGCGTGTTGCCAGTCGTGCTCTGTACGTGTTCGTTCTTTTCTCTTTCAACGATAAAACGCAGGATCCATGTACAAACTCGGACAGGGCTATTGGACGCGAGTGTTGTCTGCAACGGCAGGCGGCGTGATCGCAATGCTTGGTGGCTGGTGGTTGCACGACATCTTCGAGACGATCGATTGGGGAATCAACCCGATCTATCTTTCGTGGGCGGTCGGTCTTCTCTTCGTCGCAGTCTGCTGTCCATTCGTTTACTACTTCACCGCCAAAAGTGCGACCGCAGTCGACTTCTTGTGCGCAACAGAGTCAGAAATGAAGAAGGTCAGTTGGCCAACGCGACGTGAAGTCACTGGCTCGACGGTCATTGTCATCTTCACAAGCCTTGTGATCGCCTTGTGCTGCTTTGTGTTTGATCAGGTGTTCTTCCTGCTCTTTGTTCAACTGCGCGTTCTGGAACCTGGTAGCTGATATGAATCAATCTGAAGAAAACGAAATCTCTCACTCATACGAATCCAACGCTGTCGCTGGCGAAAAAAGTTCGCCCGCAGGCAAGCCCAAGGCAAAGCGCAAGACCAAAGCGAAGGCTGAGGCTGTCGTCGCCGAGCCAGCGGGTCCGCGCAATCTGCGTGCTGTGCGACCAACGGCTGCGCCATCCGCTCAATCGATTCGAAGCCTCGGAGTTGAGACAACACGCATCATCACCGCGCATGGCGTCTCGACGGCCGTTCTCGCCGATGGCGAACTGCCGATGTTTCGGGAGGGCATGGATTGGTTCGTGCTTCGCGTGGCGAGCAACAAGGAAGATTCCGTGCGCACCACGCTATTGCGTAAGGCGCAGATCGAAGGCATGGAATCCCACATCGGTCGCATTATGGTGCCAACCGAGAAGGTGAAAGTGCTCGGCAAGCAGGGCAAGCAGACCGTCACAGAAACAAAGCTTTACCCCGGATATGTCTTTGTTGAGATGCGCCTAGAGGCAGAAGGTCGCATTCCACAAGACATCTTCTTCTTGATCAAAGAGACTCTCGGCGTCGGCGACTTCGTCGGCACCGCAGGACGCCCCACACCGATGCAGGTTGCTGAAGTCGAAAAGATGTTGTTCGATTCGAAGCCTGCGCAAGAAGCTCCACAACTCAAGATGGATCTGCACAAGGGTGACAATGTCACGATCAAAGAAGGTGCATTCCAAGGTTACGAAGGAACAATTGACGAAGTATTCCCGGACAAGGGCCAGGTCCGGGTTCTCGTCACCATCTTCGGTCGGCAGGCGCCGATCGATATGGAGTATTGGTTCGTGCAGCGTGCAGAGAAGTAATGCGCGAAAAGGCGAAGTAATTCCATGCGCAAACAATCTTTCATCTTCGCATCGTGTCTCACTGCTGGGTGCGTTGCACTCTCAGTAGTGCTTGGTCTTCCAGGTTGCACGAGCACGATGACCTATCCCGAGTTTCCAGGCGCACCAAAGGCCGATCCAAGCCTGCAGCCGATGCCGAACTTGATGGGTGATGCGTTGAAGTTTGCGCATCAGAACATCGCGCCTGCGACTGAGATTGTTTACAACCTTCCACCAACTACGCCCGTGCAAGTCTGGCGACTCGTTGGAAAGCGCATCGGAGTCGGTCGACCGATGGTTTCGACCGACACATCTGCATGGACCGTGCGCCAAGTTCGTCTCAGCGGCGGCAAGGCCGAGGTCGATGTTGTCTATCCAACCGCGGCACAACCGAGTGGGATCATGCAACTCGCCACTGTGCACTTCACAGGATCGGCTGGCCAGACGTTCTATCCAACGATCTTGCAGATGTGGCTTGTTCCAACGGATGCCCCCGCGTGCACGACGCCGCAAGCCATCATCGATGGTTCGAAACCAGCGCAGTAAGGGGCTCTCGATGAGTCACACAGATTCTGTTGCGTTTAGGACCAGACTATGACTGTCATCGCGCGCAAAGATCGTGTCAAGATTGCACCACGTGTAGCGCTTGATGCACTCGAGCAACAGCGCGCCAAGCGCGAGAGTTTGAGCCATCGAGGGCCATCCCCAAGTCTGGCAGCGGGCGATCCTGCCGATCGATCGGCGACTCAACTCGATCCAACCAAGAATGCACGCGTGACTGCGCGCGATGTGCTGCGCGAGGAGTTCGCACAGGTGCGCCGTGGAGTCGAAAGAGTTGCTGACGAGACATTGCCCGTCGCAGACCGCCTCGCTGGAATCCACCGGGCTCGGCGCGGGCTGAAGCGACTGGGCGCACTTCGCGATCTCTTGCGCGCGGGCTTTCCCCGCGGTCAGGATGCAGCCCGAACTTCTATTCGCCGCGCAAAGGAACGCCTTGCAGAGACAAGGCAGCGCGATGCACTCGCTCTGTTGCTCGAAGAACTCTGTGCGCTGCGAAGTCACCCGTTGACTTCGACGTCGGCGCATCAGATTGCCGCGCTGCAGGTTGCGCCGCAGTCGCAACCTGTGCGAGATGTGCTCGCTGATCTCTCAGTTGCAGAGCGATCGATGCGCTTGCCCTCGGGCGCGCCAATCGATTGGCATGAGATCACAGCGCAACTCGCAACAACGTGGGGACGCGCTCGCATCGCTGCGTGTCAACAGTGGCTCGGTCGCACCGAGTCGTGGATGCATGAAACGCGAAAGCAGTATCAGCGACTTGGCGATCAACTCGAAGCACTCGCACTCTGCGCAACGCCGAGCCAGTTGGTCGCACGCAAGCGACTTCGTGTCGCAGCTGCGCAACTCGGACGCGCCCGCGATCTTGGAATGCTCGCAGAAATGATCGATCGATCGAGCCCTGAGGGTCGTGCCGTTGCGAATCGCGCTGTGAAATTGCGCTCTCGCGCCGTTCGGGTGGCGCGCGACACTTCTCGGCGGGCGCTCGTTGCGACGAAGCTGCAGACGGCTCGAGCGATGACGCAGCGCATCTCGCGCGCGTGACGCTGGGGTGACGCAGCGGTAAATTTCGCTAATCTTGAACAATGGCGAATCCAACGACGGCGATCACTCCAACGCGTTCTGAAAACTATTCTGAGTGGTATCAGCAGGTCGTGCGCGCGGCTGACCTTGCCGAAAACTCAGCAGTACGCGGATGCATGGTGATCAAGCCATGGGGGTACGCGATCTGGGAGAACATGCAGCGCGTGCTCGATGGCATGTTTAAAGAGACGGGGCACAAGAACGCATACTTTCCGCTGTTCATTCCCGTGTCGTTTCTCGAGAAGGAAGCCGCACACGTCGATGGCTTCGCCAAAGAGTGCGCGGTCGTCACTCATCACCGACTTGAGGTCGGTCCTGACGGCAAACTCATTCCTGCGGGCGAGCTGGAGGAGCCACTCGTGGTGCGTCCGACATCCGAGACGATCATCGGTGCGACCTATGCGAAGTGGGTGCAGAGTTATCGCGATCTTCCCATCCTGATAAATCAGTGGGCGAACGTTGTGCGCTGGGAGATGCGCACGCGACTCTTTCTTCGAACGACTGAATTCTTGTGGCAAGAGGGACACACCGCGCATGCAACCCGCGAAGAGGCCGTCGAGGAGACGATGAAGATGCTCAAGGTCTACGCGGCATTCGCAGAGGGTTGGATGGCCATGCCCGTCTTGCAAGGAAGCAAGACCGATGGTGAACGCTTTCCAGGGGCGGTCGACACTTATTGCATCGAAGCCATGATGCAGGATCGCCGCGCGCTGCAAGCAGGCACGAGCCATTTCTTGGGGCAGAACTTCGCGAAGGCGAGTGAGATTCAGTTTCTCGACGCACAAGGTGTCCAGCAGTTTGCATGGACGACCTCCTGGGGAGTGAGCACACGGCTCGTCGGTGCGATGATCATGGCGCACTCCGATGATGATGGATTGATTCTTCCACCAAAGTTGGCGCCCGCACATGTCGTCATCATTCCTGTTGCGCACAAACCAGAAGATGTCGCAGCGGTGCATGTGTGGACGCGCTCGCTCGCAGAAGATCTTCGCAAGCAATCATTCGATGGCCGACCTGTGCAAGTCGAACTTGACCTGCGCGACATGCGCGGTGGCGACAAGGCATGGAGCTGGATCAAGAAGGGCGTGCCTGTTCGCATTGAAGTTGGTCCACGCGATATTGCTGCAGAGAGCGTTTTCATGGCGCGGCGCGATCGACCACACAAAGAGAAGTCAGCGGTCAAGCGAAGCGACTTCGTTGATGGGATCGCTGCGCTTCTTCAAGAGATTCAGGATGGAATCTTCGCGAAGGCGCAAGCCTTTCAAGCCGAGCACACGAAAACGATCGATACGCTCGAGGAGTTCAACGAGTATTTCACGGCGCCGAGTGTTGCAGAGAACATTCCAACACCAATTCACGGCGGCTTTGCATTCGCGCACTTTTGTGGTGATGCCAAGGTTGAAGCCGATGTGAAAGAGCGTCTCGGAGTGACGATTCGGTGCATTCCGATCGATGACAATCCAGAGTCTGGCAAGTGCGTCATTACTGGACTGCCCAGCGCGCGTCGCGTTGTCTGGGCGAAGGCGTACTGAGCCTCGCGAGGTATTTTGAGATTCTTGAGCGGTGTTTTTGACCTTTGACCTTTGACCTTTGACCTTCCACTCCTATTCTCTCAGTTGAGTCGTATGTTGTTCGAAAAAGGTTGAGAGAAAAGGACGTGTCATGACACAGTTGAGTTGGATTTGCGCCGCTGGCGTTGTTATTGGTTGTTCATCACTTATCACCACAGTCGCGAAAGCAGACTTCGTGAATCCGGTCGTGCCTACCTGGCGCGGAGCGACCAACGCAGACTTCTATGCGTGGGAGTCATTCACGAGCGCGTTTGGCGGTCCAAATCTTCCCAATTATGCAGGCACTGAATCAGCTGCCGCACTCTTCAACTTTGGCGGTGGAGCTTTCATCACCGGCACGGGCAATCTCTACGGCGCGGGCGGTCCACTCTCAATCTCGATCTATGGCGGATTGACTGCGGATGTGAGCGCGGTCATCGTCAATCTTTCGACCATCGGAACGACCGTGAACCTCAGTTCGATTCGTTTCTCGATCTTCGACAACAGCGGCAACAGCACTGTGCTCGCGCCCGGCTCGAGCACCTTGCAGTCGGATACCCCAGCTCCAGGCGGTCAGGGGCAGATCCAAACGTGGGCGATGCAATGGGCGATCACGCCGAGCGCGTTCACTCCGATCCGATTCGTTGTCGACTTCGCGAGCACGACAAGCAATATGTCGCTCGACGCGGTCAGCCTCGACATGCGCCACGTGCCAGCACCCGGAGCGTTCGCGCTCATCGCGCTTGCGGGCCTCACGGGCACTGCGCGACGCCGTCGCGGTTGACGAGCGAGTTGATGTTCCTAGACGACCACTGCGCGTTCGACGCGCGGATAAAGCGCGAGCTTGTCGATAGGGTGTCCCACCGCGATCGATCCATACTTCGCACGCGCCGTCCATTGCGTTCCGATCGCTGCAACGCCACCAAACGCGCGTGCGAGTTCTTCCATCTTCTGTGGCATGAATGGTTCGAGAAGCACTCCTGCCACGCGCACAGTTTGCGCGCACTGATTCAGAATCGATCCAAGGCGCGCAGTATTCGCAGGATCTTTCGCGAGTTTGAATGGTTCAGTGTCATTGATAAATGCGTCGAGCTTGCGCAGCAGATCCATGCCAGTGCGCGCGGCGCCGTGCAAGTCGAATGACGCGATGCACTGCTCCCACTCGCGAACACTCGCCTCGCAGATCGCCGGCCATCCACCATGCGACGCCTCATCGCTGTCGGGTGGCAGCTTGCCTTCGAAGTACTTCGCGATCATCGCGCCGATTCGGCTTGGACAATTGCCAACAGTATTCACGAGGTCGTAGGTATAGATCTCGTGAAAGTGTTTGGCGTTGAAGTCAGAATCAGCCGCAGCAATTGGACCCTGTGTCGCCATGTACCAGCGCCATGCGTCGAGTCCATACTGCTGAGTGAATCCCTCGATCGTGGGGAGGTCGACAAAGTTGCCGAGCGACTTGCTCATCTTCTGTCCGTTAGCGATCCAGAATGAATGGGCATACACGCACTTGGGCAGAGGCAGCTCGAGCGCCATGAGTAGCGCTGGCCAGATCACTGCGTGAAACCAGAGAATCTCTTTGCCAACGACGTGGTAGTCGGCAGGCCAATAGCGCGCACGATCACCGTCGCTGCCAGTTGCTGTGCCGAGCCCGAGTGCTGTGATGTAGTTCAGCAGTGCATCGATCCATACATAGACGACGTGACCAGGCGCGCCTGGCATCGCGATGCCCCAGGTGAAATTCGTCCGTGTGATCGGCACGTCTTGCAGTCCATCGCGCAATCGTCCAAGCACTTCGTTGGCGCGTTCGTTGGGACGAACGAAAGTCGGATGATCGGCGAAGTGTTTCGCGAGGCGCTCGGCGAAGGCACTCAGCTTGAAGTAGTAGTTCTGCTCGGTTGCACGGATGAGCGGCTTGCCGCTGATCGGACTCTTGTATTCGAGCTCGCGCGCGCGGGTTTCGGTGTGGTACTCCTCTTGTCCTTCGTCGTACCACCCCTCGAATGTTCCGAGATACACGCTGCCCGAGTCGACGAGGCGAGTGAGCATCGCCTGCACCTGTTGCTCATGGCGGGGTTGCGTCGTTCGGATGAAGTCAGAGTTCGTCAGCGCGAATGTCGCGAGCACGCGCTGAAACTCAGCCGCGTTCTCGTCGGCGAGTTGCTGCGGTGTGACTCCGCGCGCGGCGGCGCTCTTCTCGACCTTTGATCCATGTTCATCGGTGCCGGTGAGAAAAAACACGTCTCGACCCATCAATCTCGATCCGCGCGCCCACACATCACAAATTGTGGTCGTGTAGGCGTGCCCGATGTGTGGCCGATCGTTGACGTAGTAAATCGGAGTCGTGATATAGGCAGTCGTGCTCATAGGTCGCGCAATACTAGAGGTCTATGGAGCGCCCAAGGCGGTGCGCAGTGATTTGAGCGAGTCGCCACTCTCGGCACGCGCGAGGACCACAAGCGTGCCATCGCTCCAGACTAGAGTTGCACTCGAGCGCGGGTTCGTCGCGTCGTCGGGCTCGACAATCGTGCGTCCAACTGCGAAGGGTTCGATGCGTCCAAACTCGTCAAAGCTAGCGAATTGAGCATGATCTGCGGTCGCGAAGAGTGCAAGAAACCGATCTGCACTCTCGCTCGTGTTCTCATACAAGAGCGCGAGTGTTGGCTCGTCGGCCGAGAGCGAAGTCGGTTGCGCAGCGATCAGCAGATATCCATCCAACGAAAGATCTGGTGGACGCCACGACCCCAAGCGCGCGTTCTCACAGAGTTCTGCGAGCATTTCGCGGGTCGGATTTGCCGATCCACTTGGTCGATGCAACGCTTCGAACTGCAAACGCGCTTCAATCTGGCGCGCCTGCTGCGCCAGATCACCAAGCGGCACGAGCGCGCTTTGGGCGCGTTCGGAGAGTCGCGGTCCAAAGATTCCCACGACGACACTCGCTGCCACCATCGCCAATGTCGCAATAAGCGCTATGGGACGGATGCGATTCGAAGATCCCGCGCGCTTTGGCATATGGGTGGTTGTACACTTGAAGCAAATGTTGAGTTCGATATTGCTTGCGTTGACGATTTCACAGAATGCACTCGATGGCAATCTGCGCCGAGGCAGCGCAACTGCGCTCGATCGCGGACTGCAACAAGGGGTATCAAGCAACGCCGCCGCCGCGAGTTCCGACTATCGAACGCGCAACCTGCTCGTTACTGGCGATGTGGCTGGTGGACGGGGATTTCGGGGAAGCGTCGGATACACCGCGGCTGAAGACTTTCGCGGGGCAACCGCTGGAGACTCGACGCGCGCCTTTCGAGCGAACTCGGCGACAACAAGCGCAGATGCGCTCGCAAACATCGCCATGAATGATCGGTTCAGCGTCGCCACAGGCATCGGCGCCACGGCATATCGCCGGGACTTCGTTGGCAACAATCCAACTGCAATCGGATCGAGCAACACGGCGGAAAACTCGGCGGTGTTGGCGATCGCGGGCCGCGACCGCGGGCTGGTGCAACCAACTAGAACTCTCGAGAACAATGGACGCGTTCGCCTCGACCTATTGACGCGACAAAGTGCGACAAACACCGACTTTGTCACTGCGTATCAACCGATGCCGATCGGGACGATGCGCACTGGTGACAATCGCACATCGCGTCTGCTCGCGACGCCGTTCAGCGGCATGAGTTTGGCGCCAAGCGATGACTTAATTGAGTCTCTCAACCATGGCATCTACAGCAGCGCTCTGCTTCGATCTGACTTTCGATCGGGTCGCGCGAGTGGCGAGAAGATCTTGCGCTCATATCTCTCGCCTCTTTCGAGTGGCAAGAGAGCGGCCCAGCGCGCGGCACCGACAGCGCCGCCATCCGCAGCGGGGGGGAGTGCGGTTGTTCCCGAACGACGCGAAGTGCGCGCGCCTTACGACCGCGTCTTTGGATCGGTCGCTGAGCGCTACCGCACGACACAGAAGGCGGCGGATGCAGCGGCGATCGAAGAGGCAGAAGCGCTCGGCACAACATCTGGAGTCATCGGCGACCTTCGCGCGCGGCTACAACTTGGTCCGACAGAGCCGCTCGATGAAACTGATCGATTGCTCGGATCACGTGGAGCAGTCGCAGATACAGCCCAACTCGCTGCGCCTCCAACAGCGAACGGCGCGGGTGGTCAGGGCAGCGCCGCATCGAAATCATCGACGCAGGCTGCGCCGGGTGATCCAAAGGTGGAAGAGTCTTCGAAGATGCTGCGCAAACTGACCCCAGACGAGGCGTACTTAATGCTCGCGCACGGCGAAGTGCTCAACCAACTCGACGCCGGAACGCGTGAGGCGCTCGACACGATTCTGCAAACCGCTGATCGGGCGATGCGCGATGGGCGGTACATCTCGGCAGAGAAGGTGTTCACGACAGCTGCCCAGATCGCACCAGCGCATCCACTGCCAATAGCTGGGCTTTCAAATGCGCAAGTTGCTGCCGGATTGCAACTCTCTGCAGCGACATCGCTGCGGCGCCTGTTTACAGAGTGGCCCGAGATGATCGATACCCGCTACGGAATGGAGATTCTCGGATCGCAAGCCCGCGTCGCTGAGATAGGCAAGAAGTCGCTCGAGCGCGGCGCAGGTTCGAAGTACGCGAGCGAGTATGGATTGGTTGCCGCGTATGTGGGGCATCAATTGAATGATCGTGCGATGATCGAGAGCGGGCTGGCACTCATGGAGCGTGATGCGAGCGATGAAGTTCTGACCCACGCCCTGCGAGTGATTTGGCTTGAGGCGCCCGATGCGCCATCAGTCGTCGCGCCTGAAGTGACGCCGCAGATTCCCCAGTGACTCCGCAGAGAGTCGCCAGCGAGTCACTGACGCAGCGCGTCGGTTGAGCGCACTCCAAGATTCTCATAGATCTTTCGCGTCGCCTCGCTCTTGTTCAGCGTGTAGAAGTGAATTCCGCGCACGCCGTGATCGAGCAGACTGCGACACTGTTCTGTTGCCCAATGCACGCCCACGCGACCAACTGCTTCGGCATCATCCTGCGCCCTGCGCACCGCCCGCAAAAGCGCCGCAGGAAAGCACGTTCCGCCCGCAAGGTCTGCCATCCGCTTGAGTCCGGCAAGCGATGTCACGGGCATGATGCCCGCGAGAATCGGAACCTTGATTCCTGCGAGTTCGCATCGTTCGCACCAATCGAAAAATGCATGGTTGTCGAAGAACAACTGCGAAATGATGAGGTCTGCGCCTGCATCGCACTTCGCCTTGAGGTGATCCATTTGCAAGAGCGTGTTGGGAGTTTGTGGATGACCCTCGGGATATCCGGCAACAGCGATTCCAAATCCGCGCGCGTCTGGATGTTGACCGCGCGCCGCGAAAACGCGCACTGCCTGCACGAGATCGCAGGCATGTGTAAAGTCGCCCGAAGTTGATCCACTCGCCGCCGGCGCATCGCCGCGAAGGGCGAGAATGTTTGAGACCCCAGCCTTTGCATAGCGCGTCAGAACAGCGTCGATCTCAGCCGCCGTGTGATTGACGCACGTCAAGTGCGGCATCGCGTCAAGGCTTGTCTCTTGTCGAATTCGTACCACGAGATCGTGTGTGAATTGTCTCGTCGACCCACCAGCTCCGTAGGTGACGGACACAAACGAAGGCTTGAGCGACTCGAACTCGGCGATCGAGGCGAAGAGCGCATCCCATCCAACGGTTTGTTTGGGAGGGAAAAACTCAAAGCTCGCAGTAAACGAGTCGCGTGCGAGAACATCGACGAGATGCATGGTGAGACTCTAGCACTAGACTCATGAGGTGCCATCCAAGGACCTGCCAATACCGCGGCCGACCGCGCACCGCCTGAGCCTCTACCTGCGGGAGATGCAGTTGATGATCGCCGCAGGTGACGTGACGGTGAGTTCACGCGCTCTAGGCGACGCGCTCGGGTTTTCGAGCGCGCAGGTTCGCAAAGATCTCGCATGGATTGTGCATGTTGGACGACCGTGTGAGGGTGGGCAGTCTGGTGTTGGCTACAACTGCGCTTCGCTGCTCGAGGCGATCCGCGGTGTGATTGGAACCGATCGTCGCTGGTCAACGCTGCTGATCGGTGCAGGAAACATCGGCCGCGCGCTCTTGGGATACGGTGGATTCGTCGCGCAGGGCTTTCGAATCGTCGCTGTGCTTGATGGCGATGAGCGGGTTGTGGGCAAGAAGATTGGTCCATTCGAAGTGCAGCCCATGAGCACACTGCGCAAGGTCGTTCGTAGGCATCACGTCACGATCGCCATGCTCGCTGTTCCGCGCGGTGCAGCCCAAAACGTTGCATCTCAACTCTGTGGGGCTGGCGTACGTGGCATCCTGAACTTTGCCCCAGTGCGCCTCGCCGTGACGGAAGGCGTCAGCGTGACAAACGTCGATGTAAGCGTTGCACTCGAGCAACTCGCGATGAACATTTCGCGCAGTGATCAACCACCCAGCGCAAAGATTGGAGCGGCGTGATGCAAGGGAAAGGTCTTCGACAACTCTGGCAGCAGAGAATTCAAAGCGCGGTGGTAATCACCGCCGTCGTCGCGGAACTTGTGGCGCTCACCGCGTGCAATCCAGTGGCCCTTACTCCAACTTCCAATGATCCACTGCGCGTGCAAGTGCGCGATCTCACCGAGCAGGTCTCATCGCTCGAAGCCAAGAACGCGCAACTCGAGGCGCAACTCGCCAGCCTCGCCAACGAATCAAAAGCGCTTACAGGCATCGATCCAGAAGTAATCGCAGCGACACCAAAGATGGTGCGGGTTGCGATAGAGTCGGCGAGCCACCTTGAAACCAATCAGCGCACAAACCTTTGTGTGGCAAGGGTCTATGTGGCACCGTCCGATGGGCTTGGACGGTTCGTTCAGATTGTTGGACGGATCAACCTCTCAATCTTCCTATTGAATGCCGATGGCTCGTCGCACACACTCGCCACCGCGGTCTACTCGCCCAAGCAGGTGAGCGATGCTTGGCGCGGGGGAGTGATGGGATCGCACTACACCTTCGAGTTGCCACTCGCATCAGATGGATGGGCTTGCGGCGGCAGCGTGACTGCCCGACTGGAATTCACTGACGGACACACCGGTGTCAGCTTCCAAGCACAGCACGAACTCCCACACCAGAAGTGACACACACATGCAAGGCACCCACACAACATCTAGCGCATCGCATAGCGCCCGCACCCAAGCCATCGTGTTGGCGGCGAACGCTTTGCTGATCGGCGCTCTCTTGAGTGGATGCCAAAAGCCCTTGTTTCCAGAGAAGAATTCGCGGTCACAGTTCGAGACCTACGACTCGCTTCGTCAGCAGAATCAACAACTTGTAATCCCCGATGAGTTTGGAAATCCACAACCTGCGCTGCGCGCTCGGCTCACTCCGCAGACATAAATCTCGTTCGATCACAAAGATTTACTCACGATTCACCGCTGTGTTTCCGATAGAGAATGTCGGAGTGTCGACACAGTGACCATTGCTGCAACAACCAACTCGATTCGCTCGCCCCGCCGCCGCATGATCATTTGGGCGTGCTTTCTTGGATCAATGACCGCAGTCACGGGAGCGCTGCTACTCGGCGATAGCGGAGCTCCGACCGAGTTCATGGCGGCGCGTACGACACTGCTCGCTACCACCCCACCCGCTGGCGGCGTGGCAGGGCTCTCTCAGGACTCAGGTCTTTCGCCAATCGCGCCACGCGATGCAGCAGTCGTGCTCGGTCAATGGACGGGCATCGTCATCCACCACTCATCCACTCCAGCAGGCGATGACGTCACGCTCGACCGCGACCACATTGCGGCGGGGCTCTCGGGTCTTGGATACCACTTCGTGATCGGCAATGGACAGGGTCTCGCCGACGGCGTGGTCCACGTTGGATATCGCTGGAACCGACAACTTCCCGGCGCGCACGTCGCATCCGCAAGTCCCGCCGAGGTTCGAACCGGCATAAGCAAGGCGAGTCTCTCAGCCAGCGATGCAAACCTCTTCAACCGTCACACAATCGGTATCTGTCTCGTCGGAAATGGAAACCGACGCGCCTTCACCGATCGACAGCTGCGCGAACTCATCGCTCTGGTTCGCGAACTACAGGCCCGGCTTGGCATCCCAGGCTCTGCGGTCTATCTGCACTCTGATATTTCGAAGGTTGAGAGCCCAGGAAAGCACTTTCCAGCGGCCGAGTTTGAGGCTCAGATTCGGCGCTGATCGGCACGTCTTGGGTGAGCCTGCGTCACGTTTAGAAACCAGTAATTCAACCTTTTCGGTAGTGAAATCTGGATGGCTTTCGTACTATCAATTGAGTCTCGAGGCTTCCAAGACGTCGCGTGTGGGTTGCGTCTTTGGTTGGTGCAGTGCGGGATGTCAATATGTGTGGGGTAGACACCATTCTGTGGGATCTATAGATTGAGTTGGTTCCAGCCAAGAAAGCAGTCAGTCAAGTGAGCGCCAAGTTGTTTGCAGACGAACTATTCGGTTACAAAATTGTCGCCTATCTTGGCGAAGGTGCGCGCAGCAAATTGTACGCGGTCAAAGATCGCGACTCTGGCGACACCTATGCCCTGAAGCACGTCGTTTTCGACGAGAGTCGCGGCGACAAAGACGATCGCTTTCTCAAGCAAGTCGAAAATGAATACAACACGCTTCGGCACCTCTCGCATTCTGCGATACGCAGGGCGATCACCCTCAAGCGAGAGCGTCCACTCGTGCAGGTCACCGAAGTTGGACTCGTGCTCGAGATGATCGACACGGCCACCCTAGAAGAAGAACCACCACAGAACCTTCGTGATTACGTTCGCACGTTTGCTGAAGTCGCCGAGGGGCTTGCGCACGTCCATCTCAAGGGATACGCACACGCCGACATGAAGACCGGCAACATCATGATGCCGGGTGAGCGCGGGGCGCTCGCAACGTCAAAGATCATCGACTTTGGTCAATCGTGCGCGATAGGAACAGTGAAGACTCGCACGCAAGGATCGCCTGGGTACATGGCGCCTGAGCAAGCTGCAAAAGAAGCGATCACCGAACGCACCGATGTCTACAACTTCGGGGCGACGATGTACCGCGCACTCGTGCATGATTACGCGCAGACCGTTCTTGTGCCTGGAACGACCAAGGCGCGAAGTCCTGAAGCTGTCCCAGCCACGGTTGCTCCGGCCGAGAGAGTTGCGGGTCTCAATGGCGACCTCTCTGACCTGGTGATGGAGTGTCTCGCGTTGCAGATCGAACGGCGTCCCCGATCGATGGGAAAGATTGCGGAACGACTGCGCGAACTTGAGCACACTGTGGCGAACATTGCCATTTGAACCGCTCGCTACCCTGATTAGGTGCGGCGCGTGATGATCCTCTCTCTTCTCATTGCAAACGCCATCGTCTGTGCATCCCATGCGCAGTCGGTCGCAGTTGCCGCGCGCGAAAAGTTCGAGATCATCGACATCGAGAGTGCCAAGGTTCTCGAGAAGCAAGTGCAAGCGGTGCGCGCTAAAGTTTTCAAGGCCTGCGTGGGCCTTGAGATCATGGACTCGTCTGGAGGCGGGGCGGGCAGCGGAACAATCATCTCAACGGATGGTTGGATTCTCACCGCGGGTCATGTCTGCAGAAGTCCAGATCTCGTAGCGAAGATTTACTTCTCAGATGGCACCACCACGACCGGCAAGACTGCTGGGTTGCATTGGAACGGCACCGAAGATTGTGGTGTCGTGCGATTCGATCCCACCGGACTCACCCTGACCGCAGCAGAATTGGGATCGATGAACACCACCGCGGCAGGCGATTGGGTGCTGGCTTTCGGGCACACATTTGGAATCGAGAAAGACCCATTTCGTCCGCCGATCTTGCGCTTGGGAAGGCTCAACGGTGCAAACGCAATCGCGATCTGGATGGATGCGCCACTCTCGTCGGGAGATTCTGGCGGCGGTCTTTTCGATCTGCATGGACGACTCATCGGCATCAACTCGACCGCAGGTGGCGAACCTGAGATGAACGCGGCAACGACCGTCGACTTCGCGAAGTCGCACCTCAGCGACATGCAGCAAGGGGCGGCAACGGGAGAAGATATGAAGAACGAGCGCGAAGGAAAGCCGCACGATGGCAGCGGACAGCGCATTGTTGATACGGGTCCGCCCCAAACAACTGCTCCACACAAAGCCGACCCAAAGATTCTGCAAGCGATCGCCTCGGTTGTTGACGATGCAATCATGATGACCGTGGGAGTCTTCGTAGACGACCGGCTCGTGTGCTACGGCACAGTCGCTGACGCGCATGGTTTCATCATCGCCAAGGCATCCGAAGTCGGAATGACAAGCGCGAATGTTTCGGTTGCGCTGCCCGATGGGTTAACAGTTGCTGCCAAGCGCATGGCGGTTGATCACCAGCTCGACCTCATGTTGCTCAGGGTGAATGAAACGCTCGAAGCGCCGATCTTCGATGGGGATGCCACCTCGGCCGCTGGCGCATTGCTCTTTACGGTTGGCCGCGATGGCAGCCCGGTTGCATTTGGAGTTCGTAGTCTCGACACCTATCAACCGGGGCGCAGCGATAGGTCGACTCCATATCTCGGCGTGCGGGTGCGACCCGTAACCGACGAAGAGCGCGCCGCGCACGGCGACAAGGCTGGAGTCATCGTGGTGGTCGTGTCGCCCGCAACATCAGCGGCGCGCGCCGGGGTGCGGACCGGGGATTTCATTACACGCATCGCCGAGACCACCGTCGAAAACCAACCGCAGTTGGGAGAGGTTGTGCGTCGACATGCGTCTGGAGAGATCATCGACATCGTGCGACTCAATGGTGGGAGCGAAGAGGTGTTGCGCGCGCGACTCACTCCGCGACCGATCGAGCACGGTCCTTCGCCATCGACGCCGCGGTTTCCAGCGAGTCGGCGCTCGAGTGGATTCGGTCCCGTGATTCAGCATGACACGACACTGCGCTCTGACCAAATGTGTGGACCGCTCGTTGATCTCAATGGGCGAGTTGTTGGTGTCAACATCGCCCGCGCCGACCGCACAAAGTCGTACGCCCTCGCCTCGTCGACGGTGCAAGAAGCAATCACGCGCCTGCTGGCACGAGTGAAGGAGCATCCCGAGCCGATGGCGTTGGTGAATCCGCTTGAGAATGGCATCGTGACAAAGCAAGATGCCGCGCTCGTTCGTCTCAATGCGACGGCGGCAGAGATTGTCGGAACAACTCTGCGTCTTGTGCAGGCAGAAGATTCTCTTGGAGCGCTCGAGTCGTGGATCGATTCGAACGATTCGGCGCGCTGGCTGGTTGAGTTCACCAAGCCTGGCGACTATGCGGTGACGGTGATACAAGCCTGTCCACCCGAGCTGGCTGGGCAGGACTTCTTTGTGCAGATGGGTGAAGTCGTGCTGCGCGGCAAGACGCAATCAACCGCCGACAGCAGCGACTTTCAAAGGGTAGACGTCGGATCGGTGCACGTGGAGAGTGCCGGTCGCGCGATCATCGAAGTGAAGACTGGTGGTTCGTTGCGCGGTCCACTCATGGGTCTGCATGCCGTCGAACTCAAACGCACGAGCTAACAATGATCAGTGCAACACCAACATTCGCCGACCACTGGCACCTTCGCTTTCTCGACCTAGCACAACGCATTGCCACGTGGAGCAAAGATCCATCGCGTGGCGTGGGAGCGATCATCGTCTCGCCATCCCGGCAGATCATCAGCACAGGATTCAACGGTCTTCCGCAGGGAATCGCCGACCATCCTGAGCGACTCGAGCGACCGGCAAAGTACGACTTGATTTGTCATGCAGAACTGAACGCGATCGTGCAGTGCGCACGCAACGGAGTTACTCCCAAGGGGTGCACGATGTATTGCACGTTTAGTCCTTGCGTGCAATGTTCGCTGGCGATCATCCAGTGCGGCATTGCTGAAGTTGTGACGCACGAGACGGCGGGGGGCGACGAGCATTGGCAGCGCTCCTTGGCACTTGCCCGCGCGTTGTTCACCGAAGCCGGCGTGTGCTATCGCACATTTCCTGCTTCGGTACCCTCTGCGAAATGAAGACAAATACGCAGTCGTTTGTGATTGGATCGATCGTTGGGTCGGTCGCGTGTGCAGTGATCGCAATGATTCTTGGGGCAGGTGCGCCGCAGGCACAGCCATCTCAGCCGGCACCGCAGGCACAGCAGGCACCTCGCGCGCCACTGCAAGCCATCGCCCCTGCCGGAGCCGACGATGCCAAGGCGTTGGCACTTCTCACCCAACTTGTCGGATCGTGGGCCGTTCAAGGAACATCGATCGCCGCGGATGGCACCACGAGCGGCCCATTTCAGGGAACGACCCAGTTCGGTTGGACGCTTGGTGGAAACTTTCTCTCGGGCGATCACGTCTTGTTCAACTCTTCAGGATCAGCACTTCAAACAATCGACGTGATGGGATTCACTCCCGGAGTCGGATTCACCCGCAGCGAGATCACCAACGGTGATCGCTCGATGTTTCTCTCGACTGGGATATACGACGACGCTGCAAGCGCGTTGACATTCGTCACATCTAACACACTCTTGACAGCGGATGGCCAACCCCGCTCACTCGCCACGACATTTCTCTTTCAGCCCGATGGTTCAATAGTGTGGAACACAATGTTTCAAGTGGGAGATCAACCCGCGGGCACGGTGAAACTCGTGCTGACGCAGACGAGTAAGACGCCAGGACTTTCTAATCCTCAGACGCCGTTTGGCGCGCCGATGCTTGCGCAACAAGGCGGCGTTTCGCAATCAGGCGCGCCTGCCGCAGCGGGGGGCAGTTTCATTGTGCAAACCCCACAAGGATTGGCAGTGACGCGCCCTCCCCAGACTGCCGCAGAGAATCAGCAATTGCTCAGCGCCATGATGCAACAGCGTCAGCAGATGCAAGCGCAAATGAACACGATGCAAGGTCAAGTGCCTGACATGTCGCGTTCGATGAGTGGCGGATGGGGGCAATGATGAAGAACGCCCTTCGCTAGTCTCTCGCCTATGAACACAATGAATGAGTCGCCCTGTCCACTTTCGCTTGTCGGTCGCCATGCACTCGTCGGTGGCGCAACACAAGGAATCGGCCGAGCATGTGCCGAGGCGTTTGCCAGCGCGGGGGCGACCGTCACTCTAATGGGACGCAATCCCGATGGGCTCGCGCAAGTGCTCGAGGCGCTTTCGGTGAACGCGGGACAGACGCACCACTCATTGCTTGTCGACTATGCGAATTGGCGGGCGGTGCAAGTGGCAGTGAGTGCGCACGTGCAGTCGCACGGCACCGTGCACATCGTCTTGCATAACACGGGAGGTCCTGCGGCAGGGCTGGCGATCGATGCCGCGCCAGAAGACTTCGCGAAGTCATTTGAGTCACATCTGCTCACCGGACAGGCGATCGTGCAAGCCTGCGCGCCAGGAATGCGCGAGGCAAAGTACGGACGCATCATCAACATCACAAGCACATCGGTGATCACCCCCATTCGTGGACTGGGCATCTCGAACACGATTCGCGCCGCGGTTGCGAATTGGGCGCGCACGCTCGCGGGTGAACTTGCTCCATTTGGAATCACGGCGAACACGATTCTGCCAGGGTTCACCCGCACCGCGCGTCTTGCGGCGATCTTTCGCGGTCGGGCGACCCGCTCTGCCTCGACCGTCGACGAAGTCGAGCGCGCTGCTATTGCGACCATTCCTGCGGGACGGCTCGGCGAGGCGCAAGAGATTGCGGCAGTCGCACTCTTTCTCGCTTCAGCTGCTGCGGCATACGTCAACGGCGTCAACCTCCCAGTCGATGGTGGACGCACGGCGATGCAGAGTTAGTCGTGACACTTCGCGGCGCCATCATCGATATCTCGCCGCGCATCTCAGCGCGACTTGCAGTCTTTCCTGGTGATACCGCGCCAACCCGCGAGGTCGCGTTCGACATGCATCGCGGCGATGCGATCACCCTGAGCACGCTGCGAACGACTGTGCATCTTGGATCACACGCCGATGCCCCGAGTCACTACGGCAGAGACGGTCGCACGATTGAAGAGCAGCCACTCGACCTCTACTGGGGGGAGTGCGAAGTGGTGCGAGTGCGCGCCGAGTTTCTGGGAACAATCACCCGCGTCGGGCGCGCGCATCTCGCTGTCAACGCGGGGTGGCAGCCAACAACGCGACGCATCTTGATCGCGACGAGTTCATATTGCAATCCAGAAGAGTGGACGGCACATTTTCTGGCGCTCGAGCCGGCCCTCGTTGATGCCCTTGCCGACGCCGGGGTGCAACTCGTTGGCATCGATACTCCGAGCGTTGATTGCGCAGACTCGAAAGATCTTCCAGCGCATCAACGGTTTTACGCTCGCGACGTTGCGATCATCGAGGGACTTGTGCTCAGCGGTGTCGCGGCAGGAAAATACGAATTGTGCGCGTTGCCGCTGGCACTCGAAGGATTCGATGCGAGCCCAGTGCGCGCGGCGCTGCGCACGATCTAACGAATCACTTGCCCGCCCAACAAATCGCCTTGACCTCGACCGCGATCGGTGTCGGCAGCGCGCCAATCTCGAGCGTTGTTCGCGTGGGATTAGGGTTGCCCGGTCCAGCGAAGTACTCGGCATAGATGCGGTTGTAGGCGGCGAAGTCGCGCTGCATATTCGTGAGAAAGATCGTGACATCGGCGATGGTTGTCCAGGCGAGTCCCGCATCTTCAACAACTGCGCGCACATTGTCGAAGCAGGCACGGCACTGCACTTCGAAATCAAATGGATCGACTCCAGGAATGATCGCGCTGCCGCGGGTGCGCGGTCCAACACCGCTTAGAAAGACGAGATCGCCGACGCGCTTCGCGTGTGGATAGGGACCAACTGGTTCGGGGGCGCGCGACGAGTGAAAGTCTTGGTTCATTGGGGTTCCTCATGTGTGACGACGACCACAGGTTCAGCGAAAAAGTTCAGTGCCTCTTGCCCACCCTCACGACCGAGTCCACTGGCCCGCATTCCGCCGATTGGTGCGCGCAAGTCGCGCAACATCCACGAATTGATCCAGACTGTGCCGCAGTCGAGTTGGCGGGCGACGCGCTGCGCGCGGTCTGCATCGCCCGTCCAGAGACTTGCTGAAAGTCCAAAGCGTGTGCCGTTGGCAATCGCGATTGCTTCACTCTCGCTAGAGAATGGAATCAGTGTCGCGACTGGTCCAAAGATCTCTTCTTGATTCGCTTTGGCTGTCGCAGGCAGCCCTTCAATGAGTGTCGGCGGATAGAAAGCCCCAGCGCGATTCTGTTCGGGAAGATGCGACGGATCGAGGGGCGATCCACCACAGAGCAGATGCCCACCATCACGCACGGCGCCATCCACTGCTGCTGCAACCCGCAACAAATGTTGCCCCGAGATGAGCGATCCAATGTCGGTTGCACAATCAAGTGGATCGCCCACCCGAAGGGCGCGCGCCCGTGCCACGAGGGCAGGAACGAATATCTCCCACGCACTGCGTTCGATCAGGATGCGCGATCCACAGTGGCATACCTGCCCCTGATTCGTGAACGCCGCGCGCGCCACGCCATGCACGCTCTTGCTGAGCTGCTCGCCATGCAGTGCATCGGCGAAAACAATTGTTGCGTTCTTTCCACCCAGTTCGAGCGCGGTGCGCTTGAACGACGGCGCCGCAGCACGGGCGATTGTCTCACCAGTTGCCGTACCGCCGGTGAATGTGATGCATGCGACACGCGGATGCGCCACGAGTGCTGCGCCGCAGAGTGGTCCACGGCCATTGACGATGTTGAGCACGCCGCCAGGCAACCCAGCTTCGATGGAACGCTGGGCGAGCATCGAAGCGGTGATCGGTGTCACTTCGCTTGGCTTACCGACGACTGTGCAGCCGGCGGCGAGGGCGGGGGCGATCTTCCAAGTGAAAAGGTAGAGCGGAAGATTCCACGGTGAAATGCAGGCCGCAACGCCCAGGGCGCGACGGTGCACGACGCTGCGAGCGTGGGCATTCAAAAATGTTTCGGTGTGCTGTGCGCAAACTGCATCGGCGAAGAAACGCAGGTTGGCGATTGCGCGCGGAATGTCAACTGAACGCGCTAGCGAGAGTGGCTTGCCAGTGTCGCGCGACTCCGCGAGGGCGAACGCCTCGGCGTCGCGTTCGACCAGTGCGGCGAGCGCGTGCAAATGCGCGCCGCGTTGGGCAGGAGCGAGTGCTGACCACCCGGCAAAGGCGCGCGCGGCCCCCTCGACCGCGGCATCGACATCATGCGCGGTGCTATCGGGTGCGGTGCCGAGTAGTTCGCCAGTCGCGGGGTTGTAAATCGAAATCGTCGCGCCGCCGCGCGCAGGAGAGAATGATCCGTCGATGAGATTGAGAACGGTGTGTGCTTCCATCAGTCCGACCCTTCCGTCGATGCCATTGTGATCTGCTTCGAGCCACTGCCTTTCGCCGTCAGCATGAGATAGGCGCCGCCGAGTGCGACGGCCCCGGCGGCCCACTGCCACCAGGCGAAGAACTCGCCGAAGATAAAGAAACTGCCAGCCGAAACGAGGAACGGTTGAAGTTGCAAAACACCGCTTGTGATCACCACGCCGATGCGCGCGATGCTTATGTAATAGAAGACATGTCCTGCGGCGATGCCGATGAATGCGCTAATGCCCAGCGCGGCGAGCACCGTTCCAGAGAGTTGCGGCACATACATGCCGTGGTCGCGGCCGAAGAAGAACATGAGCACGATGAGACCGACTGCCGTGAGTTGGCAGATCACCGCGAATGCAATCACGGGGTGATGGTTGTGCATTAATCGGCGCACGCTGAGTCCGTACATTCCGTATCCGATTGCGCAGAGGATGCTCAGCGTCAACCCCTTGGCGTTGATCTCGCTCATCGACATGTCTCCGCCGAGCAGCACGGGCAGAAGTCCAGCGAGCAGGATGCCAGCCCCGATCAGGTAGCGCTTGCTGGCGATGATTGGTCGCTCGGTAGGAACGAGAAACCACGCGCCCAGCGCGACCCAAATGAGTTGGGTGCGCAGACCGAAGGTGACGAGTCCTGGATTCATCTCGTGAAAGGCTGCGGTGAACGCCGCTTGTCCGCCGATGTTTGCGAGACTTGGGATGATCGCAGCGCGCCAGATGCCAGCGGGAAGTCGATTCTTTCGTGCGGCCCACACAATTGCCGGCAACCAGAAGATGGCGCTCGCGCCATATCGCCAACCGTTGTTTGTCCAGAAGTCGACGTGCTGCGAGAGATGGCGCAGAAAAAGCGGAACAGTCGACCATCCCGCAAGTGTGAGCGTCAGACAGATCACGCCCGTTGAAAGACCGAGTCTGCGCGTCGCGGCACTGGCAGTCGAGGCGATGGTCCCAATCACAGCGCGCCTCGCCAGAGCAACGCAACGATCGCGTAGATGACAGCAACAGCGACCACGAGCAAGAACTTAATACTGATCGTGATCACCCGATCTTGCCGGCGCGATTTCGCCAGTGCGTCGGCGTATGGAATGGTGTCGAAACTCACCATGTCGTACCGAGGAGTAAAAATGGATGGCGCCATCCCATGAATGAAGTGCTCCGCCTTCTTGCGCCAGCGAAAGAGTCGCGACGCGGTCTTGTCGCGCATCTCGATGAAGTTTTCAAGGGCCATGTCAGCGATCGCGTCGGTGTTGCGCTTGCGCGCGCGTTCGTAGTCGGCGAGCGCGGCAGGAATGTCGTTGTGTGAGGCAGCGAGCGCATCGGTGAGCGCCTCACAATCTTCGAAACTCGCATTGGCGCCCTGTCCGAAGAATGGAACGATCGCATGCGCGGCGTCGCCAAGCAGCGCAACCCGTCCACCCATCGACCACGGGCGCGACCGAACGGTCATCATCCATCCAACAGGATTGTTCACGAAGTCGTGGTCAAATGTCGGCATCAGCGCCAGCGCGTCTTGGTAGTGCTTCGTGAAGTGGGCGCGCGCCGACTCGGTCGTTGCGATCGAATCAAATCCTGCCGCCGATGCCGTCGTCTTGTGCGGCCAGAAGATTGTGCAGGTAAATGATCCATCAGGATTCGGCAGCGCGATCATCATCGAACCACCGCGCGGCCAAATGTGCAGGGCATGGGGATGCATTGCGAAAGGAGCTGTGGCACCACTCGTCACCGCTGGAATATGCAGTTCTTTGAATCCGTGACTGAGCCACGACTGTTGGTAGTCGAAGCCTTCTTGTTTCTGCATCGCGCCGCGCAGAACGCTGTACGCGCCGTCGGTGCCGACGATGAGATCGGCCTGTGCGGTTGAAGTCTCGCCCGTTCGATCGTCGTGAAAAGTCGCGCTGCCCGAAGTCGCGTCAAGATCGGTGCAGCGTTGATCGAAACGAATCGTTACACCAGCCTCGGCCGCCGCCGCGCGAATCAGCGTGAGATTGAGCGTGCTTCGCGAAACACTTTGGATCGCATGCGCGGGATTGCGACTGTAGGGCTGAAAATTGAGCGATTGGTCGCGGGCGTGAATCATTCGCCCAGGCATGCGAATCGCATCGCGCAGAATTGCCTCTTCGAGTCCAACGCGACGCAGTGCCTTGAGTCCGCGAGCGCTGATTGCAAGGTTGATCGATCGTCCGCCGATGTGCCCAGCAGCGCGCGGATCGCCGCGACGTTCGCGCACTTCGACGGTCCATCCAGCGCGGGCGAGATAGACCGCAAGCAGTGATCCAGCGAGTCCAGCGCCAACAATGAGTACGCGTTTCGACACGGCTCAAGTGTAGGAAGTGAATCACTGCGCAGTCAGCGCGGCGATCAACCGCCAACAGTCGTCGAAGGTGTTATAGAGCGGCACCGGCGCGACGCGAATCACACTCGGGTAGCGAAAGTCGCAGGCGATCCCTTGCGGAAGCAATCGGTCGTACACAGCGCGCGCGACGGGAGTGCCACCAGCAACGATCAGCGAAAGTTGACAGCCGCGCTCGTGTGTCGCGCTTGGAGTCAAGACGCGAATCGCATCGTGCCCGCATTTGCGCAGTGCGATCTCGATGAATCCATTCATCGCGCGCGACTTCGCTTGCAAACGATCGAGACCAGCCCGGTGAAAGATGTCAAAGCTCGCCAAGAGCGGCGCAAGCGAGAAAATCGGCGGATTCGACACTTGCCACGCATCGGCGCCAGGGCCAGCATCGAAGTCTGGTCCCATTTCGAACCGCGTCGCCGGATTCGTTCCCCACCATCCCTCGAGCCGCGGCGGCGGATCGGCGTGATGCCGCTCGTGCACGAATGCACCTGCAACAGCACCTGGACCACCGTTGAGATATTTGTACGAGCACCAACAGGCGAAGTCTGCACCCCACGAATGCAGCGCAAGCGGCACATTGCCGATTGCATGGGCGAGGTCCCATCCACACTTTGCGCCGGCGCGGTGGGCAGCGCGGGTAATGCGCGGCATGTCGAGCACCTGTCCCGAGTAGTACTGCACTCCGCCCAATATCACGAGTGCGAGCGCGTCGCCCGTGTGATCGATCGTCGCCTCGATGTCTTCGTTGCGCAGGCACTCTTCGCCGCTGCGCGGTGCAAGTTCGATCACATCTCTGTGCACATCGCCGCCGACCATGCGCACGAGTGAATGCACTGCAAAGCGATCGCTCGGAAACGCCCCGCGCTCGATGATGATGCGCCGCCGCGTCGCCGTTGGTTGATAGAAACTCAGCAGGAGAAAATGCAAGTTCGCGGTGAGTGTGTTCATCGCGACCACCTCATGCGCGTGGGCGCCCGTCAACTCGGCAAGCCCAGCCCGAAACAACTCGTGATAGCTCACCCACGGACGACAACCGTACAGGTGACCCTCTGCTCCAAGCTTTGCCCAATCATCGAGCTCTTCATTGATGCGTGTGCGCGCCGCGTGAGGCATCACACCGAGCGAGTTTCCAACGAGGTATGCGAGTGGCTTGCCCTGCGCATCTGTAGGGATCGCAAACTCACTGCGAAAGGCTGCGAGTGGATCGTGCGCATCGCACCACTGCGCGAAGTCGCGCGTTGGCTGAATGTCAGCGGCGGTGAGATCGAAGATCGATTGCGCGGCTGGGTGTGTCATAGTGTTGTTTGCGAGAGTGAGAGAAACTCGATCGCCGTTCCTGCGAGCATGCGAGTGCGTTCGCTGTGACTGAGCCACTGTGAGCCGCGCAGCAACTTGCCTGGTGGATTCTCGCCCAGAGGAAATGGATAGTCCGATCCCATTGCGATGCGATCTGCGCCAACAGTTCGCACGAGATAGCGCAGTGCCTCTTCATCGTGCACGATGCTGTCGAAGTAGAGGCGCTTCAAGTGGTCGCGCGGCGGAGTCTGTGAGTGCGTCGCGCAGAGATCTGGGCGCGCTTGAAACCCATGCTCGATGCGTCCGAGTGTGTATGGAAACGATCCGCCGCCGTGGGCGAAGCACAACTTGAGCCGCGGATGGCGATCGAGCACACCGCCAAAGGCCAGAGCGCAGATCGCACGAGCACTTTCGGCGGGCATTCCAACGAGCCACGGCATCCAGAAGCGGGGCGTCTCCTTGCGACCCAGAACATCCCAGGGATGCACGAAAATTGCCGCGCCGAGCGATTCGGCCGCGGCGAAGAAGTCAGCGAAGGCGGGATCATCAAGGTCGCGTCCATTGACATTGGTGCCGATTTGCGCGCCAGGCATGGCGAGGTCGCGCATACAGCGCTCGAGTTCGCGCACGGCGAGTGCCGAGTCTTGCATCGGCACGGTTGCGAGTGCGGCAAATCGCGTTGGGTGGGCGCGCACAACGCCGGCGAGGTGATCGTTCAGCAACTGCGAGAGGTCGTGCGCGTGCTCTGCCTTCGCGCCATACGAAAACATCACGGGAACAGTCGAGAGCACCTGCAGGTCGACATGTGATGCATCGCAGTCGGCGATGCGCTGCGCGGCATCCCAACAATTCGATTCGATTTCGCGAAAGACTTCGCCGTCAATCATCATTCGCGCACGGCAGTGGGCGCAGTGATCGAGAGAAACCCATCCGCCGCAGCCATAGCGCTCGCGCAGGTCTGGCCAGCGCTCGGGCAACATGTGGGTATGAAGATCAATGGTGCGCAGGGGGCGCATCAAGAGAGTCTAGCGATGCGCAATGCAAGAAACCCAACTTGCGCTCACCCATCGATGAACAGTTGGATTCCCCGAGTCGTGCTGTGCGTTGCACTGGCATTGGTCTGGGTCGGGGCGGGAGACCACGACTTGCACAGTCCAGATGAGGGGCGATATGCGAGCGTGAGCGCACTGATGGCGGACGGCGGATCGTGGATCGTTCCGCAGTTTCGCGGCCACGAACATCTCACCAAGCCTCCGATGACCTACTGGTTGCAAGCGATGAGCTTGCGCGTGATCTGGCACAACGAATGGGCGGTGCGTTTGCCATCATTGATCGCGCAGAGTGGGACGGTGCTCGTTGGATTCCTCTATCCGCCGTTGGACTTCTATCTTGGACGGGTGGTCGCGAGTGCCCCGGCGGTCGAACGCCTGTTTGCTCCCCATCTCGCCGCACCACCAAAGAGTAAATCGTTCATCTTCATGACCGAGCCGCAGTGGCAGTAGACGCAGTTGGCATATCCAACACTCGCGACGTGCGTTCAGCCGATGGGAATGTGGTGGCGGTGGTTTGACAGTCCAACCGTGGTTCTGCGAGTCATGCAAGATTTTCCCGCGACTCTTCCCACGCGCGATCCAAATGCTCCAAAGTCTGTGCCTGCACCACAGCCGAGAGTCTTCACCTTCGGCGCGCTCAAGCAGCTTTCAGAGACGCACCAGTCCCTTTCGCCGCAATGACTCACTTGGTGCCCGGTGCAGCTTTGGGCACGCGCGTGCCGCACGATGGGCAGGTGCAGAGTTTGGGATCCGCCCAGAATGCTTCCATCTCTTGCTTGAAGTGCTTCACGATGTCTGAGCAGGTGAACTCTTTGTCGTACACCAGCGCGTCGCACTTCTCGC
>SIAR01000029.1 GCA_009691705.1 Phycisphaerales bacterium
GCGAAACTGGGAAGATTGAAAGCCGCTGGCATTGGAAAGGAGCGATCGAAAAGAGAGAAACGAAACAGGACTCATCGTTTCGAGCACATCGATTTGACCAACCATCGTCTTGAGAATCGTCAGCATCCGCTTCAGCGTTGAGAAAGAAGTTGGATCGTCGCCAGCTTCCAATGCACGCTGCAGAAAGATCGCTTCGTGAATCTGTTGCTTGAACCAAAGTTCATAGACCTGATGAATGATGATGAACAGAGTTTCATCATGATCCTTCCCCTTGGACGCAGTTTGTTGCAGAGAGAGGAGTTCTGGAACCCGAAGGTATTGGCCGTATGTCATTGTCACGGCGGCGAGGATAGGGTTCGCAGAGCATTCAGTGTGTTGGAAGTACCACTGGGATCGCCGTCTGCAACAACACCATCTGCCGATACTTCTCGCTCGACTCCATGAGGTCGGCGTGTGTACCCGCGGCGGTGATCGATCCCTGCTCAAGCACCAGGATCAGGTCTGCGTGTTGAATCGTGCTAAGGCGGTGGGCGATGACGAAGGTTGTGCGGTCCTGCACCAGTGTGAGGAGCGCTCCCTGAATCAACCGTTCACTCTGCGAGTCAAGGCTGCTCGTTGCCTCGTCGAGAATCAGGATGCGCGGATCAGCAAGCAGTGCACGGGCAATGGCAAGGCGTTGGCGTTGTCCACCCGAAAGGTGTACGCCGCGCTCGCCGATGTGCGTCTCAAGCCCGCTCGGAAGGCGATCGATGAACTCGCTGGCGTTGGCAAGATCAGCGGCGCGCCTGACGCTTGCGTCAGAGGCATCCCGGTCACCGTAGCGAATGTTGTCTGCGACGGTGCCGTCGAAAAGAAAAACATCCTGCTCGACGATTCCAAGCCCGCCGCGCCACGAATTGAGCGTGATGTCCCGAAGATTGCGGCCATCAACCTCAATCGATCCCGATGTCGCGTCAAAGAATCGCGCGACGAGATTGCAGAGGGTCGTCTTGCCACTTCCAGATGGACCCACGAGCGCGATGGTCTGTCCTGCTCGCGCGGTGAATGAGATGTTGTGCAAGACATCGTGGTCGGCCCCCGAATAGCGGTAACAGACCTCGTGCAGTCGAACGTCCCCTTGAATCGCACTCTTTGCGAGTCGCACCGCACTGGGTCGATCGGGCATTTCGTGCGGTTCGCCCAGCAGGTCGAGAATGCGATCGAGTCCGGCGAGATTCGTCTGAAAAGAAGTCGCACTCGAAGCGAGCATTTGGATCGGTATCAGCAGCATCATCACGTAGGTGAGAAAGAGCACGAGATCGCCGGCGGTGAGCGTTCCGCGCAAAACCTGCGTGCCGCCATACCAGAGCAATGCCGCAGAGGCGAGCGGAATGAAGAGCGCCCACGCGAGGTCGATTCCTCGCGACCACCACCACACCAGCAACTCTTGACGAGACATCAAGTGTGTGCCCTCTGTGTAGCGCAGTGCTTCGGTGCGCGCCCGAGCGAAGCCGCGCACGACGCGCATGCCGCCAAAGACTTCGGTGGCGTGCGCGTCGATTTGATCGCGCGTGACCTTGATGTCGCGATACATCGGACGAATGCGGCCGATCCAGGTGCGGTGGGTCAGCACGATGACCGGAAGCAACAGCACTGCGCCGATGAGTAGCCGCCAATCAGTCACCGCGAGCACGGCCAGACTGCCAAGCAACTGGATGAGCGCCCGCCAAGGGTTGTAGAGCATGCTGAAGACGAGGTCTCCAACTCCACCCGCATCCTCGCGCAATGTCGCGACGAATCCTCCTGTGCGCATTGATTGGATGCGGGCTAGCGGCAGTCGCATCGCTTGCGAGAAGACGAGGCGGCGCACCCGGTTCTGCACCCGTTTGACTGTGCGCGTGGCGAGCCACCGTCCAAAGAGTCCAAAGATGACAGCGACGAATGAGAGCGCGACGATAGATACGGCGAGCGCCGTCAATAGTCCGCTTGGTGAGTTGAGCGTGCGGAATGAAAACGGCAACCAGCGGGTGAGCGTGGCGGAGAGCGGTAGTCCTGAAAAAACGTTGTCGATGGCAATCTTTGTCGCGGCGGGAGGCAGCAACTCGAGCGTTGCTGCAATCGTGGCACACCCGAGCGCGGTGATCACAGCGCGGGTATCGCTGCGCACAAACCGCGCGAACGCCCGCAAAAGCGGGCCGATCGAACGTGATCGCTTGGCACTGACCTCGGTGCCGTGGCGGGTGATAAGCGTCTTCTCGGCGCGGCTCTTGCTGCGGTTCGTTGCAGAATCACGTTGGTACTGCGCGTAGCGCTTTCGACTCGACCAAGCGGGCATTGTTCGATGGTAGGGAGTCGTCTTGTAAGCGGTTACTATTCGTTCATGTTCACCTACAAGCGATTGTGTTTCACGGCGGCTGCCTTGGCCATCATGTGTTTGGGATGCGCGCAGTCCGCTCAACTCAGCGCGCCAACTGTGGCGCAGGGCGAATCGACGAAGGCGGCGAAGCCAAAGCGTGGGCCAGGCCTGCGATTTGGAGTGGAGAACCCGCCGAAAAAGGGGGGGGCGATCCGCATCGCTGCCTACAACCTGCTGAACCTATTTGACCATGTCGACGATCCAACACTCGACAACAAATGGGAAGAGGAGAAGCTTCGAGTCACCCAAGACCGCGCGAATGCGCTTGCCAAAGCAATTCACAAACTCGATGCCGATGTGCTCGTGGTTGAAGAGGTCGAGTCGAAAGAGGCACTGCTCTGGTTTCGTGACACCTATCTCAAAGATATGGATTACAAGTTCGTCGAGAGTCTCGACGCTGGGTACTACCGCGGCGTTGAGCAGTCCGTGCTGTCGCGGTTTCCCCTCAAGAATGCGCGGGTTTTTCTGGACGCCAAGCTGAAATCGTCAGCGCCGCCGCCGCCCGCCGACGAGGATCACGAGCCGAGCAAAGATGGTGCGATACCAAATGATCAAACAAAGTTTCAGCGCAGCCCGCTGGCGGTCGACGTCGATTGTGGCGGTGGATACGAGTTGACCGTCTATGCGATTCACCACAAGGCAGGGGGCAAAGCATTCGAAGATCATCGCGCCGCAGAGGCGGCCAAGATCATCGAGTTGATTCAGTCAGACCTGACGAAGAACCCGGCGCGCAATCTCGTGCTCTTGGGCGATTTCAACTCGACTCCAAACTCAGACGTTGTCAAACTCTATAAGGCTGCGGGTCTCGTGAATGGATATGACGCGCGGCCAGAGGCGGACAAGGCCAAAGAGAAAGATCGCGCGCTTCCTGATGCGCAGCGTGATGCATTACGCGAGAAGTACACGACGCACGAGTCGGGTCGTCCGATCGATTACATCATGTGCTCGACGGGATTCGCCGCCGAGGTCGTTCCAGGGTCATTCTTCATCATGTCGACACTGCATCCCGGCGATGCGTATGACTGGAAGACCGATGCGCCACCCGCGGGATATGCGAGCGATCACTATCCAATTGCGATCGAGTTCACTCCAAAGGATGTTGAGCCCGTCAAGACAGCGCCAGCAAGCGCATCGCCTCGTTGACATCTTTGTCGCCCCGTCCTGAGACATTGATTACAACGAGCGAAGTGCTCGGAAGTGTTCGGGCAATTTCGACGGCACGCCAGACTGCGTGCGAGGTTTCGAGCGCAGGAATAATGCCTTCTTGCTGGGCAAGCAACTGAAAACCCTCGAGTGCTTGGGCATCGGTGACAGCGCAGTACTGCACGCGTCCAGCGTCGCGCCAGTAGGAGTGTTCTGGACCAACGCCCGGATAGTCGAGGCCTGCGCTGCACGAATGCACATCCGCGGTTTGTCCATCGGCATTCTGCAAGACATACGAATACGAACCATGCAACACGCCGGGCGATCCAAACGAAAGTGGTGCAGCATGCTGGCCGGCACCAGTGCCGCGACCGCCCGCCTCGACGCCGACCAGTGCGACCGATGCATCGGCGATAAAGGGGGCAAAGATTCCGGCCGCATTCGATCCGCCGCCAACGCAAGCGACGATCACACTGGGAAGGACACCGAACTGGGCTAGAGATTGCGCGCGGCACTCGCGACCGATCACACTCTGAAAGTCGCGCACAATCGTTGGGAATGGATGGGGCCCAACGACGCTTCCCAAAATGTAGTGCGTGTCGCCGACCGATCCCATCCAATCTCGCATCGCCTCGTTGGTTGCATCTTTGAGTGTGCACGATCCCGATGTCACTTCGATGACGGTCGCGCCGAGCAGTTTCATTCGAAAGACGTTCAGTGATTGTCGGCGCACATCTTCCGATCCCATGTAGACATCACAAGGGATTCCAAAGTGCGCGCAGGCGGTTGCGGTCGCCACGCCATGCTGTCCAGCGCCAGTCTCGGCAATGACGCGCTTCTTGTTCATGCGCTTGGCAAGCAACCCCTGACCCATCGTGTTGTTGATCTTGTGCGCTCCCGTGTGCGCCAAATCCTCGCGTTTTAGGGCAATTTGTGCGCCGCCGGCAAACTTCGTCAAACGATCGGCGCGGGTGAGCGGCGTTGCGCGTCCCACGAAATGTTCGAGCAGTGCGTCAAGTTCGCGCTGAAATGACTCATCGCCGCACGCAGCGATGTAGGCGCTTTCGAGTTCTTCAAGTGCTCCCACGAGCGTCTCGGGAACATATCTACCGCCGAACGATCCGAAGCGATCGGCAAGTCGACTGTGTGGCGATGCCAATGTCACGCGCGTGCCTTGGGAGTTGTGATCAGCGAGCGCACGAGCAATTGCACTGGACCAGAGATCGCGTAGATGGTGAAACACACGGCGAGTGCCACCTGAAACCACCAAATCGCAAAGACGATCGGCAACATAATCCAGGCAACGAATGCGAACGACTGACTTGTGCGCAAGTATCGATTGACGATGTGCGAGTAGCGCACGCGCGAGATCATCGCTGCCGACACCAGCAGTGTGACTAGCGGAAGAAGCAGCGCGGAGGTTCTCTCGAAGCCATCGGGCGGAGCTTCATGAAAACGCACAACCATCAAATGTTGGTGCAAGAGTGTGAGACTGGCAACAGTGCCACCAGCGCCTGGGGATGGCAGTCCGCGAAAATAACGGTGGTCGATCTCGTCGACGGATGTTGTCTCGGCATTGAATCGGGCGAGGCGAAGCGCCGTGCAGCAGATGTAGAACGCCGCAGCTCCCCAGATGATCTTTCCGTACACGCTGTCGGCGTCTGGGCCGAGAATTCCTGTGTAATGCTCGGGACCGCCGTAGTAGTAACTCACGAGTCGAAGCACCATGAACGCGGGGGCGACTCCAAAGGTCACCATGTCTGCCATCGAATCGAGTTGCGCTCCAAGTTCGCTCGCCGATCGGGTCAGCCGGGCTGCGAAGCCATCGAGTCCATCGAAGAGCATTCCAAGAAAGACCAGCGCACCTGCGATGGTTAGGGTGCTCCACCCCATGATATTGCTTGGACCGATCGGCTTGCTCGCGTAATGAATCGCTGCGAAGCCGCAAATGAGATTGCCCAGCGTGAGCAGGGTCGGAATGACCGAGAGCCCAAGCATGCGCCGTCGGTGGCGCACCGATCGCGGATCGTCCGTCGAGAATGGGGGAGTTGAAAGAGTCACTGTGGCTCGGTTGGCGCTGAGTCTACGGGAGCATCGAGTGGAAAGTGATGAGCTGGAAGAAGTGGAATGATTATCACAAGCGGTCGTTGTGGAATCAGCTGCGATTCGTCAGAGACATGGGTGAGCAACAACTCGCCGAGTGTGCGCGGGTGGGTGGCTGGTGGGCCAGCGCTCGGTCCATGCGCGCTCTGCGCGCGTGCGCTCTTGGGTGCCATCCCGGTGATAAGCAGTGCGCTTCCGCGCGGAAGCGATGCGAATAGTCCCGCAGACGTGATTGGCTCGCGCACAGTTGCACGCGCGCCAGGAACACGGCCACCAGGGGAGAAAACGGGCAGAATCTCGATGTCTGTGACTGCCCCCGCTTCAAGGGGAACAGTCCAACCGCGCATCAGAAGTTGCAGCGATCCATCGCTGAGATGCCGCGTCGAACCGTTGACAACGGTTGCGAGTGATCCGCGAATTGGTAGCGCGGTGAGTTGATGCCAGTCGGTCGCTTGCCCGAGCCAGGCGCGAATGTTGGCGTACGTGCCGCCGAGTTTCTCAAGCGCGTCCGGAATCGCATCGAGTTCGACTTGGGCAACTAGCAACCCATTGCTTGCAAGTTGCTTGATCTTCGAAGAGTCGATCGCCGTCGGCGGATGCTCATGAAAAAAGTTTGCAATGACGGTTGGATTGTCAAAGACCTGCCAGCGCACGACTGCGATCCCATCGCTGTTGCCATCGGCGATGGGAAGGGTGACTCGCATGAGTGGCGCATTCGAACTCATCTCGGCGAGGTCTTGGAAAATGATTGGATCGCGCTCAGGTCGCGGCACCGTCTCGCTTGCAGTCATTGCGTCGGGTGGGGGGGAGGCAAGTGGTGAATCGTCGCCGACCGTGGGGGTGCAGCGCACGAGCGCGGTGACTGCCACCGGTGCGATGAGCACGCGCGCCCAGCGGTTCATTGTTCGTTGATCCGATCGATGAGTCTTCGCACTAGTCCGAAGTGTTTGCGATTGTGGCGAAACCAGAGGCGCGGTGTGCCAGCCGGGGCATCGTCGCCGTCAAACTCTGTGCCTTGCGTAAAACCGCCCGAGGCCAGAATTGCCGCGAATTCGAGGTCAAACTCGCCACAGGCGGTCGCCCGCAGGGGGGCATCGAGTCGGATCACCAACCGGTCGTCGACGTAGCGGCTCGACTGATAGCGGCGATAAAAAGTTGTGACGAGGTCGACTGCGGTTGTTGGAGAGTCGGCGATTTGATAGAGGCACTCATCTTCTGGGCTGATCCATCCTGTCTCGTGCATTGCAGTGCGCACAAAGGTCTCCCACTTCTTCCAGTATCCCAGTGGCGCGCCTTGGGAATCATGTCCCTCAACGAGCACGATTGGAACGATGGCGTTGCGCCCCGTCTGCACCAGTGTCAACGCTTCGAAGACTTCATCTTGCGTTCCGAATCCTCCTGGAAATGCTGCGACGGCATCGGCGTTTCCCATGAACGCCAACTTGCGGGTGAAGAAATATCGAAAGGTCAACAACTTCGGATCGTTGGCGATGACGGGATTTGGTTTGTCTTCGAATGGCAGACGAATCGAGAGGCCAAAGGCCTGTTCTGGGGTGGGGCCTTCGATTCCCGCTTGCATAATTCCCGGGCCTGCACCCGTGATCGTCATCCATCCGCGCGCGGCGAGCAGTCGTGAAAACTCAAAGGCCGCCTGATAGTCGGGATGTTCGCGTGGCGTACGAGCACTGCCAAAGACGGCGATCTTGTGCAGGGCGCGATAGCGGTTGAACATCGTGAAGCCAGCGCGCATTTCGCGAAATGCCTGCCGAACCAGGCGCAATTCGCCTGTTGTCAATTCGTCGCCAAAGAGACTCAGCGAAGTCGCCACCATTTCGGAAATCAAGATGCGACGCTTGGCGAGCTCGGCCTCGGCGAGGTTTTCGGGCTGCACGAGCGCGACGATGCTGTCAATTGCGGCGCGAATCTGGGGAGAGTGCGGTCGTGAATGAGCGGCGGGTGACTTTCGTTTCATGGCAGTAATCGAGCGAGCGGTTGTGATGGATCGCATGTTGGTGCTGGCGGTAGCGATGGTGGGGGGTGCAGAGCAGGCAGGGGCGCGAGCGAACCCACCGGCTCTCGTATGGTTCCGCGCACATCGAGTTGAAAGATCTGGTTCGAGACACCGCCCAAAATGTCACTCATAATTGGGACGGTACCGCGATTGCGCAAGCGCAGGGCGAGGTCGGTGCTCTCGATGTTGAGCCATCCCTCTCCATCGAGAGTCACATCTGCGCAGCTCAAGCTGAATCTCTGAAAGTTCAACAGATCTTGATCAATCGTGAACTCGAAGTCGCCGCGTTCGACGACACAGTTGAACGCGAGACTCAGTTGTGTGACTTGCAAGAGTGCCAGAGCGATCGGAATCTTCGCGAGTTCAGCTTGGCGAATGACAGCGGCCCCCCGGCCACGACGACTTGTCGCGTCTGCGAAGTCGCCGCCGATTCCGACGCGCCCATCGACTAGTCCGACCTCGTTCGGTGGTGTGGACGCCGAGAGAATCACCCCATCGCCGGCTTGCGCCAGGGAACTGAGGGCAACGCCAGCCAGGGCAAAGTCTGCGTCGTATCCGTACGGTTCGCCGAGGTCGACGCGCGCAGTCGCCGCAATCTTTCCGCCACCAATGACGCCAGCGAATTCTGCGACGTGCAGCGCCGAGTCGCCTAGTGAGAGGCGAATCGTGGTGGAAGCATCGGTAACAGCGCGATCGGCGAGACGGAACGACCCGCGATCGACCCGCGCCAGCAGGGAGGTGCCGCGCGCATCCGAGGCGATGTCTAGTCGCACATCAGCCTGCACTTTCGACAGGCCGAGGCCAGCGCTGACGCCGGCGTCCATGACGGAAATTTCGGCGGTGACATCGCTGTGCAGCGATCCATTCTGCCCAGAAAGGCGCACGCTCGTTGAGGCGCGCAAGATGTCGTTGCAGGTGAATCCAATGGCTTTTAGTGGAGTACGTCCAGCGGTGGGGAGTGCGGCGATGACATGCGATCCCGTGCCAATTGCCTCGAGGTCGAATTGAAACTCACCCGCGTGAATCGAGTTGTTGGCATCAGTCGCGAGCCATCCGCACGCTTCGAGCGATCCGCCAACGAATGTGGCCCGACAGGGAGAGACCTCGAGCGCCTCGCCTCGGACATGAATGTGCGCTGGAGTCTCAAACGCCAAATCAAGTCGCGCGTCGGCATCGCCCAGAGATAACTCTTGAATCCAGGCGTCGATCTCAAATGCGCCGTTGCTTGCACCCGCTGACTTTGCGTAGGAGAAGTCGGCGTCGTAGACACCCTGCGGAGTGAATTGATCAAGAAAAGATCTCGCGCCGCTTGCCTCAAGCAGAGTGCCGAGATCACGAGTCACAGGTCCATGAATCAGCCCACTGCGAACACTTCCCACGAGATCGAGCGCCCCTTCGTCGCCGCCATAATGACCATCTAGACAGAGTTCGGCGTGAGATCCGCCCAGCGCGCCGATCGTGCCAGCGAGCGATTGACACGTGACGGTGTCGCCTTGAACTTGCAATGTTCCCGAATCGAAGCGCGCATCGACCGGTCCATGCGCCATCGTGATGCCGAAACACTTGGGCGTGACGGTGAGTGTCGCGGCAATTGCGCCGCCGTTGGGGGGAGTTGCCAGCAGAATGTCGGCATCAAATCTGCCATGGGGCTGGTAGCGATGCCAGATGTCTTGCGCGCGTTCACGCTCGTTATGCGGTAGCAGATTGATGGCGTATTCGGCAAGATCGATATCGCGAAGGGCTATCGCAACATCGGCGGTTGAACCATCGAGTGCGGCACTCCCGTGCGCGTCGATGCGACCACCGCGGCGCGATCCAGTAAATGAATTCACCATGACTGAATGCTCGTCGAGTCGAAAACTGCCCGCGCAATCGTCGAGTCCGAAGCCGACGGGCCAACTCAGACCACTCTCAAACATCGTCTCGCCCCCCTGCGGTATGGGGTGAATCGATCCCTTCTCAAGTTGCACGTCACATGCAACATCGAGATGGCCCTGAACGGTTGATCCAATCGATCCATTGAGGGAGACTTCGCCGCGCACGTCGAACTGTGAAATGAACTTGCCGCCTTGCGAAAGTGTTCGGCCTGGCCAACCCTCGACCACTTCGCCAGCTGCCGGCGGAATCGCCATCATGAAGAGCGGCGAGAGTTGCTCGGTCGAAAGGGAAAATGAGAGGTGCGGTTGAAAGGCAGCGGGTCCGTCGCCGGTAACGAGGTCGATAGTGCCGTCAAACATGCCTTGCGCGCCGCTCAATGTGTGAAAGGGGATTCCCTTGGCGAACTCGATCCGATCGGGATGAATGATGAGCTCGCCACCCGTCGCGCGCACGGGATATGGAAACGCCTTGGGGAGAATGTCAGCGTTCAAGATGCGGATGTCGCCCGAGACGACGACATCAGCGTCGACCCGTTCTTCGCGGGCGAGGTTGAGCGTGAAAGCAACTCGGCCGCCCGGAGTGAACGCTCCCTGATCGATGATGCGGCGCAATCGTCCAGTATGCGCCGATAGTTCTGCGATCTGGGCAGGGTCTGAGTTGTCGTCGAGTGTCATCTCCCGCAATTGGCTATCGCAGCCATGCAACTGCTGAGTCGCATCGGCAACTTGCGCAGCATCGAAGAGCATCCCAGCTGCCTGCAGCGATGCAAACCCCTCGTGCCAAAACAGACTTGCGATCAACAGACGCTCGTCGTGGGGAAAACTGTTGATTAGCGCATCATCAATCGGACCGCCGCCCGAGGAGATGGTCAGGTCGACTCCTGCGGTTGGACCCATGTTGGTGATCTTTCCATGCACCATGACGTTGTCGCCACCCGCACTCAGCGCGCGCAAGTCTGAAATGTCGGCGTCCATGCCAGTGAAACGCACGGTCGCAGCGACTTCATTGAGGGGATAGGGAAACTCTTCAAACGCTCCATGCCCATCGGTGATCACGAGCGTCGCTGAGCTCTCAAGTTTGCTGGCGAGCAGTGTGCCATCGGCATTGACGGTTGGGGCACGTCGCGCGAGGGTCAATCCCAAGTCAAAGGTGAGTTCGGTGACGCCGAAACTGCGCATGAACTCGGCTGCAGCGCGCGGCACTTCGATCGCTGAGTCGAGCGCGGTCTTTCCCAGCGAGAAATGAGGAACCATGACGTGCAGATCAAACTGCGCAAAGTCGCGCACTTGACGGGCAAACTTTGCCCGATCGTCCCACTGAAAGTTGTCGCGCGTCATCGCCGCGAAGTCCAATAGCAGCGATGCCCGTACTGGCAGATTCGCCACATGATCGTCGCGCGAGGTGTTGACGAGTTCAAAGTCGAGATCTTTGAATTCGATTTGCGATCCTGTGAGTTCGATCGTTCCTGAACGCAGCTTGACCTGTGGATAGCCCATCGCCGGTTTGATTTCGCCTCTTTCGTAGCGCACCCAGTCGGCGAATCCATCGGTGGGAAGCGTGGCGCGAACATCGGCGAGTTGCATGACGCCGTGCAACGGAACGCCAGGTTCATTCGTCAGTCGCGCGACGGTGACGACTCCTTGCGCATCAATTTGGGTGGCGAGTGCGCGCAGTGTGCGCGGCATGATCAGCGCGAGTCGATCGCCCACCGAGAGTCCTTCGAGAGAGACGTCGAACGCCAACGTCTGTTGATTCCACCAGCCACTGGCGTGGATCGATTCCTTTGGTACACGCACATCAAAGAGCGAACGACTCGCGTCGTCTGGCGATGGTTCGAGCGTTGCGACTGCCTCGAACGACGCGCGCTCACGCGTGACTTTGTCACGAAGTTGTTGAAACGAAACGGTTACCGACGAGAATGCGGCGCGTTCAATCATGACCGCCTTGCCCGAGTCTGGCGTGGGCGACGTCAGTCGGGTCAGCCGCTGAAAGTTGTAGAGGCTGCCATGTTGAAGATCTTCGACCAGGGTCACCTCGACCCCGCTGACAAATAGTTCTCTCAGTCGCGTCTGCCCCCAAACGACCGATAGGAGGTCGAAATCAACATCGATGCGTTCAACCCGCGCGATCGTGCTGCCCGCGCCCTCCCAGCCGGTGGCAGAGAGTGTGAGACCCTTCAGCGTTGCGTTGTTCCAATCATTCCACTCGAATGATTCGATGGTCACATCGCCGCCTGCCGTCTCTCCCAGACGCATCGCGAGATAACTGCTCACGACTTTCGAGTTGGTCACCAGCAAGGCCGCGATCACACCCAAGGCGATGATTGCAACAACTGCCGCTGTCGATCTGCGCAACCACCACCGCGGTCGGTGTGGCGATTGCGGCGCACCTAGCGCGACTGTGGATGGAGAAAAATCGTCGTGCACGCTGTTTGGCGATGGTAATACTGAGCGCATGAAATTGGTGGAGTCGCCAGTCGATTCGCAACAACTGCTCGGCGTCAGCCTCGTGCTTGCGCTCGTCGTGTTATTGCTTGCGTTTCCCGTTGCATTTCTGGCGATCGGTGCGGTTCGACGTATCGTCAAACGCATGTCACTGCAGCGAAAGCCACCCGATCGACGCGCGCGCCACGAGGCGTGGACCCAAGCGGGCGAACGCGCGCCGACGCCAACGGCCGCTGAACTCGAATCGCAGCATGGAGATGGGCGTGACGACTCAGGTGCAAAGGATGCGCAGTGAGCGGGGTTGTGAGCGGGGCGGTGGTAGTGAGTCGTCCGCGCACGCTCGTGACTGGTGCCGCAGCGCGCGTCGGGCTTGCCACCGCAATTGAGTTTGCCACGCGGGGTCACGATCTCGTGCTCGCTGTCCGCACCGACGATGCCCGGGCGCGCTGCGCCGTCGATGCGGTGCGAGCGAGTGCAATCGCAGCGGGACACCACAACGCGCACATCGAACTGCGCCCTGCTGATCTCAACGAAGCAAGTGCAGTGGACGGGCTGGCCGCGAGTTTCAAGGGTGAGCAACTCGACGTGGTTGTGCACTGCGCGGGTCGATACGACGCGCGCCCCATCCAAGAACTCGACAGCGAATATGTGCTCTCCCACTTTCGGGTCAATGCGCTCGCGCCGCTGATGTTGACAACTGCGCTTCGTGCCCAGCTCGCAGCGAGTCCGCTGCCCGCCGGAGGAGCTGTGGTCTGCTTCACCGACATGCACGTTGAAGGACGGATGTACCGCGACCACGCGGCGTACTTCGCTTCGAAAGGAGCACTCACGGCCCTGGTCGGCGCGCTTGCGCTCGAACTCGCGCCAGCAATCCGAGTCAATGGGATCGCGCCGGGAGTCGTCGCGTTTCCGCAGGGATGCGACCGAGACTTTCAGGCGCGGTACATCGCACGCACACCTCTGGCGCGCGCCGGCACTGTGCAAGAGGCGGCGAAGTGCGCCGCATGGTTGGCGCTTGAGGCGTCGTTTGTGACGGGCGCAGTGTTGCGACTCGATGGAGGGCGTTGGTTGACGACGTGAGGTGCTGCGCAAAAGACTGTCCGGGGCTCAGAGATGCTGCGCTGCGGCTCGCAGACTCGCCTTCGCTCACAGACTCGCCAAGACAAATCAAGCTCGCGGCGCGATGGGCTGATTCGACTCTTTCGCGCGACCCACTCGGCAATCCACTCCGGTTACGGGCAGAATCTGCTGCTGCTAGCGCTGGTCTTGCCCGTAAGCCCGCCGGGCGAGCGCATCAACTCAAAATATGGCCGTGTCTTTACTTGGCTGTACTTGCCCCACGCCATCCGCGCTGTTTCGCGACGGCGATCCAACTCTGTGCCTGCATGGGATCGCCCGCCTCAGTCCATCGGCGCGCGGCATCAACGGCGGCCTCGGCGCTTCCCGAAATCTCCGCCCACTTTCCCCACGCTTGGGCGCCACTCTCGTTGTCGCCGAGCGCCTCGTGCGCCGCGGCAATCTCCCATGTGATCGCCTCGGTGAGTTGCGCGGCTGGGGGCAGTGCCAAGAGCAGCGTGAGCACCTCATCATGGCGGGCGAGTTTTCGTAACGCCTTCGCTTCGGCAACGCGCAACTCGTCGTTGCGCGCATCTAGTTGCCGCGCCTCTCGGGCAAGCGCAAGCGCCTCATTCGCATCGCCGCTGTGCAGCGCAAGCCCAGAGAGCGCCACGAGCGGCCAAGGTGAATGGGGATCAAGAGTTCTTGCAACTAGCAGCGCTTGTTGAGCCTCGGCGAAGCGTTCGACCTGTAACAGGGCGAGTCCCGCAAAGAGTGGATGCTGTGGATTTGATGGATCGATCGCCGCAGCACGGGCGAAATAGTCCACCGCGCCCGCTGCATCGCCCGAGAATTGCGCCGCAACGCCGGCGGCGTTGAGGAGTCCAGCACTCGGCGGCGAGAAAGCGACCGCTTGCGCATACGCGGCGGCTGCGGCGATGCGGGCGTCACGCACGACTTCGGGAATCGTCGCCGATGTCGCTCGGGCGAGTTGTGCACGCGCAAGCAACTCGAATGCTTCGCCATTCTGTGGGGCAACTTCGGTCAAGCGGGTTGCGATGCGTAGGGCTTCATCGCTGCGAGCGCCGCGCAACGATGCTTCGATCGCGCTCATCGCGGTCCGCATCGCTGCCGGATCTTTCGCGTCAATGGTCGCATCTGATGCCCCACGATCGCAGGCGACCAGCGATGAGATCACAACTGCCAACGCGACCACAACCGCAACCACGCTTCCAACCAGCCGTCCAAACACGTTCGCCAACGATCGGGGCGCAATCACCGATCTGTAGACTTGGTTCGGTATGAGTGAAATCACGCTTGCGAAATCGTACTCGCCCAGTGAGCACGAGCCATCCATCCTCGCGCGCTGGCAGGCCGCGGGATGCTTTCACGCAGAAGCAAAGAGCGCCGGCGAGCCGTATGCGATCTTCATTCCTCCGCCCAACGTCACCGCTGCACTTCATCTTGGTCACGCCCTCAACAACACGCTGCAGGACATTCTCATTCGCGTCGCCCGTATGCGTGGAATGAATGCTTTGTGGGTGCCCGGAACCGATCACGCCGGAATCGCTACGCAATCCGTCGTTGAAAAACGCCTCGCATTGCAAGGAAAGCGGCGCACCGATTTCACGCGCGAGACATTCGTCGCCAAGGTGCAAGAGTGGAAGGATGAGTACGAAGCTGTGATTCTCTCGCAGTTGCGCAGCATGGGCGCATCGTGCGATGAGGCGCGCACGCGCTTCACGATGGATCCAGTCTGCACCGCGGCCGTGCGCGAGGCGTTTTTTCGTCTCTTTCAAGATGGACTCATCGAGCGCGGCAAGCGCATCGTGAATTGGGATCCCGTCTCGCAAACAGCGCTCGCCGATGACGAGGTCGAGATGGAAGAGGTCGATGGCTTCTTCTGGTACTTGCGCTATCCACTCGAAGATGGATCAGGCCACATCACCGTTGCCACGACGCGTCCTGAGACGATGCTCGGAGACACTGCGGTGGGAATCAACCCGCGCGATCCACGCGCCGCTGCCCTGCGTGGCAAGAGCGTGCGGCTACCAATTGTCGGACGGGTGATTCCAATTGTTGAAGACGATTACGTTGTGATGCCAGCTGCGATGGGGGGAGATCCAGCCGATGCCAAGGCAGAGTTCGCAACGGGATTCTTGAAGGTCACTCCTGCCCACGACGCGAATGACTTTGAGATTGGACGGCGCCACGCCCTAGAAGCGATCAACGTGTTGGCTCCTGATGGATCGATTAGCGATCGTCACGGCTGGAGCGATGTGTCGGCGCACGCGAAGCAATTCGTCGGCCTTTCGCGCGAAGATGCGCGCACGGCGATCGTTGCCTGGTTCAAAGCGCAGGGACTGCTAGAGAGCGTCAAGCCTTACCGTCACGGCGTCGGCCACAGCTATCGCAGTCACGTCCCAGTTGAGCCATATCTTTCAGATCAGTGGTATGTGCGAGTCACAGATCCGCGGCTCAGCGCCAGTGCGCTGCGTTCGATGAATCCAGCGCAATTCGATGGAACGCAGGTCAGCTCGCAGGGTGGTGCGCGCGGCGGTGATGGCGAACTCACCTTCTTTCCAGCGCGTTATGCCAAGACATTCCAGCACTGGCACGAGGGAATTCGCGACTGGTGCATCTCGCGGCAACTCTGGTGGGGGCACCGCATCCCCGTCTGGTCGCGCATTGTCGACTCCTCGGCACCACCTAGCGCATCGCAGTGGACGGCGCGCGGAGCCGCAGAGATGCGCCGCACACTTCCCGACGGTCGCATCGAGATCTTTGTCTGCATTCCAGAGTCGCTTGATGCAACGCTCATCCCAGCGCTCGTCGAGAGTGGTTTTACGCAAGATGCCGATGTGCTCGACACATGGTTTTCAAGCGCGCTCTGGCCCATGAGCACGCTGGGGTGGCCAAATCCAGCGCGCTTTGCGATGGATGGCATGCTCGAGACATTCAATCCGAGCGCAGTGCTTTCGACCGCGCGCGAAATCATCACGTTGTGGGTGAGTCGCATGGTGATGTTCAACCGGTATTTCCTCAATGGTCGATTGCCATTTCGCCACGTCTTCATTCACTGCGTGGTGCAGGATGGCTTCGGACAGAAGATGTCGAAATCGCTTGGAAACGGCGTCGATCCGCGCGACATCATCGCGACCCATGGCAGCGATGCGATGCGCTTCGTGCTGACCCAGATTTCAACCGCGACGCAAGATGTCAGGCTGCCGGTCGATGTGCTCTGTCCATTTACCAATGAGACGTTTTCGCCAACCACAATCACCACACCAGCGGGACAGGTAGTCGCAGCACCGATCCAATCGTGTCCGACTGATCCGACGAGAAAAATGGTCACTGCATTTGGGGCATCGACCGGGGCAGTGACAGCGACGACAGAGATGCCACTCGCGCGCAACAGTTCGGCGCGCTTCGACATCGGGCGCAACTTTGCCACCAAACTCTGGAATGCGTCGCGATTCGCACTCGCCCAACTTGGCACTACTGCCACGCCCGCGCACGATGTCGTTCCAATCGCCCTCGCCGACCGCTGGATTCTCTCGCGGTTCACCCGCACCGTGCAACGCATCGAGGAGTCGCTTGCGCAATACCAGTTCAATCCGATCGCTGAAGCTCTCTATGAGTTTGTTTGGCGCGACTTCTGCGATTGGTATCTCGAAGCGATCAAGCCGACTGTGAAGAGTGACCCAGTGCAGCAAGCGGTCTTGCGAGCTGTGATGGATGGCATCCTGCGCATCATGCATCCAGTGATGCCGTTCGTGACAGAGGTCTTGTGGACTGCCGTGCAATCTGTTCCGGCGATGAGTGTGCGCGGACTCGACCTTCCGGCAAGCGCTCTGGCAACGCAAGCCCGTTGGCCAGTGCCCAGCACGGCGCTCAACGACGGGCAGGCCATCGCGGCGTTTGAACGGGTGCAAGCACTGGTTGTTGCAATTCGCAACATCCGCGGCGAACGCAAGGTGAATGATCGCCGCCGAATCGTCTTGCACGCATTGCCAGAGATCATGCGAATCATCGATGAAGCGGGGGGGATTGTCGAAACTCTCGCTGGGCTCGAGCGCGTGGAAGTCGTGGCAAGCAACCGACCCGCCGATGCTGTGGGGTTTTCATTTGCGGGGTGCGAGCTCTTCGTTTCGGCGCTCGCCGAGGCGCTCGATGTTGATGCAGAACGCACCCGACTCGAGGCGATCATCGCCGATCGGTCGCGCGCGGTGGGCGGATTCGAGGGCAAACTATCCAACCCCGGCTACCTCGCGAAGGCAAAACCTGAGGTCGTTGAACAGACGCGGCGTATGCTCAGCGAGGCGCAAGCCGATCTCGCAGCTGGGCGGCGAGCTCTTGAATTGCTGGCATCGTCGGTTTGAAGCGAAGCGAATGAAGACACAGATCGCATCACTCTGCACCCGCGCACTTTCCTGCGCACTCACCTGCCTCGCAGTGGGGTGTGCCCCATCGCACTCGACTCTCTTCGATGCATCGTCGCTCTCCACCACCGGTGCGCCAGTGAATGCGCCCATTGGGTCTGCAATTGGTGATGGCGGGGCAGGAGTCATGCAAGGACGGCGCAGGGTTCCTGATGTTGATCCAAGTGTTGATCCGAGAGTCGAGGCCGCACTTCGCAGGCCCTTTCGTGTTGCCCCGTGGACGCATGGCACGCGCACAGGTCACGAGATCGTCACTGAACATCTCGAGATTCGCACGACTCTGAGCAACTCAGAATTGCGGCGCTATCTGCCAGAGTTCACCGAGTGTGCGCTGGCGCATTACACAAGTGCGCTCGGAACTCTTCCCGCCCCATCGCAGCCGCTCGAGACGTACATCTTTGGAACGCGTGAGGAGTGGGCAGCATTCACAGTCGAGCGCCTTGACAAAGATGCCGAGGCATACCTCAGTCTCGGCCGCGGCGGATACACCTCGAATGCGACTGCGATTCTCTATGACATCGGTGCAAATGACACCCTGACAATACTTGCGCACGAGGGATGGCATCAATACTCGCAGGCAGTCTTTCGCGCCGAGTTACCAGTCTGGCTTGAAGAGGGCATCTCGACGTACATGGAGGGCTACATCGTCTCCGAGAGCGGTCTGCCGAACTTCGAACCGTGGCGAAACTTCGAGCGATTCGGTCAATTGCGCGATTCGCTGAGACAAGGCGCAATCATTCCGCTCGAGCAACTTCTCGCCGGCACACCTCAGAGATTTCTCGCCGATGGTCGCGAGCGCTTGCTGGCGTACTACGCGCAGGTGTGGGTGTTGACGCACTTTCTCGCCGAAGGGTCTGAGGGTCGCTACCGCGCCGGTCTCGAAATGATGTTGCAGGATGCCGTCACTGGATCGATCGGCACCCGACTCGCATCCGCCGTGACGACGGACGATGATCGACGAAGTGTTCGCCGGGCGCTCGACCGCGGCGGTGTTCGCGCACTCCCAAGCGCACTCATCCTGCGCGCGTACTTTTCAGCCGACTTGCCAACGCTCGCCGCAGAATATGACACCTTCTTGCGAGCGATCTGTGCCCGCGGTTCAGGCGATCGAATCTGGCGCGGTGTGAGTCCGATTCGGAAACCAGCCGCAGCAAAACCAGCCGCGCGCTAGGGCGAGACTCCCACGCACGCCGCGACGAACTGCGTGCCGCGATCTTTCGCATCGCCTGCCATCCGCCCAAATCCCATATGTTCGTAAGCAGCACCGGTGTGCTCGTACTCATGCAACACGATCTGCGCGGGGTTCGCCGACCGCGCCCGCACGGCTTCGACAAAGTTGCGCTGTCCAACAATCGAAACCCAGGCATCGGCTTGCGAGTGCAGCGCCAAGAGAGGAATGTCACGCCACTCTTCGAGATGCGAAATCGGATTCATCGCCTGCACTAACTCATCCTGATACATCGCGCGACCCTGCTGGCCTCCGAAGTCGCCGGTTGTCGCTTCGAGCAGTATTCCACAGAATGGATGGTGTTTGCAGCAGCGCACCATCGCGACCATTCCGCCCGCACTCATCCCCCCAATCACGATGCGGGTCATGTCTAGTGTGCCAAACGCCTTCAACTCGGCAAGGATCGCGTCGATCTCGCGCGCGGCTTGCGCCACGACATGCAGCGTCTGCGTTCCATCCTGCATCGCGAGATTCATCCGCTCTCCATGACCAGGAAGGTCGACCGCAACGCAGGCAATGCCAGCGCGCACGAGACGCAAGTACCGACCCGCGTCGAGTTCCTTCGAAACGGTGCGCCCGTGAAACCACAAGAGAAATGGCAGGGGAGCGTTGCCGCGATCTTGCGGACGCATGATGACCACTGGAACACTGCCATTCACTAGCCGCGTCCAGTGACTCGCCCGTTGCAAGTGCGCTGGAAAGTCACCGAGTGGTTGAGGCATTTCTTACTGCGCCGCCTTCGATCGATCGGGCATGTAAAGCAACACATGTTGCTCTGCTCCGTAGTTGTGCGCTTCTGGACCGGTGAACCCTTCGATGGCGAAATTCAAATCTGGGAAGTACTCGGGAGCGCGCAGCACCACAAATGCCTTCTCAGCGAGGGCCGGCCTGAGATTCGTGATGTGCGCGAAGATGCGTTGCCGCGATTCGTCATCTGCCATCAGCGCAAACGGCGGATCAACAAACACAATGTCCACAGGGGTCGGCGCCGCAGCGATCGAACCCGGTCCCAGCGCATCGGTCTGCACCCATTGCACGCGGTCGCTGCATCCCAGCGTCAGAATGTTCGCGCGCAGGTACTCGCCCACTTGTCGATTCTGTTCAACGCAGATCACGCGACTCGCGCCAAGACTCGCCGCTTCTAGACCCATCGTGCCGACTCCTGCGAATAGATCGAGCACCCGCGCGCCTTCAAACCAGCCCCGCAAGATGTTGAATATCGCTTCTTTCGTGCGCGCGCCCATTGGTCGCGTTGCAGTGCCTTGGGGAATCTGCAGTTGTCGGGAGCGATATTCACCAGCGAGAATGCGAATCATGAACCAATCCTAGAGACTCTCTGCGTGCCCTGTGACGGCGGCGGGTACCGTACGAACCGATGCCAATCACACTCCTCGTCGCACTCTTTTTTGTCGTGGGCCCCGCTCCTTCCGCTGAAAATCTTGCGCTCGCCGTGCAAGAGGCTCTCGACCGCGTTGTGTCGATGCAAGAAGGACCCAACACAGGCGAGTGGCCCTACGAAGGTGTCTACCGCGTGGGTGGGAAAATTCCGTACGCCTACCGCGTTGGTGGCACATCGATTGTCGCCGAGTCGCTCATTCGCGCTCCCGGATATGCAGAAAGCGACGCGCGAAAGGCTGCCGTTCGCCGTGCAACTGAATTTGTCTGCACGAGCATCACCGAACCCCTTCTTCAAGTCTCCACCTATCAGGGTGGATACGACGTGCGCGCGTGGGCATCATGTTATGGCGCGCGATTTCTGCTCGCCCTCGCCCAGTACAAGGTCATTCCGGTTGGTCTCGAGAGCCAAGTTGCAACTGCGCTCGCGTGGTACATCGATTCGCTCCAGAGGTTTGAGATTCCAGTAACTGGCGGATGGAACTACGCGCGCGACGCTGGTGCCGAGACGCCCTCAGCCACCAGCGGATTCATGACCCCAGTCTGTTTGCAGACGCTCTATGAGGCGAAGGCGCAAGGTCACGCAGTAGATGCGGGCATTGTCGCACGCGCGATCACGGCGCTCGAACGCTGCCGCACAGAAGATGGAAATGTCTCATATTCAGCCACGAAACAGGCAAGAATCGAGCCCAAAATGATTCCAGGCGCCATTGGACGGATGGTCGCCACCGAGACGGCCCTCTACCTCGCGGGACGCAGCGACACCCAGAAGATCAAACGCGCCGTCGAAGACTTTGTGCAGTACTGGGGCGAACTCGAAAAGCGTCGCGCGAAGAATGGCACGCACCTCGCCCCCTACGGAGTTGCTCCCTATTACTTCTGGTTTGCCCACTACCACGCTGCTCAAGCGATCGAATTGTTGCCAAGTAGCGAGCGCGCGGCGTTGCGTGCGCAGTTGAACGCTCGACTTTGGCAAACTCGTTCGAGTGAAGGCACTTGGAACGACCGAGTCTTTCCCCGTTCGGCGGCGTACGGCTCGGCGATGGCTGCGATGTCGGTGACGATGCCAGAATCTTTTGCGCCAGCCATGTGGAAATGAACACTCGCAGGTGTAGCATTCGCGCTAACTATGGCTCCAACGAAGACTCCTGACGCGCCCAGTCCAACTCTCACACCAACTCTCATGCCGACTCTCGCCCCACTTGTCGCAGCCATTCGCGGACCGGCGCTCGTTGCGACTGAACAGAGCAAACCAAAATCAGGTCAAGCATCGCTCGAAGGGCGCTGGACGATCGATGACTCAGCTGAGATCTACCAGACCCGTCTCTGGGGCAAGGGATTCTTCGACATAAACGCCAAGGGTCACGTCGTCGTGCGTCCAACGCGCGTGCTCGGTCACGAGATTGATCTCTTTGAAGTCGTCAACGGCATGCGCGAGCGGGGACTGAACACGCCAGTGCTGCTGCATTTCAGTGATCTGCTTGAGCGTCGCATGCGCGATATGCGCGAAGCATTCGCCGCCGCGATCGCCGAGAATAATTATCGCGGCTCGTACTTCGGCGTCTACCCAATCAAGGTCAATCAGCAGCGCCGCGTGGTTGAAGAAGTGCGGCGCAACGGAGTCGAACTCGGATTCGGACTCGAAGTGGGATCGAAACCAGAGTTGCTCGCCGTCATGGGACTAACCACCGACTCACCCGATCGACTCATCATCTGCAACGGATTCAAAGAAGAGAAGTACATCGAGTTTGTCACGCTCGCCGCGAAACTTGGTCGCAACATCATTCCGGTGATTGAAAACATCGGCGAGTTGAAACTCATCGTTGAATACGCCAAGCGCCTCGGTGTGCGTCCAAAGATCGGCGTGCGCATGAATCTCGCGACTCCGGGCGCTGGGCGCTGGCGCCACTCATCTGGAGTCAAAGCCAAATTCGGACTCTCGCTGACTGAAGTGCTCGAGACGCTCAACTATCTCAAAGAGCGCGACATGGCCGATTGTCTGCAGTTGCTGCACTGCCATATGGGAAGTCAGATTCACGACATTCGACAGGTCAACGCGGGAGTCAACGAACTCACCCGCATCTACGTCGAACTCGTCAAGATGGGCGCTGGACTCAAGTACCTCGATGTCGGCGGCGGCATGGGAATCGACTACGACGGAAGTCAAACCGCCTTCGAGTTCTCGACGAACTACTCATTGCAGGAGTACGCCAGCAGCGTGGTCTACAAAGCGATGAGCGTCTGCGATGAAGAAGGGGTCGAGCATCCAATCATCGTGACGGAATCTGGTCGTGCGATGGTCGCGCAGCAGTCGGTCTTGATCTTCGATGTGCTCGGCACGAATCGTCCCGATCGATCGCCGCCTCCGGCATCGTTGGCCGGACTTCCCCTTGTGGACGGCGAGTTGCCCCGTCCACTGATTGATCTGTGGGAGTTGCACCAGAGCATTAGCGAACGCCGATTGCTCGAGCAGTACCACGATGCGCTCGAAGCACGCGAAGAAGCGATGCGACTCTTCTCGGTGGGCTATCTCACGCTAGAGCACCGGGCGGTCATTGACCAACTCTTCTGGTCGATCAGTGCGCGCATTCGCGACAAGAGCAAGGACATGGGGGCGCACATGCCCGAAGAACTCGCCGATCTCGATTCGACGCTCAGCGACATGTACTTCTGCAATCTCTCGATCTTTCAGAGCCTGCCAGACATCTGGGCGATCAATCAGCTCTTCCCGATCATGCCGATTCACCGGCTCGACGAGCGCCCGACTCGCAAGGCGACGCTCGCCGATATCACCTGCGACTCGGATGGAAAGATCGACCGCTTTGTCGACGATCACGACATCAAGAAGTTTGTCGAACTGCATGAGTATGAGGATGGATCGACTTACCTCATTGGCGCATTTCTCGTCGGTGCCTATCAAGAGACGCTCGGCGATCTGCACAATCTGTTCGGCGACACGCACGTCGCGCACATCAAACTTGACGAGAACGGTCAGTGGTGGGTCGACGAGATTGTCGAAGGCGATTCGATTACCGAAGTGCTCAAGTATGTGCAGTTTGACGCGACGCAACTTGGCGCAGAGATTCGCCGCGAGTGCGAACGCGCGGTGCGCAAGAAACAACTGACTCCCAAGGAGAGCAAGTTGTTCATGAAGATCTATGAGACGGGTCTTGCGGGCTACACGTATCTCGAGCCCACTCGCACTGTCACTGAGAGTTAAGTGGGAGTTCGCCGCGTTCGGGGGCGAGTGCCTGACCGTCTCGTGTCCCATCGCTTCGATCTGGCCAGACAGCAGTCAAGGCATCATTCCCTTGAGCTACGCGCAGGACGCGCTGGATATCTACCCGAAAGACTTCTACGCCGGCACAGAGCGCGTCAGCAAGGTGGACGTAGTTTGAAAGTGACAGCGGCCGTTCGCTGCTCTACTGATCCGCGATTGATTGACTGATTGACGTAACCGCAAACGCCTGTGCTGGCCGCGCTAAAGCCAACACCCGCTTTGCACTCTCCCACCTTGACGCACTACTCTGCGTTCTTCTATGGGTGATGACGACACAATCCCGCCACAGCACAACTTGCCGCAAGACGGTGACGAAACGCTGCAACATCCAGATACAAATACTGCCGACAGCTTCGTCAACAAAGCAAATGCCGCCGACACCACTTCGCTGGAGAAACCA